>CANQBH010000005.1 GCA_947589155.1 uncultured Lachnospiraceae bacterium | reverse complement strand
GTATCATAGGTATCAGAATAACTCCTTTCTTGGGTGTATGGTTTATAGTTTCTGGACAACTCTATTATACCATATCCAGTGAGGAGTTATTTGTTTTTGAGTAACAAGAAATGCCGTATTTATGCGGCCCGCGGCGTTTCGCAAACGCCTATCTAAAAGATATTATACGAGGAGGAAATGATATGAAACTGATTCATCTCTCTGATCTACATCTTGGAAAGCGCGTCAATGAATACTCGATGCTGGAGGATCAGGAGTACATACTGAAGAAGATTCTTGAAGTCATCGACGACGAACGACCGGACGGCGTAATCATTGCGGGCGATGTATATGACAAATCTGTTCCGTCTGCTGAAGCGGTACGGCTTTTTGATGAGTTCCTTGTATGGCTGGCGAGACGAAAACTTGAGGTGTTCGTAATCAGCGGGAATCATGACTCGCCGGAGCGGATCGCCTTCGGGTCGCGGATCATGGACGAGGGTGGAATCCATATGTCGCCGGTCTATGACGGGCGTATTGAACCTATTTTCCTAAATGATGAATATGGGCCTGTGGATATTTATATGCTGCCATTCGTAAAGCCGGTTCATGTGCGGAGGTTCCATGAGAATCAGGAGATCGACTCTTATACGGCTGCCGTCGCCTGTACCATTGCAGATATGAATCTGGATCAATCCCACCGCAATGTGCTGATCACCCACCAGTTTGTCACCGGTGCCACGCGCTCTGATTCGGAGGATATCTCGGTGGGCGGTTCCGATAATGTGGACGCGGAGATATTTAAGGACTTCGATTATGTGGCTTTGGGGCATATCCATTCGCCCCAGAACTGTGGCTCGGAACAGATCCGTTATTGCGGGACGCCGTTAAAATACTCGTTCTCTGAGGCGGGCGACCATAAATCGGTGACGATCGTAGAACTGGCGGAAAAGGGAAACCTTATGATCCGAACCGTAGAACTCGTGCCGAAGCGGGATTTGGTGGAACTTAAGGGATCCTATGAGCAACTGACGCTTCGATCATTTTATGAAAATACGAACTGGCAGGAGGATTACGTCCATATCACGCTTACAGATGAGGAGGATGTGCCGGACGCTATTGGTAAGTTGCGAATCATTTATCGGAACCTGATGAAATTGGATTATGACAATAAAAGAACGCGTGCTGGGGGACAGATTAAAGCGGCGGAGAATGTGGAGAAACGGACGCCATTGGAGTTGTTTGCGGAATTATATGAGTTGCAGAACAACCAGCCTATGAGTGAAGAACAGTCTAAGTTTATGGAGCAACTAATTGAGAAGACGTGGGAGGAGAAACTATGAGACCGATTACATTGACGATGTCTGCTTTTGGACCATACGCAGGGAAGATGGTGCTGCCGTTGGATCAACTGGGGGAGAGCGGACTATATTTGATCACCGGAGATACCGGAGCAGGTAAGACAACGATTTTTGATGCAATCACATATGCTCTCTACGGGGAAGCCAGCGGAGACAACCGAAAACCTCAGATGTTTCGCTCTCAATATGCGGCGCCGGATACGCCGACGGAGGTGACATTGGTATTTTCCTATGCAGGAAAGACATATACAGTGAAAAGGAATCCGGAATACGAGCGGATGAAGGACAGGGGTGAAGGTTTCACGAAGCAGAGCGCCGGTGCGGAACTTACATATCCGGACGGACGAATTATCACAAAAAAGGGAGAGGTGGACGCGGCCATCCGGGAGATCATGGGGATTGATCGGAACCAGTTTCTGCAGATCGCTATGATTGCTCAAGGGGATTTCTTAAAACTTCTGCTTGCGCCTACAGAGGATAGGAAGAAGATCTTTCGGCAGATCTTTAAGACGACAGTGTTCGCGGATCTGCAGGAGAAATTGAAGGGGAAGTCAGGAGAGTTAAAAAATGAGTGCGACGGGGTCAGAAACAGCATGAAAGAGTGCATTAACGATGTGGCGTGTGAGGAAGATGATGTGCTGTTTAGCGATGTGAAGAAGGCAAAAGATGGAGAACTGCCTGCATCGGAAGTGACGAAGTTAATTACGAAGTTGATTAAGAAGGATAAAGAGAGCGACCGTGACATTTTGCAGAAGATCGAAGAGTTGAATAAGCAACTAGATCAGGTGAACAGTAATCTGGGAAAACTGGAAAAGCGGGAGAAGGCGCAGAATGATCTGGAGCAGAATAAAGAGGCTCTGAAGAAGGAACAGTCGCTTAACGATAAATATAAGGCTGCAATGGATGCCGAGAAGGCGCAAAGCGCGAAAGCGGACGAACTGACTGCGCAGAAAGCTAAGATTGAGGCCGAACTGCCACAGTATGATGAATTGGATCGTTTGGTAAAGAGATATAATGAATTGACATCTGCCATTGACCAAACGGAAACTGATTTGGATCAGAAGAGACAGAAAGCGCAGCAGGAAGAACAGTATTTGGAAAATATAAAACAGGAACAGGAGTCACTGGCTGGAACGGGTGAGAATAAGGCAAGACTGGAGACCCGAAAAACGCAGATAAACGACCGGCATAAGGGTCTTACGGATTTGCAGAACAGCTTTAATGAGCTGGGTTCGCAGCAGCAAAAACTTGAAAAACTGAAGAAGGAATTTAAGAGTGCTGAGGATAAGGCGAATAAGGCTGCTGATGACTATAAGGAGAAGAACTGGGCGTTTTTGAATGAGCAGGCGGGGATACTGGCTGAGAGATTGGAAGAAGGCCAGCCATGCCCGGTCTGTGGATCCACGAGCCATCCGCATCCTGCAGACAAGTCGGAAAACGTGCCCTCTGAGGAACAGCTTAAGAAGGCAAAGGAGGATGACGATCGCGCCCAGAAGGAGTTCAAGACCGCAAGTGAGAACTGTGCTAAGGTGCGCAGTACGATCAAAGAGAAAGAAGATAATCTGCGTCGGCAAATCAACGAACTGCTACCGGAGATGGATACGCTTCAGAATGGCGGAATGTGGTGGGTGGATGTTGAGAAGCAGGTTCAGAAGGAACGTGCTGATGCTGACAAGAACCTTGAGAAGATTGAAAAAGAAATAAACGCGGAGCAGAAGAATATCAACCGTAAGAAAGAATTGGATCGTACAATACCGAAGAAAGAAAATGAATTGAAAGAGCTTAGGAATGAAGTAGGCAATCTTGAAAAACAACTGGCAACCGACAATACTGAGCAGAATGAGAAAAAGCGGCGGATTACAGCACTCAGAAAAGAACTGACATATAAAAGCAGAACAGCCGCTGAGGCGAAAGTAGGTGAAATTGGCGAACAAATTATGCAGATGAAAAAGGCCCGGGAAGAAGCAGAGAAGAATTTTAACGAATCCGAAAAGAAGATCTCCGGATATCAGGCCAGCATAAAGACGCTCCAGAAGTCGTTGGAAGAAGATGTCGGTCTCGACAAAACAGCGGAAGAACATAAAAAAAATACGATTACTGATCAGAGAGATGATCTGAACGATAGGTCCCAAAAGATCAAAGATCACTTGCGGAAAAATAGAGAAGCTCTTGAGAAGATTCAGGATAAGGCCGAGAAATTGGATGGGCTTGAGAAGGAATATGCATGGGTTCTCGCCCTATCCAATACGGCCAACGGCAATATCAAAGGAAAAGAGAAGATCATGCTGGAAACCTATATTCAGATGACATATTTTGATCGGATCATTGCGAGAGCCAACATACGATTCATGGTGATGTCTGGTGGGCAGTACGAGTTAAAGCGACGCTTGGAAGCTGAGAACAATAAGAGCCAGAGCGGTTTGGAACTTGACGTGATCGACCATTATAATGGTACGGAGCGCAGTGTGAAGACGCTCTCCGGCGGAGAATCTTTTAAGGCTTCACTGTCTCTTGCACTTGGACTTTCCGATGAGATCCAGTCGTCAGCCGGCGGCGTGAAACTTGATACTATGTTCGTAGACGAGGGCTTCGGCGCGTTGGACGAAGAGTCTCTGGGGCAGGCAATGAATGCTTTGGCGGGGCTCACGGAGGGCAGCCGCCTAGTGGGAATTATTTCCCATGTGGCGGAACTTCGGGAGAAGATCGATAAGCAGATTGTCGTGACGAAGGATAAGAGCGGCGGAAGCCGAGCCACTATTGTATGAGAAGTATTGCCCCCCAGAGTTGCGATTCATAACTGACTGCGTGGCCGCAATATGGTAGAGTTTTTGGAACTATGGGAGATACTGACGCCTGAACTTCCCCCTTTCACCCGCCCAGCTTCAGCATGGCGTCGATACAGCGTTTCGCTCCGGCGGCGACCTCCGGCTCCAGAACGATTTCCGTCCCGCCTTCGCCCTTCACGCAGTCGAGGACGTCCTGCAGCGTGGTGAGGCGCATGTCGTGGCAGACGCAGTCCTTGGAAAGCGGATAGAAGCGTTTCTCTGGACAGAGGAACTGCAGGTGTTCGACAATGCTGTTTTCCGTGCCGATGATGAACGACGCGGCGCAGTCTTTGGCGGCGAAGTCCATGATCTCCGTCGTGCTTCCTACAAAATCCGCCATCGCCGCGACTTCCGGCGGACATTCCGGATGCACGAGGACCGGAGCGTGCGGATGCGCCCCGCGGGCGCTGCGGACGTCTTCGGCGCGCAGTGTCTGATGGACCGGACAGCCGCCGGAGACGAAGGCGAACGTCTTTTCCGGCACTTGAGAGCGGACCCACGCGCCCAGGTTGCAGTCGGGCAAAAACAGGATCCGGTCGTTTTCCATCCGCCGGATGATGGAGACGGCGGAAGACGACGTCACGCAGACGTCGCAGTGTGCTTTCAGGCGGGCGGTGGTGTTGATATAGGCGACCACGGCGTAGCCGGGATAGGTCTTTTTCAAGGATTCAAGTTCCTCCGGCGTGATCTGCTCGGCCATCGGGCAGCCCGCGCCGTCGTGGGAGAGGAGCACCTTCTTTTCCGGAGAAAGGAGTTTGGCGGTCTCCGCCATAAAGCGCACGCCGCACATGAGAATGGTCTTCTGCGGCGCTTTCGCGGCCTGTACGCTCAGCGCGTAAGAATCGCCGGTCACGTCGGCGATCTCCAAAATGTTCTGGCTCTGATACGCGTGCGCGAGAATGCACACGTCGTTTTCTTTTTTCCAATGCAGGATCTCCTCCTGCAAATCTTTTGTTGAACGCATATTTTCACCTCGGTTGTTTTTCTGTTTCCCATCATATCGCCTGACAGTGGTATTGTCAACCTAAGCTTTACATCTGTAAAGATAAAACTTGACAGGTGTCTTGTCACCTGCGCAAAGATATGCTATACTTAGCCGCAGAGTTTTACGCATACTGCGGACAAAGAAAAGGGAAAGATTATGAAAACGGATATTTTGATCGTAGGCAGCGGATGTTCGGCGCTGTATCTGGCGCTGAATTTGCCGGAGGAGACGGACGTCGTCATCATTACAAAAAAAGACGCGGAGAGCAGCGATTCGTTTCTGGCGCAGGGCGGGATGTGCATGTGGCACGACCCCGATGATTTTAACGCCTATATGGAAGATACGCTGCGCGCCGGACATTATGAGAACGACAGGCGCTCCGTGGAACTGATGATCCGTTCGTCGCCGGAGGTGGCGCGGGATCTGGCGCGCTACGGCGTCGAGTTCCAGAAAGATGAACAGGGGCGGCCGGTCTTTACAAGGGAGGGCGCGCATTCCAGCAGCCGGATCCTGTTCCATGCGGATCAGACCGGACGCGAGATCACGAGCAAACTGCTCGCGCAGGTCAGGAAGCGTTCCCGTGTGCGCCTGTTGGAATACACGACGATGCTCGACCTGCTCTGCAGGGACGACCGCTGCTTCGGCGCGGTCGTGCAAAAGGACGGCGGGGAGCCGTATGCGATACGGGCCAATGCTACCGTGCTTGCCACGGGCGGGATCGGCGGCCTGTTCCGCCACTCCACCAATTACCGGCACTTAACGGGTGACGCGCTCGCGATCGCGATGAAGCACGGGATCGCGCTGGAACATCTCGATTACATTCAGGTGCATCCGACGACGCTCTATGTGAAGGACGCGCGGGAGCGCAGTTTTTTGATCTCCGAATCCCTGCGCGGCGAAGGGGCCCGTCTCTACGGCAAGAACGGCGAACCCTTCGCGGACGAACTGCTGCCGCGCGACGTCCTGACGGAAAAGATCTTGGAGCAGATGGAAAAGGACGGCGAGGATCACGTCTGGGAAGACCTGCGGCCCGTCGGGCGCGAAGCCCTGCGTTCCCACTTCCCGAACATCGTGGAGCACTGCCGGAAAATGGGCTACGACGTCTTTTCACAGTGTATTCCGGTCGTGCCTGCCCAGCACTATTTCATGGGCGGGATCAAGGTGGATCACGAGAGCCGGACCACGATGGGGCGGCTCTACGCCGTGGGCGAGACCGCGTGCAACGGCGTGCACGGGCGGAACCGTCTGGCGAGCAATTCTCTCTTGGAAAGTCTGGTCTTCGCCAAGCGCGCGGCGCAGGACATCTGCGGCCTGAAAAAAGACGAAGGGGAGGCGCAGCGGACGTTTCCCGCCGATCTGTCCGCTTACCGCGACGGCGGCAGGATCCTTCAGGATTACCGGCGGCAGGTGAAAGACGCGATCCGCAGGACGGGCGCGGAAGCCGCGGACGGCTTGTGCGAAGACGCGGCGGAACAGGAAAGGAGGAGAGAATATGTTTGATAAAGCAACGATGAGATTACAGGTGGATCCTTTGATCCTGAGCGCCCTGCGGGAGGACATCTCCGGCGAGGACGTTTCCACGAACAGCGTAATGCCGGAGGCTTCGCTCGGCGAAGCCGACCTGATCTGCAAGCAGGACGGTGTGATCTGCGGGCTGCAGGTGTTCGCCCGAACGTTCACGCTGCTGGACGAGACGATGGAAGTGATCTGTTTCAAGCAGGACGGCGACCGCGTAAAGAACGGGGAAAAGATCGCGATCGTGCGCGGCGATATCCGCGTGATCCTAAGCGGCGAGCGCACGGCGCTGAACTATCTGCAGCGCATGAGCGGGATCGCCGGATACACCGCCGAGGTCGTGGAACTTTTAGAAGGCACGGGGATCCGGCTTTTGGATACGCGGAAAACGACGCCGAACAACCGCATTTTTGAAAAGTACGCCGTCCGGCAGGGCGGCGGCGGCAACCACCGCTACAATCTTTCCGACGGCGTCCTTCTGAAAGACAACCACATCGGCGCGGCGGGCGGCGTCCGTCAGGCGGTGGAGGGCGCGCGGCGTTACGCGCCGTTCGTGCGCAAGATCGAGGTCGAGGTCGAGACGATGGAGATGGTGCGCGAGGCGGTGGACGCGGGCGCGGACATCATCATGCTCGACAACATGACGCCGGAACAGATCGCGGAGGCCTCCGCGCTGATCGGCGGCCGCGCCAAGATCGAAGTCTCGGGCAATATCACGCGCGAGAACATTGCAAAACTCCGCGGGCTGGGCGTCGATTATGTGTCCAGCGGCGCGTTGACCCATTCGGCAAAGATCATGGATATCTCGCTGAAAAATCTCCGCGTCCTTGCGGATACGGAGGAGACGAAGGAATAGGAGCGCATATGAACGGAGAACAGAGAAGACAACAGATCGTAGCGTTTTTGTCGGAGTGCGGCAGGCCGGTCTCCGGTGCGCAGTTGGCGCGGCGGTTTTCCGTCAGCCGCCAGATCATCGTGCAGGACGTCGCACTGATCCGTCAGGGCGGTGAGGAAGTCATTTCGACGAATCGCGGCTATCTCCTGCAAAAAAAGAACGTAAAGACGCGCGTGTTCAAAATGCGCCACACGGATGACGAGGTGGAGGAGGAACTTTCCCTGATCGTCCGCTGTGGCGGCAGGGCGCTGGACGTGTTCGTTTACCACAAGGTCTACGGCGTTGTGCGCGCGCCGCTGGATATCGCTTCCGGTGCGGACATCGCGCGCTACATGGAGGAGATCCGCACGGGAAAATCCTCGCCGTTGAAGAACGTCACTTCCGGCTACCACTACCACACGGTCGCGGCGGACAGCGAGGAGACGCTCGACCGTATTCAGGAGGAACTTCAGCGTAGAGGCTTCCTTGCGCGCCTGCAGGAGCATGAGCCGGTGGATTTCTGGAACGAAGAAAAGGAAGGGGACAAACATGGAGAAGTGTAAAAAAGAACTGATTGAAACGGCGCTGGCCGCCAGAAAGAACGCATACGCGCCGTATTCGCGCTTCTGCGTCGGCGCGGCGCTGCTGGCGGAAGACGGCAGGATCTTCTCCGGCTGCAACGTGGAGAACGCGGCGTATTCGCCCGGAAACTGCGCGGAGCGGACCGCGTTTTTTTGCGCCGTGAATGAAGGGGCGCGCGCCTTTCGCGCGATCGCGATCGCGGGCGGGGCGAAAGACGAAACGACGCCTTCCCGCTTCTGCCCGCCGTGCGGCGTCTGCCGTCAGGTCATGGCGGAATTTTGCGACCCATCGGAATTTCGGATCCTGCTGGTCAAAAATAAGGACGAGTATCGGGAATACCGGCTGGAAGAACTCCTGCCGCTTTCCTTCGGGCCGGAATCGCTTTAGCGGGATGCATCACAGATCAGGATCAAGGGCGTCCGGCGGCTCCGTATGCCGCGTGTAGACGGTCAGCCGGTCGTTTTCGAGGAGGATCGTGGAGCCGTCGGGAATGAGGATCCGGCCGCGACGACGGATCGTCAGGATGGTCGTCAGGCGAGAGATATCCAGATCGCAGATCGCGCGGCCCGCGAACGGATGGCCTTTTTTGACGATGATCTCCTTTAAGCGCATCCCGATCGCCTCCGGCGAACTTTCCGCGGCGAGGACGGCGCTGTCGTTGGTCATGAAGACCGTATCGCTGCGCGGGACGATCGGTTCGCCGCCGCGCAGGATCAGCGCGAGGTGCAGGCCCTGCGGCAGAGGGGCTTCGCTGACGCGCTTCCCTTCCCAGTCGTGGCGGCGGGTGATCCGCACGGTCACAAACGGCAGCGAACTTTCGCCGAGGACGTTCGCGTGCTGGATGCGCGTATATTGCTCCACAAAACCCGCGCTGATGATACCGGTCGGGATCGCGACCACGCCGACGCCGAGAAAGGCCGTGACAATGGCCATGATCTTTCCCATGACCGTGATCGGGTAGATGTCGCCGTAGCCGACGGTCAGAAGCGCGGATACGGACCACCAGACGCCGGAGAAGGCGTTCGCGAACGCTTCCGGCTGCGCCTCGTGTTCGGCGGCGTACATACCGAGCGAGGAGGCGAACATCAGGATCAGCAGGATAAAGACGGAGGAGACGATCTGGTCTTTCTTTTCCGAGAGCACGCGCGTGATGACGTTGAACGAATCGTACTGCGCGTTGATCCGGAAAAGATGGAAGATCCGCACGACGCGCAGCATACGGAAGACCACAAAGCCGGACAGAAAGAAGAACGGCAGGATGGTCAGCAGATCGATGACGCCGTCGAAGGAGAGCAGGAACTTCCCGATCGCGCGCGGGCGGCTGAGGTTCGGATAGAGCAGATCCGCCGTCCAGATCCGCAGCGCGTATTCGACGCAGAAGATCAGGACGGTGACGATCTCCACGCCGCGCAGCAGGGGATAGGCGAAGCGCATTTCGTCAAAGGTCTCGAGCGTCATCGCGAGGATATTGAGGAGAATGACCGTAGCGATGAAGATATCAAAGAGGCGGCTGATCACGTCCTCCTTGTTTCCGATCTGTATCACGCGGAAGATCCTCTCTTTGATCCGGCGCGCTCTGCCGTTTTGCGTTGCTTTTTCCATGTGCGTCCTCCTTTTTTGCTAGGTCTATCATACATGGAACGGCGCGGATACGCAAGGCGGGGTTTACTTTTTTCTATGGTTACCGTAGAATTTCTGGTATGAATTTTTGAGACGGGAGTTGGCGATATGAAGGAATATTTGGAATTGTACGCGGCGTTTTTCAGGATCGGCGGGCTGACGTTCGGCGGGGGGCTTGCGATGCTGCCGATGCTCCGCTACGAACTTGAAGAAAAGAAGCAGTGGGTCACGGAGGACGAACTGCTGGATTACTATGCGATCGGGCAGTGCACGCCCGGCATTATCGCGGTGAACGTGGCGACATTCGTCGGTTACAAAAAAAAGGGGCTGCCCGGCGGGATCGTGGCGACGCTTGGCATGGTGAGCCCGTCGCTGCTCATTATCTCCGTGATCGCGGTCTTTCTGGAACAGATCATGCAATATCCCGCGGTCGGACACGCGATCGAGGGGATCAAGGTCGTCGTCTGCGCGCTGCTGCTGCAGACGGTGCTGACGATGGCAAAGAAAAACCTCTCGGACCTGATCGGGATCCTGACCGCGCTCGCGGCGTTTATGCTCGCGGTCTTCTCGCCGGTGCCGACCGTCTGTATCGTCCTCCTCGCTGGGGCGGCGGGCGTATGTTTTTATCTTTGGGAAAGGAGAAAAGGCGCGTGATCTTTTTGCAGTTATTTATCGAATTTTTTCAGGTCGGCCTGTTTGCCATCGGCGGCGGGCCTGCGACAATCCCGTTTCTGATGGAACTGGCGGACCGCCGCGGCTGGTACACGCGCGCGGACGTCGCGAACATGCTGGCGGTCTCCGAGAGCACGCCGGGGCCGATTGGGATCAATATGGCGACCTACGCCGGATATCATGCGGCGGGGCTTGCGGGCGGGCTTGTCGCCACGCTGTCTCTTGTCCTGCCGAGTATCATCGTCGTCATTTTAGTGGCGCGCGTCTTAAAGAGTTTTGCAGAAAATCCGTATGTCAATGCCGTGTTCGGCGGGATCCGTCCCGCCGTTACCGGCCTGATCGCCGCCGCGGTGCTCGGGCTCATGCAGACGGCAATGTTTACGGACGAAAACGGCGCGTGGCGTTTTCCGATCGTTTCCGTCGCCTTGTGCGCCGCGTTTTTTGCCGCGATGCAGATCGGGAAACTGCGTCGCCTGCATCCGGTCTTCTGGCTGATTGCGGGCGCGTTCCTCGGCGTCGTATTAAAACTCTGATAAAAGATCCTGTCGTTGCGGCGCGGTTGCGCGTTCCGGCTAAAACAGCGTCTGCAAAAGTTCCATCATCTTTTCCAATTCGATCGGTTTGGCAAGATAGCCGTTCATTCCGGCCTCGATCGCTGCCGTCCGGTCTTCGTCAAACGCGTTTGCGGTCATGGCGATGATCGGGATTCCGGCGACGGCCGGATCTTCCTCCGCGCGGATCGCGCGAGTCGCTTCGTAGCCGTCCATGACCGGCATCTGGATATCCATCAGCACAAGATCATAATAGCCCGGCACGGCGTGTTTTATCATCTCCCATGCCAGTTGGCCGTTGGCGGCGGACTCAACGCGGAAGCCGCTTTCCGTAAGGATCTCCTCGGCGATCTCGCGGTTCAGTTCGTTGTCTTCGGCCAGAAGGATACGTTTGCCGATAAAGCGGTCCTGACGGCGGATCGGTTTTTCGGCTTCAAGTTCCGCCTCGCCGCCCTGACGGATGTTGCGCTCCAGCGTCTGGTGAAGATCGGAGGCGAACAGCGGTTTGCTGATGAAGCCGTTCACTCCGGCTTCGCGCGCTTCCGTTTCGATGTCCGACCAGTCGTAAGAGGACATCAGGATGATCGGCGAATCGTCGCCGACGATCTTGCGGATCCCGCGGACGGTATCGATGCCGCTGAGTCCCGGCATCGACCAGTCGATGATATAGACTTCAAAAGGATCGGCCATCTCGATGGCTTCCTGCGTGCGCGCGATCGCTTCCCGTCCGGACATGGACCATTCCGCGCGCATACCGATCTGACGGAGCATTTTGGAGACGCTCTGGCAGCAGACCATATCGTCGTCCACGACCAGACCGCGGAAGCCTTTCAGTTCTTCGATCTGCGTCAGTTCACGGTGTTCGCTGGAGAAGCGCAGTTCCAGATTCACGGTGAACGTGCTGCCTTTTCCCTGCTCGCTCTCAACGGCGATCGTGCCGCCCATCATATCCACGATGTTTTTGGTGATCGCCATGCCAAGGCCCGTGCCCTGAATCCCGCTGACCGTCGAGGTCTGTTCGCGGGTGAACGGATCGAAGACGTTTTTGGCGAACGACGGGCTCATGCCGATGCCGGTATCGCTGACCTTAAATTCAAACATGCCGCGCTGCGGCGATGCCGCAGGCTTCTGCTTTACGCTCACGCTCACGGTGCCGCCGGAAGGCGTGAATTTGATCGCGTTGGAAGTCAGATTCAGAAGGATCTGGTTTAAGCGCAGTTTGTCGCAGTACACTTCCTCGTCCGTGACGTCGATCGTGTCGATGAAAAGGTCGAGGTCTTTTGAATGGATGTCCGACTGGATGATGTTGCGCAGTCCCTGCAGGATATCCGCGAGGTTTTCCGGCCGTTCGTTGATCGTGACCTTGCCGGATTCGATGCGGCTCATATCCAGCACGTCGTTGATCAGCGAGAGCAGGTGGTTGGACGCCTGCGCGATCTTTGCGAGATAATCCTGCGCCCGCTCCTTATTGTCCAGATGCGTCGAAGTCAAGGCGGTATAACCGATGATGGCGTTCATCGGCGTGCGGATGTCGTGGGACATATTGTTAAGGAAGGTCGTCTTGGCGCGGTTGGCGGCGTCCGCGGCCGTCAGCGCCTCCGTCAGTTCGTCGGTCTTTTTCTGCAGTTCGCCGGTCGCAAGCGCGATCTTTCGCTGCAGCTGTTTCTGGTTGCGCGTGCGCACCGCGAGAAGCACCACGGCAAAGATAAACACCAGAAGGAAGGCGACGACGACAATAACGTAGAGCGGATTGCGGTAGAGGAAGGTCGTCAGGCTGTCGTCTTCTGATTTTCCTGCGCTGATCTCCCGCGAGAGGATCGTCTCCAGTTCCGTGTCGCTCAGGCTGTCGGCGCCTTTGTCAAGCAGCGAGAGAAGGTAGCGTCCGCCTTTGACCTGATCCCCGACGGCGTAGGCAAGGGACGTTTCGCCGAAACCGACGAAGGACAGGCGGTCCCGCACGTCTTTGGAAGCATAGTATTCCGCCGTATAGAACAGGAGGACCGTAGCGTCCGCCTCTTTGTTGAGCACCGCGGAAACGCAGTCTTCTGCGGTAGGATAGCGCAGGATGTCTTTTTCTTCGTAGCGGTTTTTCAGAAGGTAGTCGAATACGTCGGACTGTGCCGGTATGGCGACTTTTTCCGGCGTCCCGCTGAAGTCGTTTAAAGTCAGGCGCGCGAAGTTGGTCTGGAAATACGGCACCGTGATCTTATAGCCTTCTTCTTCCGCCAGATAAAAATCGTCGGCGTAGTCCAGCACGACGTCCGCTTCTCCTTTCGCGCGCAGGGCATAGTATTCCTCTCGGTCTTTTACCGGTATGTATTCGTAGAGCAGCCCGAGTTTGTCCGCCATCGTTTCAAAGAGGGCGGGCAGGACACCCCGCGCTTCGCCGTCCTGAAAATAGCAGTAAGGAATGTTCTCCGGATTGATGAGCAGGCGCAGCGGAACGCCGGAAGCGCGGTGCTCGGCAAGGAACGCCCGCTCGTCGGCGTTTAAGAGGATGGCGCCGCTCTGGTCGGTGGAGTAATATTTTTCATGCAGGGTATCGCGCCAGTTCGGATCGTGCAGATCCATCTCGTTGATGGCGGCGTTGATACGCGCCATCAGGTCTTCGCGGTCGATGCGCGTACAGATGTAAAACGGGCTGGCGTCAAAGGATTCCAACAGCCATTCGTTCTGGAGAAGGCGCAGGCTCCCGCTGACGGAGGCGTCCACCTCGCCGTTTTGCAGGGCGGCAGCAAGGGCGTCCTCGTCGGCAAAATACACCGGAGAAAAGGAGAAGCCGTGCTCCTGCGCGAACCGCTCAAAATTGGCGTTCTTGGAATTGCCTTCCAGCATCTCGACGTCGATCCCGTCATAGGAAGCGTAGTCGCCCTCGGTGATGTCGGTGTTTCCCGCCTTGACGGTGAAGATCGTGGAATTGACGCCGATCGGCTGATCGGAGAACAGAAATTCTTTTTCGCGCTCGGGCGTCTTGGAGACCGAGGTCACAAGATCGACTTCGCCGCTGCGGAGCATGTCAAGGGCGTCGGAATAAGAACCGCCGTAGCCCTCGTAATCGTAGGACCAGCCGCCGTGGATGGCGAGCCGCTGTAAAAATTCATAGCCGTAGCCGCTGCGGCGGCCGTCTTCTTCTATCGTGTGGTAGCCGGGAAAGGCGAAGAACGCCACGCGCAGGGTCTCGGAATCGTCCGCTTCCGCCGCATGCGCAAAAGCGCCCGGTAAGAGCAGGATCACGGAAAGGAACAGGCAGAGCAGACGCGTCCTTTTCATTTTCATAACTGTTGTCCTCCTTTATCTGTATGCGAAACGCCGCTGTCATCTGATGGATCGCTTGTATGCGAAACGCGCTGTCATCTGATGTATAGCCTGTATGCGAAACGCCGGTATAGTCTTATCCATTATACTTGTAAACGGCGGCAAAGGCAAGATTTGCGCGGTTTTTCTTCTCGTGTTACAATAAGAAGGACATTTTACAAAGGAAAGGTACGGTTATCGTTGATGAAAGCGGAAAAGAAACGGTTTCTTCCGGATATGATCTTTATCCTCCTTCTGCTGGTCTGCATCGTGGCGGCGTTCTATTCTTTCGCGATGGACAACAGAAAGAGGCTGGTGGAGCAGAATGACAGCCTGATCGAGGCGGCGACGCTGCAGAACGTGGAGCGGATGGACGAACTGATCGAGATGTCGCAGCGGAATCTGGAGATGATGGCGCAGCTGTATCCGACGCTGATGGTCGATCCGCAGGTGGACACGGAAATGCTGCAGGATATGATCGACCGCTCTTATTTTGACTATGTGGAGTTCATTTCGCCGGACGGCATGGATCTTGCGGCGGACGGCAGGACGGCGGATCTGTCGGACCGCGAATATTTTATCGACGGGATGCAGGGCAACAGCGGCAAGTGCGTGGTGCACAATTCGCGTATCACGAACGAAACGCTTCTGATCTTTTACGCGCCGTTTTATTACGACGGGCGGATCGTCGGCGTGTTAAGCGGGATCCTGCGCGGAGATACGGTCAAGGACGCCCTCGCGACGGATTATTTCGATATGCGGATCACCAGTTATCTGGTGGAAAATAACGGCAATGTGATCGTTTCCGCGGGCGACGTGGACGAGTCGGAAAATCTCTTAAACTACACCCGAAAGGACAGTGAACTGGACGTCGAAGGCAGCAGGAAATTAGAGGAGGCGCTGGCAAAATCAGATTCCACCCGCTTCAATTATCAGGGCAGGAGCGGCGCGGGCAGCGCCTACGTTACGCCGCTGGCAGGCGGGGAGTGGAGCATGGTGCAGTACCTTCCTTCGACCGTGACGAATCAGATGGTCAACGGGGCGAACGCGGCGGGAATCCGTCTGGAGGTCAAACTGATCCTGATCTTCCTTGCCTACATCCTTTATCTGTTCGTGAAGAACCGCTGGATCAAAAAACGCCTCGTTTCCGAAAAGCAGGAGATGTCCGGAATCGTTGAGGCGGTCACGCAGCTGTTCGGCAGGTTCGCGCTGGTCGATCTGGAGCAGGATACCTACGAATACCTCAAGGGCGGCGCGGGAGATGTCGCGGAAAAAGGCAGATACACCGATCTGCTCCGGCATATGGACAGTCTCTATGTGGCGGGGGACGAAGACAGTGAAAAGATGGCGGCGCGCCTTTCGCCGGAACGTGTGCGGCAGCGCCTTCGCGCGGACGTGCCGTATCTGCAATACGAATATCAGATCGACATGGACGGCAGGCATTGGGAGAATATCTCTATCCTCTGTCTGGAAGAAAAAGACGGCGTACCCGTCAGGGCGCTGTACGCGACGCAGGATGTGACCGCGTTAAAAGCGCGGGAGCAGCAGATCCGCATGGCGCTGCGCGACGCCTCCGCCGCGGCGGAAGCGGCCAATCACGCGAAGTCGGATTTCCTCGCGCGCATGTCGCACGATATCCGTACGCCGATGAACGCGATCATGGGCATGACGACGGTGGCGCAGATGCACCTCGACGATCCGGAGCGCCTGACGGACTGCCTCGATAAGATCACGATTTCCAGCCGCCATCTTCTGGCGCTGATCAACGACGTGCTGGACATGAGCAAGATCGAGAGCGGCAAGGTGACGCTGGCGGAAGGGCCGTTCTCCATCGACGAAACGATCGAGAGCGTGGCGGCGATCGTCCGCCCGCAGACCGCCGAACGCAATCAGACGTTCACGGTCAACACCGACGGGATCCGTCACACGAAGGTGCGCGGCGACGCGCTGCGGCTGCGGCAGGTTCTTGTCAACCTTCTTGGCAACGCGGTCAAATTTACGCCGGAGGGCGGTGCGATCACGCTGACGGCCCGTGAATACGACGCGCCGGTCGCCTCCCGCCTCGGCTATGAGTTTGTCTGCGAAGATAACGGCATGGGCATGGACGAGGAATTTATCCGGACGGTGTTCGAGCCGTTTGCCCGTTCGGAGGAGGCCGTCAGCAACAAGATCGAAGGCGTGGGGCTCGGCATGGCGATCAGCCGCAACATCGTGCAGATGATGGACGGCGAGATCCTCGCGGACAGTACGCCGGGACAGGGTTCCCGCTTTACCGTCCGCCTGCTTTTGCAGCAGGCCGACGCGGAGACGGAAAAGGTCGAAGACAGCGAAACGGCGGCGCTGGAAGACCCGAGGGACGAGCGGCTGGCCGGGAAGCGGATCCTTCTGGTGGAGGACAACGAGTTAAACCGCGAGATCGCCGAGGAACTGCTTTCCTGTATCGGGCCGAAGGTCGAGTTTGCGGAGAACGGACAGATCGCGGTCCGCATGGTGGAAAAAACCGCGCCGTTTTATTACGACCTGATCTTTATGGATGTGCAGATGCCGGTCATGAACGGCTACGAGGCGACGCGGCGGATCCGCCGGATGGGCAGGAAGGATACCGACGAGATCCCGATCATCGCGATGACGGCGAACGCCTTCGTCGAGGATATCCGGCAGGCGCAGGAGGCAGGCATGGACGACCATGTGGCAAAACCGGTCGAAGTCGCCAAACTCTCCGCGGTGCTCATCAAATGGCTGCTGCCGGACGAATAGGGGCGCGTATTTGCTGCAGATCCGCAGGGGAGTTTCATATACTACATAATAAAAAGCGGCAGGAGCCGCAGGAAGAAAAGGGAGATTGGCATGAAAAAAGTATCGGAAGTGTTGCAGACGTTGGAGTATGAGATCTTGCAGGGGACGATCGACTGCGAGATCACGTCGGTGGCTTACGACTCGCGGAAGGTTACGGAAGGGGGGCTTTTCGTCTGTATCCGCGGCGCAAAGTCGGACGGACACAGTTTCGCGGCGGACGTCATAGAAAAGGGCGCCGCGGTCCTGATTGTCGAGGAAGCGGTCGAAGCGCCGGAAAACGTGACGCTTGTTCGCGTCGCGGACACGAGGGACGCGCTCGCGGAGATCTCCGCGGCCTATTTCGACCATCCGGCGGATACGCTGAAAGTCATCGGAATCACGGGAACCAAGGGCAAGACCACGACGACCTATATGGTCAAGTCCATTTTGGAGAGCACCGGCGCGAAGGTCGGCCTGATCGGCACGATCGAGACGATCATCGGGGACGAACACACGCCGTCGGCGATGACGACGCCGGAGTCCTATACGATACAGGAATCCTTCCGGAAGATGCTGGACGAGGGCTGCGAGTACGCGGTCATGGAGGTCTCCTCGCAGGGATTGAAACTGCGCCGCGTCAGCGGTTTCACGTTTGAGATCGGGATCTTTACGAACATCGAGCCGGATCATATCGGACCGAATGAACACGCGGATTTTGAGGAATACTTAGCCTGCAAAGCGATGCTGTTTCGGATGTGCCGTCTGGGGATCGTCAACGCGGACGACGCCCACGCGCGCGATATCATCAAAAACGCAACCTGCCGGATCGAGACATACGGCATTTCCTCGGACGCCGACCTGCGGGCGGACAATATCACGCTGGTGCATAAGCCGGGCTACCTTGGGGTCGCCTACGACGTCGAAGGGCTGGTGGAAGGATCGGTCGAGATCGGGCTGCCGGGCCGCTTCAGCGTCTATAATTCGCTGACGGCGATCGCGATCTGCCATGATTTCGGCGTCGGCTTAGAGGAGATGCGGCCGGCGCTCAAAAACGCGAAGGTCAAGGGCCGGATCGAGATCGTTCCGGTCTCCGACGAGTTCACGCTGATGATCGACTACGCGCACAACGCCATGGCGCTGAACAGCCTGCTGACGACGCTGCGCGAATACAAGCCGGGACGCCTGGTGTGCGTGTTCGGCTGCGGGGGCAACCGCTCCAAACTGCGCCGCTACGAGATGGGCGAAGTCTCCGGCCGCCTTGCCGACTTAACGATCATCACTTCGGACAATCCGAGGTTCGAGGAGCCGCAGGCCATCATCGACGATATTAAAATTGGCATGGCAAAGACCCGCGGCGAATACATCGAGATCATCAACCGCAAGGACGCGATCAAATACGCGATCGCCCACGGCGAGCCCGGCGACGTGATCGTGCTTGCCGGAAAGGGGCACGAGGATTATCAGGAGATACGGGGCAAAAAATATCCGATGGATGAGCGGGTGCTGATCGCCGAAGTGCTGGAGGAATTAAAGGAAGAGAAATGATATACGCGGATGTGATCGTTGATATCTCGCTGGAAAAACTGGATAAAACGTTTCAATATGCGATCCCCGCAGCATGGGAAGGAAAGATCCGTCCCGGAATGCAGGTGGAAGTCCCGTTCGGAAACGGCGGCAGGAAAGTCTTAGGCTATGTCATGGAGTTGTCCGAGAACCCGAAGATCGCGCCGGAGCGGATCAAAGAACTGCTTGGCGCCGCCGAGGGCAGCATCCCGATCGAGAGCCGGATGATCGCGCTGGCCGCATGGATGAAGCGGCGCTACGGCGGCACGATGAATCAGGCGCTCAAGACCGTGATCCCCGTCAAAAAGCAGCAGAGCAAAAAGGAGCGGCGCACCGTCGTCCTGCGGCTTGACGAGATAGAAGCCCAAAAAGCACTCGCCGCCCTGACCGCCCGCAAAAGGCACAGTGCGGCAAAGGAGAGGCTGCTGGAAGAACTGATACGCTACGGGAGTATCCCGTGGGAGGAGATCACGGAGCGCCTCGGGATCCCGTCCGCACTTATCCGTGAAATGGAAAAGAGCGGCGCGGTACGGATCCTGCGGGAGCGGGAATACCGCGATCCTTTGCAAAGGATCCCGACGGAAGAACGAATCAAAGAAAACAGCGAACAGCGCGCGGTGATCGAGCGGGTGCGCGAGGACTTCAAAAACGGCGAAAGGCGCACCTATCTTCTCCACGGCGTGACCGGAAGCGGCAAGACGCTCGTCTATATGGAACTGGTCGAAGACGTGCTGGCGCGGGGGCGTTCCGCGATCGTGCTGATTCCGGAGATCGCTCTGACCTATCAGACGATCATGCGTTTTTACAGCCGCTTCGGCAGCCGCGTCTCTTTCATCCATTCGCGCATGTCGCCCGCGGAGCGCTTCGACCAGTTTGAACGGGCGAAATGCGGCGACATCTCCGTGATGGTCGGGCCGCGCAGCGCGCTGTTCACGCCGTTTGCCGATCTTGGCCTGATCGTGATCGACGAGGAGCACGAGACGTCCTATAAGAGCGAGACGGTTCCGCGCTACCACGCAAGGGAGACGGCCATTGCGCTCGCGCAGATGTGCGGCGCGTCCGTGGTGCTCGGGTCGGCGACCCCGTCCGTCGAGAGTTTCGCGGCCGCGGAAGCGGGGGAGTATGTCCTGCTGACGCTGCCGCACAGGGCTAAGAGCCGCCCGCTGCCGGTCTGCGAGACCGTGGATCTGCGTCGGGAACTGCGGGAAGGGAACCGCTCGATCCTGAGCCGCCGCCTGCAGGAATTGATGGAGGAGCGTCTGCGCAGCCATGAGCAGATCATGCTGTTTCTCAACCGGCGCGGCATGATGGGTTTTGTTTCTTGCAGGGCGTGCGGCCATGTGATAAAATGTCCCCATTGCGATGTTTCGCTGAGTCTGCACGGGGCGCGCACGCTGCGCTGCCATTACTGCGGCTTTTCCATGGAACAGCCGAAGACGTGTCCGGCCTGCGGTTCCGCGCATATCGGCGGTTTTAAGGCGGGGACGCAGAAGGTCGAGGAGATCGTCCGGCAGCGTTTCCCGCAGGCGCGCCTGCTGCGGATGGATACGGACAGCACGCGCGGAAAAGACGGCCACCGTAAGATCGTCGAGGCGTTTGCGGGCGGCGAAGCCGATATTTTGATCGGCACGCAGATGATCGTCAAGGGCCACGATTTTCCGAACGTCACGCTGGTCGGGATCCTCGCGGCGGATCTGTCGCTGAACGCTTCGGATTACGGAAGCGCGGAACGGACGTTCCAACTCCTGACGCAGGCCGCGGGCAGAGCCGGAAGGGGCGGCGCGCCGGGGCGGGTCGTGATCCAGACGTATCATCCGGAGCATTACAGCATTCAGGCGGCAAAGGCGCAGGATTATAGCGCGTTCTTTGCAAACGAGATCGCCTACCGGCGGCTGATGGACTATCCGCCGGCGGCGCATATGCTTGTGATCTGCACAACGTCGCCTTCGCGGGAGGACGCCGCGGCTGCGGCGGAACAGATCGCAGGGATCCTGAAAAAAACGGAAGAACGGCTGCGGCTGCTCGGCCCGACGGACGCGCCGATCGCAAAGATTCAGGACGTCTACAAAAAAGTCCTCTACATAAAGGATAAGGACGCCGAGCGTCTGATCCGCTGTAAAGATAAGATCGAAGAAGCGATTCTGCATGAGCGCGTATTGCAGCGCGCGTCGGTGTGGTTTGATCTGGATCCGATGGGCCTGATCTGACGCGCCGCAAATGACCGGAAAGAGTAGGAGGGAGTTATGGCATTAAGAACTATCAGGACACAGGGGGACGAGGTGCTGACCAAGGTCTGCCGCCCCGTTGAACGTATGACCCCGCGGATCGAAATGCTGATCGGGGATATGCTCGATACCATGTACCATGAGGACGGCGTGGGACTGGCCGCGCCGCAGGTGGGCGTGCTGCGCCGCGTCGCCGTCGTGGACGTGGGCGACGGGCCGATCGTGCTGATCAATCCGGTGGTCGTGGAGACGTCCGGAAGCCAGACCGGAGACGAAGGCTGTCTTTCGCTGCCGGGAAAGGCGGGAACGGTCACGCGGCCGAACTACGCAAAGATACGGGCGATGGATTCTGATATGAAAGAACGCGAGGTCGAAGGCACGGAACTTTTGGCGCGGGCATTGCTGCACGAGATCGACCATCTCGACGGCCATATGTATACGGAAATCGTCGAAGGCCCGCTGCACGACGTTGTGCCGGATGAGGAAGCATAGCATGAAGATCGTTTTTATGGGAACGCCGGATTTTGCGGAGGAGGTCGCCGGAGCGCTTGCCGCGGCGGGGCATGAGATCGTGCTCGTCGTGACGCAGCCGGACAAACCGAAAGGCCGCGGGAAAAAGAATCAGGAGCCGCCGATGAAGCACTGGGCAAAAGAGCGCGGGATCGGGGTCTTCCAACCGCCGAAGATCCGCGATGCGGAAGCCGTCGCGCGCCTGCGGGAAACAGCCGCGGATATTTTCGTTGTCGCGGCGTTCGGGCAGATCCTCCCGAAGGAGATCCTTGAGATGCCGCCGTTTGGCTGCGTGAACGTACACGCGTCGCTGCTGCCGAAGTACCGCGGCGCGTCGCCGATCCAATGGGCCGTGATCAACGGCGATGAGAGCAGCGGCGTCACGACGATGCAGATGGGCGTCGGTCTGGACGACGGCGACATCCTGCTGCAAAAAGAGGTCAGCCTTGCGCCGGACGAGACCGGCGGCACTCTGTTTGAAAAACTGGCAAAGGTGGGCGGAACACTCTGCGTGGAGACGCTTGCAGCGCTGGAAAACGGCGGGATCACGCCGAGGCCGCAGGACGAAGCGAAGGCGACGCATGTGGGCATGATCACAAAGCGCATGGGGCTTTTGGATTTTAGCAGGAGCGCGGCGGAACTCGAACGCCTGATACGGGGATTGGATCCGTGGCCGTGCGCCTTTACCTGTCTAAACGGGCGGACGCTAAAGATCTGGAAGGCCGACGTATGGGAGGCCCTGCCCGGCCGAAAAGACGCGCCGCTGCCGCCGCCCGGCACGGTCGCGCTGGTAAACGGCGGGATCTTCTGCGCGGCGGCGGACGGGTATCTGCGTCTGCGCGAAGTCCAGTTGGAAGGGCGGAAACGAATGGCGGCGGCGGATTTTCTGCGCGGCTGCCGGATCAATGAAGGCTGCAGGCTCGGCGACGGGACGGCGGCGGAAAGAGAGGTTTGATATGTACGGATATTACGGTTATTATGACCCGAGTTATTTTCTGGTCCTTTTGGGCGTGGTGATCTGCCTGATCGCATCGGCGCGGGTCAACCTGACCTTCAAAAAATACGCGAAAGTCAACAGCGCTTCCGGCCTGACCGGCGCGCAGGCGGCGGAGAGGATGCTGCGCATGTCTGGGATCTACGACGTGACCATACAGCGCGTATCCGGCAATCTGACCGACCACTACGATCCGCGGAATAAGACCCTAAACCTTTCGGAGAGCGTCTACGGCTCCCGCAGCGTGGCGGCCGTCGGCGTGGCGGCGCACGAGTGCGGGCACGCGATCCAGCACAACGTGGGCTATGTGCCGCTGAAGGTGCGCAGCGCGATCGTTCCGGCGGTCAATATCGGATCGACGCTGGCGTGGCCGCTGATCTTGATCGGCCTGCTTTTTAACAGTTCGACGGGAAGCCTGCTGATCACGATCGGGCTCTGGGCGTTTTCGCTTGCCGTCCTCTTTCAGCTCGTGACGCTGCCGGTGGAGTTCAACGCATCCGGCCGCGCGGTGCGTTTTCTTGATGAGACGGGGATGTTAAGCCATGACGAACTGCGCTATACGAAGCGCGTCTTAAAAGCGGCGGCGCTGACCTATGTGGCGGGAGCGGTCGCTGCCATCCTGCAGCTGCTGCGTCTGATCCTTTTGTTCGGAGGAAGGGGACGTGACTGAGAACGATCCGCGCGTGCTTTCCTATGAGATCCTGTACGAGGTGCTGGAAAAGGACGGCTATCTCCACCGCGTCCTTCCGGCCGTGCTGCAAGCGCACCAGTATCTGGAAAAGCGGCAGCGGGCGTTTGTGACCCGCGTGGTGCAGGGGACGATCGAACGCCTGATCACGATCGACGCGGTGATCGACCGCTTCGCGGCGAAGCCGAAGGTCGCCGGAATGAAGCCCGTGATCCGCACGATCCTGCGTGAGAGCGTCTATCAGATCCTCTATATGGACGGCGTCAGGGACGCGGCCGTGTGCAACGAGGCCGTCAAACTTGCAAAAAAGCGCGGTTTTACCGGACTGGCCGGATTTGTCAACGGCGTGCTGCGCCATATCTCCCGCGAAAAGGAAAACCTCGCCTTCCAAAGCCAAAGCGAGCGCTATGCGGCGCCGCAATGGCTGATCGATATGTGGCTGCGCGAGCGCGGCGGGGCGGAGACCGACGCGATGCTGGAAGCCCTGCTGGCGCAAAAGGCCACCTGCGTGCGGGTCAACCTGCGTCGGATCGCCCGTGAGGAACTTGCGCTCCGCCTGCGCAGTCAGGGCATAAAGGCAAAGGAGGCGGAGGATCTGCCGTCCGTCCTCTATCTGTCGGACTACGATCATCTTTTGGCCGTTCCGGAATTTCGGGAGGGCCTGTTCTATGTGCAGGACAAAAGCTCCGTCATAGCCATGCAGCACGCGGGCGTTCGTCCCGGCGACCATGTGATCGACGTCTGCGCCGCGCCGGGCGGCAAGAGCCTCTGCGCGCTTGAACTTATGGAAGGAAAAGGGACGATCGAAGCGCGGGATCTTTCGGAGGCGAAGGTCGCGCTGCTGAAGGAAAATATCGCGCGGACGGCGGGCTGGGCAAAGGACGCCAATATCCTTGTGCAGCAGCGGGACGCTTCCGTGCTCTGGGAAGATTCGGTCGGACAGGCGGACGTCGTGCTCTGCGACCTGCCGTGTTCCGGTCTCGGCGTGATCGCGAAAAAACCCGACATCAAACTCCGCATGACGCCGGAAAAGATCGTGGAACTGGCGCGCCTGCAGCAGCAGATCCTAAACGTCGTCTGCGCATATGTCAGGGAAGGCGGGATCCTGTTCTATTCCACCTGCACGATCAGCCGCGCGGAGAACGAAGACAACGTCAGGGCGTTTCTGGAACGCCGGCCGGAGTTCGTTTTGGAAGGACAGGAACAGATCCTTCCCGAGGCGGGAAAGCAGGACGGATTTTTTTATGCGAGGATGAGAAAGAAATGACGGAAAAGAAACCGGATCTCAAGTCCATGACAAGGGAAGAAGTCGAGGCCTTTGCGGAAGCGGCGGGAGAAAAGCGCTACCGCGGCCGCCAGTTGTATGAATGGATGCACGCGCATCAGGCGGCGTCCTTTGACGAGATGAAAAATCTTCCCGAGGCGTGGAAGCGGCGTCTTTCGGAAACGTGCGAATATACCGTTCTTACGCCGCTGCGCCGTCAGGTCTCCGCGGAGGACGGAACGAAAAAATATCTGTTCGCCCTCGCCGACGGCCATGTGGTGGAGACGGTATTCATGCCGTACCGTTTCGGCAATTCCGTCTGCGTCTCCTCGCAGGTCGGCTGCCGCATGGGCTGCCGTTTCTGCGCTTCCGCGATCGGCGGCTGGGAGCGCGATCTGACGCCTGCGGAGATCTTGGAACAGGTCTACGCCGTGGAGCGGGAAAACGGAAAGATCTCCCATGTCGTCGTGATGGGAACGGGCGAGCCGCTGGACAATTACGATTCGCTGGTGCGCTTTGTCCGTCTGCTCTCGGACGAAAACGGAAGGCATTTAAGCCAGCGGAACATCACGGTCTCCACCTGCGGCCTCGTGCCGCAGATCAAAAAACTGGCGCAGGAAGGCTTGCAGATCACGCTGGCGCTGTCACTGCACGCGCCGGATCAAAAGAAGCGGCTGGAACTGATGCCGGTGGCAAACCGCTACGACATTCACGAAGCCGTAGAAGCCTGCCTCGCCTATGCAAAAGATACGGGGCGGCGCGTGACGTTTGAGTACAGCCTGATCGAGGGCGTCAACGACAGCGGAGAGGACGCGGAGCAACTGGCGCTCCTCTTAAAAGGCAGCGGAGGGCACGTCAATCTGATCCCCGTCAATCCGGTGGCGGAACGCACATTCCGCCGCTCAAGGCGCGCGGCGGTGGAGGCGTTCAAAAATAAACTTGAAAAAAATGGAATAAATGTTACTATTAGAAGGGAAATGGGCCGCGATATCGACGGGGCCTGTGGACAATTGAGAAGAAGACACATTTCCGAAACGCGGGAAGGATGAGACATGGTTTATTCTGCAGCAACAGACACGGGCCGTATGCGCGCCCAGAATCAGGACGCCGCATTTGCCTCTGACGCTCCCGTCGGCTGTCTCCCCAGCCTGTTCGTTGTCGCGGACGGCATGGGCGGACATCAGGCCGGCGATTACGCGTCGCGCCGGGCGGTCGAAACGATCCGGCAGGTGCTTGAGGAGCACGCATCGGGGGAACCGGTGCAGGCAATGAGCGAGGCGATCACAACTGCAAACGGGACGATCTATCAGGAAGCAAAGTCCGACCGGTCCAAGGCGGGCATGGGTACGACGATGGTCGCGGCCGTGATCGGCGGCGATCAGCTTTCGGTCGCCAATGTCGGCGACAGCAGGCTCTATCTTTTTCGGGACGGCTTGCTGCGGCAGATCACGCAGGACCATTCCGTGGTGGAGGAGATGGTGCGCAAAGGCGAGATGGCAAAGGACCGCGCGAGGAACCATCCGAAGCGCAGCATGATCACGCGGGCGGTAGGCGCGGAGCCGAAGGTGCGGATCGACTTCTTTGACGAGACCGTCGAAAAAGGAGATCTGGTGCTGATGTGCACCGACGGCCTGACCGGCATGGTTGAGGACGACGAGATCGCGCGCGTGCTTTCGGGAGAGGGCAGCGTAGAGGCAAAAGTAAGGGAACTGATCGATAAAGCCAACGAAAACGGCGGCGCAGACAATATTACGGTGATCATTATCGATCCATTTTCTGATGAGGTGAGAGCATGTTAGCAAAAGGAAGTTATATCGCAGACCGCTACGAGGTCATGGACAAGATCGGAACGGGCGGCATGTCCGACGTTTACAAGGCGAAGGATCACATCCTCGGCCGCGAGGTGGCCGTGAAGATCTTAAAGCAGGAATTTGTGGAAGACGTCAACTTTGTGACCAAGTTCCGCTCGGAGGCGCAGTCCGCCGCCGGATTGGAGCACGCGAACATCGTCAATATCTACGACGTCGGCAGTGAGAACGGCATGTACTATATCGTGATGGAATATGTTGAGGGAATCACGCTGAAGACCTACATAGAGAAAAAAGGCCGCCTGAACTTCAAAGAGGCGATCAGCATCGCCATTCAGGTGGGACGCGGCATCGAGGCCGCGCACAACAAGGGCATCGTCCATCGCGACATCAAGCCGCAGAACATCATCATTTCGACCGAGGGCAAGGTCAAGGTGACGGACTTCGGCATCGCGAGGGCTTCCACCTCCAACACGATCCATGCCGACGTCATGGGTTCCGTGCATTACGCGTCGCCGGAGCAGGCGCGCAACGGTTTTGTGGATTATAAGAGCGATATCTATTCTCTGGGTATCGTCATGTACGAGATGGTGACGGGCCGCGTGCCGTTCGACGGCGATACGGCGGTCGCGGTCGCATTGCAGCATTTGCAGGAGGAGATGGTCGCGCCGAGCGTTTACGCGCCGGATCTGCCGATCAGCCTTGAGAAGATCATCCAGAAAGCGACGATGAAAAGCGCCGACCGCCGGTACGCTTCCATGGAAGAACTGCTGCTGGATCTGAAGAAAGCGCTGGTCAGCCCGAATGAGGACTTTGTGACGATGGCGGCCGAAGGCGGCGACAAGACGAGGGTCATCACGGAGGAGGAACAGGAGGAGATCCGACGGGAGATGGACGAGAGCGACGCCATGGACGAAGACGAGTTCGACGACGAAGCGGACGACGAAGGCCCGGTCAACCCGAAGATGGAAAAGGCGATCACGATCATGGCGATCGCGGCGGGCGTTGTCATCGTCGGTATCGCGGTCTATCTGATCGGTACGTTCTTCGGTCTGTTCCATTTCGGAACGCATAAGGACAAAGACGGACAGGAGTCCGTCGAACAGGTGGAAATGATCGACGTGGAGGGCATGGACGAAGCCGAGGCAAAGAAGGCCTTGGAGGAGGCCGAGATCCCGTATAAGATCGTCAAAGAATCTTCGGACGAGGTCGAAGAAGGCAAAGTCATCAAGCAGAGCGTCAAAGAGGGCGACATGGTTTCTACGGATTCCGAAGTCACGATCACGGTCAGCAGCGGCGCGGGCGATCTTGAGATCCCGAACGTCGTGGGCATGACCGACAAATCCGCGATCCAGACGCTTGAGGACAAAGGCTTCAAATACAACCGCACCTACGATTACAGCGCCGACGTGCCCGAAGGGCAGGTGATCTCCCAGACCCCGACCGGCAACGGAAAGAAAGGGGAGACGGTCACGATCACGGTCAGCGCGGGCATCGCTTCCGTGCAGGTGCCGGACGTACAGGGCAAGACGCAGAACGACGCGGCGAATATCCTCGCGCTCGCAGGCCTGTCCGTCGGAAACGTTACGACGGAATACAGTGAAAACGTTCCGGCGGGACAGGTGATCCGTCAGGGTATTACGCAGGGCAAGACCGTGGATTCGGGTACGCAGGTCGATCTTGTGGTCAGCGACGGCGCAAAGCCGGTGTACTATCACTATTCCGGTTCCGTAGTCAATGAATGGGACGTGGAAGTTACCGTGCGCCTTCTGGACAGCGAAGGAACGCAGGTCTATACGGACAAAATTCCGGTAGGAAAAACGCTGAACATCAGCGCGAACAATATCGCGACGTCGTCCGGCACGATCGAGATTACGGGCGAGGGCGTCAATTCGAGCCGCGCCGTCAACTTTACAAAGCAGTGATCGCGGAAGGAAGGATCGTCAAAGGCATTTCCGGATTCTACTACGTTTATGTAGCGGGATCCGGAATTTATGAGTGTAAGGCAAAAGGCGTTTTCCGGCGGCTGGGCCTCCGGCCGACGGTCGGCGATCTGGTCAGGATCCGTGTGATCGACGACGGAGAAAAGACCGGCAACATCGAGGAGATCCTGCCGCGGCGCAACGAACTGATCCGCCCCTCGGCCGCCAATGTCGATCAGGCGCTCGTCCTTTTTGCGGCGGATCGTCCGGCCCCGAACTTCGGCCTTTTGAACCGGTTTCTTGTGATGATGGCGTATCAGGACGTTCCGGCGCTGATCTGCTTCAACAAAAAAGACCTGATCGATGAGGCGCAGGAGGAGCGCCTGCGTTCCATGTATAGCGCTGCGCATTATCCGCTCTTTTTCCTTTGCGCGAAAAGCGGCGAGGGCGTGGAGGAGATCCGCGGCCGCCTTGCGGGAAAGACCACGGTCCTCGCGGGGCCTTCGGGCGTTGGCAAATCCACCTTTGTCAACAGCGTGCAGAAGGAAAACGTGATGGAGACCGGCGGCCTCAGTGAAAAGATCGGGCGCGGGCGGCATACGACAAGGCACTGTATGCTGCTTTGCGTGGATAAAGACACGTTTCTGATGGATACGCCGGGGTTCAGTTCCCTGTATCTGCCGGAGATGGAAAAGGAAGAACTGCGGGGCTGCTTTCCGGAGTTCAAAGGACACGACGCTTTGTGCCGATTCCTCGGCTGTACGCATATCCATGAGCCGGACTGCGGCGTCAGGGAAGCCGTCGGCCGCGGGGAGATCGACCGGACGCGCTACGAGGATTATGTGCGTTTCTACCGCGAACTGGAAGAAAGGAAACGCTACTAGGGAAGGAAAGGGAAAGACCGATGAAATGTTTATCGCCGTCCATACTGGCCGCGGATTACGGAAAACTGGGTGAAGAAATCGCAAAGGCGGACGAAGCGGGCGCCCAGTATATCCATATCGACGTGATGGACGGCTGCTTTGTGCCGAGTATCACGATCGGCGCGCCGGTGCTGGCCGATCTGCGCAAATACACGGACAGGATCATGGACGTCCATCTGATGATCCGCGAACCGGACCGCTTTCTGGAGGAGTTCGCGGCGGCGGGGGCCGACATCATCACCGTGCACGCGGAAGCCTGCACGCATCTGGACCGCACGCTTTCCCATATCAGGGAACTCGGCGTTCTCTGCGGCGTGGCGATCAATCCGGCGACGCCGGTCTCTGCGATCGATCCGGTGCTGGGACAGGCGGACATGCTGCTCGTCATGCTGGTCAATCCCGGATTCGGCGGGCAGAAACTTATTCCGTACACGCTTGACAAGATCGCCGAGTTAAAGCGGATCACAACGGAGCGCGGGCTCAAGGCGGACATTCAGGCGGACGGCGGGATCACGCTGGAGAACGTGGACGACGTGCTGGACGCCGGAGCCAATATCATCGTGGCGGGAAGCGCGGTCTTCTGCGGCGACGTTTCGGACAATGTCGAGGCGTTTCTGGCGCATATGCAATGAGAGGGAAAAAATGACGCTGATCGTAACGGGAGGATATCTGTCGACGGCTTTTCTAAAGCGGCAGGTATCCCTTTTTTTAACCGAAGGACACAAAAAAGAAGACTTCTGCCTGATCGCGGCGGACCGCGGCGCGGAAGCCTGCGCGAGCGCGGGGCTCAGGCCGGCCTTTGTCATGGGGGATTTTGATTCGCTGCAGGAAAGCGCAAAAGAGACGCTGGCGCAGTGGGAAAAAAGGGGAACGCAGATCGTGACGCTGCCGGTCAGAAAAGACGATACGGATACCGAAGCGGCGCTGCGTCTGGCGATGGAGCGGACGGACGGCGCGATCACGATCCTCGGCGGCACCGGAAGCCGCCTCGACCATGTGCTCGGCAATCTCTCCCTGCTGCGGCTCGCCCTGCAGGAACACAGGGACGTGCAGCTGATCGATCCCTGCAATCGGATCCGCATGACCGAGACCGCGCTGACGATCAAAAAAGCAGAGCAGTACGGCGGCTATGTGTCGATCTTTCCCTGCGGCGGCGCGGCAAGGGTCACGCTGGAAGGGTTCGCCTATCCGCTGCGCGGCTTCCTGCTTGAGGGCGGGCGCACGATCGGCGTGAGCAATGAGATCGCGGAAAACGAGGCGCGGATCCTTGTGGAAAGCGGACGGCTGCTCGTGATCGAATCGCGCGACCGCCCGTTGGACGAAACTTAAAGCCGCCGCTCCTGAAATCTCTTTTTGATCTTTTGTTCGAGAAAACGGATCGTCTCCGTATCGTCCTGCAGTTCAAACATCTTGAGCATCGCGCGCAGCATGATCCGGTGGAAATGCTCCAGCGACAGATCCTGCGTCAGGGCGTCGGTGGCCGTCAGCTGATAGGCGGTGATGGCGTTGGCGTAGACGTTGGCTTCCATGGCGGCCGTCGGGGAGACGGCGTCGGCGAGATAGTAGTCGGTCAGCTGCCGCACGAAAGCCTCGCGGATATCCACATGCTCCGTGTGGATCTTGAGCAGCGCCGAGATATAGTCCTGATTCTGGAAGATGCGCTTCTGGATCTCGGCGGAAAGCGTCGGCGGCTGCGTCCGGACGAGATTCTGCATCTCGGGGCGGTTTTCCACCAGATCGCTCTGCATCTTTTCCGCAATTTCGTATTTGTCATGGAAATGCTGATAGAAGGTGGAGCGCGTGACCGGCGCTTCCTCCAAGATATCGCTGACCGTGATCTTTTCAAACGGCTTGACCCGCAGCAGGCGGATCAGGGCCTGCGTGATCGCGCGGTCCGTACGGAGAAACTGAGGGTTCTTGCGTGATTGTTCCATGTCGTTTCCTCTTCTGTTCTGTGTTTTGTGAAAAAGTACCAAGAAAAACAAAAACAAAATATTACTTTTCGTAATAATATCATACAATGTGTACGATAATAAAATCAACTATTATTTTTGTATGTGGGCGTTTTTTGTATGACTTGCTATAATGACAAAAAACAAGGAGGAAGCGGCCATGAGGAAACGAAAAAGATCGGGGATCGGCAAATGGATCGTTACGACGGTCATTGCGGCGGTGCTGGTCGTCGGCATGATCGTCGCGAATATCGTGACGACCACCTATGAGCAGGTCATCAACATCGCGCTGGGAACCGAAACGACAAAAGTCGTATCCGACGACGACGGAACGGATACGGAGTATTTCAAGAGCGCCTATGGCAGCGCGGAGGAGGTCAAGCAGTCCGGCATGGAACTGGCGGAACGGCTGACGGAGGAAGGCTCCGTGCTCTTAAAGAACGACAACAGCGCGCTCCCGCTTGGAGAAGGCGCGAAGGTATCGCTGTTCGGACATTCCAGCGTCAATCTCATTGTATGCGGAACGGGATCGGCGGACATCGACGCGAGCGAAGCGCCGACGTTTAAGGAAGCACTGGAGTCCAGAGGCGTCAGCGTCAACCCGTCGCTGTGGCAGTTCTATGAGGACAACATCGAGAATTATCCGACCAACCCTTCCAAGGGCGACAACGGGATCCGCAACGGCGCGGACGGCGTGACGACCGGTTCCTATACGGTGAACGAGATCCCGTGGGACGCGTATACGGACAGCGCAAAATCCGAGTTCGGCAGTTACGGGGACGCGGCGATCGTCGTGATCTCGCGCCTGGCGGGAGAGATGTACGATCTTCCGTCCTCTACCGCGCAGGAGTTCGGCAATACGCAGGAAACGGTCGACGGATCGGGCAACAGTCTGGAACTGACGGTGCAGGAGCGGGAAATGCTGCGGCAGATCGAAGCGTCCGGACAGTTTGACAGGACGATCGTGCTGATCAATTCCACGAACGCCCTCGAGTGCGATTTTGTGGACGACGCTTCTCTGGGCGTGGATTCCGTGCTCTGGATCGGCTATACCGGCGTAGTCGGACTTTACGGCGTATCGGATCTTCTGGTCGGCAACGAAACGCCGAGCGGCCGTCTGGTGGATACCTACTGCGTGGACAACACCACGGCGCCGTCTTATGTCAATATGTATGCGCAGACATGGGCGAACGCGGCGGATCTCGGCGCGACGATGTTCGATATGTCGCTGGACAGCAACCAGTATTACACCGTTTATCAGGAAGGGATCTATGTGGGCTACCGCTACTACGAGACCCGCTATGAGGATTACGTTCTGGGACAGGGCAACGCCGGAGAGTACAGTTATACGGGCGATGTGAAGTATCCGTTCGGCTACGGCCTGTCTTATACGGACTTTACCTATTCCGATTTTTCGGTCACGCCGAAGGACGACGGTTTTGAAGTCCGCGTGACCGTGACAAATTCCGGCGATACCGCGGGAAAAGAGGTCGTACAGGTCTACTTCCAGTCGCCTTATACGGATTACGACAAGAGCAACGGCATTGAAAAGGCCGCCATTGAACTGTGCGGTTTTGCCAAGACGGAGAAACTCGATCCGGGCGCTTCCGAGACCGTGGCCATTACGGTCGACAAGGAAGAATTAAAGACGTATGACGCCGACGGCAAAGAGACGTATATCATCGACGAAGGCGATTACTACTTCACCGCGGCAAAGAACGCGCACGATGCGATCAATAACGTGCTGACGGCAAAAGGCGCGCCCGCCGGACGCATGACGGCCGCGGGGGACGCGGGCATGGTCTTTGCGTGGAACAATCCGCAGATGGATATGACCTACGCGGTTTCTTCCGACGGCAAAAAAGACTATGAGATCACAAATCAGTTTGAAGACGCGGACTTAAATAAAGTGGACGGCGGCAGCCAGCCGATCACCTATCTGTCCCGCAGCGACTGGACCGGAACGTTCCCGACGCAGGCGGTCTCCCTGCAGCTGACCGACGGTCTGCTGGCGGAGATGACCGGAGAAAAGGCGTATGAGATCAGAGAGACCGACGAGGAGATGCCGACGATGGGCGCGGAGAACGGCATGACGCTTGCCATGATGATCGGCAAGGCGTATGACGATCCGGACTGGGAGACGCTGCTGGATCAGGTGACGTACGAGGAGATGGCGTCGCTGATCGGCGTCGGTTATCACGGCACCAAGGGCGTGGAGTCCGTCGCAAAACCGCGGACGGTCGATGAAAACGGCCCGCAGGGCTTTACCAAGAAACTGACGGACGTGCTGGGCAATTCCGACACGCTGACCGCTTACAGCGATGAAAACATCATGGCGGCGACCTTTAATGTGGAACTGATGAAGGAACTGGGAGAGCAGATCGGCGAAGACGGCCTCGCGCTGGATATCGTCGGCTTGTACGGACCGGCCATGAACACGCACCGTTCCCCTTACGCGGGACGCAACTTTGAGTATTACTCCGAGGACGGCTTCCTCGCGGGAACGATCGCGGCGGCGGAAGTAGAAGGGATCCAGAGCAAGGGCGTCTATGTCTATATCAAGCACTTCGCGTTCAACGATACCGAGACGCATACGCGCTGCCTGAGCACGTTCTTTAACGAACAGGCGGCAAGGGAGATCTATCTTGCGCCGTTTGAACATGCCGTTGTGGACGGCGGCGCGATGAACGTCATGAGTTCCTTTGCCAGAGTCGGCGTGATCTGGACCGGCGGACATTACGGCCTGATGACCGAAGTCCTCCGCAACGAATGGGGCATGGAAGGTTTTGCCTTGACCGACTATTCCAATACCGGACGCACCTTTGACGTAAAGATCGGCGTGCTGGCCGGACAGGACGCGTGGGACTGCTCGGCGGAAGGAGCCGGCACATGGTCCGACGCCCTGCTGAAGTGGCAGGAGAAGAACGACGTGGCGCTGACGCTGGCCATGCGGGAGGCGACGCACCGTATCCTTTATACGGTAGCTAATTCCGCGGCGATGAACGGGCTTTCCCCGTCCAGCCGGATCGTCTCCGCGATCCCGTGGTGGAGGGCGCTGATCTACGGCGTCGGCATTGCCGGACTTGCGCTTCTGATCTTCAGTATCGTCATGCTCGTCAGGACAAAGAAAAAACAAAAGGGATAACGGCGGAAAGACCGCCGGCACTGTGCTCGCAAAGAGCCATCTTCATTGGTTGACCATTTAGAGTTTGGGAGGAGAATATCATGAAAACAACAAAGAGGATCATCGTTGCACTGCTTGCCGTTATGGCGCTGGCTATGGGAATGTTTGCCGCCTGCGGTTCATCCGGCGGATCATCGGACGCTTCCGGCGTAAAGGATTATCTGCTGGAAGCCAAGTACAATTCCGATGAGATCAATCAGTGGAAGCACATCTATCTTGTCGATGACAGCAACTATATCATCACGGTACGGGCGCTGGATTCTAAGGATATGGAGACGGAGACCGTCAACTTTATCATGCGCGGTTCTTACACGCTGGACGGCGATACGCTGACGATCGAGCCGGGCTACGGCTACTGTCTGGCAATGAACGGAAACAACCCGATCGAGATGCCGATCACGCCGGACAACACGGCGATGTATAACGCCGTTATGGGAAATCAGGGGTTTGCCTTTACCCTCGACAACAAAGGCATGACGTTTGACGTTGCCGAATAGGACAAAAAGACAGCACGACCAATGATGATGAAGACCCCTCCCCTGATGACAGGAGAGGGGTTTTGCGGTATGATATAAGAAAACGCATGACAGAGGGGAGGAGTTATCATGTGCACGGCAGTCACATATCATACAAAGGAGCATTATTTCGGAAGGAATTTTGATCTGGAATATTCTTACCACGAGACCGTGGTCATCACGCCGCGGAACTATCCGTTCTGTTTTCGGCACGCCGGAAAGGAAACGCGGCACTACGCGATGATCGGCATGGCGTACATGTCGGAGGGGTATCCCCTGTATTACGACGCGGTCAATGAAAAGGGGCTTGCGATGGCGGGGCTGAACTTTCCGGACAACGCGGTCTATCATGCGATCGACCCGCAGAAGACCAACCTCGGATCGTTTGAACTGATCCCGTATCTGCTCAGCCGCTGCGCGAATCTGCGCGAGGCGCGTAAAGAACTGGAACAGATCAATGTCGCGGCGGTGGATTTCAGCGAGGCGCTTCCGGCGTCGCCGCTGCACTGGATCCTCGCGGACGCCACGGGTTCCCTGACGGTCGAGAGCGTGGCGGACGGACTGAAGATCTACGACAATCCGGTCGGGGTGCTGACCAACAACCCGACGTTCGATATCCAGCTGTTTCAGTTGAACCACTATATGTCCCTTTCGGCGGAACCTGCGGAGAACAATCTTTCACCGGTGCTTGATCTCAAACCGTACAGCAGGGGCATGGGCGCGCTCGGCCTGCCCGGCGACCTGTCGTCGGCGTCGCGCTTTGTCAAGGCGGCGTTTACAAAACTGCACGCGCTTTCCGGCGATACGGAGGAGGAGAGCGTCAGCCAGTTCTTCCATATCTTAGGTTCCGTCTGGCAGCAGCGCGGCTGCGTGCATATGGGCGGCGGGAAATACGAGATCACGATCTATACGTCCTGCTGCAATCTCGAGCGCGGCATCTATTATTACCGCACCTATGAGAACAGCCGGACGACCGCGCTCAGCCTGTGGAAAGAAGATTTGGAGAGCGCGTCGTGCATTTCCTATGAACTGCGGACCGCGCCCGAGATCTTCTGGCAGCAGGAGCAGGCATAGTTTTTTTCGGAAGACAAATTTCGCGCAGCGCGCTCTGTATTGCGCATTTGACCCGCCGCGAAATTTGTAGTATAATTGCAACAGTCTCTGTGACGGCGGCAGGGGCTGTTTCTTTTGAACATCAAAAGCCGGAAGAAAGGAAAACGAAATGACATTACAGGAATTTTACGGGCAGATCGGCGGGGATTACCAGACGGCCTGCGCAAGATTTTTGAAAGACGAACGGATCGAAAAATATGTGCTGAAATTTGCAAACGACAAGAGTTACGAGAACCTTGCGGCCGCGATGGCGGCGGAGGACTGGGCCGCCGGTTTTGAAGCGGCGCATTCTCTGAAGGGCGTTTCTCTGAATCTGGCGTTTGAGAAACTTTCCGGCGCGGCCACGGAACTGACCGAGGCGCTGCGCGAGGGAAACCGCGGGGCGCACGACGCGGCGGAATTGCACGCGATGTTCGACGCGGTGGAGCAGGAATACCAAAGAGTCTGCGGCGCGATCGAAGAATACAGCCGCTAAGCGGCAACGTTTTGTTAAGGGAGACAGCACGCGGGAGGAAAGATACAGATGGCAAAATTATTGGTAACGGACGATTCCGATTTTATGAGAGAACTGATCAACGACATGGTCGCCGAGGCCGGACACGAGGTGACGATGGCAAAGTCCGGAGAGGAGATGCTTGAGATCTATGAACAGATCCGGCCGGACGTCGTCGTACTCGACGTTATCATGGAAGGGATCAACGGCTTGGAGACGATGGAGGCGTTAAAGGAACGTCATCCGGAGGCGAAGGTCGTGATCTGTTCCGCGGTCGCGACGCAGCCGAAGATGGTGCAGAACGCCATCAAAAAGGGCGCTGATGCGATCATTGCGAAGCCGTTTTCCGTGGATCAGATGCTTGAGGCGATCAACGGCTGTCTGGAGGGATAGGCGCATGACGCTCGCAGAGTTTTATGAGTCCATCGGCGGCGGTTACGAGGACGTCAGCAGGCGGATGCGAAAGGACGCGCTCATCGCCAAGTTCGTCAAAAAATTTACTTCCGACGGCAATTACGGCGCGCTGCTTACGGCGCTCGACCGTCAGGATTACGAGGCGGCATTCCATTTCATCCACACGTTAAAAGGGATCGTCTCAAATCTCGGTTTTACGTGTCTTTGGAGCGCGGCGGATCGTCTGACGGAGGAACTGCGCCCCGAAGAAGGCAAGGTGATCGATGCGGAGCGGATCGCGGCGGCAAGAAAAGCCATGCAGGAAGAATACGAGCGCGTGACGGCGGCGATCCTGCACTATGAGAGGGAAGAGGAGGAAAAATACAAATATGGGCAGCAAGATATTGATCGCGGATGATGTGGAGATCAACAGGGATATCCTGAAAGATATTTTTGAAGAGCAGTACGAGACGCTGGAGGCGGCGGACGGTGAAGAAGCGATCGAGATGATCCGGAGCGAGGGCGAGGAGATTTCCGTGATCTTTCTGGATCTGATGATGCCGAAAAAGACCGGTATCGACGTACTGCGGTACATGACAAAGGAAGGGCTGACCGACCGGATTCCGGTCATCATGGTGACGGGCGAGGCGACGATCGAGAGCGACGTCAAGGCGTATGAATACGGCGCGGCCGACGTGATCTACAAGCCTTTCGCGCCGCAGGTCGTCATGCGGCGGGCGCAGAACCTGATCGAGCAGTACAGAAGCCGCGGCGAGATCGAACGCGAATTGGAGATCCGGACGCAGGAGTTGAAAGCAAGCCGAGAAAAACTCGAAAAGAACAACGAATTTCTGATCAACGCCTTGGGTTCCGTCGTCGAGTTCCGCAGCAGCGAAAGCGGCGAGCATATCCAGCGCGTGACGGGCATTACGCGCGCGATCCTGCGCTATATGAAGACGTCCTATCCGGAGTATCATCTGACCGACGAGATGATCGAGATGATCTCACAGGCGGCGGCACTGCACGATGTAGGCAAGATCGCGATTCCGGACATGATCTTAAACAAGCCGGGCAAACTGACCAAAGACGAATTTGATCAGATGAAAAAGCACACGACCTACGGCTGCGAGATCCTTGAAAAGTTCAAGCAGGACGATAACGAGTTTTACCGTTACTGCTACGAGATCTGCCGCTGGCATCATGAGAAATATGACGGCAAGGGCTATCCGGACGGACTGGCCGGAGAGGAGATCCCGATCTGGGCGCAGGTCGTCGCGGTGGCGGACTGCTTTGACGCGCTGGTCAGCAAGAGGGTCTACAAGAGCGCGTTTGCGCTGGACACCGCCTACGATATGATCAAGCGCGGCGAGTGCGGCGAGTTTTCCGAAAAAGTCCTCTATTGCTTCGATCTTGCAAAATTCGATCTGAAGCGCATGGTCGACGAGGGCTGTTATCTGTAAAAAGGAGCGATACATGAAACTGATCTCATGGAACGTCAACGGGATCCGCGCCTGCGTGGGCAAAGGCTTTATGGACGTGTTTGGCGCGATGGACGCGGACGTTTTCTGCCTGCAGGAGACGAAACTGCAGGAGGGGCAGATCGAATTGGAACTCCCCGGCTATCATCAATATTGGAATTATGCGCAGAAAAAAGGGTACAGCGGGACGGCGGTCTTCACAAAAGAAGAACCGCTGTCGGTCTCTTACGGCCTCGGGATCTCGGAGCACGATACCGAGGGGCGCGTGATCACGCTGGAATTTCCGCAGTTTTATCTTGTGACCGTCTATACCCCGAACGCCAAGCAGCAGTTGGAGCGTCTGGACTACCGCATGGTCTGGGAAGACGCATTCCTTGCCTATATCCGCTCGCTGGACGAAAAAAAGCCGGTCATCTTCTGCGGCGATCTGAATGTCGCGCATCAGGAGATCGACCTGAAAAATCCAAAGAGCAACCGGCACAACGCGGGATTTACCGACGAGGAGAGGGGCAAGATGAGCGCGATCCTTTCCGCGGGCTTTACCGATACGTTCCGCTATCTCTATCCGGACCGCGAGCAGATCTATTCGTGGTGGTCGTACCGCTTCCGCGCCAGAGAGAACAACGCCGGATGGCGGATCGACTATTTCATCGTTTCCGACCGGCTGCGCGAGCAGATCAGCGACGCGAAGATACACACGGACATTATGGGATCCGACCACTGTCCGGTGGAATTGGATATCTTTTAAGACATGGGAGAAAAGAGTATGAAACAAAAGGGATGTCTGGACGCATGGCAGTTGAAGATCCTCGCCATGGCTCTGATGTTCTGCGATCATTTGTGGGGAACGCTGCTGCCGGGATATCCCTGGCTGACCTATGTGGGACGGCTGGCGTTTCCTATTTTTTCGTTCCAGATCGTCGAAGGGTTTTTCCATACGGGCGACCGGAAGCGCTATCTGCGGCGTATGCTGCTCTTTGCGCTGCTCTCGGAACTGCCGTTTGATCTGGCCGCGGAGGGCGGCTGGTTTTATCCGTTCCATCAGAACGTGCTGTTTACGTTCTGCATTTCCCTGCTTTTGATGTCGTGGCTGGAAAAGAGCCGCGGCAAAGGTGCTGCCGTGCGTATCCTGACGGCGCTTGCCGCCGCCGTTTTGGGCTTTTTGATCGGCGCGGTCACATTTGTGGATTACGGCGGTTACGGCGTGTGGATGACGCTGCTGTTTTACGCGGCAAAACGAATCGGCAAAAACCCGCTTGCCGCCGCGGTGCAGCTGATCGGCATGATCGCGATCAACGGCTATATGATCGGCGGCCTTGTCTTTCCGTTTACGTTTCTGGGAATGGAATTTGAGTTTCCGGAGCAGGGCTTTGCGGTGCTGGCGCTGATCCCGATCTGGCTTTACAACGGAAAACGCCGGAAAGTTTCTCCGGCGTTCTCCTATGCCTGTTATGCGTTTTATCCCCTTCATCTTCTTGTGCTTGGTCTGCTCGCGCATTACGCGTGGATGTAGGCGCTTAAAGATAGCGCACGTCGAGCCTGCGCTGCAAAGGATCCGCAAGGAGGATCGTCAGGTCTTGCGCGCCGGTCACGCTCACGCGGACCGTTGTCTGATCGCATTCCGCCGAAAAACGGATCGTCGTTTTGTTGTCTTCGGACAGCCATGAAATCCCGTCGTCGTCTAAAAAAGTATAGGAAAAGTTTCCTTCGTTCAGCGGATAGACGCAGAAGCGCAGATCGTGCGCGCGCTGTCCTGCCGCGGCGGAATCCTGCGCCCACGGGATCACGGATCCGGCGCGGATGAAAAAGACCGGAAGGTCTTCCGGCGCGCAATCGGCGCTGACCTCTCCCGTCAGGAGTTCTCCGGCAAGGACTGTCGCATCTTCCGGCGGCGCGCCGCGGTACCACCCGCCGCCTGTCTGCGGAAGCGTGAGGGAGACGGAAGAAGCGCCGCGGTCGAACACCGGAGCGGCAAGCATATGGTCGCCGAAAAAGAACGCATCGCTTTCGGTATCGAAGCCCTTCTCTTTTAAGAAGACCGGATAGATCACGGGCTCGTGGCAAAGGACGCTACGGTAGACCTCGTTATAGAGATACGGGACGAGGGCGTTGCGCAGGGCGAACAGCCGCTGTACCGCCGGAAGTTTCTCGGGATAGAGCCACGGCATGGTGGAGGTGTCGTCCGGATTCCACGAGTGAAGGACGAAGCGCGGCGTAAAGATCCCGTACTGGATCCAGCGCAGGAACAACTCTTCGTCCGGCCGCGGGCCCGCGAAGCCGCCGATGTCCTGCCCGAAGTTGAAAAAGCCCGAAAGCGACATCGTCATGGCCATGCGGTGGTTGTAGCGGAAATCCTCAAAACCCGTATGGTTGTCGCCGGTCCAGGTCGTCGCGATCCGCGGCAGCCCGCCGATCCCGCAGCGGGAAACGGAGACCGTGCGCTTCGTCTGATCCTGCGCGGCAAGGCTCGCCATCGTCATCAAAAAGGAGAACAGCGGGCGGATCAGGTGCGCCCGCACGGGGCCGTCCCATCCGTGGGCGTAGACCTCTTTATCCGTGACGTCGTATTCGTTGTTATCGTTCCAGATATTGCGGTATCCCTTGTCGACCAGCTGTTCTTTCACGCAGGCCGTCCAGAACGCGTAGGCGTCCGGATGGGTAAAATCCAGATAACTTCCGTAATCGTCCCAGAAAGGGAACACGGCGGGCGTGCCGTCTTCATAGTGCAGGAACCAGCCTTTTTCCGCGATCTTTTGATACAAAGGATGTCCGGTCAGGAACGCGGGTTTGACGTTCGGGAAGAACTCGACGCCGTGCGCGGCAAAATGCGCGGCAAGGCCTTCCGGCGAAGGGATCTTGTCGGTGTTCCAGTGGAAGACATAGCGCTTTTGGCCGATCTGCGTGTAGCCGCTCGAAAGATAAAAACCGCCGGGATGCAGTCCGTATTCCTCGCAGAGTTCGATAAAGCGGCGCAGTTTTTGGTCGGCGTCCTCAGCGTCGGTATAGGACATCGTGCTTCCGGCGTAGGCGAAGGTCCAGCGCGGCGGAAAGAGCAGCGGGCCGCAGAGACGGGAAAACGCGCTGACGATCTCGGGCACCGTGCCGAACATCAGGTAGAACACGAGGTTTTCTTCCTCGCAGCGAAAAGACTTGAACGGCGCGTAGTAGTTGTTGATCTCCTGTCCGAAGTCCATTTCCCCGTTGCTGTACGTATCGTAATAGATCCCGTACGCGCCGCAGGAGTTTTCGCAGATGTAAAACGGCAGCTGCTTGTAGAGGGGATCGGAACTGCGGGCGTCGAAGCCCATCGCGTCGGACGCGGCCATGCGGTAGCGGCGCTTGTTTTTGTTCACGGGGCCGGTCTTGTCGCCGAGGCCGAAGATGCGCTCGTCTTCTTCGCGGCTGATGAAGTGGACGCTGCCCGCGCCGTATTCGTGGTCAAAATTATACGCGAGATAATCGCGGTCGCGGTAGAGGAGCCGCCCGTCTTTTTCCAGCCTCATGCTGAAGTTGAGCAGGGAGACGGAGATGTTTACGTCCGCGATCGAAAAGGAGAAGCCGTCTGCTCTGTCGTCGATCTTTGGCGCGGTAAGCGCAAGGCCTTCGGTGCTGAGTTTGTCGCGCCCGCACGCGGGAAACGGCGCGAGGCCGCCGCCCGCAGGCGGATCCTGCGGAAGGCGCGGACGCACGGTATAAGTCGGCGTCAGGGGTTCGCCGTCGCGCAGGACGGCGACGCGCAGCATATGTTCCATAAAATCCAGTCGGACCCTTGTCGCGCCGGAACGGTAGACGCGGCAGGTCTTTTGGTCGTCGATCAGGGTGAAGTTATGTCGGAATTTCATTATTTGGGATCTCCTTTGGTAAGCGTGTTGAACAGCAGTTTCAGTTTCGGCGCGGCGGCCATGCCGATCTTTTTCGGGTCTTCGGTCAGATGCAGCGCCTTTTTGCCGCCTTTGTCCCAATGCGGCAGATCCGCCCCGTTCGGGTCGCCGGTCTCTGCGAAGCGGCGGATGTAGTCGATCATCATTGCGGAAACTCTGCGGTCGCTGTCGCGGTACGGGCGGTGGCTTTGGTCGAGCGTGCCGAAGACATAGCGCAGATCCGCGCTGTGGAACGCGCCGTTGTTGTCGTCGCCGGGCGCGTCGATGTCAAAATAATACAGATAAGCGCCGTTGTCTTTGGCGTAGCGGTGGGCGATCGGGCCCATGAGCACCGCGTACATATCGTTGTTGGTGTAGCCGATCATATAATCCAGCGGGAGCGGATGGCGGATGAGTTCGTCGACCGGCGCGCTGATCAGGTCGTGATCCACGACCGGCATCGTGTTGAACATATTGTCCTTCCGGCGGGCCTTGACTTCTTCCCACGCGGTGAAGATCTGCTTTGCGTCCATCCGGCGGAAGTCCTCAAAGGTTTTCGCGCCCGCCGTCTGCATGAGATCCAGCCAGTATTCCCGCGTCGTCTCCGCCGGACGCGGCAGCGCGAATTTTGGGAACAGGCCGCCGCCGGACAGCATGATCGCGCGCTGAAAAAGCCCGCGGCATTTTTCGCTCAGGCAGAGGTACTGGATGGAGATCGCGCCCGCGCTCTGTCCCATCACGGTGATCCGGCCGGGGTCGCCGCCGTAATCTTTGATGTTTTCTTTGATCCACTGCAGCGCCGTGAACTGGTCGTAGAGGCCGAAATTGCCCTCGTGCCCGCAGGCGTTTTTGATTTCCTCGTGGGTCAGGTAGCCGAACACGCCGACGCGGTAATTGATGGAGACAAAGACCACGCCCTTTTTGGCGTAATGTTCGCCGGTGATCGCGCCGTCGTAGTTGGAGCCGGAGTCGAAGCCGCCGCCGTGGATGAAGACGAGGACCGGATGCGGGCCGTCTTCCTTCGGGGCGAAGATATTGAGGTTGAGGCAGTCCTCGCTGTAAGAAAATTCCTGCCCCTCCCGAAATTCCTTATAATAAAAGCGGCGCTCGGGCACCTCGAGATGTTCGTACCAGACGCGTTTCTGCACGCAGACCTTGCCGTAGCGCGTGGCGTCAAGCGTCCCTTCCCATGAGCGCACGGGCTTTGCGTAGGCAAAACGCTGCGCCGTGGCGTAAGGCACGCCGAGGAATTTGACAAAAGAGCCGCAGTCCAGCCCCTTGATGCTGCCGCAGCCCGTCGATAATAACAGGATCGTGTCGTCCATAAAAACCTCCCTTGTTTTGCGTCGTTTTTCGTTGTACCTTCCTTTCCTTGTATTGTAGCATAAACCGCGCGGGAAATACCCATAGAATTTATACGGACGCTGTGCTATAATAAAACAGTATATGGATCTGCTGCGGCAGACAACGAAAAGAGGGAAGGATATGCAGGAAGAAAAGAGGGCGTCCAAAAGGACGCAGTTGGGCGGCAGGATACAACTGCACATGATACAACGGGAGGAAGCGCTGACGGTGGACGCGGAGATCATCAACGTCAGCCGCGACGGCGTGGGCTTTTTCACGTCGGAGCAGCTGCTGATTGGCGACTGCTATGAAGCGGATCTTCTGCTGTGGACGAAAGAGAGCATTAAGGCGTACTTAAAGATCGTGCGCGCGGAAGAAGTCGAGAACGGTTATAATTACGGCTGTACGTTCTTCGGAATGCAGAAAAACGAACTGATGCGGATCACAATTTATCAACTGCTTCAGGAACAGAACGGCAGCAGCGAGGTTTGACGTTATGCAGATGGAGATCGACTACTATACCTTAGACGAAGCGAGGGAAATTGTGATCAGGGCGGGGCTCCGGCTGATGGAAAGCGGCATGATCGTAAGGACCTACGGAAATATCAGCGCGCGGATCTCGCCGACGCAGTTTGTCATCACGCCGAGCGGAAAGGATTACCGGCTCCTGACGCCGGACGATCTTGTGATCTGTTCGGTGCTCGATAAGACCTATGTCGGGGACAACAAGCCGTCCAGCGAGGTCGGCATCCACCGCGCGGTCTACGAGGAGCGCCCCGCCAAGCGGTTCATCATCCACACGCACCAGCCGAACGCGTCGGCGCTGAGTATCATAGGGCAGACGACGATCGTTGACGAGGAGGAACGCAAGGATCTCGGCACGCTCGTGCCGTGCGTAAATTACGCGCTTTCGGGCACGCCGGAACTGGAAAAGGCGTTCCGCAAGACTTTGTATGAATATCCGGACAGCGACGCGTTTTTGCTGCGCTGCCACGGGGCGGTCTGCATGGGCTTTAACGAGACGGAAGTCTTTGACGGGATCCGCACGCTGGAGCGCATGGCGGGGCGGATGTATGAGGCGTGGACGGGGATATCTCCGGAACGGCTCCATCGGGAAGACCCGTTCGCTTTCACAAAAAAGATGAGCCGCCGCGAGGATGACCTGCCGCCGTATCTCGACGATATGGCTATGGTGGTCGGCACATATGTGCCGTGTTTTTCTTCGGAAGACGCGTGGCATGTGGCGGAGGTGCCGCCGCAGGAGTGCAGCGCCGTGCTGATCCGCGGTGATGGCGCGAGGATCCTTCTGGACGATCCGGAAGAACGTGATGCGGCCGCGAGGATTCTGGAAAAAGGCTGTCAGGCGGCGTTCCTCGGCGCAAGGAACAACATTCTGCCGCTTTCCGCGGCTGCGGCGAAGGCGGAACGGAGCGCATATCTCAATTCCTATCGGGCGCTCAAGGACAAATAAGGAACACAAGATGAGATCGGTACTGTTTTTTGATATCGACGGCACGCTGGTCGATTCCTACGGCAACGTGTCGGAAACAACCAAAAAGGCGCTGCGCGAGGCGGGAAGGATCGGGCATAAGCGGTTCTTATGTACGGGGCGCACAAAGAGCCAGATCCTTCCGGAACTGCTCGAACTCGGCTTCGACGGCGTCGTGGCGGTGGCGGGCGCGGAAGTCTGGGTAGGAGAGGACGTGATCTTCCGCAGCCTGATGGAGGAGGAACAGGTCGAGCGTTTCCTCCGTTATTTTGAAACGAAGGATTGCAGTTACGGCCTTCAGACCGCGGCGGGAAGCCTCTGCACAAAAGAAGGCTGGGAAAAGACGCGGCAGCGCTTTGTCGCGCTCGGCGCTTCCAAAAAAGTGACGGAGACCAATATGCGCTTCTTTGAGATCGTGGACGATCTGCACGGAAGGCACGACGTAGAAAAACTGTTTTACAATTTCGTGCCGGAGACCGTGGACGAGGTGCAGGCCGCGCTCGGCCCGTATTTCCATGTGGAGCAGAACAGTTTCACGGGGCCGGATCCGCACAGCGGCGAGATCACGAAGGCGGGCGTGGACAAATCGACGGGCATGGCCGCCGTGATGGCGTATTACGGCCTGCCGCAGTCGCGCGCGGTGGCGTTCGGCGACGGGCTGAACGACGCGCAGATGCTTTCCTATGCCGGAACTGGTGTGGCGATGGGCAACGCGAGAAAAGAGATCCTTGCGATGGCGGACTATGTGACCGCGGATATCTTTCACGACGGCATTTATCTGGCGATGGAACATCTCGGACTGCTTTGCGAAGACGATACGAATGAAGGTGGGAAAGACCAATGACATTAGATCAGATCCATATCGGAGAAACCGTTAAGATCATCAGCGTCGGCGGCAGCGGCGGGCTGCGCCAGCACTTTCTGGACATGGGCGTGATCCCGGGCGAGGAAGCGACGCTGGTCAAACTTGCGCCGATGGGCGACCCGATGGAACTGCGGATTCAGGGATACGAACTGACGCTGCGTCTGGAAGAAGGCGCGCAGATCGAGGTCGGCCCGGCAGAGCAAAGGGCGGCAAAGGACATACAGGGCGCTGCAAAGCAAAGAAATGCAAAAGACGTACAGGCCGCGGCGAAGCCAAAGCGGGAACATCCGGGACTCGGCGAGGAAGGCCGCTATCACGCGAAGGGCGAGGGCGACCCGCTGCCGGAGGAGACGGTGCTGCGCTTCGCGCTCGTTGGCAACCAGAACTGCGGGAAGACGACGCTGTTCAACCAGCTGACCGGCGCAAACCAGCACGTCGGGAATTTTCCGGGCGTGACGGTGGACCGCAAGGACGGCAATATCCGCGGGCATAAAAACACGCTCGTCACCGATCTGCCGGGGATCTATTCGATGTCGCCGTACAGCAGCGAGGAGATCGTCTCCCGCAATTTCGTCCTGCAGGAAAAGCCGCACGCGATCATCAATATCATCGACGCCACCAACATCGAGCGCAACCTCTATCTGACCATGCAGCTGTTGGAGATGAATCTGCCGATGGTCGTCGCGCTGAACATGATGGACGAGATGCGCGGCAACGGCGGTTCCGTCGACGTCAACGCGATGGAGGAGATGCTCGGCGTTCCGGTCATTCCGATCTCCGCCGCAAAAAACGAAGGCGTGGACGAACTGATCCGACACGCCGTGCATGTGGCGCACTATCAGGAGCGGCCGCTGCGTCAGGATTTCTGCGATGAAAAAGACCATAACGGCGCGGTGCACCGCTGTCTGCACGCCGTTGTCCACCTGATCGAGGATCACGCCGCGCTGGTCGGCCTGCCGGTCCGCTTTGCCGCCGGAAAACTGATCGAGGGCGACGAACTGGTGCGGGAACAACTGGCGTTGGACGACAATGAAAAAGAGATGCTGGAGCATATCGTGCTTCAGATGGAAAAGGAGAGGGGTCTCGACCGCAGCGCGGCGATCGCCGACATGCGCTTTTCCTTCATACATAAGGTCTGCCGGGAAACGGTGCAGAAGCCGAAAGAGAGCCGCGAGCATATCCGCAGCCGCCGGATCGACGCCGTGCTGACCGGAAAATACACGGCGCTTCCGATGTTTGCCGTTATTATGGTGCTGATCTTTTATCTGACGTTCAACGTGATCGGCGCGTTTTTGCAGGAATGGCTCGAGCGCGGCGTGGATGCGCTGAGCGCGGCGGCGGAACTTGGCATGGAGGCGGCGGACGTCAACCCGACGCTCCGTTCTCTCGTCGTGGACGGCATTTTTGCGGGCGTCGGAAGCGTGCTGAGTTTCCTGCCGATCATCGTCGTTTTGTTTTTGTTCCTCTCGCTGCTCGAGGACAGCGGCTACATTGCGCGCGTGGCGTTTTTCATGGACAAACTCCTGCGGCGGATCGGCCTGTCGGGCCGCAGTATCGTGCCGATGCTGATCGGATTCGGCTGTACGGTGCCCGCGGTTATGTCCACAAGGACGCTGCCGAGCGAGCGCGACCGCCGCATGACGATCTTAATGACGCCGTTCATGAGCTGCAGCGCGAAACTGCCGATCTACGCGTTTTTTGTCAACGCGTTCTTCCCGAAGCGGGGCGGGCTGGTCATGGCGGGGCTCTACCTTCTCGGGATCGCGGTCGGGATCCTCGTGGCGTTTGTCTATCGGGCGACGCTGTTCCGCGGCGAGGCCGTCCCGTTTGTCATGGAACTGCCGAACTACCGGCTGCCGGGGCTGCGCAACGTGGCGCAGCTGCTCTGGGAGAAGGCGAAGGATTTCCTTCAGCGCGCGTTCAGCGTCATCCTGATCGCCACGATCCTCGTGTGGTTTTTGCAGAGTTTCGATCTGCATTTTAATCTGGTCGAGGATTCTTCGCAGAGTATCCTCGCCGGCGTCGCGGGACTGCTCGTGCCGGTGTTCCGGCCGCTCGGGCTCGGCGACTGGCGGATCTGCACCTCGCTGCTCAGCGGTTTTATGGCAAAGGAGAGCGTGGTCTCCACATTGGAGATCCTCTTTGGCGCCTCAGGCGGCGTCGCGGCGGCGCTTACGCCCCTGTCGGCGGCGAGCCTTCTGGTGTTCAGCCTGCTCTATACGCCGTGCATTGCGGCGGTCGCTTCGATCCGCAGGGAACTTGGGGGACTGTGGGCGTTCGGCGTGGTCGTCTGGCAATGCGTGATCGCATGGGCGGCGGCGCTTCTGATCCACGGGATTGGTCTGTGTTTTTGAAAAAAAGTAAGACAAACAGAGTAAAATCTAGTACAATAAAAGAAAATACAAAAGACGGGAGAAGGAAAAATGGCTGGAATTGTAGCGGTAGTGATCTTTGTTGCCATGTTCGTGCTGATCGTAATGGATAAGATCGAGCGGCATCTGGTGACGCTGGGCTGCGGCCTCGCGACGCTGATCGGGGTGTTCGGCATCTGTATGCGCGATATGGACGCCGTATGGGAGGTCCTCAATCTGCGCAGTATCTTTACTTTGGGGTTTTGGCATGCCGCGGGCGAGACCGCGGAAAGTTCCATGGGTATCAACTGGGAGACGATCATCTTCATCCTCGGCATGATGATCATGGTCGAGGGAATGGCGCGCGTCGGCTTTTTCCACTGGCTCTGTATGCGGATCGCAAAGATGGTCCGGTACCGTCCGATGCCGCTTCTGATCGCGTTCATGGCGATGTCCTTTGTACTGGCGATGTTTATCGACAGCATTACGGTCATCCTGTTTCTGGCGGCCGTGACGATCGAACTGTCGCAGCTTTTGAAGTTTCATCCGGTGCCGATGATCATGGCGGAGGTCTTCTGCGCCAATCTCGGCGGCTCCGCGACCATGTGCGGCGATCCGCCCAACATCATCATCGGTACGTCGCTGCACTATACCTTTGCGGACTTTTTGACGAATACCGGCCTGATCGCGGTGATCTCCATGGCGGCGATCCTTCTCTATTTCTTCCTGATTTACAGAAAGGAATACAGCGGGCAGGCGCCGATCGACATTGAGACGCTGCCGGATCCTGCGAGCGCGATCGTCAGCAAGACCGGCTTTGCCGTACATACCGCGATCTTCCTTCTGGCGGTCGTTCTGCTTGTGACGCACGCGTCCACCGGACTGAGCGTTGCGTTTATCGGCGCGATCATCGCGGTGCTGACGCTGCTGGCTTCCGGACGTCTGGCGGGAGAACTCTTAAAGCGCGTGGATTATAAGACGCTGATGTTCTTTATCGGGCTGTTCGTGGTCGTGGGCGGCCTCGAGGAGACCGGCGTGCTGGAAGTGGTGGCTTCTTATATTCAGATCTGGAGCGCGGGCAAGCACGCGCTTATGGTGGTCATCATCATCTGGATCTCTGCGCTGGCCAGCGCGTTCGTGGATAACATCCCGTTTTCCGCGACCATGATTCCGGTCATCCGGAGCCTTTCCGCCGCGACGGGCATGCCGCTTGACGTGCTGGCATGGTCGCTGTCCATGGGAACGGACATCGGCGGAAGCGCGACGCCAATCGGCGCGAGCGCCAACGTGGTCGGCATTTCCGTTGCCGGACGCGCCGGACACGAGATCACATGGAAGGATTACTGCCTGAAGATGTTTCCGGCGACGGCTATTGTGCTTCTGATCAGTACGGTAGTCATCATCGTGCGGTATCTATAAAAGAAAAAGGGAGGGCAAGTTATGTTGCAGGAGAGTATCAAAAAACTGGTGCAGTACGGGATCGACACGGGACTGACGCCGGAGTGCGAGAGGATCTATACGACAAATCTCTTGCTTGAAGTCATGGGGGAGGACGAATATACGGATCCGGACTGCGATCTGTCGGACATCGTGCTGGAAGACGTGCTGGCCGATCTTCTGGATGAAGCGGTGGCGCGCGGGCTGATCGAGGACAGCGTCGTTTATCGGGATCTGTTTGACACGAAACTCATGAACTGCCTGATGCCGCGGCCTTCGCAGGTGCAGGAGAAGTTCTTTCAGGCTTATGAGCGTTCCGCGCAGGAAGCGACCGATTATTTCTACAAACTGAGCCAGGACTGCGATTACATCCGCCGTTACCGCGTCAGGAAAGACAAAAAATGGACGGTGGAGACCGATTACGGCACGCTGGATATCACGATCAATCTCTCCAAGCCGGAAAAGGATCCGAAAGCGATCGCGGCCGCAAAGAACGCAAAGCAGTCGGCGTATCCGAAGTGCCAGCTCTGCATGGAAAACGAGGGGTACGCCGGACGGACGAACCATCCGGCGCGGGAGAACCACAGGATCATCCCGATCACGATCAACGACAGCAAGTGGGGCTTTCAGTATTCGCCGTATGTGTATTACAACGAACACTGCATCGTCTTTAACGGCTGCCATACGCCGATGAAGATCGAACGCGCGACGTTCGTCAAACTGTTTGATTTTATCCGTATGTTCCCGCATTATTTTCTCGGTTCCAACGCGGATCTGCCGATCGTCGGCGGCTCCATCCTAAGCCACGACCATTTTCAGGGCGGGCACTATACGTTTGCGATGGAAAAAGCGCCGGTGATCGAAACGTTTACGGTGCCGGGCTATGAGGATGTGCAGGCGGGGATCGTCAAATGGCCGCTGTCCGTGATCCGGCTGTCTTCTCCGGACGAGAAGCGGATCATCGATCTGGCGGATCATATCTTATCCTGCTGGCGCGGCTATACCGACGAGGACGCGTTTGTTTTTGCCGAGACCGACGGCGAGAAGCACAATACGATCACGCCGATCGCAAGAAAGCGCGGAAATTGCTACGAACTCGACCTCGCGCTGCGCAACAACATCACGACCGAGGAGCATCCGCTCGGCGTCTACCATCCGCATGAGGAACTGCACCACATCAAGAAAGAGAACATCGGCCTGATCGAGGTCATGGGGCTCGCGGTGCTGCCGTCGCGCCTGAAAAAAGAGATGGAAGATCTCGCGGACTGTATCGTAAACGGCGGGGATGTCCGCGGCAGGGAAGATTTACAGAAACACGCCGACTGGATCGAGGGCGTACTCGAAGAATACAAAAAGCAGGGAAAGACGATCGACGCGTCAAACGTCGAAGAAGTGCTGCAGCAGGAAGTCGGAAAGGTCTTCTGCCGGGTATTGGAAGACGCGGGCGTCTTCAAGTGCGATGAAAAAGGGCTCGAAGCGTTCCGCCGCTTCATCGCGACCCTCTAAAAAGAAAAAAAATAAGCGCGGCCCCGCCGTGCTTTCCTCTGATGCGTATCTAAAGAAAATGCTTTTGGCAATCTTACAGGTTGCCAAAAGCATACTTGAAGAATGATACTGCGTCTTTACCGTTTCTTTCCTGCGCCTCCACATATCTCGTGTAATCTGCGATCACGCGTCCAAAATTATCCTGAAATTCCATTGTTGTTACCTCCTTTGTAAATCTGCTGATGTGCGTCGGCCTGCCTTAAAATCTGCCGAACGCGTAGTTGATAAAGGAAACAGGTTCTTCATGGTTTGCAACCCGTGCTTTGTTGAAACTCAGATAGTCAGCATATAAACTGTAAACTGAATTTCCGATGACATTGTTGTTCATATCTTTTTCCTCCTTTCCCTTTGATGGTCTTAGTATAGCACCACGCATATTCAATGTCAACAAAAAAATAAAATAAAATTGTGCAAATACTACAAAAATCGGGCGTTTTTCGAGCAGAACAACCAATGGACAGAAAAACGGGACTAGCATATTGCACAAAACAAGAACTGCCGAATTGTGCAATATATCAGATAATGCCGGAGCGGGACAGGGAGAAAAAAACGCCGCCGAAAAAAATTCGGTCAGTTTGCATAAAAATCAAGGGAAAAAGGGAAAAAATAACAAAAAGAGCGAGGGGAATTTGGTATATATGCTGTGTTGAACGCCGTAAATAGCAATGTTACAATAGAGGAAACGGAAAAAGGAATTTCGGTTTTCTCTGGAAAACTCAGACATACGGGGGAAAAGAATGAGGCAGCATATTGTAGAAGGGGCGCTTCGCGTTGTCGGCAAACAGGGGATCAAATTCACCATGGACGACGTTGCGGCGGAACTGAGTATGAGCAAGAAGACGATCTATACCGTTTTCCGCGACAAAACGCAACTCATGCTCGCGATGGTGGATCATGTTTTCGATCATATCAAAGAAAGCGAGGCGGCGGTCGTGCAGGATCCGTCCCTTTCTCTGGTAGACAAGATCCGCAGGATCCTCGGCGTGATGCCGGAAGTTTATCATTCGTGGGACTTCACCCATTTTTATACGTTGCAGGACAAATATCCGACGGTTTACACGCGGATACGGGAGCGGCTGGAAAACGGCTGGGAGATGACGCTGCAACTGCTTGACGAAGGCGTGCGGCAGGGCAAGGTGCGTCCGGTCAACAAGACGGTGTTTCAACTCGCGTTTGAAGCGGCGACGGAGCGGTTTATCATGGGAAGCGAACTCGACGAAAACGGGATCTCTTATATGGAAGCGTTGGAGGAACTGGTGACGATCCTTGTGGACGGCATCGTGATCGAAAGGGAGTAGGCGCTTGGCGCAAAAAAGGAGAAGGCATGAGTCGTACCTATTATATGAGGGGCTGGCGTTTCAGCCCGCAGTTTGAAGAAACGATGTTGACGGAACGGATGGGCGCGGAGGAAGGCTGTACGGTCGATCTGCCGCACACCTGTAAAGAGACGCCGTTCCACTATTTCGACGAGCAGATCTATCAGATGGTCTGCTGCTACCAGAAACTCATCAAAGCGCCGGAGGGATGGCGGGGCAAAAAACTCCTGCTGACGTTTGACGCCGTCGGCCATGAAGCCGACGTCTATCTCAACGGCGAGCATGTGGGAAACCACAAGTGCGGCTATACGGCGTTCACGCTGGATCTGAGCGAAAAACTCAGGATCGGTGAGGAAAACCTTCTGACCGTGCGCGTGAACACAAAAGAAGATATCAACCAGCCGCCGTTCGGCTATGTGATCGACTATATGACCTACGGCGGAATCTACCGCGACGTTTATCTGGACTGCAAAGACCCTTCTTATATAGAAGATATTTTTCTGCGCCCGTCGTTTTCGGAGAGCGTTTCGACGCAGGGCATGGACAAAGAACAGATCGCGGCCCTGCGCGTCGGCGGTATCTTAGAATCCGACATCACGCTTTCGGAGCAGGCGCAGCGCCTTGCCAAAGAAGGAAAACTCGGCATCCGCCAGTATCTTGACGATATCCTGATCGCGGAAACGCCGCAGGCCTCCACGGCACTCAAGACCGTGGTCCGCGATATCGCGGTCTGGGATATCGAAAGCCCGTCGGTCTACGAGATCACGACGCAACTGGTCAGCCTTGGCGAAGTTCTGGACGAGGATCGGCAGACCGTCGGCTTCCGCGACGCGGTCTTCAAAAAAGACGGCTTTTATCTCAACGGCAGAAAGGTCAAGATCCGCGGCCTGAACCGCCACCAGAGTTACGCTTACGTTGGCTATGCGATGCCGGAGAGTATGCAGCGGCTCGACGCGCGGATCTTAAAGAACGAACTCGCGGTCAACAGCGTGCGGACGTCCCATTATCCGCAGTCCGTTTATTTTATCGACGAGTGCGACCGGCTGGGGCTTCTGGTCTTTACGGAAATTCCGGGCTGGCAGCATATCGGCGACGAGGCGTGGCGCGATATTGCGGTCGAAAACGTCCGCGACATGGTCATGCAGTACCGGAACCATCCGTCGATCATCCTCTGGGGCGTGCGGATCAACGAGTCGCCGGATCACGAAGAATTTTATCGGAAGACGAACGAAGCCGCGCACCGGCTGGATCCGACCCGTCAGACGGGCGGCGTGCGCTGTATCAAGAACAGCCAGCTCTTAGAAGACGTCTACACCTACAATGATTTTTACCACAGCGGCGATAACGCCGGATGCGAACCGAAAAGCAAGGTCACGTCCGACGTCGAGAAGCCGTACCTGATCTCCGAATACAACGGCCATATGTATCCGACGAAGGCTTTCGACTGGGAGGAGCACCGCAGGGAGCATATGATCCGCCATGCGAACGTCCTCGACGCGGTCGCGGGGCAGGAAGATATCGCCGGAAGTTTCGGCTGGTGCATGTTCGATTACAACACGCACAAGGATTTCGGAAGCGGCGATCGGATCTGCTATCACGGCGTTATGGATATGTTCCGCAATCCGAAACCGGCGGCGGCCGTTTACGCGGCGCAGCAGGAAGAAACGCCGGTGCTGGAGTTGAGTTCTTCCATGGATATCGGCGAACATCCCGCCTGCAACCGCGGGGAGACCTATCTGATCTCCAACGCGGAGAGCGTGCGGATGTATAAGAACAATATCCTGATCAAAGAATATATGCCGTCGATGTCTTCTTATCATCACCTTGCCCACGGGCCGATCCTGCTTGACGATTTTGTGGGCGACATGATGACGAAGGAAGAAGGATGGACAAAGAAGCAGGGGGATCTGGTTCGCTACTGCATGAATCAGGTCGCGCTCCACGGCATGAAGATCACGCCGGGGCTGGTATGGGCGGCGCTGCGTCTGGTGCTGTTTTACCATATGGATCCGGGCGAGGCCGTGGCGCTTTACAACCGCTATGTCGGCGACTGGGGCGGCGAGTCCAAGCAGTACCGATTCGATGCGGTCGTAGGCGGGCGCGTCGTCAAGTCCATCATCCGCACGCCGATGACGAAAGCGCATCTTGAGGCGGAGATCGACCACGCGGTCCTTTGCGAAGGGATCACTTACGACGTGGCGGAGATCCGGCTGAAAGCGGCGGACGAGCATAACAATCAACTGTATTATTTTCAGGAACCCGTCCGCGTCGAGACGACGGGCCCCGTGTCGGTGATCGGCCCGAAGACCGTACCGCTGCGCGGCGGCATGACGGGGATCTATATACGGAGCATGGGAACAGAGGGCGAAGCCGGCATTACACTTTATTGCGGCGACATGGAGCCGGTCACTCTTTCTCTGCAGGTAGACTGCAGCGATAAATAAAAGGGAGGATGAAACAATGGAAGAAAAGTCGAAGGTGATCTTCGGAAACGAGATGAGCAGCAAGGTGTACAACAAGGCGGTGAAGTCCAAGAAAAAGTACGCCAAGAAATACGGCGACGATTCGCAGGTGAATTATCCGGTCGTCATCCGTAAGAACGCGCATATCGGCGATACGCTGGGCGTTTACGACGTGCTGCTGGAAGACGGGGAGAGTCCGGAGAAGTTCGATACGCAAAAAGGCGTGATCGTGGGCAACATCCGCATGGGCTTCGGCCATTACCGCATTTCCATGGCGATGGCTTCCGCGGCAAGATCCATGGGCTATGTGCCGTATTGGATGGACTTGAACGGCTATCCGCAGACGACCTGTACCAAGGTTATCAGCGCGCAGAACGATCTCTATTCTCTGGGATCGCGGCTGTCAAAGATCGGGCTGTTCAACAAACTCGTTTGGGAGCCGATGAACTACGAAGGCTTCCGCGCGCTGTCCTATAACGCTTCCGATCAGAAGAACGCGGAACTGATGGCTCCTGTTTACCGCAACGTGCCAAAGGAGATTCCGGTGATCGGCACGCACGTCTGGCCGGCGCAGGCGGCGATCCACGCGGGCATGAAATACGTCGTCAACGCGATTCCGGACAACTGGCCGATGGCGCTGCACTTTGCCGAGGGAAGCGTGCATACGATCCAGTGCAAGAACGCATACATGGGCTACCGTATCTGCAACGGCATGAACGGCGACGCGGTCTGCAAGGAAATGCCAAACGACGCTTTGGTCTATACCGGACATTATATCGATCATGAACTGGTCGCAAATATCGAGTCGGACTGCAACGCAAGGATGGAACGCAAGGCGAACGGCAAGCCGATGCGCTTCCTTCTGACGATCGGCGGCGCGGGCGCGCAGAGAGAGATCTTCGCCGCCATCATTTCCTATCTGCTTCCGCTGATCCTGCAGGAAAAAGCGGCGCTTTACGTCAACATCGGCGATTACAAGGAAGTGTGGGATTACCTGCTTCAGGAGATTCCGGATATGAAGGCGCTCTCCACCGAGCACTTCAACGAGTTTGAGAAGACGAGCCGTTTCGCCGAAGAAGCGCTGACCGGCGACGTGATCGGTATCCACGGGTTCTACCATGAGAATATCTTTGAAGCCGTTTACTGCACGAATATCCTGATGAGGAGCGCGGACGTGCTTGTGACCAAGCCGAGTGAACTCGCCTTCTATCCGGTGCCGAAACTGTTCATCAAACGCGTCGGCAAGCATGAGATGTGGGGCGCGATCCACTCTGCGGAGATGGGCGACGGCACGCTGGAATGTCGGGATATCCCGCACGTCCTGCAGATGATCGACCTGTTCATAAAAGACGACCAGCTGCTCGGCGAGATGTGCGACAGTATCAAACTGAACAAGTCCGTCGGTTTATACGACGGTGCTTATAAAGTTGTTGAGATCGCTATGGGTCTCAAGAACAAGAATTAAAAAAGAGGAGAAACAGGAGGAAAAGAAATGGAACAAAGAAAGAAACTCTCAGGAGGGGAGAAATTCGCCTACGGTATTGGCGCCGTAGGAAAGGATATGGTCTACATGCTCTCCGCATCTTATATCCTGTATTACTATCAGGATATCATGGGCGTGAGCGCCGCTGCGATGGGCGTGATCCTTTTGATTGCCCGCGTGTTTGACGCGTTCAACGATCCGATCATGGGCGTGCTCGTTGCAAAGACGAATACGCGCTGGGGACGTTTCCGTCCGTGGCTGTTTATCGGTACGATCACAAACGCCGTCGTGCTCTATCTGATGTTTTCATGCCCGCCGAGCCTGAAGGGCGGCGGCCTGATCGCTTACGCGGCCGCTACTTACATCATCTGGGGCGTGACCTATACGATGATGGATATTCCGTACTGGTCCATGGTTCCGGCATTCACGGAAGCGGGCAAGGAAAGAGAAGGCCTCTCCGCATTGGCGCGTTCCTGCGCAGGCGTCGGCTCCGCGCTGATCTCCATCGTGACGGTCATGGCGGTATCCGCTCTGGGTCATGCGTTCGGTTCGGATGCAGATTACGAGCGCGTCGGTTACAAGTTCTTCGCGCTGATCGTTGCCGTGCTGTTCGTGGTCTTCATCACGATCACCTGCGTGACGATCAAGGAAAAATCTTCGGTGGAAATGCACTCCGCTTCCGTCGGCGATATGTTTAAGGCGCTGATCCAGAACGATCAGGCGATGACGATGGTTATCGCGATCGTCATGATCAATACCGCGCTCTATATTACGCAGAACCTGCTGATCTACTTCTTCAAGTACGATTTCAGCCCGGCAAGCTGGGAAGGCAACTATACGCTGTTCAATACCTGCGGCGGCGCGTTCCAGATCCTTGCCATGATGATCCTGTTCCCGCTGTTCCGTAAGTTCATGAACACGATGAAACTGTTCTCCGTATGCTTCGGTATGGCGATGGCAGGTTATGTGATCATCCTGATCATTTCCGCAACGGGTTCTACGAACGTATATCTGCTGCTGATCCCGGCATTCCTTATCATGTCTGCGATCGGTATGCTCAACGTCATCGTCACCGTCTTCCTTGCAAATACGGTCGACTACGGCGAACTCAAGAACGGCCGCCGCGACGAGTCCGTGATCTTCTCTATGCAGACATTCGTCGTAAAACTGGCCAGCGGTATCTCCGCTTTTGTCGCATCCATCGTGCTGACGGTGTTCAATATCAAGAGAGACGAATCCGGCGTACTGACGGAACTTGCTTCCGGACAGCGGCTCGGTCTGCGCGGTTCCATGACGATCCTGCCGATCGTCGTACTGATCATCGGTTTTGTGGTCTACAAGAAGTTCTACTGCCTGACCGATGAAAAACTCGAGGAGATCACAAAAGAACTCGAGCAGAAGAGAGCGTAAGCATTGCGGCGCAATGCGTTAGGAGGAAAGAGATGATCGTAAATCAGAACAATCAATTCTTCCGGCTGGATACCGACGCAACGACCTACTGCTTCCGCGTATTGGAAACGGGACAGTTGGAGCATCTCTATTACGGAAGGAAGACCGACATCGTCGATCCTGACAGCCTGGCGGAAAAACACGCGTTTCCGCCGGGCAATACGATCGCCTACGATCAGGAACATCTCGCGTTTACCCTCGAGGACATGTGTCTGGAAATGTCGGGCTACGGAAAAGGGGATATCCGCGAGCCGTTCGTAGAGGTGATCTGTGCCGACGGCAGCGCGACGACGGATTTTGTGTTTGTCAAAGCGGACAAGAGCGAAGGAAAACAGGCGTTTGAGACGCTGCCGGGATCTTATGACGATACGGGAAACGTAGAACAGCTGACCGTGACCTTAAAGGATAAGAACCACGGTTTTACGCTGGAACTCTGTTATTATGTCTTTGCGCATTGTGATGTGATCAGCAGGAGCGCAAAGTTCATCAACAGTTCCGACGAGACGGTAAAACTGACGCGGCTGATGAGCACGCAGCTCGACCTGATGGGCGCGGGCTATGTCGTTACGTCGTTCCACGGCGGATGGACCAAAGAAATGAAACGCTGCGATACCCGCGTTGGCGCGGGCAAGTTCGTCAACGCGTCCTATACGGGAAGTTCTTCCAGCCGCGCCAATCCGTTCATCATGGTGGGAGAGGAAACGACGTCGGAGGACAACGGCGACTGCTACGGCTTCAACCTGATATACAGCGGCAACCATTACGAAGCCGCGGAAGTCAATTCGTTTGAAAAGACGCGCATCGTTGCGGGAATCAATCCGACCAACTTCGCGTTTACGCTGGAACCGGGCGCGTCGTTTGAAGCGCCGGAAGCGGTCATGACGTTTTCCCATCAGGGACACGGCGGCATGAGCCGCAATATGCACGCGTTCGTTCGGGAACATATCGTGCGCGGCGAATGGAAGTACAAAGAGCGGCCGGTGCTGCTGAACAGCTGGGAGGCGTCCTATTTTGACATTTCCGAGAGCAGTCTTGTAAAACTGGCGAAGGAAGGCAAGGACGTCGGCGTGGAACTCTTTGTCATGGACGACGGATGGTTCGGCGAGAGGAACGACGACAGCCACGCGCTCGGCGACTGGACGCCGAACAAAAAGAAACTGCCGGGCGGCCTTGACGGGCTGTGCAAAAAGATCAACGCGCTCGGATTGGACTTCGGCATCTGGATCGAGCCGGAGATGGTCAATACCAACAGCGATCTTTACCGGGCGCACCCGGAGTGGAGCATTGAGATCCCGGGCATGGCGCATTCCGAAGGACGCAACCAGCGTATTCTGGATTTCTGCAATCCCGAGGTCGTTTCCTATATCACGGAGCGGATGAAAGAGGTGCTGGGCAGCGCGAATATCGCCTATGTCAAGTGGGACATGAACCGGATCTTTTCGGATTACTATTCCCAATATCTGCCGAAAGACCGGCAGCAGGAGGTGGCGCACCGCTATATCTGCGGCGTCTACCGTTTGGCGGCGGCGCTGACGGAAAGTTTTCCGCACATCCTGTTTGAGGGCTGCGCCGCGGGCGGCAACCGCTTCGATCTGGGGATGTTATGCTACTTTCCCCAAATCTGGGCTAGCGATAACACCGACGCGATCAGCAGACTGACGATCCAGAACGGGTATAGTTACGGCTATCCCATGTCTGTTGTGAGCGCTCATGTATCGGCTTGCCCGAATCATCAGACATTGCGCGTCACGCCTCTGGCGACCCGCTTTGCCGTCGCATCGTTCGGCGTGCTCGGGTACGAGTGCAATCTCTGCGACGCGTCGAAAGAAGAAAAAGACGAGATCAGAGAACAGATCGCCTTATATAAGAAGTACCGCAGTGTATGGCAGCGCGGGGCGTTCTACCGCGTGGCCGAAGGAAACCAGTACCAGTGGACCGTGGTCTCCGAGGACCGCAGTACGGCGATCGCGCTGCTGGCGCAGCGGGAGGCGCAGGCGAACGTGATGTTCGCAAAAGTCAAGGCGAAGGGGCTGGATCCTGACAAGACGTACCGGTTCTTCGGCGAGAAGAAAAAGTACAACATCAAGGAATTTGGCGATCTGGTCAATACGGTCGCGCCGTTCCACATCCGGCAGGATTCCCTGATCCACAACACGCTTGCGAAACTGATCAAAATGGACGGGGAGACCGAAGAGTATATCTGCTCCGGCGGCAGTATCATGTACGACGGGGTCAAACTCCATCAGGCGTTTGTCGGCACCGGATACAGCGATCAGGCGCGGTATTTTCCGGACTATGCTTCCCGACTGTATTTTATCGAGGAAGCGGAAGAAGGGAAGGAATAAGAGCAAAATAAAGGAAAACCACGCGGCGGATCAAGAGGTCTGCTGCGTGGTTTTTTTATTATTTACACTCAAAATAAATTTCCTACAATAAATTTGCACGATCATTGTAAAGAATTTTTTGAATGATACTGATATAATGAAAAGAGCTAATCGTGATACAAAGAAAAGGAGCAGATATGGGGAGATAATCGTTATGAAAACTTTGTTGAAAATTGCGATTTGTGATGACGAGCAGAGGAGCCGTGAACGCATACATCATTATTGCGACAGATTTTTCCGAAACTTTTATGCGGAGGAAACAAAACTGCGGGAAGCGAAGGAACACTGCGAAATAGAGGAATTTGCAGATGGACAGACATATCTGGAGTGTGGGCTTCAGGCGGATATACTGCTGTTGGATGTAGAGATGGAGGGATTGGACGGCATACGGGTGAAGGAATTGCTGGAACGGCAGAAAAGCGACACGCATATTCTCTTTATTTCGTCCCATGAGGAGGCCATGCCGGAGGCTTTCGGCTGGCAGGTGTACGGATTTTTGACAAAGCCGCTGGAATACGGGCGTTTTGAGCAGAAGATGAAACAGATCATGGAGCGTTTGGGAGCAGAATATCGGTGCGTGCAGATTCACGGTGCGGCAGGAGAACAGACGGTTTTGCTTTCAGATATTCTCTATCTGGAAGCGCAGGATAAGTATGTCTATTTGTTTGTGGACGGAGCGGCAAAGCCGCTGTTTGACGACAGAAGTCTGGGAGAGTGGGAACAGGAATTGGAAGCATACGGATTTTCCCTTACCCACAAGAGTTATCTGGTGAATTTGGCGCGGGTGGACCGCATTGAAAAAGAGGTTCTCTTGGAAGGCGGTATTCATGTTCCTCTGAGTAGGCGTATGCGCAAGGAATTTTGTGAGCAGTATCGGAAGCATCTCGTGAGAACGGCATGGCTGGGAGGGGAGCGCTATGTATAATGTGATGCATCAGATAGTGAATCTGGCAGAGATACTGCTGTGGATGTGGGGTATTCTGCATATGGAGTTTGTGCAGAGTAAAAAGCGAATTTGTATGATGGCAGCGCTTTATGCGGTGCTGGTGCTTTATGATAGCATGTTCGGTCTGGGAAATAATGCCATCCTATTTTATTTGATGGCTGAGGCTATTTTGACAGTTGTGATTTTTCAGGGGCGTGCGGGGGAAAACATCTTAAAATTCTTTTTTTCCTGTTTTTATATGGAAATCTTCAGCGGGCCTATCATAACATTTTTGTCTGTTGCGGCGCGCCATGGGTGGATCAGTGCCGGAGATCGTATGCAGTCGGTGATTCTTGACGTTATTCTTCTGGCGCTGCTGATCGTGCTGGCGGTGATTTTGCGAAGGAAAAAAAGCAAATGGATATTTTTTGTACGCAACATTTCATCTGTATATTATTTAGCGGGGTTGGTCGTAGGATTTTGTAGCGGCTTTATTGATGCGTATACACGATCCATAAATGTTGGGACGTCTGTGGTGGAGCAAGATTTTTATGAAATTACGAGTCTGGTGTTAAAGGAATTTGTGTGTCTGTTTGGAATCCTTTTGATGAGGCTGGACGTGCTGCAAAAACAATATCATAGGGAGAGTCTGGAAAAAAGCGGATACATGGAGACGTCCAAAGCGTATTATCGCTCCCTCAAGGAGCATATCCGCGAGGTGCAGAGGATGCGGCATGACATCAAGCATCATCTGGAGGTTTTGCGGGTCAGTCTGGACAGGGGAGAACCGCAGGCGGCGCGGGAATATCTGGAGAAAATGGAAGAGGAGTGGGAGCGCAGGCAACTGCCGTTGATCGATGTGGGGAATGAATTTGTCAACGCAGTGCTGTCGGGGGAGCGAATGAAAATGACCGAGGATATGGTGTTTGTCTGTGAGGGATGTCTGCCGGAGAATATAGGGATTTCCGATTATGACCTCTGCACGATTTTTGGCAATCTCGTATCCAATGCCAGAGAAGCCTGTCTGCGCCTGAACAACTGCAAAAAAGTCATCAGTTTGCAGATTTTGCAAAACAGGGAATGTGTGGTGATCAAATTGCAAAATCCCTGTGAGTGGGAGGTGGATGTTGACCGGCTGGGCAGCATGACAACGAAAAAGGACAGGAGAGAACACGGTTACGGGATCAGGAGCGTAATGGAAACTGTTTCCGCCAATGGAGGGGAGATTTCTTTTGATGTGTCAGGAGAAAATTTTTGTGTGGAACTTATATTGACCGTTCACGCATAAAAACGACCGTTCACGCCGTTTGTGTGGCAGCGCTGGTTGTTTTTATGGTATGCTTGACCTGACAGAAAGTGTCGGGAAGGAGGTATATGCCATGATGATGAGTAGCGAAGAAGATTTTTGGGAATGGCTGCTGAGAATTTTAAGGGGCGGAAAATGAGATGGATTCAGGCACATATCACAGTATCTATGAAATGAGGAGAGGCAGATAATTAGACAGTATTTTAAGTTAAGGGGGAGAAAAAAGTGAAAATGAAAAGAACAGTAAAAATTTTAACAGCTTTAATTATGATTGGAACATTATCAATGTGTGGATTGAGCCCCGTATTTGCAAGTGGATTGCAAAAAGATGCGACTGTAAATTCTGAGGGTGGGCAGGCAGAGTACTCCGTTGCAAGAGCCGGCAATACATATGGTCCATATATATTCACTTCTAAAAAAACATATACATTGACTGGAAGATATTCAAAAAGTACATCTTCTCCATCTTCGGCAGTATTTTATATGCCGCGCAACAATAATAAAGATTTGGTTCAAGGAACATTATACTTTATTCCGATCTCTGTCAGCGGCGGAACATCTATCAATCTCAAATATTCCAATTATTCGTCCGATACGTATACGATGGATCTTTCAAGCGTACCAGATGGGGTGTATATGGTAAAACTGGAAGGAAGCGCCGTTGGTAGTTCAGGTACTGCAAGTGTTGAGGTGACACTGTAAATTTTGAGAATTACGATTGATTTTATAGAGTAGTAATGATTTTTAGACAAGGCTGTTCGTAAATTTGATTTACAAACGGCCTTGTCAAAGTATTCTGGTAAATTAAAATGTGAGGAGAGAGTATTCTATGATAAATTCCATACAGACAAAAATTTCTGCATATACCCCAAAAACCGGCACAAGAAATTACGGGGCGGGGAATTTGGCAGACGAAAATTATATATCAGGGAAAAGAAAAAAAGATTTCGGCGCAGAGTTACAGCGCTGTAATGAGGATGTGTCAAGCGTCTTTGAAAAAATGAAAACCACCTCCAAAGTTCGTGTACATACGTCAGGAGTGAAGCTGGCCGACAGTCTGCTTATGGAAGTAAAGGGGAACCTTCAGCGGATGGAGAATGCCGATTTCATCATTCAGGAGGAGCAAGAGCTAAAGGGGCAGTGGTCCGTACGTGATAAAAAGACGGGAGAGATCTTTGTAATAGACCCCAGGCAAACAAGTTTACAGGAATATGAAGGCAGGAATTATCTTGTTTCGGAGGATTCCCTTGGTGTGATGGGGATTTATGCGGCCAAAGACACCCTGATATCCTCCCTGAAAGAATTTATGAATACGGATAAACTGTCGGTAGCTCCTATCAGTGAGACACTGGAAGTCACGATAAATCAGGAAACAGGGATTCGGGTTTTTCGGGAAAAGGGAAAAAACGATCATTATTGGATGCTTGTTGAAGATGATGAGCAGTTAGAAAAGTTGCAAAAGCTCGCGGATGTTTATCGAGAATCCTATCCAACACTTGTACAAACCGACGAGGCAGCGTTTGTGTTGGCAAAATGGGAAGTGGCAGGAAATGTTGCCCGTACCGATCATGGTTATATGATCATTGCCATGCAGCAAATTGAATTTTGTGATGAAAATAATCCGGACGGCGGATGGTTGATATCATATTCTGATGAGGAAGGCATTCTCTATGATAAACTGTTGAAGGATTTACAGGAAAACAGACAAAAAAATATGGAGAACTATGATTTCTGGAAGGAATGGCTGGGGAATAGTTGCGAAGTCAAAGTGCTTCCAGAGTAAACATAAAAAATTTTGTTGGAGATTATGAATATGAAAAAAACATTTACAATTATTTTAATCGGTTGTGCCTGTTTCTCCCTGCTTTCCGCCTGCGGGAAGACCGAAAACAAACAGGAAAGCGCAAAAAAACAGGGAATCGAGGGTATCGTAGAGGAGTTTTATCAGGGGAGTTATCATTACGCAAAGACCACAACCACGGTTGCATCCGGTCAGGAGAGCGTGGTGGTGTGCAAAGGCGAGGTGACAGCGGATCCCTATAAGGAACATCAGGTGTTTACGGCTTCAGGCGGAGCAGAACCGCTTACCAAAGAGATCACCTATGAGGAGACGGCGACAGGCATAAAGGCCATGATTACACAGAATGACGGCACCAAAGTCACGCAGACGGTCACGCGCGAATATCCGGAAGGATACGGATGCGAACTTCAGTTTGCGGAAGCGCAGGATGGCGAACTGGACGGGCAAGATGTCAAAATCTACAAGGCGACATACGAGGTGAATGTCAGTGAATCATACGGCCTGAAAGAACCGATGATGGCGACGGTCGAGCAGACTTATTATGTGTCAGAGGATGATACGGTCGTTAGGATCGAGACGGACATGACGGAGTTGAACCGATACATGGCCATTGCAATGGATATGTCAGTCAACGGCACAAGTGAAGAAGCGGCCAGACAGAAGTATGAATCCAACACGGATAGCACAAAAATCGTATGGGAGATCAGTAATTTTGAAAAGGCTTCCTGAAAAATCTAAAAATGGGGAGAAGCAGATGAAAAAGTTTAGAGTACGGCGCATTGCACAAGTGATGGCTCTGGGCTGTTGTGTCGTCTTTTTGGCGGCAGGTGCAGTGAGTGCACAAAATGATCAGCAGGACATGACCGTGTTGCCATCCTCTAATATGTCAATGCGGGTGGAGATGTGGTTATGTGTGCGGAATTTGAGGCGGAAGGCCAAAGCATGACCTATGCAACCTTTCAGGATGCCTATCGTGTTGTGCAGTTGAAATTTTATGGTGTTTCTGAAAATAAGATAAAGGAAACACTGGACGCAGTAAATTTTAAGGAATACCGAAGGGAGAAATAAAAATGAAAAGAACCATAAACTATTAGCGATGTTACTCAAGCAGACCTATAAAAGAAAACTTTGAAACTAAAGGAGATAAAGAATATGAAAAAAATAATTGCAATATGTATGGCAATGGTAATGCTTTGTATGCCTCTGACAGCGTCCGCAGCCGCTTCAGATGATTTATACGAATCCAATGATACGCGGGCAACGGCATATGCTTACAGTAATATTCCCACGATGACAGATACAGTCACATACAGGGGCACTTTGTATCAGCTCGGTTACAAGACGGCGCGTCTTTCGTCCAAGGATGATGTAGACTGGTATAAGGTGACGATGTCAAAAGGAGTGGCGGCATATGCAGATATTCATAATCTCGCATTGGACTCGGATGTGCAGATGGATATATATTTAGGAAACAACGAGATTCCGCTGTTTTCAACAAAGGATTATAAAGATGGAATATTTGACGGAAAGACGGAAAAATATTGCAATTTTACGCCGGAGACCACGGGAACGTATTATCTGAAGATTTATTCCACCGGAAAATCTCAGACATCTAACTATTTCTTTTATATCGGTCCTAAAAATAAACAGAAGTTTTCCTTTAATATTCCAATGAAGGGTATGGAGATCAATCCGATCAGATATGCGAGCAACACCACGGATTTGTCAAGAGAGTATTTTCCGGAATCCGCGGAGTTTCAATCCTTTTCGCTTTCCGATGATATTACCGGTTCCGGAACAGTAACAATTCTAAAGAAAGTGCAAGTCAATGGAAAAACATACACTAGCACGGGCACGTCAACGGCCATTTCCGGTATGAGTGGTGTAAAGGCTGTCGGCGTCTATGTGCTGTCCGGTCAGGTAAAGAGCAGCAGCGGCAACAACGGCCTTGTAGTCTGGGCGCCCCGGGCAACGGGAACCTTTACTTGTACCATGGAGCCGTATCCGGGAAACAGCGTCGATTAAAGAGTCTTACTTCAAATGCCGATACAAATATAGAACAGGGAAAGTACGGGGAGCTAAGGATAGCATATTTCAGAAGATGAAATCATGCTATCCTTTTTTGGAGGGAAAAATATGAATGTACAAAATATTACATCTGCAAGCGCGTTGTTTGCCGGTAAAAGTTACACGAAAAAATCTGCGCGAGGGAGCGCCGCTGCGTTGCCGGTGGAAGTGAAAGCGGAATCCGAAAAGAAGCCGGCGACAACCGTGTCCTGCCGGGAGGCTTATGAAAAAGAGCGAAGCGTCATCAACTGTGATAAGAACATGGTTGCGGCGGAAAATGTTGAAGAGCCCGCAGTTTCCTACACTTATGAGGATATCAAGGATATCGATTCAGGAAACTGTTCGTTTGAGGAATTTTATCAATTATGCAGTTATTTGTCGGAGAATCATATTGGCAAGGGGGTCAATTTATCAGATCTTGAGTTGGTGCGTCCGGAAGATCCCAAGACGATAGATAATTACAGAAGGAAGTTAGACGAGGTATACAGACGCATATTATGTCGGGGAGATGTTGTGCGCGCCGATGAGATTGGCGAAACGACGTTGTTCACCTTAGAATCCTATGGAACATGGTGTGCGCTGGGAGTTTATTTGGATAACGCAGCTTCGTATAGGTGGCCCAACTGGGGGGAATTGGGAGAAAATTGGTTGGATGATATCAATATACGCATAAGTTGGTCGGATATTTCAACTGCGGAAAATCCCATTCTTGAGGCGAGGGTAACGAAGGTTATACCCGATCAACAAGAAAGTGATGGAACGGTAAAGGTTTTGTACGAGGAGATTTATCAGATTGCCGTCAGGGATGTAAATCCGCGAGAAGCGAATCTGATCGAGATCAGTGCTTACTGGGCATATGAGGAAGCAAGGAACAGAGATTTCGCGCCGATCAAAGGTTATTGCGGTGACAATACCACATTTTTTCACTTGCGGAACTCCGATGCGGAATTTCCCAATGCATCGGATGCAATTAATGAAAAGAGGGATTGGGTAGAGTTTGTGGCGCAGGCGGTAAAGGGATATAAGAAAGCGTTGGCGGATGAATCCGAGGAATACTATGAACTTTGGAAGGAATTGCGTACCACTGCGCTCAACCACCTCAATGATATGGTGGAACAAATGTCACAGACGGCGGACGAGATCATGGAGCATCTGGTCGAAAAAGAGACGGATACGTAATCTCCCTACTCCGCCTGCTTGTCGATGTAGTTGGACTTATACTTGGAGTAGACGATCTTCTGGCTGCTGTAAAGGCCGAAGTAGCCGGAGACCGTATAACTGAAGCCGACGGCCAGCAGGAAGAACGGCAGCGCGTCGAGCCCGAACAGTTCAAAGCAGATCAGAAGCGAGGTGATCGGGCAGTTGGTCACGCCGCAGAAAAGCGCGCCCATGCCGACCGCTGCGCAAAGGGAAGGCGAGAAGCCGAGCAGGTTGCCGAAGAATGAACCGAAGGAAGCGCCGACGAACAGCGTCGGGATGATCTCGCCGCCTTTATAACCGCAGGCAAGCGTCAGCGCCGTAAAGACCATTTTCAGAAGGAAGGCGGCGGACGCCGTATCGCCGTCGACGCAGGAGGCGATCATTGCCGCGCCGGTGCCGTTGTAAGTCTGCGCGCCGACGAGGGCGGTCAGAAGCAGCAGGAGGCAGCCGCCAAAAAACGCGCGCAGATACGGATTCGGAAGGAGTTTCTGCAGGCCGCGGCCGCTCTGGTGCAGGAGGATACAAAACAGCATACTTACAAAACCGCAGAGCACCGCAAACAGCGAGATCAGGGCGGCGGTGCGAAGCGTCAGTTCCGGCATGGCTTCGATCTCGTAAAACGGCGAGGCGATATGGAACCCGTACTCGGCGATCGCGCGCGCGATCAGCGAGGAGACGATACACGGCAGGAAAGCGGCGTAGTGCATGATCCCGACGCTGACGACTTCCATAGAAAAGACGGCGGCGGCCATCGGCGTACCGAACAGCGCCGAAAAAGCCGCGCTCATGCCGCACATGATGAAGACATGGTGGTCTTCTTTTTTGTCCATGCCGAGGAATCGGCCGATGGCGTTTCCGACGCTGCCGCCAAACTGCAGCGCCGCGCCCTCGCGTCCGGCGGAACCGCCGCAAAGGTGCGTCAGGATCGTAGAGACAAAGATCAGCGGCGCCATCCGCAGCGGGAGTTCGTCGTCGGAATGGATCGCGGAGAGCACAAGGTTCGTGCCCGGATCCCTCTGGCGCAGGATCCGTTGATAGAGGCCGACGATGAGCGGCGCGCCGAGAGGGAGCAGCAGCAGCAGTTTCGGATGCGACAGGCGCAGATCGGTCACATATTGCAGGCACGCGCCGAACAGGCCGCTGCACAGGCCGACAACAACGCCGATCGCGGCGGCGCAGAGGACCCATTTTGCCGTGGACGCGGCGCGGTTGAGATTATGTCTGAATTTTCTTTTCAGGTCTTTCATGCCTATCCCTCGTTTTCTGTCAGGTTTTTCAACAAAATTTTATCATTCTTAGATTGGGAATTCAATTCCTGTTGGAAGTGTGTTATACTACCAATATGCAGAAAGAGTATCATTTTATCGTCAATACACATTCAAAGACGGGAAAGGCTGCCGAGGTGTGGCGGACGCTCGAACAGGAACTGCGGCGGCAGGGGGCGTCTTATACCGCGCACATCACGCAATACGCCGGTCATGCCGCCGAGATCGCCGCGGAACTGACGTCCGGCGAAACGCCCGTCTTTCTTGTGGTCGCGGGGGGCGACGGCACGGTCAACGAGGTGCTCAGCGGAATACGGGATCTTTCTTTAGTGACTTTGGGCTATCTGCCGCTTGGATCGGCAAACGATCTTGCGCGCGGGCTGGGTTTGACGGACGAGCCGCTGGAGATCCTGCGGCAGATCTTAAACAGCACGGCAACGGAGGCGATCGACGTCGGAGAGGTCAGTTGGGAAGGCGGCAGCCGCCGGTTTGCGGTCAGCGCCGGTGCGGGCGTGGACGCCGCGGTATGCCGCCGCGCATTGACGTCGCCGCTCAAGACGTTTTTGAATCGGATCGGTCTGGGCGGTCTGACGTACGGGCTCCTGACGATCTCGGAACTGTTCAGGACGCCGCGTATGCGGGGCGTGGCGCGGATGGCGGACGGCAGCGAGGTCGTCATGGATCGGATGATCTTCTGCGCGGCGATGAATTTTGCCTGTGAGGGCGGCGGCGTGCGGATGGCGCCGCACGCTTCGGCAAAGGACGGGAAACTTTCGGTCTGCTGCGTCTGCAACATACCAAAAGTTGTCTGCCTGTTTGCCTTTGTCCTTTTGCTGATGGGAAAACACGAAAAGATCCGCGGATTTGTCTGCGTGGATACCGAGGAACTGCGGCTTTCCATGGACAGGTCGCTGGTGGTGCACGCGGACGGAGAAGACTGCGGCGATCAGCAGGAACTGACGTTTCGCTGCCTGCCGAATGGGCTTTTAATGCCGCGGCTCTTGGATCGATAGGAGGATGTATGGAACGGGGCGTATTATCATATTTACAGAATCTACAAAAAAAGAGTCTGCAATACAGCGCCGAGAACGAAAAGCAGGTCGCTCGGGATAACCAGCACAGCCTGATCCGGCTGAACCTTTTGTATTTTGTCATTCTCTGCCTGTTTTTGGTGGCGTCCCACAGCCTTTTTAAGGACTGGGACGTTGCCCGCTATTACCGGATGGCGGTCGTGATAGAACTTCCGGTGCTTCTGGCGGTCTATCTCCGTTATCACAACAAGCGGCGTTCGCTTGCCGAGGTCAACGCGGTCTGCACGCTGTTTCAGTTGTATGCGATGTCGTTTACGGGTCTGATGTGTATTGTGCCGGTGGAGATGCGGCAGCCCGCCGTCTACTTTACGCCGATCGGGCTCGGTTTTCTGGTGACGTTCACGTTTACGTTTTATCACACGCTCTGTCTGGCGCTGTTTGAAACGGCGGCGTATCTCTTGGCTTCTTTCCTATTAAAAGATCCGGATGTGTTCGTCGTGGATGTTTGCAGCCTGACGCTGTTTTTCGTGCTCGCCGTCTATGTGGCGCGGACGCTGTACCGCCACCGGATCCGCGAAAACGACGCGCGGCAGAAGATCCGCCGGATGGGCATGATCGACGCGCTGACTTCGGTCTACAACAAGGCCAGCACGGAGTTTTTGTGCAAGGGCTATCTGGAGAGCCATCCGCAGCGCGCCTGCGCGGCGCTCATTCTGGATTTTGACAATTTCAAATTCGTCAACGACACGTTCGGCCATCAGGGCGGCGACATCGTGCTGAAGAATTTCGGCGGCATCCTCAAGTCCGTGGCGGGCGAAGACAACATTGCCGGACGGATCGGAGGCGACGAGTTCTTCCTGTTTTTGCGCAATCAGGGCGCGGCGGAAGCGGAGAACACCGCACGCCTGGTCCTGCAGAAGACCAGAGAGATGTACGCGCCGGACGGAACGCAGCCGTTCTCCTGCAGTATCGGCATTGCCTGCAAGCCGTATGACGAAGAAAAAAGTTATGATGAACTTTTCGCCCATGCCGACCGCGCGCTCTACGGCGTCAAGGAGCACGGGAAAAATAATTACCGCTTCGCGGAATAAACATAAGCCCATCCCCATATATTAGAGTAAATATGGGAGGGCTTATTTTTATGGGAGAAACAAAATTTTCTTTATATAATGATATTCAGAGCCGAACAAACGGTGAGATCTATATCGGCGTGGTCGGGCCGGTGCGGACAGGAAAATCCACGTTCATCAAGCGTTTCATGGAACAGATGGTGCTTCCGAATATGGCCGGCGAGTATGCGAAGACGCAGGCGGTCGACGAACTTCCGCAGTCGGCGCAGGGGCGCACGATCATGACGACCGAGCCGAAATTCATTCCGAAGGAGCAGGTGGAGATCGCGCTGGACGACGATATCTCCTGCCGGGTGCGTCTGGTGGACTGCGTCGGTTTTTTGATCCCGGGCGCGATGGGCGCAAGGGAAGGGGACAAAGACCGCATGGTCCGGACGCCGTGGGCGCCGCAGGAGATCCCGTTTGAAAAAGCCGCAGCTCTTGGCACGGAGAAAGTGATCCGCGACCATGCGACGATCGGCGTCGTCGTCACCTGCGACGGCACGTTCGGCGAACTGGACAGAGACGCTTTTATCGCGGCGGAGGAGCAGACGGTGAACGCCCTGCAGCAGATCGGCAAGCCGTTTGTCATGGTGCTCAATTCCGGCTATCCGAACAGCGAGGAGACCGGCGCGCTCGCGCGACGGCTCGAGGAGAAATACCGCTGCGTGGTCGTTCCGCTGAACTGCCAGAAGATGCGAAAGGACGATATCGACCTGATCTTAAAGCAGGTCCTGTATGAATTTCCGGTCACGCAGGTCGCGTTTTCCATCCCGAAATGGGTCGAGATGTTAAAGAGCGACCACGAGATCAAGCGCAGCATTGCGGAATACGCCGGAAAGATCCTGCTCGACGTGACGAAGGTCAGCGATATCCGGCGGATCGACCTGACGCAGGAAGAACCGTATATCGCCTCGACCGAACTGAAGAACATCGACCTTGCCACGGGGCGCATCGACTTGCAGATCACGCTCGAGGAAAAGTATTACTACGAGAATATCTCGCGCCTGACCGGCGTGCCGATCCGCGGCGAATACCAGCTGCTGTCCTTCGTGCGCAGCCTCTCGGAACTGCGCCGTTCCTATGAGAAAGTCCGCGACGCGATGGAGGCGGTCGGACAGAAAGGTTACGGCGTCGTCACGCCGGATCTGGCGGACATCACGATGGAAGAACCGGTGCTGATCCGGCACGGAAACAAATTCGGCGTCAAGATGAAGGCGCAGTCGCCTTCCATACATATGATCCGCGCCAACATCGAGACGGAGATCGCGCCGATCGTCGGGAGCGAACAGCAGGCGCTCGACCTCATTAACTACATCAAAGAAGGGCAGAATACGCGGGAAGGCGTTTTCGAGACGAACATCTTCGGGAAGTCCGTGGGCGAACTGATGGAAGAAGGCATGAAAAGCAAGATCTCCGCGATGGACGACGAGTGCCAGATGAAATTGCAGGATACGATGCAGAAGATCGTCAACGACAACAACGGCGGCCTGATTTGCATTATCATATAGCATAGTTTCTCTACATTTTTTATTTCATGTGGATTTTTATTTAGAAATATTAAAAATGTTGAAACTTCATAAACAAAGTGTTAAAATTATGTCGAAATTGAGAGATAAACTCTCAAAAAACGTATGAATAACATTGTAAGAGGAGGATGAGAAGCATGTTATTTCAAATCTATGGTAGCACAGCCATGACACAGTTGCTTGGCTGGGTACTCGCGTTTGTCGGCTTGATCGTTCTTAACGAGATCGGCCGTCGGACCAAGGCCGGTGGTGTAGCGGTTTTCGTTGTCGTTCCGCTGATCCTGACCGTTTACTTTATCGGCGTTCATTGCGGAATCTTTGGCGGCTCAAGCAGCCAGACGATGATGTATATGGACGGCTGGTTCCATTACTTTAAGTTGTATGCTGCTGACATCGGATGCGTCGGCTTCATGATGATCAAGTACGGCTGGGGTATCGGTAAGAAGGAATGGTTCCGTCCGTTCCCGTTCTTTATCGTAGCAGCCAACATTCTGATCGCCGTTGTTTCCGATCTGGAGTCTGCAATCAACGCTTTCGCGGTTACGGGCGATTTCGGCGGCGCTTGGTGGGCGTCAAACGAAGGCGTATTCCTGTACGGCGGATGGTGGAACATCGTCAATGCTCTGGCAGGCGTGATCAACATCTTCTGTATGACAGGATGGTGGGGTATCTACTCCTCCAAGGATAAGAACACGTCCGATATGCTTTGGCCGGATATGACGATCTGGTTCATCGTAGCATACGATTTGTGGAACTTCCAGTACACTTACGCAAACCTTCCTACGCATACATGGTATTGTGGTGTGGCTCTGTTGCTGGCTCCTACGTTCGCAAACGCACTTTGGAACAAGGGCGGCTGGATCCAGAACCGTGCGAATACGCTGGCGATCTGGTGTATGTTTGCGCAGGTATTCCCTCTGTTCCAGTTGAGCGATACGTTCTCAGTATTGCCTTCACTGTACAAGGGTGCGCTGGAGAACAACGTTACGACGTTACAGTTGTATGACGCTGCAATCGAGGTTTACAACAGCGGCGTGAATACGGCAGGTCAGGCGATTGAAAGCTTCGGTATCACAGCGAATCCTACGGCTCAGGGCGTGGTTTCCCTGTTAGCGCTGATCGCTAACGTAGTCTGCATCTCCGTGATCATCAAGAGATCCATCGAGCAGAAGAAGAACCCGTACAAGAACGAGATTTGGGTTGGTACAAAAGACTTCGAACTTGCTATGGCAAGAAAAGCAGAGTAAATTCATACGTTTTTTCAAAAGATGTGTCGAAGGGAGAGGCTCCGGAAGGAAGTCCTCTCCCTTCGATTTTTCTAAATTCGGAGTGAAAAGTGAATATTCGCTGAAAATTCACTGAATTTTCACTTTTATATTGACAAAGTGAAAATGTGCGGGTAAAATTTAATTTGTAAAATTGCAGTCTGGCTGGAGGAGCATCGATATGAATTACGAAACTGAAAATATCGAATTCAAATCCGGGTTCACCGAAGAAATCTATAAAGAAGTCATTGCATTTGCGAACACGGACGGCGGCGTTTTGTATATCGGCATTGATAATAACGGAAACGCGGTCGGACTTGATTCTGTTGACGACGAATACACCCGTATCACAAACGGAATTCGCGACGCGATTCTTCCCGATGTTACGATGTTCGTGAAATATACCATTCAGGATAATAAAGTGATTCGTATCACAATAAGCGAGGGTACTAACAAACCGTATTATCTGCGCGCAAAAGGGCTGAAGCCGGGCGGCGTTTATGTAAGGCAGGGGACTTCAAGCGCGCAGGCGTCAAGCGAGCAAATCCGTCAAATGATCAAGGAGAGCGACGGAGACGATTTTGAATCCATGCGTTGCCTCGAACAGAACCTGACTTTTGCTTCGGCAGCCCTTGCGTTTGAGCGTTACGGCGTTGCGTTTTCGGAAGAAAAATATCTGGTTCTCGGTATGCTCCGCAAGAATGACGGGTTGTTTACAAATTTAGCATTGCTGATGTCAGATCAATGCCAGCATACCATCAAGGTCGCCGTGTTCAGCGATGATCAGAATACGTGCTTTCAGGACAATCGGGAATTCAAAGGCTCAATATTCAAACAAATTGACGAAGCGTTTCACTATATCATGCTGAACAACCGCACGTCTTCTGATTTCAAGGGACTGGAACGTATTGAACGATCCGATTATCCCGAAGCCGCCCTGCGGGAAGCCTTGCTGAATTCGGTTGTTCATCGGGATTACAGTTTCAGCGGAAGCATTATGATCAATATTAACGATAAACAAATGGAGTTTCTTTCGATCGGAGGACTTCTTCCCGGCTTAACGGCGGAAGATATTCGCAGTGGCATTTCTCAGCCGAGAAACAAGAATCTGGCTGAAGTATTTCACCGCCTAAAACTCATTGAAGCCTATGGGACCGGAATCCGAAGAATTTATAAATTGTATGAAAATTGCGCGGTACAGCCTCACATCGAGGTGACGCATAACACTTTCAAAATGATTTTGCCGAATATGAGCATTGCCGAACCTTTGCAGGGAAACGCCTATCTGACGCCGCAAAAGGAACAGATCCTTGACTTTATTTCCCGCAACGGTCAGATCACAGAAACTGAAATCATGGAATTGCTTGACGTTAAAAGGACAAGGGCATACACGCTTGCAAAGCAGATGTGTGATGAGAAATTGATGATTTCGGTTGGCAGAGGCGCCGATAAAAAATATCTCTTGCAGAGGTGAATGAACCGGCAGCCACATTCCCTTAATTCTAAACGGATATTAAGGGAATAGCAGAATGGCTGCGGGAATTAGTTTACCCTGCAATAGCAGGTATTCTTCCCTGAACCTTCCCGTTTCAGTTCGCCGGAAGCCACAAGTTCAGAGTGGCGCGTCTTACCGTTTCGAGCGCGGAACGTTTTGTCTCTACCAAGGCAAATCGAACCCCAAAATCCTTATAGGCAGCGAGGATCGTTCCAAGCAGATACTTGATGAATGGAACCGCATCTTCCTTGCACTCGTGCCAGCCGATTTGTGCCTGACCCAGTGCGTCATAATATAAGTCCTTATTCTTTGCGATCTTTGCCTCGAGTGAAATATATTTTCCGACATAGAAGCCGCTTTTGTATAGAAGCAGAGTTGTCAGCAGCCGGCTCATTCTGCCGTTCCAGGCAGATTCTATCCAGTGCCTCCGGCGTCTCATATGGCGGCAGTGGCGTAAACAGAATTTCCGCATGACCGTCCGGATGAGTTGCGCTAATATCATTTTGCACGCTTTTCGTTCTGCCTGCCATTGGGTTGTTCATGTGGCTGTACAGGATTTTATGAAGTTGAAGAATGTAATTCGGCGTGATTGGAATTACATCAAAACTTTCATGGATCAGCCCCAGCACATCGCGGTATCCGGCGATTTCCTGCTCGTCGCGATTTTTTGGCGTCGTTTTTTCTTCGACCAGCTGTCGTATGCGCGTATTGGTCGTAACAATCCCTTCATTGTTCTGTATTTAAGGGAAAATATTCTTTCATTTTAGATAAACAAAATGCCCTGCCGTCAGATCGTACATTCGGATACGGAGCCGCTGTCGTCGGAAGCCGTGATGCGTACAGCACCGGACGCGCCGAACCGAACCACGGCTAAAGCGCGGCCATAGTAGGTGGTGAAAGCGCCGGTGTGGTATTGCTCTTGGGTGCAGGGGTTTGCGCTGCCAAAGGCGAGAAGTTCTCCGCCTTTCACGTTCAGGGAGATCCTACGATCGGCGTTTGATTCCACGATACCGTTTTCTCCCTCAAGGGTCACGGGAACGTAGACGATGTCGCCGGGCCTTGTATGATCTGTTTCCGGCCGGAGAGCGATCCGGAGTCCGCCTTTGGCAGAGCAAAGTTCGTTTCTGCCTGTCTCAGTTCCGGCTTTGTCATAAGCCGCGGCGGTAATGACGCCGGGCGCGTATCTTACATGGAATATCGCCCTGCACTCCCGCACTTTTTTTCTTCCCTGACTTTTTCCATTGATGAAAAGTTCTACGGCGGCTTGGTCGGAATAGACTTCTACGGTTGCTTTGTTTCCGGTGCAGTTTTGCCAACTCCAGCTTAAAATGGCGTTGGTGCCTCTCCAGACGGATTTTGCCGGACGCACGCCGGGATGGTTCACCGGACGCACCGCGATGACCGGATTTTTCTCCAGTCCCCACACGGTGGATGCGTATTTGCACGAGCCGTCGGGAACGCCGTTGATGTCGATGACGCCCGCACCGGCCAGTATCCACGGATAGGGACGGTTGAACGGCATACCGCCGGTGTAGCTCCATGCGCCGATTCCGGCCTCGCCGAGATAGTCCCATGCCGTCCACATGAAATCGCCCAAAAGATAGGGATACTTCTTTACCATCTCCCAGTTTTTCCAGATATCTTGAGGAAACGTCTCGGAGCCGAAGATCACCCGACCGGGATGCGCCTTTGCCTCGAGAGGATAGCGGCCGGAGCCGTAGTTGTAACCCGCGATATCAAGGCAGTCCAGAAACGGCGAGGCCAGCGCGTCGACTTTTGGGGAATTGCCGGATTTATTCATGCCGGTACCCATAAAACTTGCGATGATATTGAAGGCGAGGCTTGCGTTGCCGCCTTCTTTTTGTTTCATGTCTGCGCCGGTCTTCTGCTCGCCGTCCTGATAGATGCCCTGCCCTTTGGCCGCGCGGGAAAGGATCATCAGGTTGACTCCGCAGGTCACCGGCCGGCTGTTGTCAAGCCGGTGGCACAGTTCTGCTAATCGGCGTCCGGTTTCGATTCCTCTTGCTTCAAAAGGTTCCGCAACCTCGTTTCCGATGGAATACATGATGACGCTCGGATGGTTATAGTCCCGTTCCACCATGGCGGCCGTATCCTTTTC
>CANQBH010000004.1 GCA_947589155.1 uncultured Lachnospiraceae bacterium | reverse complement strand
TGTTGTTTGCTTCAACATGAATTATACGGGTAAATCCACGTTGTTGCAAATGTGAGGTCACTTCATATTATCTAAAAGCAATGCTTCCATTCTTTCATAATCCCGTTCCGGATTCTTGCGTCTGGCGATGGCAAGAAGTTTCTTCGCCAGGAGAAGATACATCTCCTTCTCCCCTTCCGGCACACATGCCAGATGTCCCGCGACCGTCTCCACGTCGCCGCGCTCCACCGGCCCGGTCAGCGCCGCCTCCGGCCCCGCCGCCAGCACGTTTTCCACATTTCCCCGTATCAGTGCGGCTACGGCTTCCTGCACGCAGGAGCGCGGGAACCCCGCCTGCTCCAGCATGGAAAAACCGCTCGCAAGAACCGCGACAACCTGATTGCTCAGAACGCTCGCGGCGCAGTGATACAGCCGTTTCTTTGACGCGTCAATCTCCACGATCTCGTTGCCCAGCGGCTCTAACAGGCCGCGCATGGCAAGGACCGCCCGCGGATCGCCTTCGATGGTAAAAAACGCGTTTTCCAACCGGGAATAGGAAGAATATTTATCGCTGAACGCTAACATCGGATGGATCGAACATCCGGCGGCGCCGGTCGCTTCGATCCCTTGAAACACAGCAGATGATAATGAACCGCTGAAATGGCAGATCGTCTTGTCTGTCAGGGGTACAGCCCCTATGTCGTCCCACACGCGGGCGATCTCGTCGTCCGGCGTGGTGATCCAGATCATGTCGCTGATCCGGATCAGTTCTCCCAGCCCGCAGGAGCCGGAAGGTCTTCGATGAAGTTCCCCACGGGATACCTCTCGTTCGTCTCGGGCGCAGAACTCCGCCGCCTCTGCGGCCCGTTCGGGATGGCGGTCGTAAAAGACCGGCTCTCCCGCCTGATGCTCCGCCAGATATCTGCCCATAGAGCAGCCTACCCGGCCGGCGCCAATAATTCCAATCTTCATGCTATCACCTCTTTCCGTCAAAACCTCCGCTGTCTGCCTGTTCCGGCGCGTGATAACACATTATCATCCGATGCAGTTTCGCCAACGAATACCGCTCAAAGAGAATTTACCATAGAAGGGCGCAAAATACAAGACTTTTCCGAGGTCAGACACCATCCTTATATATAAGCGCGATGTTATGTTTCCCGTTCCGCCGCTATACCTTCGTCTTCCATAAATACATCATGGAGAATGCAAACAACACCATCATCGCAACAAAAAACACGCTAAGATCCAACAGCAAAAACGGGGTGACAATTCCCGACAACAGGATACTGATCCCGCATGTGATATTATATATACTTTTTAAGATCGGAATATCATCCCGCTGCGTGTTGTTCTGAAAATAGATCTGGGCCACCGTATTATAACCGGCTCCGACCATAGGAAAAACAAGCAGAAGATATCCCAGCAATAAAAATTTGTTATCCGTCAAGCCTAAGCAGGAGAAAATCAGTCCGATCCATAAAACCGCAAATGAGATTTGCTTTACCTTCTTTGGATCCATATATCCGGCGGCATACGATAAAACGATCGAGTAGATGCAGTAGATTGCATTGAGGATCCCGATATATCGGACATCTATGTCAATGGTCTGTATCACTTTCTGAAACATGACGTTATAGGATGCAAAAAAGAAAGAAAGTATCGCGCTTAATATCACGATTCGAAAGACCGTTTCATACTTTTTGTGAAAATCTTTTACATTCTCTTTCACACGGGAAGGCCCGTCACCCTTTAATTCCGTCTTGGCGGACGAGAGGTCGATTTGCAAACGGGAGACGATCATTCCCGAGAGAAGGAAAGAGATCGCGTTGATCACTAAAAATCCCTTATACGACATGATCAACAGCATAAACGTCGACAGAAACGAAACTGCGGCCTTGATGATATGATCCGTAGCATATAATCTCGAGATCTTCTCGTTGCTGTCCGATACCTCCTTTACGATCATCTCCTGATAGATCTTATAAAAGGTATAAATCACGCTGCATATCGTTTCATAAGCGACGACCGCCACGGTCACAACAAGGCGCGAGGACGAAAGGATGAGTACAAGATAGAATGCGCCCGTTATCACGGCGTATAAATAATTCAAAGATGATAATACTTGTTTACAATCTTTCACATATTTATTTTTTATGGCAGCAAAGGAACACAGGATCCTTGCCAACGCATTGAGCGCGACAACGAGACCGGAAATGAAAACCGAATTTGTAAATAACGCAATGATCGTAATGACCGCGACATCCTGCAAGGCATCGCCGATCCCGCTGATCGCTCTGCCGGTATAATATAGATTATAGTTTTTTCTCATATCCTTCATCCATGGCACGTTTATTCATACGGCAACTCAGCGCGGCATCAGGTCTTTGCGAAGGCCTTTCGGATAGTGGTTCTTCACGGTTCCGCCGGTCCGCTTGCCCCAGCCGATCGGATATCCGTCCACCGTGACCAGACAAAAGCCGTCGCCCTTTCCCTGCATCGTTTCCGGCCGCGCCTCAAGCGTCTCGCCCCGCAGATAGCGGTACGCTTCCTCCCCTTCGGAAGAAAGTTCGCACCGTCTGCGCACCGCCTCCGCGCGCAGCGCCATCGCCCACGCGTGCGCGGGCTCGAAGCGGCGTTTGCGCAACTCGCCGAGGCAGAGTCCCGCGCGCCTTACCTTGAGCCCGTCCAGTTCCGGTGCCCCGTCCGGCAAAAGATACAACCGGCTTCCGAACAGCGCGAACGTTCCCTGCGACAGCGCCTTTTCTTCCTCCGGCGCAAGGAGTCCCGCGGCAAATTCCCGAAGTTCCGGAAAGTCGCGGTAGCGCCGTCCTTCCCCGCGTCTGCCGCGCCGCATCTTCGTCCGCTCCCGCTCTTTGACCGGCGCAGGATCCCTTTGCGCCTTCTGCAGAACGGCCGCAAAGTGTCCTTCGGCGCGCATACGGTGCGGAAAGAACCGCACGGCCTTTTCAAGGCCCGCCGCCGGCGGGATCTTTGCGGCTTTGTCCGACGGAAGGCAAAACTGCGCGTACCAGTCCGGCCGCCCCGGCATCATGCCCGGATACGGCGCGGTCTCAAGCAGCGTCATATCTTCATGCGCAAAGCAGAAGCGGCTGATTGTGCCTTCGTTTTCCTCCGGCGCGAAGGTACAGGTGGAATACACCAGCCGTCCGCCCAGCCGCAGCATGGCGTAGGCCGCTTCCATAATCCCGTCCTGCCGTCTTGCGCAAAGCGCGACCTGCTCCGCAGACCATTCCTTCACGCTCTCCGGCTGTTTGCGGAACATCCCCTCTCCCGAGCAGGGCGCGTCCACAAGGATCTTATCAAAGCCTTCCGGAAAACGGCGCGCCAGATCCGCCGGAGATTCGTTGGTCACGACCGCGTTTGTCACGCCGAGCCGTTCCAGATTTTCCGCGAGGATCTTCACCCGCGTCGGATGGATCTCGTTGCATACGAGAAGCCCCTTCCCTTCCATCGCGTCCGCGATCATCGTGCTCTTGCCGCCCGGCGCGGCGCAGAGATCCAAGATGCGTTCTCCGGGCTGCGCGTCCAGAAACGCGGCGGGTGCCATCGCGCTGGCTTCCTGAATATAATACACGCCGGCCTCATGGTAAACATGCCGCCCCGGATCGTCGCCCGGCTCATAGTAATAGCCGTTCGCGGCCCAGGGGACGCTGCGCAGACGGAACCCGCAGCGGGCGGCGAACTCCTCCCCCGCCTTTTTTTTGTTCACGCGCAGCGTGCGGACGCGCGGCTCATCATAAGCGGCGAGAAATTCCTGATATTCTTTTCCCAGCATCGCTTCCATCCGTTCGCAAAATTCCTTCGGCAGCATATCCTCCTCCTTATCCCTTTCCTTTATCTCATATCCTGCGGCCGCTGTCAAACCGCGCTTTACTGCGCAGAAAAGCCCCGGACTCTGCCGGGACTTCTCATCACACCAAACATGGGGTCATATCAGATTGAAAGAAAGGCGCTCTCGATCCATGCGCGCCAGCCCGTCCATGCTCCTTCGGGCCTTTGCGTAGAGATTGCGGTTAATGGAGATCACGCAGACCTCCGAAGCGCCCTGATATTCCTCTCTTTTATAGAAAGGAACGCGCTTCCAGTTTTTTGTAAACGGGATCGCGTCCCGCAGCAGCGCCTCCGTGGCATGATTGCTGACTCTGTGGTTCGTTGTCCTGCAAAGGACCACATCCTTGTCCACATGCTTATCCAGACTCGGTTTCTTTTTTCTCATGATACCTTTCCTTTATCGGAGCGTAAACAGGGATCGAAACGACTGTCATTCCATGCGTATGGATATCTGCTTCCCGAGGCTCTCCGCGATCTTTGAGAGGAAATCCAGCGTCGGATTGTAACTGCCGCTTTCCATGCGCGAGATATTGGACTTGCGGGTACCCGCCCGCTCTGCCAAGACCTGCTGCGTCAAATGCTGCTCCAGACGTGCCGCCTTCATCTGACGCGCCATATCCATACGAAGGTCTGCGCTGTTCTTCGGGACAACGCCGTCCTCGTATCTTTTTTTCATATTGCACACCACCAACCGATTTATATGTTATCATATATGATAACACCTGTCAACAAAAAAAATTCAGCGGAACGCCATTTTTTCGTTCCGCTGCTCTTTTGCTTTTCTTAAAACTTATAACTGCGCAAGCGTTTCGACCGCATTCTCCCGACAGATCGGCTGTCCGTGCTCGATCAGGACGTTGCCGCCCTCGTTCTCGGTAAACATCTCGACCGCGTATTCCGACGCCACGAGGATCGTGCCCGCGATCTGCCGCTCCCGCAGCGTAAAGACGACCCGCAGGTAATAATCCCCTTCGTACTTATAAAGGGCGCTCTCCATCGCGCCGAGTTTATGTAGATTCTTTGCAACGGCGATGCAGTGTTCGAGGCTGTCCGCGCGGATCCAGATCGGACTGCTGAGCAGCGCCTCCTCGCGCGCCCTCTGCTCCGGCGTCTTGTCACCGGCGGCTTTTTCCCGCGCCTTATCCAATTCTTTCTTCGCCGCGTTCATGATCTCCTTGAAGTCCTGCAGTTTTTTGCCGAACTCGCTCAGCGCTTCGCCGACGTTCGGCGTTTCGCCGCTGATGACAAGGGAGACGTCGCCTTCCGGCATGACGGACATCTGCACGTTGTAGCAGCAGCCCATCTCGGACATATCCAGTTCGTAACTCGCCTCCGCGACGATCTCTCGCAGGAAATGCTCCGTCTTGTCCCGATGCTCAAGGAAATCCTCGATCTCGATCCCCTTTTCATACATCTCCTCCTGCGAGATGATGCAATGGATCTTATTTTCACTGAGTTTTCTGAACTTCACCTAATCACCCCATTCTTTTTCTGAAACACAAAAACCCCCAGCGTTGCTGAAGGTCTGATGCCGATGATGGGACTTGAACCCATACGATGTTGCCACCGCCAGATTTTGAGTCTGGTGCGTCTGCCAATTCCGCCACATCGGCGTAGGCCGGTAATTCACCAGCGAAAGATATTATATTACATATCTTATCCTATGTCCAGCATTTTTTCGCTAGACCAGACCTTGTATAATATTAAAGCAGTCGAACGTCGCGAAATAATCCCGCGGCGTCTCCGCCCGCCGGATCAGCGCATAAGAGCCGTCTTCTTTCAGAAGAACCTCCGCCGACTTTAACTTTCCGTTATAATTATATCCCATGGCGTAGCCGTGCGCGCCCGTGTCGTGGATGAACAGCAGGTCGCCCCTGTCGATCTGCGGAAGCATACGGTCTACGGCGAATTTGTCGTTGTTCTCGCAAAGGGAACCGACCACGTCATATTTGCGGTCGCACGGCTCGTTTTCTTTTCCCAGCACCGTGATATGATGATACGCGCCGTACATGGCGGGGCGCATCAGGTTGACCGCGCAGGCGTCGACGCCGACGTATTCTTTGTAGGTGTGCTTTTCGTGGATCGCCATCGTCACAAGGCCGCCGTAAGGGCCCATCATAAAACGTCCCATCTCCGTATAGATCGCGACGTCTCCGAGTCCCGCAGGCGTTAAAACCTCGTCGTAGACGCTATGCACGGCCGCGCCGATCGCGGCGATGTCGTTTGCGGTCTGCTCCGGCTCGTAAGGGATCCCGACGCCGCCGGAAAGGTTGATGAACGAAAGGCTGACCCCCGTCTTTTCTTTGATCTCAACCGCCAGCGAAAACAGCGTGCGCGCCAGACTCGGGTAGTAGTCGTTTGTCACCGTGTTGCTGACGAGGAACGCATGAAGGCCGAAACGCTCCACGCCTTTGCTGCGCAGCAGACGGTAGCCCTCGAGAAGCTGCTCCTTTGTCATGCCGTATTTTGCGTCTTCCGGATTGTCCATGATCCCGTTGGAGATCCGATACACTCCACCCGGATTATACCGCAGACTGAGCGTTTTGGGAAGATGTCCGAGGGTATATTCCAGAAATTGGATATGGGTAAAATCGTCCAGATTGATGATCGCGCCGATCTTTTCCGCAAACGAAAACTCCTCCGCCGGAGTGTCGTTGGACGAAAACATGATCTCGTCTCCGCGAAACTCCAGCGCCTCGCTCAACATCAGTTCCGTCAGGGAAGAACAGTCCGTGCCGCAGCCTTCCTCCTGCAAAATGCGGATCAGAAACGGGTTGGCGTTCGCCTTGACTGCAAAATATTCGCGGAATCCCGGATTCCATGAAAACGCGCCACGGACGGCGCGCGCGTTCGTCCGGATCCCCTTCTCGTCATAGATGTGGAACGGCGTCTGTATGTCCCTGCTGATCTCCTCGGCTTTTTCTTTTGTTACAAACGGTGTCTTAGACATGGTGCGCTCCTTATCCTGCGTTTCTTTCTTCTGCAAATGATACCACTATTTCAGGAGAGTGTCAAAAACCTTCCGAAGCCGCTTCTATTTTTCTGCGGTCTGTGCTATAATATGCAAAAGATAAAAAGACACGAAAGAGTTACAAGAGGTACCGATGAAAATTTCTATTGTTACCGCAGACGGAACGACAACATACAGCGAGATCATCGAGCCCGCCGCCACGGAAACGGAAGATTTTTCCACCGTGATGGACGACGCCTCCTCGCAACTGCAGCAGACGACCGGCATCTATACGCTGGACGAGATCTTCCGCGAGGCGGCGGATACATACGGCGTAGACGTCGCTCTCCTGACGGCGATCGCAAAGCAGGAATCCAATTTCACACCGGACGCGACCAGTTCCAGCGGCGCGCAGGGGATCATGCAGTTGATGCCCGCGACTGCGGAGAGCCTCGGCGTTACCGACGCTTACGACCCTTATGAAAACATCATGGGCGGCGCAAAACTCATCCGCCGCCTTCTCGACCAGTACGACGGCGACGTTTCTCTCGCGCTTGCCGCCTATAACGCAGGAAGCGGCAATGTCGCAAAGTACGGCGGCATCCCGCCGTTTGAAGAAACGCAGAACTACGTCGCAAAGGTGACGGCCTATTATCAGCAGGGCGTATCCGTGCCGCAGCGGTCCTATGTTTCACATTCGCTTTCCGACGAAGAAGCGGCTTCCAACCTCGGCGTCCTCTTAAAGGATTTTCCGAACCACCCGAGTTACGCCGCCTTTTTGGAACAGATGAAACTCCTGAACAGCGAGGGCGACGCCGATCCTTCTTCCGATGCGCAGACCGCCTACCGCCGTCTTCTCTCGACCGCCAATCAGGCGATCCTGCATATGCTGGAACAGGACGACCCGACCTAATTTGTTCTTGACAGCGGGAAAGCAGATATAGTATAGTATCTAAGTCGGTTACGACAGGCTGGCGTGGCACAGTCGGTAGCGCACCTCATTGGTAGTGAGGAGGTCACGGGTTCGATTCCCGTCGCTAGCTTAAAAGAGCAGTACAAGTTGTACTGCTCTTTAGACTGTTGGCGTAAAACCAAAAATCAAGATCACACAAGAGAAGGAGAAAAACAAATGATCGATCTGATTCTTATCATACTTTTGATCGTAAGTTTATTTAAGCCCGATGTGTTGCTTGCCAAAAAAATAAAAGAAACGGCAAGTGAAGACCAAAAAATGATCCTTGTAAAAAATCTAAGAAAAATATACGCGATACTTGTGGCAATGTTTGAATCGATCGCAATTATAAGATTTTCACAGATTGTCGGTATCGTCTTATCCATAATCTTTATTGTCCTGTTTTTTGTGATTTCATTACCGGCAGCCAAAGAAAACAGAAAAATCATCAAAGAATTGAACCTATAAAAAACCTCGTCAACAGTCAACGTTAAAAGAGCAGTACAAGTGGTACTGCTCTTTAGACTATCGGCGTGAAGCCGGAAAAATCAGGATCTTGCAAGAGAAGGAGAAAAACAAATGATTGATCTGATTCTTATCATACTCTTGATCATCAGTTTATTTAAGCCCGATGTGTTACTTGCCAAAAGACTAAAGGAAATGGCAAACGAGGAACAAAAAGCGCTCCTTGTAAAAAATGAAAGAAAAATTTACGCGATTCTTGTCGCAATATTAGAATCGATCTCACTTGCAACATATGCGCTAACATATTCGCCAACATATACGCTGATCGTCCGGATGGTCGGTATCATCTTAACCGTGGTCTTTATTGTCCTGTTTTTTGTGATATCATTACCGGCGGTCAGAGAAAACCGAAAAATCGTCAAAGAAGTGACTTACGCCGGAAAAGAGCTGAACTTCAAGATCACGCAAGAGAAGGAGAAACAATGAGACAAACAAGGATCGAAATGGCCGTCGTCATCTTCCTGGTGATCAGTTATTTTAAGCCAAATATTTTACTGTCCAAAAAAGTGAGAGAAAAAGTAGATGAGAAGCAGAAAGAGATTCTTGTAAAAAACCGGCGGGAAATATACTTCCTTCTCGTAGTGACATTTGAATTTGTCACAGATACCGTAGTCGCGCCATGGTGGTTCAACCTATTCACAATAAGTTTCTGTATCGTAATGTGGATTTTAACAATACCGCAGATCAAGGAAAACAGAAAAATCATCAAAGAAGCAAAACAATAATTCTGCGTCACCGGCCGTCAACGTTAAAAAGAGCAGTACCAGTTGTACTGCTCTTTTGTGTTCAGCATTATGGTTACGGCGTCATTTTGTCGGGATGTTCCATTCCTTCCAACCGCTTCACGATCCGATCCAGCACCGCCGCCGGTATGGTGCCGTCCCGATAGCAATCATCGACGCAACTGTCGCTCCCGACGATCCCTGAAATATCCAGCCAAGTCTCCTTCTGGAATTCCTGATCGAAGATCTCAAAAATGGCGCGCTCCCTCAAGATGCGGGAAAACGGCTGGCGTCTGAGTTTTTCTGCTGCACTCATACTCTTGACAGGTACTCTCCCGTTCTGGTATCGATCTTGATGACGTCCCCCTGCTCGACAAACAGCGGAACATTCACCGTCGCTCCCGTCTCTACCACCGCCGGCTTGTTTGCGCCCGTCGCCGTATCGCCCTTAAAGCCCGGCTCCGTTTCCGTGACCTCAAGTTCGACAAACAACGGCGGCTCTACCGCGAAGACGTTGCCGTTATGGGAACATACCTTGACCATCTCGTTTTCTTTGACGAACTTCAGCGCATCCTGAATGTCGTCCTCGCCCAGCGCGATCTGATCGTAATTCTCCACATCCATAAAATGATAGAGATCGCCGTCGTTGTAAAGGTACTGCATGTCCTTGCGGTCGATATGCGCCTGCGGGAACTTTTCCGTCGGACGGAACGAGGTCTCGACCACGCCGCCGTTGACGATGTCTTTTAATTTTGTGCGGACAAACGCCGCGCCTTTTCCCGGTTTTACATGCTGAAATTCTACGACTTGGCATACTTTGCCGTCATATTCAATCGTGACGCCATTTCGGAAATCACCTGCTGTTATCATGTTTTTATCCTCCTTACCCTGCGGGAAACCCCGCCGCTTTTTGTATTTTACTATATCCGGCCGCCATTTTCAACCCCTGCAGAAACGGCGGGATCGCAAAATTGCCGAAACACCGGACCCGCAAAGTTTTTCCGCCTCTATATCAATCCGCGAATCCATAATCCTTCTCAAACTGCTCCACCGGCTCCGGCTTCGCAAAATAATACCCCTGAAAGATCCCGCATCCCATATCGGAAAGCATTTCCAACTGCTCCGCCGTCTCGACGCCCTCCGTGATCACCGTCATGTTAAGGCTGTGCGCCAGACGGATGACCGCGGCGATGATATCCTGACTGCGTTTGACATTGCCGGTACCGCGCAGAAAGCCCATGTCGATCTTGAGCACGTTCGCGGAAATGTCCTTTAAGATATTTAAGGAAGAATAGCCGCTGCCAAAGTCGTCGATCTCCACCTCAAAGCCGTACTCCTGAAGGCGCGAGATCAGATTAAGGTGCTTTTCCACCTCCTCGATGAAGATCGTCTCGGTGATCTCAAGTTTGAGCATGGAAGGCTCGACCCCGTAGGTTTCCACGAGATCGCGGAACGTCTCGAACAGATCCAGATAATACTGATCCTTTGCCGAAACATTGACCGAGATCGGGATATCGCCGTGCCCCTCTTTTCGCCACTGGGACAACTGCTTCGCCGCCAGATTCCAGATATAGAGATCCAGACGGTAGATCAGGCCCGCGTTTTCCAGCACGGGGATAAATTCGCCCGGAGGGATCATGCCCTTCTGCGGATGTTTCCACCGCGCCAAGGCTTCCGCGCCGACCAGCGTCCCGTCCGCCCGCGTCTGCGCCTGCAGATACATCTCAAATTCACCGTGCAGCAGCGCGTCGTCAAATTCGTTGATGATCGCGTTCTTCTGCATGTCGGCTTCCAGAACGCTGTCGTCATAATATGCGATCCTCTGGGAATAATCCCCCTTGATCTTGGAAATGACCAGCCCGCACTTGTCGCACATCGCGTAGACCGGCTCGTCCGGATCCGTGATCTCGTAGACGCCCATATAGATCTGAATCTTGAAAAAGCGGTTGGAGAACTGATCGACCAGCCGGTTCATGGAGCGGATGAAGATGTCCTCGCTGTAACGCTCCTTCGGCATACAGTACGCGAACTTGTCCATGCCCACGCGCCCGTAGACCGCGCCCTCTTTGGCGTATTCCCGAAACATGCCGGAGTGCATCCGCAGCAGATCGTCTCCGACCTCGCTGCCGAAGAAATCATTGATGAACTTAAAATCCTTGATATCGGACGCGACCATCACATAGGTCACATCCGGGTGCGCATGCAGTTCCTCCGACACGCGCTGATAAAAATAGTCGGCGTTGTAGAGCCCCGTCACCTCGTCATGGGTCGCGCGGTAGATCGTCTCGAGGAAATGCTCGCGTTCCGCCGTCTGATCCTCGATATAAACGTGATATCCCAGATGGCGCCCCTTCTTGTCGCTGAGCCTGCGCACGGTAATCTCAAAAAACCGTCTTCCGTAAGGGCCGGCGTATTCTTCTTCGCAGACCTGCTCCGATTCTGCGCCGTCCCAGTTGTCCTGAAGCCACCGATGAAAATCCGCATCGATTTCCGCGACGTCCTCCCCCGCTCCCAAGCCCCGATAGGATCTGTAATATTCCCTGCCGCGCTGGTTGAGATAGATGCACCGATCCTGATAGTCAAAACACGCCACGCCCAGATCGACCGTCTGCATCGTCTGCAAAAGCATCTGGCGGATCACGGCGTTCGGTTCGTAGACCAGCGTGAAATAGCAGATCACCAGCCCCACAAGGCTGTATATCAGAGGCGACAGATCGAGCGGCTGATGAAAAAACGCCGGAAGCGCGTTGACCAGCACAATCAAAAGGAATCCGATGAAGACCACGACATATTTCAGCCGATAGTCCGAAGGTATCCGGCGGATCTTTTGGTATAGCAGCAGAAGGATCGCCGCCGTCAGGACATAACTGAACAAAATATGCAAAACATACAAAACGGAATAGGTGTCCGGATAAAAATAAGCGCCGAACAGATCGGACGTCCCGCCGGCCAGCGTAAATTCATGCCCGAACAGCGGATTGCACAACAGCGAGACCATATCCGCCGCCGCGCATCCATACAGGACGTACCGGCCGCGGCCGAACGCAGGATGCTCGGTAAACAGCCGCACATATTGCAGCATGATGACCAGCAGCGCATCCATGCTCGCGCCGAACGCGCTGTACGCCAGCAGCGCCGTCGCAGGCGCTTCCGCCATGACGTAGATGGTATTGAACACGATCGTAACGACCGCCACATATAAAAGGATACGGATCACGCGGCTGATCTTTTCTTTCCGCTCTCCCGCGATCTGCGCCTGCACGAGGATCCCGATGATAAGCAGAAATAAGACCGCCAGATAGATCATTTTTATCATAGGTTATTTTCTCCCGCTTATTCTTTTCGTGCTTCGATCTCATGGATCATATCGATCCGCGTCTGGTGCCGCCCGCCCAGAAATTCCGCTTCCAGATAGGCCCGCAGGATATCTTTTGCAAGTTCGCCCCCGACGATCCGCGCGCCCATCGCGATGATATTGGCGTTGTTGTGCTCTTTGACCAGATGCGCCGTCGTCACATCCGAGCACACCGCGGCGCGCACGCCGTCCACCTTGTTCGCCGCGATGGAGATTCCCACGCCCGTACCGCAGAGCAGCACGCCGCAGTCCACCTCGCCCGATACGACCGCGCGGCCGACCCTCTCCCCGTACACGGGATAATGGCAACTGTCCGGCGTGTTCGTCCCGTAATCCGTGACCTCATGCCCCAGCGATTCCATATAGTCTTTTAACTCGCGCTTCAGTTCCAGCGCCGCATGGTCATTTCCGATCCCTATCTTCATGAATGTCTCCTTTGCTCAACCGCGGCACCGGTAAGACCCTGCCGCCATGCTTTTTATAACGCCGGTATCCCGCCAGCACCAAGGCTTCCGGCACACGCTTGAGGATGATCTGTATCTCCTCCTTCCACGGCAGCACCGGCGCGACCATCACGCTGCGGATCCCCGCGAGGTTAGCGCCCCAGATATCCGTAAAGATCTGATCGCCGATAAACAGCGTGTCCTCCGGTCCGGTTCCCATCATCTCCATCGCTCTGCGGTAGCCCGCCGGAGCAGGCTTGCCCGCCTTGTAGAGATATGCCGCCCATACCACGTCCCGACTGAAACTCTGTACGCGCGGCTCTTTGTTATTGGATAAGAGGACGGCGGAAAAGCCCAGTTTGTGCAGGCGGCAAAACAGCGCCTGCGCCCGTTCGTCCGCCGGCGCGCCGTGCGGCACCAGCGTATTGTCAACGTCAAAGATGATCCCGCGGTAGCCTTCGCTTGCCAGCGCCGCAAAATCGATCTCATAGACCGACGCGACATAATCCCCGGGATACCATTTCTGCATCATGACAGCGTTCCATCCTTCCCCTTGCGTAATCTCTTTTTATTATAATCAATCTGCGTGGGCTCCGCAATAAATTTGCATTGTGATAAATTTCAAGAATTTATGCTTTAACAAATTTTTGATTTGAACTTTTCGGCTTGTTCGGCAGCGTCATTTTGAGTTTACCGCTTTTGACAAGCGGATTGACAATATCCGACATGACATAGTTTTTTGACTTTCCGATAAACGCGACAATCTCGTCTCTTGTACGCGGCGTGGAGCAAAAATCCACAAGGGAATCGGAAACGGGCAGCCTTTCGGAAAATAAGCCGTTTTTCATCACAACCTTAAACTCGCCATGAACAGCGGAAAACACCGGCGCCGGAAGTCCGGCGTTTGCAAATTCTTTCAACATCGTCGGTATCCCCGAATATCTGTTTTCCGTCACCTTCAAAAGTTCCAGCATATTTGCAAGCGCGGCATTCCTTGTTTCAGGGCGCACTTTGCCAAGCGCGTCAACTGAAATTTGTCCGTACAGCCCTCCGCTGTTTACGATTTCCATGCGGTCACGATACATTTCAATACGAATCGGAACATTTTCCGTATGAACGCTGTAGTCGCGGTGCACCAACGCATTCAATATCGCTTCGCGCACCGCCGTAACGGGATATTCCGGCTTATCTGCGCGTAATCCGTTATCATCTATAATCGTTTTTGTCCGACTGTTTTTACGGACAAATTCAACTGCTTCTTCCAGCATGTCAGGGATTGCACCTGTGATACGCTTATTATCTATAAACCGCTCTCCGTCATTACCTACCGTTCCCTGTTCCGTTCCCGGAAGAGAAACGGCGGTAATACAAAGTTGCGGAAAGTACGCCTGCGGATATTTTGAAAAGGTCATTAGTCCCGCAAGCGTAGGAAGCCCATTATTGGTAATCCCCATAAGTTCCAAAATTTCGCTCTTTGTAACATGATCTGCAAGATTTTTACGTTCATTTTTTACTGCCGACATATAGTCTGACATACGCTTTTCATCGATCATATTAAGTTTGGCGTTATCCACCGTGCGGATATCGTCGCGGATTCTTTTGCGGAATGCTTCGTAACTGTATATTTCATATTCGCTCATCGGCTCGTCGGATTCTCCGACACGCACATAAGACCCTTTGATCCGCCCGACGCCTTTATAAAAAACGGGGCGTTCAGAAATATCTACACCCGGTATTTCCGCAGATACAACCGCCTTCCCGTCAATGTCGCAAACGGTAAACAGCGCTCGAACCGAAGGCTCCATTTGCTTACACTGTTCCGTAATTTTCTTTTGAAGATCGTGCGCGTCATACACGCCTTTGATCGCATAATTGTCCGACTCATCAACGCCGAAAATAAGAATGCCGCCTTCATCCTGATTAGAAAAAGAGGAGAGCGTATCATACAACCGTGTTGGGCAACCTTGTACCGCAGCCTTCAGTTCAATGGTTTGTGTTTCGGTCTTTAATGTGTTGATATCGAAAACCAATTCTTTTAGAACTTCCGTTTGCATAAACGATGCCTCCTTGAAAATGCTGATATCATTTTATCAAAACCAAACAAAAAAATCAAGAATCAACGATTGAGGTCTAAGAATTAACGATAATTATTCCAGAATTAACGATATATTTTTAGAATTAACGATAATATGATTAGAATTAACGATTTCGTTAATTCTAATCGTTAATTCATATTTCAAAGTTTGCGTTTGCATAATCGACACAACAAAAGACGCAGCCGGTATCCCGACTGCGTCTTATAATGCAATATTTTTACAATGTAAAATCTTCCATCACCCGTACCGGCGACGCTCCACGGCTCTGCGCCTCGAGAGCGGATCCGACAAAGTAATGATACTGCCGGATGACCTGATCCTTCTGCATATCCGAGATCGCTTTCTGCACGTCCCGAGAACGGATGTCGCTGTCCTCTCCCTTGAGGCTGTACACCTGATCGGGGTCGTACTGTTTGACATAGTCGTATGCGCCGAATGTCTGCGCCGCTTCTTCCGCCGTGTTCTCGTTCTCGGCAATTTTTTCTTCCTGCTGCGCTTCCTGCGCTTCCGGAAGTATCCGGTCGGTTTTGCCATAGTCATAAAATCCGCTGACCGGGCGAATACCTGAAATGTTCATGAATTTCTCTCCTGATGTATCGTTTTATCGCTTTACATCTATGTTATCGGCTGTTTTCCCTCCTTTGCTAACCCCTTAATTGTCTAACATTTTTTTCAGTTCGCTCATAAATGTGTTGACATCCTTAAATTCGCGGTAGACGGAAGCGAACCGGACGTATGCGACGTCGTCAAGATCTTTGATCTTATCCATGACGATCTCGCCGATCTCATCGCTGGAGATCTCCTTTTCCTCGCGGGCAAAGATCTCCGTCTCCACGTCGTCGATCAGACGCGAGATGTCGTTTGCGGAGATCGGGCGCTTGTGGCACGCCCGCAGGACACCGGACTCGATCTTTGAGCGGTCGTACTGCTCGCGGTTGTTGTCTTTTTTTATGACGATCAGCGGGATCGTCTCCACCTTTTCGTATGTCGTGAAACGCTTTCCGCACTCATCGCACATCCGGCGGCGGCGGATAGAATTGTTGTCGTCCGCCGGCCTTGAGTCGATGACCCTTGTGTTCTCACTGCTGCAAAAAGGACATTTCATAGTTTTTCCTCCGTTTCCCTACAAGATATAGCCCCAAAAACCACATATATAGACATATTTTACACAATATATGCTATTTTTGTCAAGGTTTGCGGACAACATCCTTTTCACAGACGTCCACAAGGATCATGTCCTTGCCGACACGAAGAACGCATTTCCACGGGATCCAATATTCACAGTCATGGAAAAAACACCCGCAGAATTTGCCCGGCGACGGCACGATCAGCGTGCAGATACACCCTCGGCACTCGTCGATCTCGAGATCCATGACGCGCCCCAGACACTTCGCCGTACCGACGTTGATGACGTCTTTTGCCTGCAATTCACATAACAGCATCATAATACCCCTCCGGTATAAGGTATGCCGGAGGGGCTGATTCTGTGACCCTGTTTATACGTTGAAGCGGAACAGGATGACGTCCCCGTCTTCCACGATATAGTCTTTGCCTTCCATTCTCACAAGGCCTTTATCCCTTGCCGCCGCCATGCTCCCGCATGACAGGAGATCGTCGTAATTGACGACTTCCGCTTTGATAAAGCCGCGCTCAAAATCGCTGTGGATCTTTCCGGCGGCCTGCGGCGCTTTGGTGCCGCGCCGGATCGTCCACGCCCTTGTCTCATCCTCGCCTGACGTCAGATAACTGATCAGGCCGAGCAGATGATAACTTGCGCGGATCAGTTTGTCAAGGCCGGACTCCTTCATGCCGAGTTCTTCCAAAAACATGGCTTTTTCGTCGTCTTCCAGTTCCGAGATCTCCTGCTCGATCTCGGCGCAGATCACGAAGACCTCGCTGTTTTCCTTCGCCGCATATTCGCGGACCGCCTTGACCTGCGCCACGCCTTCGCCGTCGGACGCCACGTCCTTTTCCGCGACGTTCGCGGCATAGATGACGGGCTTTGCCGTCAAAAGGCCGTAACTCCTGAGATACGCCTCCTCGTCCTCGTCCTTCGTCTCAAACGTCTTTGCCATGTTTCCGGCTTCCATATGCGCCTTTAGGCGCTCCTGCATCGCCGCTTCTTTCTGCAGCGACTTATCCATCCGCGCGGCCTTTGAGATCTTGGCGTAGCGCCGCTCCAAAATCTCCATGTCCGAAAACAGCAGTTCCAGATCGATCGTTTCGATATCGCGCAGCGCGTCGATACTGCCGTCCACATGCACGATATTGTCATCTTCAAAACAGCGCACCACATGCACGATGGCGTCACATTCCCGAATATTTGCCAAAAACTGATTGCCGAGTCCTTCGCCTTTGCTCGCGCCCCTGACCAGTCCCGCGATATCCACAAATTCGATCACGGCCGGCGTGACCTTCCTGGAATGGTAGAGTTCGGCCAGATTTTCCAGCCTTTCGTCCGGCACGGCGACGATCCCCACGTTCGGGTCGATCGTGCAGAACGGATAGTTCGCCGACTCCGCTCCGGCCTTTGTCAGTGAATTGAATAATGTGCTCTTTCCCACGTTGGGAAGGCCGACAATGCCAAGTTTCATGTTTTCTATTCCTCCTTTGGGTCGTCTGATGGTTTGACATTGTCATTATAGCACACTGTGCGTATTTTCAAAAATCATTTTGTACTTATCTTTCCCCAGCCCTTCATCCCAGACAGCCCCGCAGGACTTCCGCCGCGATCCGGTATCCCGCATCGTTCGGGTGGCAGCCGTCGTCGCTGTACGCAGGATCCATCGTGCCGTCCGACCGCTGCAATCGGGAGAACACATCGACATAGACCGCGCCGTAAGTCCCGCACAGTTCGCGGATACGTTCGTTTAACCTGATAATGTCCGGCGTCAGCGCCTTGATCGGGAAAATGAGGCCGCGGTTCTTTTTGTTTTTCTCCGCGTCGTAGCCCGGATAGACGGACTGGCAGATCAGCGGGACGTCGGGACATTTTTCACGCAGGGCGCGCAGAAGGATCTCATAGCGCCGCGCGGTCTCCTCGGCGGACCGTTCCAGATTCATCATGTCGTTGATTCCTGCCAGCAGTACGATCTTGGAAGGCCGGGCTTCGCAGACGGATACGTCCAGCCGATGGTAAAGATCGCTGCAGGTATTTCCGGAAATGCCGCGGTTCAGCGCGTAAATGTCGGGATAATAGGTCTTTAAGTCGCACCGGTCCGTGATGCTATCCCCGAAAAAGACCACCGCGCCGCTTTGTACGCGCTTGTTTTCCTTTCGATAACGCCTTCTTTTCACCACGTTGTAAATGTAAAAAAACAGATCCAGCGCACGCGATCCGTTCTGCGTTTCAACTCTCATGCTTCCCCTCCCGTATGGCCCTGATCGCTTCTCCGGTGGAACAGCAGACGATATCCTCCCGCCCTGCCACCAGATCGCAGATCCGCTTGAATTTTTCAAAGTTGCTCTCTTTGGTCTGAAAATCAAATTCATACCCGTGGGCGAACATCAGAAAGAACAGATCCCGTTCCGATTCCGCCTCTGCAAATTCCCGCACCCGCGCAAGCGCGTCCTTGCGGATATGCCAGCCGTTCAGCGGCAGTTCCAAAAGATCCTGCGGCAGTGAAAACTCCTTAGTAAAGGACGCGGTCCGCGCATAAACGATCCCGCACTGCTCCAACTGCCGCTTTGTCGTTTCCCGGTATCTGCCGAACGGATAGGCAAAACCGCTGATCTTTGTGTGAAACATCCCGCCGAGGATCTCCTGATCGGATCTCACCTGTCTTTGGCACTCCGCATCGCTGCAGCCGACAAGCGAGACGTGTTCCGCCGTATGCGAAGCGATCTCAAAACCTTCGTACACATCCGCGATCTCGTCTTTTGGTATGCGGTAATGGATACTGTATTTTAACAAAGATGCCCGCCGCTCGTCAAACCGCTCCAGCGGCACTTCTTTGATCCCCAGATTCCCGATCCTTCCGATCATCTGCCTTTTCCCGAACAGCGCGGAATTTAAGTTGAACGTCGCGCCCATATGATTCTTCCTGAGGATACGGATGATCTGCTTGTCTTCTTCCAGCCCGTCGTCAAAACTCCATACAAAATACTTCATGTTATCTTAATATTTCCTCCAATTCTTCTTCCATTTTCGGCATCCACCATTCCTCATAGCCCGCTTTTGTCGGGTGGATCTCGTCATACATATAAAAGCGGTAGTCGTCCTGACTGATATCGTTGAACGCCTCGTCCGTATAAAGATCGATGATACCGATGTCCCATTTTTCCTGCAGGTCGTACAGCCGCCCGACCATTGCGGCGTAATTGTCGTTATCGTAATACGATCCGGTATAAAAAACAACCGGACAGCCCCACGTCTCTTTTGCGTAGGCGATCACATATTCCATGGCGCCCGTCACCGTATCCGTGTCGAAATCTTCCATGACGCGCGATCCGCTGACGCTTCCCAGCGGTTTATCCGTCGTCGCGTCGTTGGTGGACAGTTGGCAGACCAACGCGTCTACGACGGCGTTCTTATCCAGTTCCTTTAAGCGGGAAACGTAACTCTTTCCGTTACCGAAGGCGATCTGCGCCGACAGGGAAAAATCGTCCGTCAGCGTCGTGCCGCTTTTCGCTTCTTTGATTGCGCAAACGCCGTCCCGATGTTCAAACAGTTCCACAAAAGACTGGCCTTCCGCAGCCGCGCCCTCCGTCACGCTGCTCCCGAGGAAAACGATCGTCTTTCCTTTCAGCGGCGAGTCCGCGTTTTGTTCCACCCGTGAAAGATCGTAGGTCTCAGCATTTCCCGGCGCTTCGGCTCTTTTTTCTTTTTCCGCCCTGATATAGATCTGTAGCGCGCCCATAAGCGCCAGCAGCAGCGCCGCCACCGCAGCGGCTGCGATCAGCAGACGTTTACCCCTCTTTTTCATCCTGTTTTGCCTCCTTAAAATAACGTATCATGCCGTCAAAAGCCTCGCGGCTTTCCGGCCACTTCGGGAACTTGACCGCAAAGACATGATCCAGCGCCCGCTCCTTGCCTTTTGGGAAATCCTTCAACTGATATGCCATTCCGCGCGCATCCAGCGCCGCCGCCAGTTTCATCGTATCCTTCCGGATGGCGTCCTGCGCTCCCGTCAAAAGATACAGCGGCGGATAGTCCGCCTGATCAAGCATCCGCACGGGATCCAGAATGTATTCGGCAAACGGCTCGTCTTTTGCATCGTCCGCCAGAACCCTGTCGCTGACACACTTCATCAGATCGTCCCGCTGCGTATCCAAAAAAATGGAAATAAAACCTGCGGCCTGAAAAGAGAGTCCCGTCTCCTCCTGATGAAACGCCCTGCGCAGCGCGGCGCCGCCGTTTAAGGAGAGCGCATACAGCGCCAATAGCGCGCCCGCCGAATCTCCGGTCAGATAAAACCGGTCGCTCTTTAGCCAAAGTTCCTTCTTATGCGCGGCGATGAAGCGCAGCGCAGCCATCACGTCGTCGATCTGTTCTTTCAGCGTGACTTCCGGAATCCTCCGGTAACTGATACTGACGGTCCTGTATCCCCGCCTCGCCCATTCGTAATTAAAATTTGCATTGACCTCTTTATAGGAGGCAAACAGGCCGCCGCCGTGAATATTGACCATGACCGGAAGCGGGCCGTCCGCGCCTTTTTGTTCATAAATATCCAGAAGATGCCCGCGCTCCTCCCCCGCGTCCGGCAGATAGGCGATATCGCGCCGGATATGCAGATCCGAGAGATCCTGTTTCATCTTTTTCAGCCGTTTTTCATCGCCCGTTTCAAAAACATAGCGGAAAAACAGCGCGCCCCATTTTGACATTATCCTTCCTCCTCGATGACGTGAAGCACATGAGAGGCCGCCCGCAGCAGATCCTCCCGATCCAAACGTCCCGCCCGCAGGGCGCGGCGCAGTTCCTTTTTATTCCGGCGGTTCCCCGGCATGATGAGATCGACGCCCGCGCGAATGCTCGCGGCTTCGTCCGCCCGATCCTCGCCGACGGCGAGCCAGTCCGTCATGACAAGGCCGCGGTAGCCCCACTCGTTCCGCAGGACGTCCTGCAGGAGATGCGCATGTTCCGATGCGTACACGCCGTTGATCTTATTATACGCCGTCATAAGCGCTTTCGGTCCGCCCTCCCTGACGACGATCTCAAACGCCTTCAGATAATGTTCCCGCAACGTGCGCTCGGAAAGTTCGGACGACATATAATAACGGTCGGTCTCCTGATTGTTGCACGCGAAATGCTTGACCGTAACGCCCCGTCCCGGCGTCTGCTGCACGCCCTTGATCAGGCAGACCGCCAACTCCCCTGTCAGCACGGGATCTTCGCTGTAATATTCGTAATTCCGCCCGCACAACGGATTGCGGATCAGATTGATCGCCGGAGCCAGCCAGAGCGCGATCCCGTAGGTCTCCATTTCCTTCCCCACGGCGCGGCCCATTTCATAGCACAGTTCCTTGTTCCATGTCTGCGCTGCCGCCGTTGCCGTCGGGAACCCCGTGACAAACTGATACAGCACCGTTTCTTTTTCGGGATTGCCCAACAGGCGTTTGACCAAAAACTCCGGCAGCACTTCATAAAAGGACAGCGGGAAGTCGACCGGTTTGATCTTCCCGTTGCTGCCGACGGTCGAGCGGTTCTGCAGGCGGATCCCCGCGGGGCCGTCGCACATCAGGATATTGCGGACGCCGCGCTCCAGAAAACAGGTCGTGGTGCATCCTACCGCGCCCGGCACCTGATACCCCTTCCCGTCGCTGAAAAGGCCGTTCCCGACGCACAATTCGATCCATTCCCTTTCGGAAAAATCTTCTGCCCGCAGACGTTTTTCCGTCTCCGGCGGCTCCTCCCGTTCGCCGATGGGATCATACGCGTCTTTTGTCTGCGTGATCTCAAAGTTTCCCGCCGCGCGCGCCTGTCCGGCGTCCGCGCCCAGATAGAGGAGATAGTTTCCCGCGGCGATCACCATCCGCTTTTTGCGCTCGTCGTACACGCGCAGTCTTTGCAGCGGAATGACCAGCGTCATTTCCGTCTTTTCTTTCGGCTGCAGCAATTCGGTCTTGCCAAAGCCGATGAGGATCTTCTTCGGTTCGCCGCTTCCCTCCTTAAAATCCGCAGATCCGGCGTAAATGCCGACCGTGTGCTTTCCCGCCGTCCTTCCGGTATTTTCCACGGCCACGCGGACCGTCAGCCTGCCGTCGTGCAGCCGGCATTCCGTGACGTCTTCCGAAAACGCGGTATAGGAAAGCCCGTATCCGAATGTATAGCGCGGCCGGATCGTCTGCCGGTCAAAATACCGATAGCCCGTCAGCAGCCCTTCTTCGTACCTGATGCGCTTGGGATCCGCGGCCCACTGTCCAAATTCCGACGCGCCGGGCCAATCCTCATAAGACTGCGCCCATGTCGCCGCCAGCCGCCCGGAAGGACAGACCGCGCCGTACAGGATATCCGCCAGCGCGCCGCCGCTTTCCATGCCAAGAAGCGCCATATAAACGACCGCGTTGATTCCCTCGATCCCATCCAAAGCGCGCAAGTCCATGGAAGATCCCGTGTTGATGACCACGATACAGGTTTGGTAAAATCGGGCGCAGTTTCGGATATTCTTTTCTTCGACGTCCGTCAACTCATAATCGCCTTTGGATCTCTCTCGGTCCCTTCCTTCGCCGGACTGGCGGGAAACCACATAGATACAGCGGTCCGTTTTGCTCTCCCTCAGATCTTCTTCCGTGATCTCGTCCGCGTCAGGGTAGAGATAGTCCGAAGCAATCAGTTCCGCCAGCGTCCGCGAATCGAACTTCTTCAGTTTTTTGCGCATCCGCGCAATGTAGGCCGCTTTTTTCTCCCGCCATACCCTGTCGTAGCGGTCGAGCCACGGCTGCGTTGCAATGACCGCGCCCTGCCGGATCAATCCCTGTTCGATACTGATCTTCTCTCTCGTGTTCACCTCTCCCGAACCGCTTCCGCCATAGACGGTATGCCGCGCTCCGCTGCCGTATAACGCGATCCTGCCGCCGTTTTCAAGCGGCAACGCGCCGTCGTTTTCCAGAAGGACGATCCCTTCCGCCGCGATGCGCCGGGCAATGGCGCGGTGCTCTTTTTCCTGTTCCGTAACCTCCGCGCTGTACGACGCCCTGATCCTGTCCCGTGCTTCCATGTGTTCTTCTCCCATCGTTTTATGATGTTTTTATCATACACGAAAGAAAACGGGCTTGATATCACTATCTTAATCATGATATAAATATATTAACATCAATCAAAAAAGGAGACGTGCCATGGATCCCCGACTCAAAAATACGCTTGCCGCCCTCTACGCGCTGACCGGATTGCATATCTTTGTCTACGACCGTTCTCTTGCGCCGGTCTGCGGCTTCGGTGCGCCCGCGACGCCGGAGGCGCTGGAAGACTTCCTTTCCACGGAACCGGAAACGTCCGAAGACGGCATCGGCCGGACGCTTCTTGACAAGGCCGTCGGCGTCTTTGTCTATACGGTGCAGATGCCGGATTTCCGGTTGTTTCTCGGGCCCGTGGCGCACCACACGCTCACCCCGTGGGAGATTCACCGGTATGCCGGTTCCCACCGCCGCACCGCCGACTGCCTGATCGCCTGTCAGGAGCGCTCCGTCTACGCCGCCCTCTCCCTGCTTTCCTGCTCGCCCGACCGCACAGTTCTCTCCCCCGCCGATCTGGAAAAACGCTTCTCGCCGTCCCTCTCTCCGGCCTCCGCAGATCAGAGTTTCATGGAACAGCAGTTGTCGCAGATCGATACCTTCCAACTGAGCCACAGCGGCCGCGCCGAAGCCGCCTTTTTTGAACTGGTTCGGCAGGGCGACGCGGCGGGCTTGGAGCGCCTGCTTGATTCCACGACGCTTTTATATCCTTCGCCTGTCCAAAACCGGAAGAAGAATACGGAATATATGGCCGTCAGCCTGATCTCTCTGCTCTGCCGCGCCGCCATGTCCGCCGGTGTCCCGTCCTCCATCGCCATGACGCAGAGCGACGCCTGCCTCAAGATTCTCTCCGAATGTAAAACGGAAGACGAAATGTCCGCTACGGCCCGCGACGCCGCCGTCACATTCACCCGACTGGCAGCAAAGGAGCAGGCGACGGCAGGGTGTTCTTATGTCAGCGTGCAGTGCCGGAAGAAGATCCACGCTGGCCTGTTCCGCCCTCTGACGCTGTCCTCCCTCGCAGAAGAACTGTCCGTATCCAAAGAATACCTCGCCGCCTGTTTCAAAAAAGATTTCGGCGTGACGGTCACGCATTACATCCATCAAAAAAAGACGGAATTGGCACGAAAGATCCTTGCCGATTCCGACTATTCCATCAATGCGGTGGCCGATCTGCTCTGCTATCGTTCCACCAGTTATTTTATCAAAGTCTTCAAAACGTACACCGGCCTCTCGCCGGGCGCATACCGAAGGCAGCCGTCATGACCGGCTGCCCTGCAGCGCTTTGTCCATCGGACATGATACTCTGAAATTACTACTTTTGGGTCGTTTGATATAAAGCTGCAAGTTTTTCCACAAATTTTTAGGAATTGCTCAACATCCGGATTCTTAGGACAGGAAAAGTCGGAGATCATTCTTATCAGTTCTGGCTCTCCGACTTTTTCATTATCCCCTTGTGCCAAATACTCACGAATGTTGACATACATAAATCTGTCACTTACTTCCATTCGCTTTCTCTCTTTTCTTTTTAAGAAACATCAGGTCATCTTTACCCTTTAACTGTCTTGCAGCCACAGGAATACGGTTCGGGCGATCATTTGCGGATTCCTCGATCGCATTGGCGAACATCTCCACCTGTTCCTTGCCGGAAATGACAAAATTTTTCGTGATGCTTGAAGTTGCCATAAAAACACCTCCTATCCTAACTATATTTTATGATGTGCCCGCCGCTTTTGCAATAAAAAGTTTTTGGTAAAATTGAGACAAAAAACTTCTATATTATATCTTAGAAATCTGTTCAATCGCATACAGCGGAAGATTGATGAGCCGATCTTCTTTTTTGTAGTCGGTCATAGCTGTACGAACAGATACCTCCGGTGAAAATTTTTCTTGATAGGTTTTCAGGCTCTTAGCCCTAAGATTGACTTCCGCCTTTACCTCTACCGGAATAATCAACTCGCCTGTATCCACCACAAAATCAACTTCGCAGGAGCCTCTGTCGTTTGTATAATAGTAAACATCTAAATCCTCGATGGTTTTCAACTGCTGGCAAACATACTGTTCTGTCAATGCTCCCTTGAATTCTGCAAAAAGATCATTCCCGTCAAGCAATGTACGCTGCCACAGTCCCGCCATACAACCAAGCAACCCTACATCTACCACAAACAGTTTGAAGGCTTTTAAGTCCTCATAAGCCTTTAGAGGGATACCTGCCGCATTGACGCGGCTGACCTTGTGGACAAGTCCGCAATCGGACAGCCACATGATCGCCGTCTCATACTCTTTGGCACGCGCGCCTTCACGAACAAGCCCGTAAATGAACTTCTTATTTTCTTTTGCAAGCTGAGATGGGATGCTGTTCCATAACATACGGATTTTAGGAACGATATCATTTGGAGCGTGCTTGGAGAAGTCCTGCTCATAAGCAGCAAGGATTCGCTTCTGAATATCACGAACCCCATTGAAATCTTTGTTCTCTGCAAAGTTCTGTGCCGCTTCGGGCATACCGCCGACAAAATAATAGTGCTTCAAAGCATCGATGTATGTTTTCCCAAAGTTTGCGATCATCTGAAAGTCCTGTTTGTCAAGAAGTTCTGCAAAACGCTCCTGATCCGTTGCCACCAAAAACTCTCTGAAAGAGAGAGGATAGAGTTTTAAGAAATCCACCTTGCCAACAGGGAAGGAAGTGCCCTCATGTAATGCGATACCGAGCAGAGAGCCTGCACAGACAATGTGAAGTTGATATAAACCGTATCCGCATACGCCTGTTTGCCGAATTCTTTCATCAGCCAGGTTATGACACACAATCTCAAAAATTACAACGATCTTTGCAAGAACAACAACACTTTTTACAACGAACAATGAGAGAAAGCAAAAAACTCCCCGACTACATTTCTGTAATCGGGGAGCCGTTTGAGATATAACGTCTTACTTGAATGTCATTCCCATGATATACACGGCGTTTGGTCAAACTTAGTTCCTACTTATTCGCAATCGCCGCCTGTGCTGCCGCCAGCCGTGCGATCGGCACGCGGAACGGTGAGCAGGAAACATAGTCCAGTCCGATCTTGTGGCAGAACTCAACGGAAGAAGGATCGCCGCCGTGCTCGCCGCAGATGCCGACATGGAGTTTGTTGTTGACCGGCTTGCCTAACTTGATCGCGGTCTCCATCAGTTTGCCGACGCCCGTCTGATCCAGTTTTGCAAACGGATCGTTCTCGAAGATCTTGTTGTCATAGTAGGACTCCAGGAACTTGCCTGCGTCGTCGCGGGAGAAGCCGAACGTCATCTGGGTCAGGTCGTTCGTACCGAAGCAGAAGAAGTCCGCCTCGGTAGCGATCTCGTCCGCCGTCAGAGCCGCTCTCGGGATCTCGATCATCGTACCGACTTCATAAGAGAGGTCGACGCCCGCTGCGGCGATCTCTGCGTCCGCCGTCTCAACAACAACCGCCTTGACAAATTTTAACTCCTTCACCTCGCATACCAGCGGGATCATGATCTCAGGTTTTACATTCCAGTCCGGATGCTCTTTCTGCACCTCGATCGCCGCACGGATGACAGCCTTCGTCTGCATCTTGGCGATCTCCGGATAGGTAACTGCCAGACGGCATCCTCTGTGGCCCATCATCGGGTTGAACTCATGCAGGCTGTCGATCAGCGTGCGGATCTCCTCAACCGTCTTGCCCTGTGCGTCCGCGAGTTTCTTGATATCGTCATCCTCGGTCGGAACGAACTCATGCAGAGGCGGATCGAGGAAACGGATCGTGACCGGACATCCTTCCAGCGCCTCGTAGAGCGCCTTGAAATCGCCCTGCTGATACGGAAGGATCTTCTCGAGAGCCGCTTCTCTTTCTTCTACGGTATCCGCGCAGATCATCTCGCGGAATGCCGCGATCCTGTCTTCTTCAAAGAACATATGCTCGGTACGGCAAAGGCCGATGCCTTCCGCGCCAAGTTCTCTTGCCTTCTTTGCGTCGGCCGGCGTGTCCGCATTGGTACGCACCTTCAGCGTCCTGAACTTGTCCGCCCATGCCATAACGCGTCCGAACTCACCGGCGATCGTTGCGTCCACCGTCGGGATCAGGCCGGCGTAAATGTTACCCGTCGTACCGTCGATAGAGATTTCGGAACCTTCCACAAAGGTCTCTCCCGCCAGCGTAAACGTCTTGTTTTCTTCATCCATTGCGATATCGCCGCAGCCGGATACGCAGCAGGTACCCATACCGCGCGCAACAACGGCCGCATGGGAAGTCATACCGCCGCGGACGGTCAGGATACCCTGCGCCGCCTTCATACCGGTGATGTCTTCCGGAGAGGTCTCCAGACGTACCAGAACGACCTTCTCTCCGCGTTCCGCCCATGCAACGGCGTCGTCCGCCGTAAATACGACCTTACCGCAGGCGGCTCCCGGAGAAGCGCCCAGTCCTTTGCCGATCGGTGAAGCGGCCTTGAGCGCTGCGGCGTCGAACTGCGGATGAAGCAGCGTGTCGAGGTTACGCGGATCGATCATAGCGACTGCTTCCTCTTCGGTCTTATGGCCTTCGTCCACCAGATCGCAGGCGATCTTCAATGCTGCCGGAGCCGTTCTCTTTCCGTTACGGCACTGCAGCATGAACAGTTTCTTGTTTTCTACGGTAAACTCCATGTCCTGCATGTCGTGGTAATGATTTTCCAGGATCTCGCATACCTTGATAAATTCGCCGTATGCTTCCGGGAATTCCTTTTCCATCTGCGCGATCGGCATTGGCGTCCGCACGCCTGCAACGACGTCCTCGCCCTGCGCGTTGATCAAAAATTCTCCCATGAGTTTCTTCTCGCCGGTCGCCGGATCACGGGTAAAGGCAACGCCTGTTCCGGACTGGTCGTTCAGGTTTCCGAAGACCATCGGCATTACGTTGACGGCGGTTCCCCATGAATAAGGGATATCGTTGTCGCGGCGGTAAACATTGGCGCGAGGGTTGTCCCAAGAACGGAAAACGGCCTCGATTGCCAGTTTCAACTGCTGCACCGGATCGGACGGGAAGTCCTCGCCAAGCTGATTCTTGTATTCCGCCTTAAACTGCTCTGCAAGTTCCTTGAGATCTGCGGCGGTCAGTTCCACGTCGAACTGTACGCCCCTGTCCTCTTTCATCTTGTCGATCAGCTGCTCGAAATATTTCTTGCCGACTTCCATAACGACGTCGGAGAACATCTGAATGAAACGTCTGTATGAATCATATACGAAACGCTCGAACTTCGGATCCGGATTGCCTGCGATCATTGCCGCTACGACCTCGTCGTTCAGTCCGAGGTTTAAGATGGTATCCATCATACCCGGCATAGACGCTCTCGCACCGGAACGCACGGAAACCAGAAGCGGATTCTTGAGATCGCCGAACTTCTTGCCGTTAAGTTCTTCCATCTTCTTAACGCCCTCCATGGCCTGCGCCATGATCTCGTCGTTGATCTTGCGTCCGTCCTCATAATACTGCGTACAAGCTTCTGTCGTGATCGTGAATCCCTGCGGAACAGGAAGTCCGATACCGGTCATCTCAGCCAGGTTCGCACCCTTGCCGCCGAGAAGATTACGCATGGTCATGTCGCCTTCACTGAACATGTAAACCCATTTGTTTGCCATTTTCTCTTTTCCTCCTCAAACATAAATTCGTTTCGTATTTTCATTCACTGAACGAAATACCCTGATGACGGCGCTAAAAAGCGCGCAAAGATATTATACCACAGTTCGCGCATTTATCAATATGATTTTTGCCGGATTTTTCCATAAAAATAAGGGCTGCGGCGGCAGCCCTCTCTTTCCTACCATGTGAATTTTTTTGCGAAATACGCGTCCAGTTCTGCAATGGCAACGCGCTCCTGCTCCATCGTGTCGCGGTCCCTTACGGTCACGCAGCCGTCTTCCTGCGAATCAAAATCATAGGTGACGCAGAACGGCGTGCCGATCTCGTCCTGACGGCGGTAACGCTTGCCGATATTGCCCCGGTCGTCGAACTCGCAGCAGTATTTTTTGCAGAGTCCGGTATAAATTTCCCCGGCCGCGCCGGAAAGTTTTTTTGACAGCGGCAGCACGCCGATCTTGACCGGCGCGAGCATCGGGTGAAAGTGAAGCACGGTACGCATATCCGGCTTCTCCTTGGTTCCAAGGTTCTCCTCGTCATAGGCCGCGCATAAGAACGCCAGAAGGATACGGTCCGCGCCCAGCGACGGCTCGATGACGTACGGCAGATAGCGCTCGCCCTTTTCGTCGTCGAAATAGGTCAGATCCTGCTTGGACGTTTCCTGATGCTGCGACAGATCGTAATCCGTGCGGTCGGCAATGCCCCAGAGTTCGCCCCAGCCGAACGGGAACAAAAACTCGATGTCCGTCGTGCCTTTGGAATAGAACGCAAGTTCCGCCGGATCGTGGTCGCGCATCCGAAGTTCGTCTTCCTTCATGCCAAGAGACAGCAGAAAGTCGCGGCAGAAGCCCCGCCAGTAGGAAAACCACTCCAGATCCGTGCCCGGTTCGCAGAAAAATTCCAGTTCCATCTGTTCAAATTCCCGCGTGCGGAAGATAAAATTGCCCGGCGTGATCTCGTTGCGGAATGACTTTCCGATCTGCGCGATCCCAAACGGCAGTTTCTTGCGCGACGTGCGCTGGACGTTCTTAAAATTCACAAAGATCCCCTGCGCGGTCTCCGGCCGCAGATAAACGGTGTTCTTCGCGTCCTCGGTCACGCCCATGAAACTCTTGAACATCAGGTTGAACTGCCGGATATCCGTAAAATCGTGCTTGCCGCAGGACGGACAAGGAATCTGATGCTCCCTGATATACGATGTCATTTCTTCGGCGCTCCAGCCGTCTACGGAACTCTCCAGTTCCAGCCCCTGTTCGGCGGCAAAATCCTCGATGATCTTGTCGGCGCGGAAGCGCTCGTGGCATGAGCGGCAGTCCATCAGCGGATCAGAGAAGCCGCCCAGATGGCCGGACGCCACCCATGTCTGCGGATTCATGATGATCGCGCTGTCGATCCCGACGTTGTACGGATTTTCCTGCACGAACTTCTGCCACCACGCTTTTTTGATATTGTTCTTTAATTCCACGCCCAGCGGGCCGTAGTCCCAACTGTTCGCCAGACCGCCGTAGATCTCCGATCCCGGATATACGAAGCCCCTCGCCTTACAGAGGGCCGTGATCTTTTCCATTGTCTTTTCCATGCTTATCCTCACTTTTCACTCTTTGCCGCCTTCTTATAGACGATATAGGTCAGCTGCGTCGCGTCGTTGTTGCCGTCCAACTGCTCGATGGAGACGGTGGAAGCGTCCACCATGGTCGTATTGCTGTCGGACACATAGAGGATCTCCCCGTCGACGGTGACTTCGATGTTTTCACGGACCGCCACGACGTTTAGTTTCGGCTGCGACGTGATATCCAGTGTTTCGGCCTGCTCTTTCTTTTCGCCGTTTTCCACGCTCACAAACGCGTCGGAAAAATCATATCCGTCTTTTAAGGCCTGTTTCACCGTACCCTGATACAAACCAAATCCCGTAAAGGAACTGTAAACGTTCGGCGACGTATAAGCGGTCCTTGCATACGCCGTATCGCCTTTGACCTTCACCTGCTCCAGTTTGACGCTGCCGGAGCCGTTCTCGTCGTTATACGCGCCGATCTCTTTTTTCATAAAGGATTTGAGCGAACTTTTTGTATAAAACGTTTCGTCAAACGTCGTGACTTCTTCGCAGACGACCTGTCCGTCCGCGCCGACGTGCAGCACGCTGCGCTCGGGTATGCTCTCAAAAACGCCCGTTAAGCGGCAGATCAAAAATACGATGAGCGCCGCTGTGGCCGCGATCAGTATGCCAAGCAGAATGACCCTCTTTCGGACGATCTCCCGTCTCTTTTTCGCACCGGCGGCGCGCTTTTTCTTTGCCTGCGCGCTCCTTGGCGTTCTCTGTCGTTCCATATATGTATGCCTCCTTCTGTCGATCCGCAATATTATACTATGCGCGCGCTTTTTTTTCAAGAGCGCGGCGCCTGCCCGTTTCCGCTTTCTTCCTGCGGCAGAAATTCCTCCGATTTATAGCGGCGGTCCGCATAATGCGAGCGGTACGCCTTCAGCAGCGAAAGAAATTCGTCCTGCACCGGCGGCGTAAGCCGGAACGTATAAAGGCGCTCCGGCGGCGTGGAGATCACGAACTGCATCGCATAGAGCGCCGAACCGTGCAGCGGCGTCCCGCCTTCCTTCGCCTGACACTTCTTGCAGAGACAGCCGCGCAGACGCATACTGAAAAAATCCAGATCTTCCTTCGTTCCGCATTTCATGCAGGAAAAGACGTTGGGATACTCGCCTTGGATCGCCAGCGTCTTGAGTTCGTAGACGCCGCGGATCAGGGCGAACGGGATCTTTCGGCTCTCCAGCGCCCGCAGCGTCATATAAAGGAGACGCAGCCGCTCGCTCTCGTCGACGTTCTCCTGCGCCAGATCGTCCGCCATTTCCAGAAAATAATAGCCGTAGCAGACCATGTCGAGATCCGCGGCCAGTTCCCTGAAATAATCCGAGATCTCCGCCTTGACCACGGTATATGTACTTTTCCCCTGATATACCTCGAACTCGCCCAGCGCGAAGGGGTTCGCCGCGGCCAAAAGTTGATTGGTCGAACGCCTCGCGCCTTTAGCGAAAGCCGTAATCCTCCCTCTCTCCCTCGTCAGGATCGTTATTCTCTTGTCGTACTCCCCGACCGGAATCGCCGAAAGCACCATCCCTGTCAGCACGATATTGAAGCCCATGCGCTCCTTCCTTTTCCTCCCTGCAATAAAAGAGATAATCCATCACGCTTCCCGTCTGCGTAAAACGCTCCCATAGATCCATACCGGCATCCTTTCCCCAAGCTGCTTCGGGCGCCGCCCGTCACTGTTTAGGTTTACCATCCGCCGGAAGGATATACTGGTAGATCGTTTCCAGATGAAACTCATTCGCCGTCGCTGCGGTAGCCGAAATTCCGGACCAGATAATCGCTGTCGCGCCAGTCCTTCTTGACCTTGACCCAGAGTTTGAGGTTCACCTGCACGCCCAGCAGGTGCTCGCATTCGTACCGCGCGTTGCTTCCGATCTTTTTTAACATGGCGCCGCCCTTGCCGATGATGATTCCCTTGTGGGAATTTTTTTCGCAGATCAGCGTCGCGTCGATATCACAGATCGGTTTTTTTCCGCCGGAAAACTTCATCCGGTCGATGGCGACCGCGATCCCGTGCGGCACTTCGTCGCTGAGCGCGTGCAGCGCCTTTTCCCGAATGATCTCCGCCACGATCTGCCGCTGCGGCTGGTCGGTTACGGTGTCCTCGTCAAAATACGCCGGCCCTTCCGGAAGATAACGAAAGATCAGATCCGGAAGGATCCCGCAGTTCTTTCCGCGCAGCGCGGACAGCGGCACGACCTCCGCGAAGTCATACAGCCCGCGGTACGCCTCGATCACGCCGTAGACCTCGTCGTGCTCCACCGTATCGATCTTATTGATGACGAGGATGACCGGCGCTCCGGCGTTTTTCAACTGCTCTATGATATGGCGGTCGCCGCCCCCGATACGCTCTGACGGCTCGACGAGCCATAGGATCAGATCCGCGTCCCTGAGCGTGCTCTGCGCGGTCTCCACCATGAACTCGCCGAGTTTGTTTTTCGCGCGGTGCATCCCCGGCGTATCGAGAAAGATGATCTGGCCTTTCTTTGGATCCGTATAGACCGTCCGGATCCGGTTGCGGGTCGTCTGCGGTTTGTTGGACGTGATCGCGATCTTCTGCCCGATCAACTGATTCATCAGCGTGGATTTCCCTACGTTCGGCCGGCCGATCAGCGCGACAAAACCTGATTTGAACTGCTCCTGCATACTCTCCTGCTCCTTTTCGCCGCGATCTTCCGCGTTAAAACAGATTTTCCAGACGCTCGAACATTTCGCTTTCCTTTTCCAGCATGTCCTCGTTTCCGACCACGCAGAGATAGCCCTGCGCCAGCGTGTCGCGGACCAGCCCTTCCAGGCCGCGGATATCCTCCGCCGTCGCATTCAGCACCTCGTCGCGGATCCTCTGCAATTCCTCAAACGTCGTTCCCGTCAGATAAGCGGCAAGCGCGCGGCTTCCGCGCTGCGACGGCGTGAGCGGCGTATCCATTTCGCTGACCGTTCCGATGATGTATTTGGTCATATCGCGCTCGTCCGCCGCAAACTGCCGGATGTATTCCGGCGTGTTTTCAAAGATCTCATTCGTCTTCCGCAGGTTCGGGTCGCGGTAGGAAACGAAATAGAGATCGCCCGTCCGCCCGAAGAAACTCCGGCAGCCGTATGCGCCGCCCTTGACGCGGACATTGACCCAGAAATAATCATAACTTAAAATTACTTTTAATATTTTGAGATATCCGCTGTACGGATAGCCCACCCGCATGAAATTGCCGGCGCGGCAGACATACTGCACCTGCGACGCGTCCTTAAAGCCTTCGCCCGCGTCAAACAGCGGCAGATCCTCCCCGCCTTTGGAAACGGCGGGCGCATGGAGGCCGGATAAGATCTGCGGCAGGAAGTCCTCCAGTTGCCGGTACGCCCCGCCGTCTCCGGTGCAGCTGACGAGCAGATTCTCTTTGCAGAACACGCTGCAAAGCGACCGGCATTTTTCGCGGATCAGCGCCGCCTTCGCTTCATAATTTTCTTCGAGATCCTTTAAGAAGCGGTAGAAAGCGATCCCCGAAATCTCGTCCGTGATCCTTGCGGCTTCGGAATAATACCCCATCGCGCGGCTCGCCGCCACGACGTTTCCCGCGCTGCTCATCTGCACTTCCAGCCTTGACTTCTGCGCCGAGATCAGTTCCTTCAGGCGGTTCTCGTCCGAAAAATCCGTCGTCGCCAGCACTTCCGTCAGAAGCCGGACGGCCTCTTTTGCGTCCTCATATAAAAACTTGTCCTTCACTTCGCAGACAAAGCGGTAGGACGCGCTGCTCTGCGCATACACCGAAAGGCTGGCGTAAATGCCGCCGGTATGGATGTTGATCTCGTTGGCGAGTTCCGCATAGCCGTACCGCTCGGTGTCCAAAAGGCCGAGCATACGCACCATCAGGGACAGATAGCCGTAATCCTTCGGATCGACGCCTTTGATATCAAAGACCAGATCCAGATAATGGATCCCGTTGGTCGGCACGTCGTGGTGCAGCACCGTAACGCCGTCGATTTCCCTCTCCGCAAGATCCAGAGGCCGCGCCTCTTTTTTCAGATCCTGCCGCCGCAGCATCGGCAGACATTCGAGCTGTTCCTTCGTCGACGGCTCCTGCTGGTGCTGTTTCAACAGTTTGGTCTGACGGATCAGATCCCTGATCTCGTCTTTGGAAAGGCTTTCTTTGTATTTTCTTAATTCTTCTTTTAATTTTTCATCTTCTTCGGTCGTCATGCCCTTCTTCGGCTCCACCATCAGCACCGACGCATGGGTGTTCGCCAGAAGATAGGTCTGGATCAGCTGCTCAAAATAGCCCTGCTCCGCCTTTTCCTGCAGGCGGTCGAGCACGGCTTCCCCGTGCAGATGGATGAACGGCTCGTTATCGTCGTAGAGCCAGCTGTCCATGCACTGCAGGCCGTAGATCAGTCCCTTTGGGAAACTGCCGAAGTCGGCCTCGCGGTAATTGAACCGCGCCGCGTTGATCCCCGCCTGAAGCGCTTTTTTGTCAATGCCTTCAGCCACCTGCCGCAGCAGGATCTCCTGAATCGTATCAATAAACGGCTGTTTGTCCTGCGGATTTGCGCCGCGGGCCGTAACGGAAAACATCGGCTGCAGCATACCGGTATCGAACGACCCGATGATATCCTTGCCGATTCCTTTTTCCAGCAGCGCGGTACGCACCGGCGCGCCCGGCGCGCTGAACAGAACATATTCCAAGATGTCGAACGCCTGATACAGCTCCTGATCCAGCGCGTCGCTGATCACGAACGTATAGGCGAGATAGGTCGCGTCCCGCCCGTCTTCCGCCGACGAGATCGGATAGTATTTGTCCACGAGGATCGGCCGCGGAAACGCCTCCTGACGGCGAATCGACGAATCCAGTTCGATCTTATCATATTTGGAGAGGTATTCCCGATCCAGATAATCCAGCCGTTCTTCCATGTCCATATTCCCGTAGAGATAGATGTAGGAATTGCACGGATGGTAATAGCGGCGGTGGAACGCGATGAAATCCTCATACGTCAGCTGCGGGATCACCTTGGGATCGCCGCCCGATTCGTAGTGGTAGGCATTGTCGGGGAACAGGGAGTTGAACACCTCGCGGCTGACTACGTCGTCCGGAGAAGAAAACGCGCCCTTCATCTCATTGTAGACCACGCCGTTTAAGCGGATCTCGCCGTCTTCATCCTCGAGTTCGTAGTGCCACCCCTCCTGCATGAAGATCTCGGGATCGCGGTAGATGTTCGGATGGAACACCGCGTCCATATAGACGTCCATCAGATTCTTAAAATCCTGATCGTTGCAGCTTGCGACCGGATAGACCGTCTTATCCGGATAGGTCATCGCGTTCAGAAACGTATTCAAAGAACCCTTGACCAGTTCCACGAACGGATCTTTCAGCGGGTACTTCTGCGAACCGCAGAGCACCGTATGCTCGATGATATGCGGCACGCCGGTCGAATCGCCCGGCGGCGTGCGGAATCCGATGTAAAACACCTTGTTGTCGTCGTCGTTTGACAGCAGGCTGATGCGCGCGCCGCTCTTTTTATGGCGCAGCACCGTGCCCATCGACCGGATATCGCTCAGATATTCTTCTTTGACCAGTTCATATGCCTCATGCATCTCAAACCTTCCCCCGTGTTGTTATTTTTTGACCGTAACGTCCATCTGCGGATACGGAATGGAGATCCCCGCCTCGTCAAACGCATACTTCGCGTCCTCCAAAAGTTTCCATTGCACGTCCCAGTAATACTCCGTCGGCACAAAGCAGCGGACGCCGATCAGCACCGCGCTGTCCGCCCACGCCTTGACAAAGATCTGCGGCGCTTCATCGCGCAGGCAGCGTTCTTCTTTATCGAGCAGGCCGCGCAGGATCTCCTTTGCACGCCGGATATCCGCCTCGTAGGCGATCGAAAATTCCAGATCAAGCCGCCTGCGGTCGCTTTCCGTCACATTGGTCAGGCTGGTGTTTGCCAGCGTGCCGTTCGGGATCACGACCATGCGGTTGTCCATCGTGCGCAGTTTCGTATAGAAGATCGAGATCTCCTCGACCGTGCCCGCGTTCCCGTGCGTATCCTCCACGATAAAATCCCCGACGCGGAACGGATGCAGGATCAGGATCAGCACGCCGCCCGCAAAATTGGAAAGGCTCCCCTGAAACGCAAGACCGATGGTCACGCCGAGGGAGGCGATCGCCGCCGCGAACGAGGACGCCGTCACGCCGAACAGGCCGAGGATCAGCATGACGACCACCAGCCAGAGCGCCCACTTCAGCGCCTGATCGGCGAACTGCCTGACGCCTTCCTCGATCCCGCGACGCTCCATGGATTTTTGGAACACGCGGCGCACGACGCGGATGATCCGTCCGCCAAGATAAAAGATCAGAAACGCCAGCGCGATGCTCCAGAAGAAACTCAGCACGTCTGGCAGAACCGACTCAAGCCACCGCTTGAGCACGCCGTCCTTCAGGTTTTCGATCAGACTGTCCGACAGGACCTGTGACAATACTATCATTTTCATTCCTTTCTCATTTTATGCCGCCCCTCATCCGATCTCATGAATGAAAAGGCCGCTGCGCAGTTTCGGTTCAAACCATGTGGACTTCGGCGGCATCAGTTTTCCGCTGTCCGCGACCGCAAACAGTTCTTCGATCGACGTCGGATACATCGCAAACGCCGCCTCGCATCCTTCCCTGCAGCGCCGCTCCAACTCCTCCGGCCCTCGGATCCCGCCGACAAAATCAATGCGCGCGTCTGTCCGCGGATCTTTGATCTTCAGCACCGGCTCCAGCAAAAGATCCTGCAAGAGCGAGACGTCCAGCCCTTTCACCGGATCGTCGGAACGGTCTTTTTCACGGATCAGGCAGCGGTACCACGTTTCTTTGAGGTACATGCAAAACTCTCCCCGCGCCCGCGGCCGCAGGATGTCCCGTGAAACTTCTGTAATATCAAATCTTCTTTTAACTTCTTCAAGAAATGACTCCGTGCTTTGTCCCGCCAGATCCGTCACGACCCTGTTATAATCGAGGATCCGCAGTTCCTCTCCCGGAAAGAGAACGGAAAGGATATAGTCATAGTCCCTGTCTCCGGCGCGCTCCGGCTCCTTTTGCCTGCGGTTTTCGCAGACGCGCACCGCGGACGCCGCCCTGTGATGCCCGTCGGCGATATACAGCCGGTCCATGCCCGCGAAGATCTCTTCGATCCGCGCGATCCTTGCGCCGTCGCAAACCGCGAACACGCGGTGGCGCACGCCGTCCTCCGAGACAAAATCATACAGCGGCGCTTCTTTTTTGCTCTCTTTGATCAGGCCGTCCAGCCGCGGGTCGCGCCGGTACGCCAGAAAGATCGGTCCGGTCTGCGCGCGGCAGGCGTCCACATGCCTTACCCGGTCTTCTTCCTTATCCGCCCGCGTGTTCTCATGTTTTTTGATCACGCCGCTTTTATAGTCGTCCGCCGCCGCCAGCCCGACGATCCCCGTCTGCGTCCTGCCGTCCATCGTCAGTTCGTAGAGATAGAAACAGGGTTCGTCGTCCTTTTGGAACCGCCCCTGATCGACCCACTGCCAAAGCAGTCTGCCCGCTCTTTCGTAGACTTCGGGCGCATACGGATCCGTTTCCGGTCCGAAGCCGGTCTCCGCGCGGTCGATCGCAAGGAAACTCTCCGGATTTTTTGCCACTTCCTCCGCCGCCTCGCTGCGGCTGTAAACATCATAAGGGAGAGCTGCGATCTCTGCGGCTCTCTCCCCCGAAGGCCTTATTGCCCGAAACGGTATCAGTCTTGCCATAACTCTTTCCCTTATCCGTTATTTTACTACGCGCACGCGGATCACGTCGTCGATCGCATCCAGCTGCGCGACGATCCCGTCGCTGACCGGCGCGTCGATATCAAGCACCGCGTAAGCGTAATCTCCTCTGGTCTTGTTAAACATATCGGCGATATTGATGTTCGCGTCGCCGAGGATCTTGGTATATTGCGCGATCACGCCCTTGTTGTTCCGGTGCATGATCGTCACGCGGCCCTGCGTGCGGCACACGCCGACCTGACAGTCCGGATAATTGACCGAATGTGTGATGTTGCCGTTCTCCATGAAATCGGCGATCTCCTGCACCGCCATCATCGCGCAGTTGTCCTCGGCCTCCGCCGTGGACGCGCCCAGATGCGGCATCAGTATCACGCCTTCCTTGCCCGCCGTCGTCGGGTTCGCAAAATCCGAAACGTACCGCCGGATCTTGCCCGCCGCGATCCCGTCAAGGACCGCCTGCTCGTCAACCAGCGCGTCCCGCGCGAAGTTTAAGATGATGACGTCTTTTTTCATCGCCTGAATCGCGCTCTTGTCGATCATCTTGCGCGTCGCATCCATGAGCGGTACATGGATCGTGATAAAATCGCACGCCTTGTAGATCTCGTCGAGCGAATTGATGTGTTTGACGGAACGGCTCAGGTTCCACGCCGCCTGTACGGAAATGTACGGATCGTATCCGTAAACGTCCATGCCCAGATGCGTCGCCGCGTTGGCTACCTGAACGCCGATCGCGCCGAGGCCGATCACCCCGAGTTTCTTTCCGGCGATCTCGGTACCGGCAAAGGCTTTCTTGGCTTTCTCCGCGAGTTTGCCGATCTCCTCCTCGCTCTGATGTTCCTCGACCCAGCGGATCCCGCCTACGATGTCGCGCGCCGCCAGAAGCATACCGGCAAAAACGAGTTCCTTGACGCCGTTGGCGTTTGCGCCCGGCGTGTTAAAGACCACGATCCCCTTTTCGGCGCACTTTTCCAGCGGAATATTGTTGACGCCCGCGCCCGCGCGCGCAACGGCAAGCAGTCCTTCCGGCAGCGCAAGGTCGTGCATGGACGCGCTGCGGACCAGTACGGCCTGCGCGTCCTCCAGTTTGTCGGTCTTTTTATAGTCAGTAGAAAAAACATCCAGCCCTACCTGGGCGATCGGATTTAAGCAATGATATGAAAACATGATCCTCTCCTTTTTCGTCAGGTCTTTCAGCGGTCCTTCGCTTCAAAATCCTTCATAAACGCTACGAGTTTCTCGACGCCCTCCTGCGGCATCGCATTGTAGATGGACGCGCGCATACCGCCGACCGTCCGGTGGCCCTTGAGGTTCTCAAAGCCCGCCGCCTTCGCCTGCGCGATAAATTCCGCGTCTTTTTCCGCGTCTCCCGTCACAAACGGAACGTTCATCAGGGAACGGTCTTCCCTGCGCACGGTGCCGGAAAACAGTCTGCTCTCGTCCAGAAAATCATACAGGATCTTCGCCTTGGCTTCGTTGCGCTTTTTCATCTCCTCAAGGCCGCCCATTTTCTTCAGCCATTTGAAGACCTTGCCGCAGATATAGATGCCGTAGCACGGCGGCGTATTGTAGAGCGAATCGTTGTCCGCCTGCGTCTTGTATTTTAACATCGTCGGCGTGCCCGGCAGCACATCGTCGCGGATCAGATCTTCGCGGATAATGGCGATCACCACGCCGGCCGGCCCGATGTTCTTCTGCACGCCGCCGTAGATGACGCCGTAACGGGAAACGTCCACCGGCTCGGACAGAAAGCACGAGGAGACGTCCGCAATAAGATCATGTCCCTTGGTGTTCGGCAGCGTCTTGTATTTCGTGCCGTAGATCGTGTTGTTCTCGCAGATATACACATAATCGAGGTCGTCCGCGATCTCCAGATCGGAACAGTCCGGTATGTAGGAAAACGTCTTGTCTGCGGAAGACGCCAATTCCACCGCCTCGCCGTAGAGTTTCGCCTCCTGAAACGCTTTCTTTGCCCACTGTCCGGTAATGATGTAACCCGCCTTGCGGTTTTTCATCAGATTCATCGGAACGGCCGCGAACTGCTGCGACGCGCCGCCCTGTAAGAACAGGACTTTGTAGTTGTCCGGAATGTTCATCAACTCCCGCAGATCCGCTTCCGCTTCTTTGATGATCGTATCAAACGCCTTGGAGCGGTGGGACATCTCCATCACGGACATCCCGCATCCCCTGTAATCCAACATCTCCTCCGCCGCTTCCCGCAGCACTTCTTCCGGAAGCACCGCCGGACCCGCTGAAAAATTATACACTCTGCTCATTTTACTTTCCCTTCTTTTCCAAATCTTCTTCGTCAAAACATTCGCTGATCGGCGTTCCCGGCGCGACCATCGGCCACACCTTGTCGTCGCTGCCGATCATGCAGTCGATCACCACCGGCCGTTTCTGCGCAAGCGCCGCCGCGAAGGCTTCCCGAAATTCTTCTTTTGTTTTTGCCCGCATACCGACGGCGCCCATGGCTTCGGCGAGTTTGACAAAATCCACGGCGTCGTTTAAGACCGTCGCGGAATAGCGCTCCTCGTAAAAGAGGGTCTGCCACTGCCGCACCATACCGAGCACATGGTTATTCATGACGACCTCGATCAACGGCAGTTCCTGCCGGACCGCCGTGGCAATCTCGTTCATGTTCATGCGGAAGCACCCGTCTCCGGCGATATTGACGACCTGTTTCTTCGGGTTCGCCGTCTGCGCGCCGATCGCGGCGCCGAGCCCGTAGCCCATCGTACCGAGCCCGCCCGAGGTCAAAAGCTGCCGCGGCCTGTGGTAGGTGTAGTACTGCGCCGCCCACATCTGATGCTGGCCGACTTCGGTCACGATGATCGCGTCCTCTTTGGTCTGCCGCGCGATCTCCTCCATCACAAACGGGCCGGTCAGTCCCGTATCGCGGTAGGTCGGCGGATAGGCCTTCTGAAGTTCGCGGATCCGCGCGTTCCATTCACTGTTGTCCTTCTGTTTGATCAGAGGATTCAGCCGCCGCAAGATCTCTCGGATATCCCCGATCACCTCCGCGGTCACGACCACGTTTTTGTTGATCTCGGCCGGATCCACGTCAAACTGGAGTACCTTCGCCTGTCTTGCGAATTTTTTCGGGTTGCCGAGCACGCGGTCGCTGAAACGCGTCCCGACGGCGATCAGAAGGTCGCACTCGCTCACGCCGAGATTGGACGCCTTGGTGCCGTGCATCCCGAGCATTCCGGTGTAATTTTCGGCGGAGCCGTCGTAAGCGCCCTTGCCCATCAGCGTATCGCAGACCGGCGCGTCCACGAGGGAAACGAACGTCTTGAGTTCCTCGTTCGCGTTGCTGATGACCGCGCCGCCGCCGACAAAGACGAACGGCTTCTTTGCGTGCGCGATCAGTTCCGCCGCGCGATTTATCGCTTCGTCCGTGATCGTATCCGAGACCGGAGCGACTTTTTCCGCCTCGCGGAAAGTATAGTTTGTTTTTGCGGACGTCACGTCCTTTGGAATGTCCACAAGCACCGGCCCCGGCCGCCCCGTCTGGGCGATCACGAACGCGCGGCGAATCGTATCCGCAAGATGTTCCACATCCTTGACGATGAAATTGTGTTTTGTGATCGGCATCGTCACACCAGCGATATCCACTTCCTGAAAACTGTCCTTGCCTAGCAGCGGAACCGTGACGTTACAGGTGATCGCCACCATGGGCACGGAATCCATATACGCGGTCGCGATGCCCGTGACCAGATTGGTCGCGCCCGGGCCGCTGGTCGCAAGACAGACCCCGACCTTTCCCGTACTTCTCGCATAGCCGTCCGCCGCGTGGCTGGCTCCCTGCTCGTGGGAGGTCAGTACGTGCCGGATCTCTCCCCTGTGCCGGTATAACTCGTCATATACATTTAAGATCGCGCCGCCGGGATAGCCGAAAACGGTATCCACTCCCTGCTCCTGCAGGCAGCGGATCACGATCTCTGCGCCTGTTAATTGCATAAGTTTTCCCCTTTTCCGATGTTATCAGTGCAAAGGATCTTTAGTCTTCCTCCGGATCCTTTAAGACCGCGCCGCGGTTGCCGGACGTCACCTGCGCCGCATAACGCCGCAGATAGCCTTCGCGCACCTTCGGTTCCCTCGGCTTCCACGCCCTCCTGCGTTCCTGCATTTCCTCGTCGGAAACGTCCAGATGAATGGAAAGTTTTGGAATGTCGATCGTAATGCTGTCGCCTTCTTCGACCAGCGCGATCGGGCCGCCGACCGCCGCTTCCGGCGAAACATGGCCGATCGACGCGCCGCGGGACGCGCCGGAGAAGCGTCCGTCCGTGATCAGTGCGACGGAAGATCCGAGGCCCATGCCCGCGATCGCGGACGTCGGGTTTAACATCTCCCGCATACCCGGGCCGCCCTTCGGGCCCTCGTAACGGATCACGACCACGTCGCCTTCCCTGATCTGTCCGCCCTTGATCGCCGCGATCGCGTCCTCCTCGCAGTCGAACACGCGGGCCGGACCGGTATGCACGAGCATCTCCTCCACCACGGCGGAACGCTTGACGACGGAGCCGTCCGGCGCGAGGTTTCCTTTTAAGACGGCAAGGCCGCCGGTCTTGGAATACGGCCGATCCAACGGACGGATCACTTCCGGATCGCGGTTGACGGCATCGCGGATGTTCTCGCCGATCGTATTTCCCGTCACGGTCATGCAGTCAAGATTGAGAAGTCCGAGTTCGGAAAGTTCCTTCATGACCGCGTAAACGCCGCCCGCCTCGTTGAGGTCTTCCATATAGGTCGGGCCGGCGGGAGCCAGATGGCAGAGGTTCGGCGTCTTCTCGCTGATTTCATTGGCAAAACTGATATCAAAATCAAATCCGATCTCATGCGCGATCGCAGGCAGGTGCAGCATGGAGTTCGTCGAACAGCCGAGCGCCATGTCCACGGTCAGCGCGTTTAAGATCGCTTCTTTTGTAATGATGTCGCGCGCGCCGATCCCTTTTTTGTACAGTTCCATCACCGCGTATCCGGCCTGCTTTGCCAAACGCAGGCGCTCGGAGTAGACCGCCGGGATCGTGCCGTTGCCGCGCAGGCCCATGCCAAGGGCTTCGGTCAGGCAGTTCATGGAGTTTGCCGTATACATGCCCGAGCAGGAGCCGCAGGTCGGACAGGTCTTGTTTTCGTATTCCAGCACGTCGTCCTCGCTCATCGTACCGGCCGCGTAAGAGCCGACCGCCTCAAACATCGAGGACAGCGACGTCTTATGTCCCTTGACATGACCGGCCAGCATCGGGCCGCCGGAAACAAAGACCGTCGGCAGATCCAGACGCGCCGCCGCCATCAGAAGCCCCGGCACGTTTTTATCGCAGTTTGGCACCATGACCAGCGCGTCAAACTGGTGCGCAATCGCCATACATTCCGTAGAATCCGCGATCAGGTCGCGCGTGACGAGGGAATACTTCATGCCCACATGCCCCATCGCGATGCCGTCGCACACCGCGATCGCCGGAAAGACCACCGGCACGCCGCCGGCCTCCGCCACGCCGAGTTTGACCGCTTCCACGATCTTGTCGATATTCATATGGCCCGGTACGATCTCGTTGTAGGAACTGACGATACCGACCATCGGTTTTTTCATTTCTTCGCCGGTAAAACCGAGCGCGTTGAACAGGCTTCTTGCAGGAGCCTGCTGCATCCCTTTTCGTGCGTTATCACTTTTCATCCCTTACCTCCTGATTTTCTCGCAGATCTTATCTCCCATCGCGGCCGTGCCGACCATGACCAGACCCTCGCGGTCCCTGCCCGGCTGCGGCATGATGTCCGCGGTGCGGACGCCGTCCGCGAGGACGTCTCTGACGGCCTGCTCGATCGCCTGCGCTTCCGTATCCAGATCGAGGCTGTAACGCAGCAGCATCGCCGCGCTCAATATGGTAGCGATCGGGTTCGCGACGTCTTTGCCCGCGATGTCGGGCGCCGATCCGCCGCTCGGCTCGTACAGGCCGAACCGCGTCTCGTTCAGGCTCGCGGAAGACAACATGCCGATCGACCCCGTCACCATGCTCGCCTCATCCGACAGGATATCGCCGAACATATTTTCCGTCAGGATCACATCGAACTGCTTCGGATCGCGCACCAGCTGCATCGCGCAGTTGTCGACCAGCATATGCTCGCATGAAACGTCCGGATAGGAGAGCGCCACCTCGTCTACTACCTTGCGCCACAGTCGGGAACTGTCGAGCACGTTTGCCTTATCCACGCTGGTGACTTTCTTCCGGCGCTTTCTTGCCACGTCGAACGCGCGCACCGCCACGCGCCGGATCTCGTTCTCGCTGTATGTCAGCGTGTCGGTCGCGGTCAGGACGCCGTCCTTTTCCGTCGTCGTGCGCTCGCCGAAATACAGCCCGCCCGTCAGTTCGCGCACGATCACCATATCAAAGCCGTCGCCGATGACGTCGTCGCGCAGCGGGCAGGCTTCTTTTAACTCCCGATAAAGATACGCGGGACGCAGGTTTGCGAACAATCCGAGTTCTTTCCGGAGTTTTAAGAGCCCCGCCTCGGGCCGCCTCTCCGGCGGCAGCTGATACCACGGCGACGTCGCCGGGTCGCCTCCGATCGATCCCATCAGCACCGCGTCCGCCGCTTTGGCCTGCGCGACGGCCTCATCGGTCAGCGGCACGCCGCAGGCGTCGATGGAGCAGCCGCCCATCAGGATCTTATCCCAAGACAGGCGGTGTCCGTAGGCCTGACAGACACATTCCAACACTTTGTGCGCCTCGCGCACGATCTCCGGCCCGATCCCGTCGCCTTCGATCACACCGATCCTATATTCCATAGATAACGCTCCTTCCCCGTATTTCGATGGGCGCGCGGCAAAAAGGCCGCACTTTCCCATTAAATTCTATACTTTACTATCATAAAGTATTTATCCTGCCTTTTCAACAAAAAGATTGCATAAAAAAAGTGGAAAAAAGTCAAGGGTTGTTGACATTTTCCACTTGCGGGCCTTACGCCTGTTGTTTTTTTGCCTGTTCTTTCTGTTCCTGCGCGTCCTTTTCCTGTTCTTTCTGCGCTTTCTCTTTCTGCTCTTTCTCTTTCTGTTGCTGCTGCGCTTCTAAGCGGAGACGCTCTTCCTCGGCCAGCCTCCGGCTCTCCGCGACTTCCGCGGCGCGCACCTGCATATGCTTGGCGAAGATATATTCCAGAAGCCTTTGGTCGATGATCTGAAATTTGCAGCCGTAGAGGATGTTGCCGTCTTTTGGCATCTTGCGGACGCAGACGCATTCCATCTTGATCCAGAACTTCCGCTCCTGAATCATCTCGCGGATCTCGACGATGATCCTTTCGTTGATCAGCGGGGCATCTTCGTTGGCCAGAAACGCCACGCCGCTGTCGCTGATGTCGTAGAGCGTGACCGGAATGTTGAAATTCTTCTGCCTCCATTGAAGTTCCGCAGGCACGGAAACTTTTACGCGGTCCTTCATCCGCTTGTTCTCCGCGCGGCCCGCGCTCTTGAACGGGCTGCAGCTGAGGAGATAGCAGGAAAGGCCGTTGTGCATTTCCATGGAAAGTTCCATATCATCCCAGCAGTACGGCAGTTTCGCCTTGTCGTAGCCGTGCAGATTGTAGCGGATATGATAGAACTTCGGATCGGAAAGATCGATCACCTGTTTTTCAAAACGGAACACCTCGATCCAGACCTTGCCCGGCGCGACGTCCACCGCGTGCGTCGGGATCTGGTACGGCGTGTCGTTGATGATAAGTTCCAGCCTGACTTCGTCGCCTGCCGAAATGTCATGTAGCAGCATATCTCTTCCTCTTTCATACGCCTTCTGTATCGAATAGACTACCACATTTTTTGACAGGTGACAAGCCGACCTGATCTCTTTACTCCGGCGCCCGCCGCTTTACAGCGCTTTTTTGAACGCCTGATCGAGGTCGGCCAGAATGTCGTCGATATGCTCGCATCCGATCGACAGGCGGATCGTATTCTCCTTAATTCCCTGCTCCGCGAGTTCCTGCGGCGACAACTGGGAATGGGTCGTCGTGGCCGGATGGATCACGAGGCTCTTGACGTCGGCGACATTGGCAAGGAGCGAGAAGATCTCCAGACTGTCGATAAAGCGGTGCGCCTCTTTCTGCTTTCCTTTGATCTCAAACGTGAAGATCGAACCGCCGCCGTTCGGGAAATACTTTTCATAGAGGGCGTGCTGCGGATGGTCGGGCAGGGACGGATGGTTGACATGCTCGACGCCCGGATGCTTTTGCAGATAGTCGACGACTTTCTTCGTGTTCTCCGCGTGCCGCTCAAGCCGCAGGGAAAGCGTCTCGGTGCCCTGCAAAAGCAGGAAAGCGTTGAACGGAGAAAGCGTCGCGCCCGTATCCCTTAACAGGATCGCGCGGATATACGTCACAAACGCCGCATTGCCCGCAGCCTCGACAAAGGAAACGCCGTGATAACTCGGGTTCGGTTCCGCGATCGGCGCGTACTTTCCGCTCTTTTTCCAGTCGAACGTGCCGCCGTCTACGATCACGCCGCCGAGCGTCGTTCCGTGGCCGCCGATGAATTTTGTCGCGGAATGTACGACAATGTCCGCGCCGTGCTCGATCGGGCGGATCAGATACGGCGTGCCGAAGGTGTTGTCGATCACAAGCGGAAGTCCGTGGCCGTGCGCGATTTCGGCGATCCTGTCAATGTCCGGAATATCGCTGTTCGGATTTCCCAGCGTCTCAATAAAGATCCCGCGCGTATTCTCGCGGATCGCTCCCTCGACCTCGGCTTCGTTGTGGATATCCACAAACGTCGTCTCCACGCCGTAGAGCGGCAGGGTATGCGCGAGCAGGTTATAGGTACCGCCGTAGATCGTCTTCTGTGCGACGATGTGGCCGCCCTCCTGCGCCAGCGCGACGATCGTATAAAAGATCGCCGCCGCGCCGGAACTGACCGCAAGCCCCGCGACGCCGCCTTCGAGCGCCGCGATCCTGTCCTCGAAAACGCCCTGCGTGGAGTTGGTCAGGCGACCGTAGATGTTGCCCGGATCCGCGAGTCCGAACCGGTCCGCGGCGTGTTTGGAATTGCGGAACACATAACTGGTCGTCTGATAGATCGGCACCGCCCGCGCGTCCGTCACGGGATCCGGCTGTTCCTGTCCGACATGAAGCTGTAAGGTTTCAAATTTATACTTTGCCATTTCTTTCTCCCTTCTTACTCTTTTGCAGTTTCTTTTGTCTCTTTTGCCTTTTGCGGCTTTTCCTAATTTCATACTTAGTTACTGGGATTTGCGATACGATTACTATATCCTACTTTTCCCATGATGTCAATAGGGAAATAAAAAATCATCCGGAAAATTTCCGGATGATCTTTGTTTCCCTTATGCCGCGCGCCTTAGATCACGTAATTGTCGGCGCTCATGGCAAGTTCTTCCTCCATCAGGTCCGCCAGCGTCGTATGGTCGATCACGCCGCTGATCGCGTCGTCGAGCCGTTTCCAGAAACGCAGCGTCACGCAGTTGTCCGCCCGCTTGCATTGGTTGACCTCGTCCGCCATACAGGCGACCGGCGCCATGTCCCCTTCCGTCAGGCGCAGGATCTCTCCCATCGTATAATCGGCCGGCCTGCGGGTCAGGACGTAACCGCCCTGCGGCCCGCGGCTGCTGCGGACGTAGCCCGCCTTGTTCAGCGTCGCCACGACCTGCTCCAGATATTTGTCGGAGATCTCCTGCCGCGCCGCCACATCCCGTATGCGCACCGGAAGCCCCGTATCGTGCATCGCAAGATCGAGCATAAAGCGGATCGCATAGCGTCCTTTTGTGGATACTTTCATCGTTTACCTCCCCGGCTCCGCCGTGTTTATTCTTCGGAAAACAGAGGCGTGGACAGATAGCGGTCGCCGGAATCCGGCAGCAGTACCACGATGTTCTTTCCCTCATTCTCCGGACGCGCCGCAAGGATCGCCGCGGCCTTCAATGCCGCGCCGGAGGAAATGCCGACCAGCACGCCTTCGGCAAGGGCGAACCGCTTGCCTTCCGCAAACGCGTCTTCGTTTTCTATCGCGATGATCTCGTCATACACGCCGGTATCGAGAATCTCCGGTACAAAGCCCGCGCCGATTCCCTGAATCTTATGCGCGCCCGCCTGCCCCGTGGAGAGCACCGCGCTTGACGCCGGTTCCACCGCGACGATCTTCACGTCCTTTTTCCTGCTCTTCAGATAGTGGCCGACGCCGGTCACGGTGCCGCCGGTGCCGACGCCCGCGACGAAGATATCCACCTCACCGTCCGTCTGCGACCAGATCTCCGGCCCCGTCGTCGTCTCATGCACCTTCGGGTTTGCCGGATTGACGAACTGGCCGAGCACGATCGAACCCGGGATCTGCTCCCGCAGTTCCTCCGCCTTTGCGATCGCGCCTTTCATGCCTTTCGCGCCGTCCGTCAGCACAAGCTCGGCGCCATACGCCTTCAAAAGGTTCCTGCGTTCCACGCTCATCGTATCCGGCAGCGTGATGATCGTCCGATAGCCTCTGGCCGCCGCCACCGCCGCCAGACCGATTCCGGTATTGCCGCTGGTCGGCTCGATGATCGTACCGCCCTCTTTGAGCAGCCCCTTTTCTTCCGCGTCGCTGATCATGGCCAATGCCACGCGGTCCTTTACCGAACCCGCCGGATTGAGATACTCCAGTTTTGCGAACAGCCGCGCGCCTTTCAGCGACGCCGCCTCTGCATACCGGTCGATCCGAAGGATCGGCGTTTTTCCGATCAGTTCCACTGCGCTTGTCTTGATATCGCTCATATCTTACCTCCTACTTCTTTTCCATACGTTACCCTTTTCGCAATCCCCAGTAACTAAGTAGGTTTTATATGAATTGTACTTTACTCCTTTTCTGCGCCGCTGTCAAGCGCCTTTTTTTATTTTACCGAAAAAAGAGCGGCCGCCCCGCGCATTTTATGATATGATAAGGGAAAAGGAGGGCGTCATGAGAACATTCGTCAACGAATCATCCGAGAATTATTTAGAGACCATCCTTCTGCTGAGCCGGAAACTTCCCGTCGTCCGCTCCGTGGACATCGCCAACGCGCTGGACTTCAAAAAATCCAGTGTCAGCATCGCGATGAAGAACCTGCGGCAGAAGGAACATATCACCGTGACCGAGCAGGGCTACATCTATCTGACCGACGAAGGCCGGCGGATCGCCGAGATGATCTACGAGCGCCACGAACTGATCTCAAAGAGCCTGACGGCGCTCGGCGTTCCGGAAGAGATCGCCGCAGAAGACGCCTGCCGGATCGAGCACGTCATCAGTCCGGAAAGTTTTGCGGCGGTCAAACGCGCCGTGACGGACAGCGGCCTTCTCGACCGCGCATAAAAATACCTCCCGAAGGGTCTTCCCCCGGGAGGTATTTTTTTAGAGAAAAGCACAAAATGTGATTTTAACCTTTGACGGATCCTGCGGCAACGCCGGATACGATCTGCTTGCTGAGCAGCAGGTACACAACGACGACCGGCAGGATGGAGAACAGGATCATCATATACACCTGCCCCATATCGAACTTCAGGAAGTCCGCCGCACGCAGCTGCGCGATCAGGATCGGCAGCGTCTTCTTGCTGTCGCTGTGCAGCACCAGCGCCGGAGTAAAGTAATTGTTCCAGCTTGCTACGAAAGCAAAGATCGCCTGTACGGCAATGGCCGGTTTGATGATCGGCATAACGACGATGTTGAAGATCTTAAACTCTCCCGCGCCGTCGATCCGCGCCGCCTCGATGATGGACAGCGGCAGGGAACTTTCCATGTATTGCTTCATATAGAAATATGTGACCGGAGAAGCCGCCGCCGGAAGGATCAGCGGGATAAAACTGTTGTCCAGCCCCATGTTGTTGATGAGTTCCAAGAAACCTAACGCTACGACCTGCGTCGGGATCATCATGACCATCAGGATAAAGGTGCTGATGAATTTCCTTCCGCGGAAGCGGTACGCATGGATGGCGTAAGCCGTCATCGCGGAAAAATAGGTCGTCAAAAACGCGGACGCCGTCGCGATGATCAGGCTGTTGAGCAGGCCTCTCCAGATCGGCAGCGTGCCGTGCGAGAGGTTGACCCAGTTCTTCGCCATATTCGTGCCCGGCAGCGGGGAAAATCCGCCCGAGATCTGCGAGTTGGTACGCGTTGCATTGATCAGCAGCACATAGAACCAGAACAGGCACAGCACCGTGATCGCGATCAGTACGACGTAGGCAATGGCACGTCTTGCTTTTACATTCAATCCTTTTTTCGTTTCCATTCCCTTCACCTCCTACTCGTCGTCCATGGAATAACCGGACGCCTTAAACACGATGATACTGAGTATGCCCGTTACAATGAACAGCAATACGGACAACGCGCCGCCCATACCGTAGTTCTTGCTGAACAGATGCTTATTCAAAAACATGATCAGGGTCATGGAAGAACGCATCGGCTCGCCGGTACCGTTGGTTAAGATCTGCGGCACATCGAACATCTGCAGACCGCCGATCAGCGATGTGATCATCACATAGATCAGGATCGGTTTGAGGACCGGCAGCGTGATCTTGAAGAAACGCTGCGTGCTCGTCGCGCCGTCCACTTCGGCCGCTTCATAAAGGGACGTGTCGATGCTCATCATGCCCGCCATCAAAAGGATCGTCGTATTTCCGAACCACATCAGGAAGTTCATGACGGCGACCAGCGTCCTCGTCGACCACACATGCGAGAAGAAACTGTACGGTTCGGATATGATACCGAGGCTCATCAAAATGGAGTTCATCGGCCCGTTATCGGAAAACAGCGTAAAAAACAGCATGGAAAACGCTGACGCCATGATCAGGTTCGGCAGATAGATCACGGTCTTGAAGAACCGGCTTCCCTTTAAGCGGAGACGGTTGTCGGAGAACCATGCGCCGAGGAGCAGCGATACCGCAATCTGCGGCACGAAGCCCAGCACCCACATGATCATCGTATTTTTCAGATAGACCCAAAGGTCGCCCTGCGACAGCAGTTCCTTGTAGTTGTCGAGGCCAACGAAATTCGGTCCCACCCATGTCAGTCCCGTGCGGTAGCGCTCAAAAAAACTGTTGTAGATCGTATTAAAGAGCGGTATCAACTGAAAGACCACATAGACCAACAGGAACGGGATCAGGAAATACCAGCCCCATCGATTGTACTTGTTTCCCTTCTTCTTTTTCACAATGCCACCTCCCTGCGTTTTTACCCTTTTTCATTAAAAACACCCGTTTTTAATCAAAAAGAGCGCCTGCCCGCCTCACGCCGAAGCAGGCAGGCCAGACTCTTTTCTTTTGCGTTTGCTCTTACTCTACCGAAATATCCGGATATTTCTCAGCAACAGCCTTCCTGAACAATGCAAGCGCTTCATCAAGCGTTGCGTTGCCGTCAAAGTAGTTCTTCATCGCGTTCTGGAATTCTTCGTTACATCCCTGATCGTACGGTGAAAGATTTGACAGGTCGAGGCTTTCCACATTCTTTGCATAGAGAGGAAGCGGGTTCTGTCCGCCAAGCACCTTGCTGGTGTAATCGGTCTCTGCCATCTCATCCATCAGAGTCTTGTTGTTGGCAAAGTCGTCGTCTTTTTCTACGATCTCCTTCAAAACATCCTTGTCTGTGGTCATCGTCAGCATGATGTCTTTGATCAGATCAGCATTGTCGGTACCTGCTGCTGCGCAGATCCAAGTACCCCCCCAGTAGAAGCCCTGAGGTCCTTCGCATGCGCCCCACTTGCCGGCGTATCCAACGGATCCTTCTTCGTCAGCGTGCATAGAGAAGTTTACAAGCCATGCAGGTCCGAAGTAGCAGAATACCGGTGAGTCTTCCATCATACCCTTGTTCCAGTCGTCAGACCAGAGTTCGTGCGTTGCCGTCTGTCCTGCGTCTACCATCTTCTTGGAGTCTTCGACCCACTTCATGATGTTGTCGTCGATGTTGAGTTTGCCGTCTTCTACCCACTTAGAAGTTACGTTGTTGGAATATACACGGTAAGTATCGTTGACGCTGCTCGTCATGTGATAGCCCTTTGCAGCCATCTGCTCTGCCGTTGCAACGAACGTATCCCAATCCTTAACGGCTTCCTGAACCGCGTCCGGATCGTCGGTGCCAAGCACTTCCGTCGCAAGGTCTCTGTTGTAGAACAGAACGCCCGGGCAAGCCTGCCATGAAAGGCCTTTTAAGTTGCCGTTCGTATCGGTTACGACCTTCTGCGTGTAATCGTACTGCTCGGAGATGTCACTGTCGCTGATTCCGAGTTCAGAGAGCGGAAGGACATAGTCCGTCTCGATGTACTTCGGCGCATAATCGGCCTCGATCAGGAACATATCCGTCTTCTCATCCTGATCCGTGCTCTCCTGTGCTTCCAGCACGCGGTCCAGATTGTTCTGGTATGCGTTGTCATCGCTTGGCGTGATGATCCAGTTGACTGTTACGTCACCGATCTTACCTTCCGTATCGCTGACTTTTTCATAGTCAGGATAATGATCCTCGATACGGGTACGGAACTCCTCGTTCCAGCACTGGATGTTCAGGACTTTGCCTGCGCTTCCGTTGCTTCCGGCGTCTGAGCCTTCGCTGTTACTACCGCCGCAGCCTGCAAACATGGTTGCCGCCATGGCTGCGATCATCAGTAAACTGACAATTTTCTTTTTCACTTCGCATTTCCTCCCTTTGCATATTTTGCTTGGTTTACTTGGTTATATAAATCTGCTTGCGCAAAATCTATATCTTGTTGTTTGCCGTCCGCGAGGTTTTTCACGGACTCTCCCGGATACAGATGTCCGGTGATCATATACTGCTCCATCATCGTCGTCTTTGGATTTTTGATCATCCGCACGAGCTGTTCCGCCGCGGTCAGGCCGATCCTGTCGGTGTCCTGCCAGAGCGTCGTCAGCCTCGGATTCAAATGCCGCCCGAGCCGCAATCCGTCGTATCCCGCCACGGAAACGTCGTCCGGAATGGACAGGCCGCGTTCACCGATCGCCCGTATCCCTCCCAGCGCCGAAAAATCGTCGGGATAAAGGATACAACTCGGCGGTTCCGGCAGATCCAAAAGTTCCGCCGTCCTTTCGTAGGCTTCCCTTGTGTTGCGGTACGCCGCTTCCTTTATATATGCGTCCGGCACTTCGACGCCGAACTTCTGCGCCACGCGGTAAAACGATGCGAGGCGGTTTGCAGTAACGCTTGATTTTTCGCCGTGGATATAGGCGACTCTGCGGTGCCCCTGCGAAAAAACGTAGGTCGCGAGATCCTTCATGCCGCCGACGTTGTCGGAAAGCACCGCCGAAGCGTGTTCAAACATGTGGTCGATCGTGATGACCGGTATCTCGCTCTGTACCAGTTCCAGCACCTCGGGATCCGTAAAATCCACACAGGCGACGCACACGCCGTCAAACCGGCGGAACCTTGCGTGCTCCAGATACGTCGTCCTTCCCGGCCGCTCTTTGTTCGCGCTGATGAAGGTGATGTCGTAACCGAAGCGCTCCACTTCTCTTTTGAATGCGTCCAGCACCCGCGAGAAGAAGTCGTGCGTCAGGCCGCTGTTTGCTTTGTCGACGAACAGCACGCCTATATTATAGGTACGCGCGGTCTTCAACGACTTTGCCGCGGCGTTCGGTACATAGCCCATGGCGTCCGCAGCAGCGGCGACCCGCTTTCTCGTTTCTTCACCGATGTCGCTGCGCCCGTTCAGTGCCTTGCTGACGGTTGCGATCGACACGCCGCATTCGGAAGCGATATCTTTCAGGGAAACCATTTTCTTCTCCTTTCTTCCGATCAGCGACGTCCGTTGAAGCCGAGGATTACTTAATCGTTTTCGTATCTTCACTATACAGCATATTCCCTAAAATAGCAAGTGCTTTTTTCATTTCTTTGAGTAATAATTTCAAAACCCCAGTAAAATCAAGGGTTCTCGCATAAAAAATTTTTTGGGTATTGCAATATTACACAATATCCCTTATACTTTAACCATGTTTTTTATCATCTTTTACTTAAACGTTTTCTTATAGGGCAAGATTTGGTGCAATTGGGTGCAATTTAGTCAAACAAAAAAGGGAGGCTGTACAAAATGAAATTCGGTTATTTCGACGATACCAACAGGGAATATGTGATCACGACGCCGAAGACGCCGCTGCCTTGGATCAACTATCTGGGCTGCAACGACTTTTTCCGTCTGATCTCAAACACCGGCGGCGGTTATGCTTTTTATAAGGATGCGAAACTGCTCCGCCTCACGCGCTACCGCTATAACGACGTTCCGGCGGACTGCAACGGCACTTACTTCTATATTAAAGACGACGAAGGGATCTGGAACCCGGGATGGCAGCCTTCCAAGACGCCGCTGGACGCCTACGAATGCCGCCACGGGATCGGATACAGCCGCATTACCGGCAAACTCCGCGGGATCCGCGCTTCTCTCCTGACCTTCGTTCCGCTGCAGGACAGCTGCGAGGTCTTCCGCCTCACGCTCGGCAACGAGGACGACAAGCCGCGCTCCTTCTCCTTATTCTCTTATGTGGAATGGTGCTTATGGAACGCGGACGACGATATGAAGAACTTCCAGCGCAACCTCTCCATCGGCGAGGTGGAGATCGACGGCTCCACGATCTATCACAAGAGCGAGTACCGCGAACGCCGGAACCACTACGCGTTCTTTTCCGTAAATACGCCGGTCGACGGCTTTGACACGAGCCGCGACGAGTTCCTCGGCGCTTACCGCGACGCGTCCTGTCCGCAGGCCGTAGAACTTGGCGGCTGCACCGGCTCCGTCGCGAGCGGCTGGTCGCCGATCGCCGCGCACCAGATCGACGTGACGCTTGCGCCGGGCGAATCCAGAGACTTTATCTTCCTGCTCGGCTATGTCGAAAATCCGGAAGACGAAAAATGGGAAAGCCCGGGCGTGATCAACAAAGAACGGGCGCGCCTCCTTCTCGACCGCTACACAACCGCGGCTTCCGTGGACGCTTCGTTTGCGGCGCTTCAGGAATACTGGAAGAACCTGCTCGACAAATATACCGTCGCTTCCGACCATCCGGAACTGAACCGCATGGTCAACATCTGGAATCAGTACCAGTGCATGGTGACGTTCAACATGAGCCGTTCCGCTTCCTATTATGAATCCGGTATCGGCCGCGGCATGGGCTTCCGCGACTCCTGTCAGGATCTTCTCGGCTTCGTCCACCTGATCCCCGACCGCGCGCGGGAGCGTATCCTCGATATCGCGGCGACGCAGTTTGCCGACGGCAGCGCGTACCATCAGTACCAGCCGCTGACCAAAAAGGGCAATTCCGACATCGGCAGCGGCTTCAACGACGATCCGCTCTGGCTGATCGCCGGAACTTCCGCTTACGTCCGCGAGACCGGAGACCTTACCATCCTCTCCGAGACCGTGCCGTTTGACAACGACGAAAACAACGCGGCGTCCCTGATGGAACATCTGCGCCGCTCCCTCAATTACATCATCGAACACAAAGGTCCGCACGGCCTTCCGCTGATCGGCCGCGCCGACTGGAACGACTGCCTGAACTTAAACTGCTTCTCCGCGCATCCGGGCGAATCCTTCCAGACCTTCGGCCCAAGCGAAGGCCCTGTCGCCGAGTCGGTCTTCATCGCCGGCATGTTCGTCAAATACGCGGAAGAATACGCGCAGCTTGCCGAACTGACGGGCGATCCCGCCGAAGCGGCGCGCGCGCGCAAAGAGGCGCAGGAAATGACAAAGGCCGTGGAAAAAGACGGCTGGGACGGCAAATGGTTCCTCCGCGCTTACGATGCGAACGGCGACAAAGTCGGTTCGCAGGAATGTGAAGAAGGAAAGATCTACATCGAACCGCAGGGCTTCTGCGTTCTCGCCGGTATCGGCACGCAGAACGGCATGGCGCAGACGGCGATGGATTCCGTCAAAAAACATCTGGACACCGACTACGGCATTATGATCCTGCAGCCGGCCTATACGCGCTATCATCTCGAACTCGGCGAGATCTCCTCTTATCCGCCGGGATACAAGGAGAACGCCGGTATCTTCTGCCACAACAACCCTTGGGTATCGATCGCGGAGACCGTGATCGGCCGCGGCAGCCGCGCGTTTGAGATCTACCGCCGCACCTGTCCGGCTTATATCGAGGACATCAGCGAGATCCACCGCACGGAACCTTACGTCTATTCGCAGATGGTAGCAGGAAAAGACGCCGTTCGCCACGGAGAAGCCAAGAACAGTTGGCTGACCGGCACGGCCGCATGGACCTTTGTCAACGTCTCCCAGTACATCCTCGGCCTCTACCCGACGCACAAGGGGCTCAGCGTCGATCCGTGCGTACCGGCGGACTTTGGCGACTTCACGCTTCAGCGGACCTTCCGCGGATGCCGCTATACGATCGAAGTACGAAATCCTAAGCGCGTTGAAAAAGGCGTCGCGCGCATGACCGTCGACGGCAAAGACGTCAGCGGCAATATCATTCCATATGAAGAAGGCGTAAAAGAACGCCGCGTAGAGATCATCATGGGAGAATAGGAGGCAGAACATGAAACCATGGAACGGTTATCAGAACGGGATCAATCTGGGAGGCTGGCTCTCCCAGTGCGTCCATACCAAAGAGCATTATGATACGTTCATCAGCGAAAAAGACGTCGCAAGGATCGCGGACGACGGTCTCGACCACGTGCGGCTGCCGATCGATTACAACCTTCTTCAGGATGAGGAAGGCCGCCTGAAAGAAGAAAATTTTTCCTATATTGACCGTTGTGTCGACGCGTGCCGCAGATACGGCGTCAACCTGATCCTCGATCTGCATAAGACCGCGGGCTATTCGTTCGACAAAGGCGAAAACGAATCCGGCCTGTTCTTTACCGACGAGGCGTTGATACAACAGTTTTTAACGCTCTGGGAAGAACTCGCAAAGCGCTACGGCTCCCTCGATCCGCACGTCGCCTTTGAACTCCTGAACGAAGTCGTGGAACCGGAGAGCAACGCGCCGTGGATGAAGATCGCCGAGCGCGCGGTCAAGGTGATCCGCCGATACGCGCCAACGGTCAAGATCCTGATCGGCAGTTATTGGAACAACAGCGTCCTGACCGTCAAGCATATCGCCGCTCCGTTCGATGAAAACATCGTTTACAGTTTCCACTGCTACGAGCCGCTGCTCTTTACCCACCAGAACGCGCATTGGATGGAAGAAATGAAAGGCTTTTTCGTTTCCTATCCGATGACGCGCGCCGAATTTGAGGAAAAGAGCCGTCCGTTCGGAGAGGTCTATCATCTGACCGACTGGGCGATCCCCGCATCCGGCTTCAACATCGATTACTACGAGACGCTGTTTGCGGAAGCCATCGCCGTCGCCGAAGAAAGGAATGTCAGTCTCTACTGCGGCGAATACGGCGTGATCGATCAGGCGGATCCGGTCTCCCGCGAAGCATGGCTCAAAGACGTGCGCGCCGTCCTCGCAAGGCACGGCATCGGCAGCGCCGTCTGGAGTTACAAAAAAATGGACTTCGGCGTTTACGAACTGTAAATTCCGCGCAAAAGAAGACCCGCGTTTTTCCCTTATAAAGGAAAAAGCGCGGGTCTTTTAGTCTTCCATTTTCATGCCGTCGGCCTCCGGCTGAGGCTCCGGCGGGTCTTCGGCGTATTCGTCGTAGACCTCGATCTCCTTGATCGCGTGCTCGTTGCCCTGAATGAGATAGGTGTTCTCGCTGCCGCAGTGCGGACAGGTCTTGCCGTACTCGACCGTCGGATAGGTCTTTTCACAATCCTCGCAGAACGTAACGGCCGGAATCATCTCGATCTGAAGTTCGCAGCCGTCTAATATCTCGCTCTTGGAGGATTTCCATTTCCAGCAGTCTTCCAGATATTCCGGTATCACGGTAGAGACCTCTCCGATCTCTACCGTGACCCTGTGGATCTTGGAAACGTGGTTCTCCACCGCGATCTTTTCGACCTGGCCTGCGATATGGAATACGATTCCCAATTCGTGCATTTTATCTACCTTCCGCTTCCTGCTTGGCTGCGTATGCTTCCTTGCACTCTCTGATCTGGCGCTTTTCTTCCGCCGTCTTCGGCGTGAAGGCGATCTTCACCGCGCGCTTGAGTTCGTAAGGAAGGATCTTCTTGAACTTATCCTCCGCAACGACCATGTTCGTGCACTCCGGATGATCCCTTCTCAGATGGATCGCGTCAAACATACATTTCGTCGTACATACGCCGCAGCCAATACATTTATTCTCGTCAATGACCGTCGCGCCGCAGCCTAAGCAGCGTGCCGTTTCGATCTTCACCTGTTCCTCGGTCAGCGTCAATTTCGCGCTCTCGAAGGACTTCGGCGGCACGGAAGGATCGGTGCCCTCATGCTGGCGTGAGGAATTGTCGTAACTCTCGACGCGGATATTGTCGGTATCGATCTGCGTAAACTCCCAACGGTTCAGGCCGATGGTCATGTGGCCGCCCTGCACATAACGGTGCAGCGTCTCGGATGCAAACTTGCCCGCAGCGATCGCGTCGATCGCAAACTTCGGTCCGGTGTAAACGTCGCCGCCGATGAACAGATCCGGCGCGCCCTTTACCTGATAGGTGACTTTATCCGCCTGCAGAGCCGGTCCGTTGAACGTCACGTTCTCGTCTTTGAGCAGGTCGCCCCATACGGACGCCTGACCAACAGCGAAGATCACGCGGTCGCACTCGATCGTCATGGTCTCGTTCTCGTCGTACTGCGGTGAGAACTTATGATTCTCGTCAAAGACTCTCGTACACTTCTTGAAGACGATGCCCGTTACCTTGCCGCCCTCGGTCAGAACTTCCTTCGGGCCCCAGCCGTTGTGGATGGTCACGCCGTCTTCTCCGGCTTCCCGTACTTCCTCATCGGACGCCGGCATTTCCTGTTCGGACTCCAGACACAGCTGCGTTACTTCGGAAGCGCCGTTTCTCGCGCTGACGCGGGATGCGTCGATCGCTACGTTACCGCCGCCGACCACTACGACCCTGCCGGTATACTCCTTGCCGCCGCAGTTGGCTTCCTTCAGATAATCGATCGCCGTGAACGTGCCTTCCGCATCGTCTCCCGGTACGCCCGGACGGCGTCCGGCGCTGCATCCGATCGCGATATAGAACGCCTTGTAACCCTGTGCGCGCAGTTCGTTTAAGGAAATGTCCTTGCCGACTTCCACGCCGCTCTTGATCTCAACGCCCATCTCGCGCATAACGTCGATCTCGGCTGCGACGACGTCTTTTTCCAGTTTGTAGGAAGGGATACCGTAGCGGAGCATACCGCCCGGTTCCGCGTTTTTATCGAAGACCGTAGGCTTATATCCTCTTTCCGCAAGGAAGAACGCTGCGGACAGGCCCGCCGGGCCGCCGCCGATGATCGCGATCTTCTCCTCCCAGCGTGACTTATAGGTGCTCGCAGGGATCACGATCGGCGGTATGTAGCGCGTCTTCGCGTCGAGATCCTGCTGCGCGATAAAGTTCTTGACTGCATCGATTGCGATCGGCTCGTCGATCGTTCCTCTCGTGCAGGCGTCCTCGCAGCGACGGTTGCAGACGCGTCCGCAGACAGCCGGAAACGGATTCTGCTTCTTGATCAGCGCCAGCGCTTCGCGGTACTCGCCCTGCGCCGCTTTCTTTAAGTAGCCCTGTACGGCGATGTGCGCCGGGCAGGCCGTCTTACACGGCGAGGTTCCCGTCGTGTGGGTATTGCGGCGGTTGTTGTCGCGGTAATCCGTATCGTAATACGCCTTGCTCCACTTGATATGATCCGGAAGCATCTGCTTCGGATACTGCACTTCCGTGCCGTCCTTCTGGCAGAGTTTCTGTCCGAGACGGGTCGCGCCGGCCGGGCAGTATTCCACGCAGCGTCCGCAGGCTACGCACTTATCTTTGTCGACGTGCGCCACATAAGCGGAACGGGACATATTCGGCGTGTTGAACAGCTGCGAGGTACGCAGCGCGTTACAGATATTGACGTTACAGTTGCAGATACCGAAGATCTTATTCTCGCCGTCGATGTTCGTGATCTGATGCACAAAACCGTTGTCTTCGGCGCGCTGCAGGATGGCAAGCGCTTCTTCTTTCGTGATATCATGGCCCTTGTTGGTCTCGCGGCAGTAATCGGCAAAGTCGCCGACGCCGATACACCATGCAAAGTCATCGTCTCCGCAGCCTTCGCCGATCGCCTTACGGCTCGCGCGGCAGGAGCAGCGGCCTACGCCGATGTGGCCTTCGTATTTGCTCAGCCAGTAAGAGAGTTTTTCGAGATCGACCGCCTCGTTTTCCATTTCGATCGCTTTCTCGACCGGAATGACGTGCATACCGATACCCGCGCCTCCCGGAGGCACCATCTGCGTAATACCGTCCAGCGGGATATAGGTCATGCGCTCGAAGAAGGAAGCCACGTCCGGATGTTCTTTCAGGCGCGGATTGCTGCCGTCTTCAAGTTCTTCCATGTTGAACAGTTCGGCGGAACCCGGTACGAACATCGGAAGGATGTAGCGTCTTTCGGACTGCGGCGCCGTCCGTCCGTTGTGGTCGTAATGGTTGCCGTAGTCGTACTCAAGAAGACCGATGTAGGCCATCTCGTCCAGAAGTTTCTGGAACGCCTCCCTGCCTTCTCTTTCGACCTTTTCTTTGTTCATTTCGCACATCTGGTCGAAAGTGTAGTGCTTTCTTTTTTCCATCGTCAGGCCGACTTCCGCCATCTCCTCCGTGATGATCTCGGCAAGTCCCCAGTATTCCGGATCCTCCACCTTGACGCCGCCGATCATATGTCCGGCCACATCCGTGATCTTCTTGCCAAGCGCGATGATCTTCGGACTCGGATTCGGATCATGTTTATGATTCGCCGGCCACTCGTCGTACTTCCTCATGTCCATAGCATTTTCTCCTTTTCTTTTTTGATCTATTTGTATCGCCCAAAGCCTTCTTCGGACGACAGTTACCTTTGTCCCGCCGAAAAATGAAGTTCGCGCAGGCCCTCGACCTCGTCGCAGACTTCCTGCAGGCTGCACGCATCGCAGTCCATCACGATATTCTTCATCATGTGGTCGATCGTTTCCGTGATCTTTCCCGCGCGCTTTGCGTAAGATAAAAGCTGTTCATACGGGAAGTCCTCAAGATCGATAAACAGCAGTTTGACCGCCTCGATCTTTGGGTTTTCGCGGAACGAGCGCAGCATCAGCGAACCCGCTTTCTGAAAATCCAGACCTCTTTGCAGCGCGCCGCGGTCGACGCGCACGGCCTCCCGCTTCTGAATCGTGGAAACGCGGATCATGAACCCTTCGGGGTTGACGTGATAACGGGTATTCTCGATCTTTTTGACGGCGTTGTAAAGGGCGTTGCCCTCGCCCATGTCTTCTTCGCGGACCCGCGCGAACGCCAGCCGCGCGTACGGCGTATCCTTTTGCAGCTGCGGAAGATCCCTTCCGTAGAGAAGGATCTCGTCCTCCGGAACAAGTTCGCGGCTTGCCGTGACCGCCGTCACGCCGATCCCCGGCAGGCCGGAGCCGCCGAGTTCGTAGGCCATATCGCCGCGCAAGACCATGTTGTTATTGCCCTTGTCTTCCCATCCGGCCTCTTTGTCCGGCGAAAGCGCGCTGCACGGATACGGCGCGCAGAGGGCGAGGATCTGCCCGATCACTTCATCATACAGTTTCATCATTACAGGTGTTTGTCTCTTTCTATCTTGTCATAGTGTTTCTGGAACAGCGGGTACAGCGCCGCCGTCAGTTTCATGTCCAGATTGAAGAAATATACCAGAAACGTGAGCGCGAACAGGCATACCAGCACGATCGCGATGATAAGAAGAACGTGTAAAAATGTTGCCATCCCTTTCCTCCTTTAACTTGCCATTCCTTTTTGCCTTGCATATTCGGCGGCGCCGAGCGCGCCCATCAACTGCGGGTCGATCGGCAGGTCGATCACCTTGAGGTTCAACACCTTCTCGATCGCTTCCTTCAGGCCGTCGTTCTTCGCGCAGCCGCCGGTCAGCGTGATCGAGTCGGTCGCGCCCGCTTTCTTGCTCATGACGAAGCAGCGCTTTGCCACGGAAAGTTCGATACCCGCCGCGATCTCGTCCATCGGCTTGCCCTCGCCCACAAGGGAGATAACCTCGGACTCGGCGAACACCGTACACTGCGCCGTGATCGGGATCACGTTCTTTGCCTTGAGCGAAAGTTTGGAAAAGTCCTCGAGACTCATCTCAAACGCCTTTGCCATCGTCTCAAAGAAACGTCCGGTACCGGCCGCGCACTTGTCGTTCATCGCGAAGTTCTTGACCGTGCCGTCGTCGTCCACCGCGATCCCCTTGACGTCCTGCCCGCCGATATCGATGATGGCCTTGACCGTCGGGTCCGCCATATGTACGCCCATCGCGTGGCAGCTGATCTCCGAGATGTTCTCGTCCGCAAACGGCACCTTGTTCCGTCCGTATCCGGTGCCGACCAGATAGGTCAGATCCTTGGCGTCCTTGAGTTCGCTGACCTGCTCTACGGCCTTCTGCAGCGCCTCCTCGCAACTGAGCACCGCGTTGATACGGCTGCGCAGGGTGACGTCCGCCACCATCTTGCCGTTTTCATCGATGATCACGCATTTTGTATAGGTACTTCCGGAATCGCATCCTCCAAAGTATTTCATTTTTGATTTCCCCCTCTCCTACCAGGAATTTTCATCCGTCAGGATCTCGAGCGTCGGATCCAGCGGTTCTTCGTTCAATACGGTCCTCATGTAAAGGTTGATCTGGTCGCGCACGCCCTGACGGGAAATGATACGCGGGTCGAACAGGTCATGCGTCACCCATACAAGGTGGATACCTTTTTCACGCGCCTTTTCCTCGAACTGGCCGTGCATACCGTTTAATGCCTTGCATGCCATATGCTCCCAGAGGATGACCATGTCGGCGTGGAACTCCTCCACGTAATCCCACAGATCGTCCAGAAGGACCTTGTATCCGCCGTGGGTACGGTTCCGCATGATCATGTTCTCCGTCAGCCACGCCATGTCGTAATATGCCTGCTCGCGGTTTTCCGGCGTATCCTCCTCCGCGATCTCCTTGGTGGAGACCATGGACAGCATGTCGGTCAGCCCGACGATACCCCAGCAGTTTAGGATCCACAGCAGGAAGTCAAAGTAGAAGTGCGACTGCACGCCCCACACGATCGCGCGGTGGCGGTATTCTTTCGCCATCATCTTCTTTTCGCGGAAAGCCTTCTCCGCCAGCGCGGAGATCTTGCGGTCCGCCTCGACGAACTCCGGCACCTTGCCGCAGATCGCCATGTAATTTGTTTCGGTATAGAGCGCGAGGTTGGAACCGAAGACCTGCGGATAATCCGTCTTGTTCATCTCGAGCCATTCCAGACGGTGGCGCGTGGATTCATTGACGCGCTTCGCGCAGCTGAAATAATAGTCCCAATCCCATTTTTCTCCGGTGCATTTCTCGACGAAGGCGATCGCGTTTTTGATCTCCTGCGCCGCGTAGTCCTGCACGTCTTCTTCCGTATGCCGCAGCGGAGCCGCCAGCTGGAAGACCGGTATCCCGTCCTCCTGCTCCAGCCGCTTGCTGATGACGCCGTTGCCAAGCAGGGAGCCGTCGCAGGTGGTGTTGCACTGGATCGCGCCCGCGCCGAGCACCGGCGCATCGCCGTCGATGGAAACGCCGCATTCCGCCTCAGGCATCGGGCAGACGTCGCCCGGCAGGCCGTATTCCTGCGCCACGTCGATGTAGTGTTCCATGGAGTGCTGATTTAACAGCACCGGAACGTAGGTCGACGGCGTCTCGCGGGACAGCCCCTTGACGGTCGGGAAGCCCATCATCACGGCGGTCATCTCGTTCTCGTCCACAAGGATGACCTTTTTGCTAAACTCCTTATCGTTGCCGATCCGCCTGTCGCCGCGGAACAGATTGTCGAGAAGTTTTGCCACGTCGTAGATGATAAGATCCTGCTCCGCGTGGCAGATGCGCAGATATTCGCCGCGCAGCCCCTGCGTATGCCGGTCTACCATCATCGGCACTGCAAGATAGTTGGACATCCAGCGGTAACGGAACATCGCTTTGATATTCCGCGGCTTGATGATGAACTTTGCCAGAATGGACATGATATAGAGCCATCTGCCGTAATCGTAAAACGTATCCTTAAAGCCGCGCCACTCCCGACGCTTGCGAACGGTCCCGGTGGTATAGAAATCTCCGAGACGATCCTTGCCGACTTCTTTCGCCATTATCTCGCACCTCCCTGAATCTTCTTGATCTCAATGCTCTCCACAAAGGCCTGCACGCGGGTCCGCATCTGTCCGGACATGCCGATCGCATACGGACGGTCGACGCCGAGCACCGGATAGTGGTAGTCGTCCCGCAGGATCGTTGTGCCCATCATCTTTTCGTAAGCCCACGGATCGCAGAACTTCATCTGTTCGTAGATGATTCCGTCCGCCTTGTATTCTTTTGCCATCCGGTCCACATAGGCGCGGCGCTCGTTCATCTTAGGCGTATCCATGTAACGCGGGCACTGGCCGCGGCGGATATACGCGCGGCAGACCTGCGTCAGCGCGTCCTCCTCGTCGTTTAAGAGGATCTCGTCCCTGCTCGGCAGCGATCCGTAGCAGAAGCGGTCGGCGCAGACGTAAGCGCCGGATTCCTCGATCAGTTTCACCACGTCCACGTCGTCGACCTCGGAACCGACCAGCAGCACTCTGGCGCGGAATTTGGATTTTTCGTCCGGTTCGCGGTTCTTGACTTCTTCGAGCGTCTCGCGGTATTTGTCCAGAAGCAGCGCCTTCGGCGCAACGTAACTGAGCATGGTTAAGATATGGTATTCGTAGCCGGTGATCCTCGGCTTTTCGTCCTTGCGGAAATCACCGATCTCCCGCAGGATCCGGCAGATCTGATTGTGTTCGTCTACCGCTTTGCGGATCGCGGCGTCGGAAGTGTCGATCCCGTAATTCTTTTCCAGCGGCGCAAGGATGTGGTTGCGGCACTGGCGGACATAGAGATTTAGGGCGTTGTCGTCCGACTTCATCGGGATCTCCATGTACTCGTAGAAAAAGCCCGGCTTATCCATGGTCTTGAGAAGTTCCATGTTCTCAATGCAGCGGTTCATCATGGTGCAGCCGTCCGGCGTGATGATCGCGTCGGTAAAGTTAAAGCCGCCCTCCATCGCGCGCTCCAACAGCGCGCGGCTGTACTCGCACAGAAAACTCGTCAGGTAATAGGTGCCCATCTCCATGGAGCCGGTACGCGGCGCGCGCAGCCTGACGGAAAACGTCCCCGGCAGGTTCACCAGCGGCTCCGGCACATTCTCACAGGTCGTGGCAATGCACTTTAAGCCGTCCTGCTTTGCCTGGCGGACAAGATCGTTGTGGGCGTCCTCCAAAAGCTGTTCAAAATAATACAGGTGCTTCAGATCTTTCATTCTTTTCCTCCCTTACGCTATGATCCCGATCTTTTGCAGGGCTTCCCTTGCCCCGCGCACGATCGCTGAGTCCTGATCCAGACCAAAGAGGCTGTCGCCTTTTAAGTCCGCTTCCGCCAGCGCGCCGTCCGACAGGATATAGGAAAGGACCGGAAGATCCCCGAGGTCCATCTGTTCCTTTACCCGCAGATCCGGCAGGCGGTTGGCGATCACGCCGAGTTGATCGTACATGACCAGTTCGTCCGCCACGGACTTGATCGTCTGCACGACCTGCGTTCCTTTTCTGCTAGAATCCGTCACCAGAAAGAGATGCGTCACCTTCTCCATCACGCGGCGGTTGATCTGCTCGATCCCCGCCTCTCCGTCGATCACGATATAGTCGTAATTTTCGGAAAGCATACCGATGACTTCCTTTAGATAACTGTTGATCTTGCAATAGCAGCCCGCCGCTTCCGGACGTCCGACGGCGATGAACGAAAATCCGTCCATCTCCACCAGCGCGTCAAAAATGCGGTAGCGCGCTTCGCCGAGCAGTTCCAGCGCCGTTTTGGAATCGCCGTCCTCGGCATGTGCTACGACTTCTTTGCGGATATCGTCGATCGTTGTTTCTACGCTGACGCCGAGGGCTGTGGAAAGTCCCACGGCCGGATCCGCGTCAATAGCCAGGATCCGGCTGTCGGGATAAGTCTCCGTCAGCAGTTTGACCATCACTGCCGCAAGAGAAGTCTTTCCGACGCCGCCCTTGCCAGCCACGGCAAGGATCCTGGCTTTGTTTTTTGGCTGATCCATATGTCCACTCCCCTTGATTTTCCTTTTGATCCCCTCGCAGGGGTTATAGAAATTTTATCATATCCTCCCCTGTTTTGCGACTTCTGCTTTTTGTTTTGACGAAAAATGTCAGAATAAACAAAAAATTTTGCTGTATTTCATGAAAAATCACCAATGGGTTTTATGCCACAAATGGGAATATATGGAAGGGCTTGTTTTTTCTGCGGCGATTGTTATAGTTATATAAGGAAGAAACATAGATTTACGGATTCGATCCGTGGAACAGGAGGGCTGCTATGAGAAAGAAACTGAATATCACGGAAGGCATCTTTCCGATGCCCGTGCTGATGGTCGCCACCTATAACGACGACGGCAGCGTGAACGTAATGAACGCGGCATGGGGAACGATGCAGGAACGCGGCGTGGTCGCGCTCAACCTCACCGAGACGCACAAGACCGTGCAGAACATCAAAAAGCGGGGCGCTTTTACCGTGAGCATCGCGGACGCGGCGCATGTGACGGAAGCCGACTATTTTGGCGTCGAGTCCGGAAACAAAGAAGCGGACAAACTCGCAAGAGCCGGTCTGACCGCAAGCAAGGCGGAGACGGTCGACGCTCCGGTGATCAACGAGTTCCCGCTCTGTCTGGAATGTGAATTTATCGAGTACCAAAACAACAAATACGGCTGCGGCGTGATCGGCAGGGTCGTCGCTGCGACGGCCGACGAGAGCGTCATGCCGGACGGCGCGCTGGATATGTCGCTGGTGAACGCGATCGCTTTCGATCCTTATACGCACGGCTATTATAAAGTGACCGAGCGCGTGGGCGAAGCGTTCAAAGACGGGCTGCGGCTGAAGAAGTGAGGCGGAAGCGTATATTTGAAATAACACATCCCGCAGATACGGGCATTTGACATTTGGGTGTATTTGACTTATAATTGCATATAATAAATCAGCGGTGGCTGATTCGGGCTGGTCGAAAGACCCTGGTCCACCGAACGGCGGGGAATTTCCCCGCCATTTTCATACGCAGGATTGGAAAAGGATGATTGTATGTCAGAAAAAATACTTAGTGTATTCATAGATGAATCTGGTGATTTTGGTCCTTACGACCCCCACGCACCCTACTACGTGGTTTCTATGGTATTACATAATCAAAATATTGATATCTCCGAAAATATAAAAGTTTTTGATTCGCATTTATCAAACTTAGGCTATCCACATCACGCCATTCATACCGGTCCGCTGATAAGGCGCGAAGCCGTTTATACTAACGCCCTTATTGAAGAAAGAAAACGCTTATTCAATGCATTATTTAACTTTGCCCGCAAACTGGATTTTCACTATTCCTACATAAAAGTAAAGAAAATCGAATGTCCGGATGTCATATCAATGACTTCAAAAATTTCGAAAAATTTGGCTGACATACTGCGAAACAATGAAGATTTTTGGAATAGTTTTGATAAGGTAATCATCTACTATGACAACGGACAAATTGAACTCACTAAAATTCTTATATCCATCTTCAATACATTATATACTCATGTTGAATTCCGAAAAGTAAAACCTATAAATTATAAGTTATTCCAAATTGCTGATCTTATTTGTACAATGGAACTTTTAGCCGAAAAGGCTGAAACAAACTCTTTCAGTCATTCCGAGTTAATGTTCTTTGGTAATATCAGAACATTCAAGAAAAATTATTTGAAAAATATAAAGAAAAAATTACTCTAAAAATTATTTCTCTGAATGATGGCGGCTGCTGCTAAAAAAATTTTTGTTTTCCATTGTTCAAAGAACGTCCTGCCCCGTGCTCATGCAACACAAAAAACAGTGCCCTGTTGCAGAAACAAGGCACTGTTTTCTTTACTTAAAACTATTCTTCCGTTCCGGATTTCGCTGCGCGTACAAGGCCTGCGATTCCAAGGAAAGCCAGAAGAAGCGCTGCCGCGCCCGGCATAAGCCAACCGGCTGATCCATAGGTATTGTCTCCCGTATTCGGGCTGAGAACCTTTTTCGGCACATTCGCATCCGCTGAAGCCTCCGATCCATTATTTTCCACAGATCCTGAGGTCTCCTCAACGGTCACGCCAAGTTCCTCCGGCGTCTTCTCTGACAGGAAATAATCCGAACAGTGCGTGATCGTATATGTGATATATCCGTTCACCACCTTATAACCGTTTTGGTAAACTTCTTCCCCGTAGACATTCCTTCCAGGAATGGAAACCACTTCGTCCGTTTCATTATTGTAATAGTACAGATACACGATGTCTCCATCCTTATACCGATCGCCTACATACACGGTCATCGTGGCAGGCGCCGGCAGATCGCCGTGATAATTAAAGGACATATAGAACGCATCCTTCTGACCCGTTATGGCTTCGATCCTTTCCTTGGCCGCCGTCTCAAATTTTACGGTCAGATCCAGATCCGTAAATTTACTCGGGTCCAGTTTTGAACTTTCAAACGACCACTCATAGATCTTCTCGTTGTTCTCGTTTGTCACGGATACGGACAAGCCTTTGTTATTGTCCATCATCTCCTTGAAGACATTCTTGGACAAGGTCGTTGGCTGGTCGATCGCTACGGACGCCTTTCCGCCGTATCCATTCTGGATCTTATCCATCAGGATCTCTTCCGCCTCTTCGGCCTTCTTTACATCCGTTTCCTTCACCGGGCCCGGCTTTTCCGTCTCCGGCGTCACGGAAGGTTTCTGCGTTTCGCTTGGCTTTTGCGTCTCGCTTGGTTTTTGCGTCTCGCTCGGTTCCGGCGTCTCGCTCAGGCCTTCAGGAGTATAAGTACTCTCCACCAAGAAATAGAAGCCCTTTGACGCAGGATAGCACCATTCTTCTTTCAGTTCATTTATCGATGATGAAGATGTAAAATCCCATCTGGAAAAATAATTTGAAAACTCAACATGATAACCAGCCGTTTCAATTTGCATTGTTGAAAGATTCAAGGTACTCATTGGCATAGACTGTAAATCTCCAACATTGATCACCCTAGCATTTTCTCGGTCATAGAAATAGAAACCGTATCTTTTTCCATTAGATCCGTCTTCCACTTTTATATCAGAGTAAATATATATGTGGCTGTTCGCAATGGCATCCTTGATCTGGAAACACCGAACCTGGGGTTTCGTCTCATATCGGCTGAATAATTTCTCCGCTGTTTCCTGATCTTCCTCGTCCACTTTTGAGCCCGGTCTGCTCTCTAATACCACATCCACTGACTCCGGATAAGGATAATCGCCACCAAAATGATATTGCCCTACAAAAGCAAGGTCAGTTTGATCTATTAGATCCATAAAATTTACATCTAGTTTAACTCTATCCTTTATCAGTTCTTTGGTCAGTTCCCGAGGCAGTTCCACCTTGCTGCCGTCAGTCACATAAATCGTCTTACTAAACCCTGTTCCGCTCGGATTGTACTCATAGATCAGAGCGTTGAGTTCCTTGGCGCTCAGATCGCCATAGAAGGTAACGCCGCCCCAATTGCGGGAAACCGCCTTTACCATCCAAAGCGTATTTTCCTCAAATACTGAAGGCACCTTTCCGGCTACCGCGTCTCTTGTCAGGAGATTTTCGCTAATCTTAAAACTATCTAGTACATCAAACACCTCGTTCTTGCCAAGTTTTTCCAAACCCGACAGATCAGGCAGGGCTGTCAGTTGATTATTCTGCAGATTCAGATAAATCAACTGTTTCAGGTTTTCAAGTCCTGCGGCGTCCGTAATCTGATTGTTTGAGAGTCCCAGGATAGTCATCTTCGTCAACTTGCCAAGCACACTGATATCCTTAATTTGATTATAGTTCAAATACAGCGTATCCAGATCTGTCAATGCACCTATCGGACTGATATCCGTAATCTTATTATTTGAAAGCACTAAGGTTGTAAGGCTTTTCAGATTCTCCAGACCCTCCAATGTCTGCAGCCCTGTATTCTCTAATCGGAGTTCCTGCAGAGCCGTCAGTTGGGATATACCGCACTCACTTAAATCCTTCACACTTACATAATACAGCCCCAACCCCTGCAGAGACTTTGGCAGCGGCAGTCGATCCAATTCAGCCACGTTATTGTATTGCATAGGAATATGGCGCAGATACAGATATCGCAGTTTGGCAAGGTTTTCCAGTCCGGTTATGGAAACTAAATTACCACTTATATCCAAAGCCAGCAAATTCACAAAATTGCCAACTTCCAGATTCAAAGTTGTGTCAGAATCGTCATAGGATAGGCGTATTGCCAACGTGTGCAAAGTGTCCTCCAGATCTTTCAACTGACTAAGATTAGGGATTCCGTGGTTCACATAGAGCTGCTGCAGTTCCAACTTTCCCAGTACAGACCAATCTGTGACTTCTTCTCCAACCTGCATAGTTAAACAAGTAAGTTGCTGATTCTGTGCCACCTCTTTAAGCCTGACATTATTTTCAATCTGTATTCCATCCCCGCTCACGCCCCGCAGGTTAGGCATTTTTGCATATTCCTCAAAAAAAGAATCCGCCGCCTCATCCCAGTGGTTTTCGCCGTAGGTATATGTGCCATCCTCCTTAATAACATAAAGACTAAAGTTTATAGATGTTAGTCCGGAAAGCAGACTCAATCCTGTATAATCTCGAATCGCATAGGGAAGCCTGATATCAAAAGCATTTCTTGCCTCATCCATCGTCAGTTGGCCGTCCTTATTGCCTATCCATCCTTCATCGCCCGCGTGCAGTGCTGCCGCATACAACGCAGCGTCCGGAATACCATCCTCATCATTTGTGATGATTTCACTAATCTCTCCATCATCCTCATCCGGCTCAGAAGTGTCAGACCAGTTGATCTCGCTCTTGATCCATGCTGGGTCAGTATAAAACTTCTCCGGTACTTTTCCGGATACCTGATCCGGAGTCAGCTCATTGCCCCGCAGCATCAGGAGATTTAACCCTTCCAATCCGCTCAGGTCCGCCAGTTCATTCGTATTATTGTATATCCAATACAAACTAATCAGCGATGACATCGAACCGATTCCTTCCGGTATTGTAGGAATATTGAGATCATATACCGATAACATAATCAGGTTCGGGAAATTCGTTCCGTTTAGCGCGGAAAGATCCACTGTCCATTTCTGCTGATCCTCTTTGTCTTTATCTCCTCCAATTTGTAAATTAGTCAGTGCAGATAACTTTCCCAGCGCAGAAACGTCCGTCACATCCGTGCCAACCGTTATCCCCAGCCAGTTCAGCGTATTCTTCTCCGCGAGTTTCGCCAACTGCGCCTGATCTGTCAGCCAAAATCCACTCAGACTGGTTACTTGGTTCAGTTTTTCATATTCCGTCAGGAATGAATCTGCCGCGCCAACCCAAGCCTCTTTTTCCGTCTCCGGATAATCCGCGGAAAAGGCAAAACTGATGTTGTTAAGACCTGTCAGATATGTCCCCAGTCCCATGTAATTCCGTATCTCATGATTAAAAGAAAGAGCGACTATACTCTGCGCTTCCGCCACGGTCAGTTCGTTATCTCCATTTCCATTGCCGTATTCATTGGCCGCTTGAAGCGCCAACTGATACAGCGCAGTATCAGGAATTCCACTCTCATTGTTTTCAATTACTGTATTCGCATCCATAGAGCCGTCCGCGCCCGTCTCGGATACTGCCTCCGGCGTTCCTTCGGAGAACTCTTGTCCGGCGGACTCCTGCGTCACTGCATCGCCCTCGGCTACTGTCTCTGTCTGTGCCAGCACGTTTACCGGCATACTACTGAAAAGCATCAGCGCCATCATGATCCAGACAACGACTCTGCCTCCTCCTTTTCCTGCTTTCTTTTTCATATGTGCATACTCCCTCAATTCTTAATTTTAATGTTACCATCGCCAGATCGCTTCCATTTTACCCCCCGCCCGCCTTTGTCAAGGCGGGCTTTTCTTGCAATCGCGCCTCTTTATTTCAACCCCGCCAGCGTAACTCGAGACTTCTAAGCAAGCAGCCATTCGATCAGATTTTCGGAGCGGATCCCTTCATATGAACGGTCCAGCCCCGGCTCCAGCGACAGGACGGTCTTTTCATAGTTGTCGCGGATTTTTTGCAGCGGGAGCAGTTCACGCTTTCTTACCTCCTCGCCGGTCATGGATTCCGTCACCTGAATATATTTTTTCTCGTCCGCGGACGTTGCAATGAAGTCCACCTCCATGTTGTCGATCTTACCGATCGCGACGTCGTATCCCCGCCGCAGCAGTTCAAAATAGACGACGTTTTCAAGCGCGTGCCCGCTGTCGCGGTTCCGGAACCCAAGCAGATAATTCCTCAGTCCGATATCGACGATATAGTATTTCCCGAGTGTGCGCAGATATTCCTTTCCCTTGATATCGAAGCGCTTGATCTCGTAGAAGAAATAACTTTCCAGCAGGGCGTTGACATACGCCTGCACCGTATGCGCGCTCGGCGCGCCTTTCCGTTTTCCCTCCTCAAGAAGGCCTTCGTCCGTCAAGGTATTGCCGATGGATGCAACGGAAACATTCGAGCCGATATTGTCTGCAAGAAACAGGATGATCTTGCGAAGCAGGACCGGATCGGCGATCTGTTTCTGTCCCCGGCGCTTTTCCCGCTCAAGGATATCGCGGACGACGACCGTCGAATAGATCCCGTCATAAAGCGAAAGCGCCTTTTCCTGATCAAGCCCGATATCGGCGATTCCCGGCATACCGCCAAAACGCATGAACGCTTCAAACGCCTCCCGCAGTTCATATTGTGCGCCGTTTTTATCAAAAACACACTTATGGACGCCGCCGAGAGCGCTCGCCATTTCCCTCACTTCAAAATCATGAAAGGAAAGAAATTCACCAAAAGAAAGCGGCAGCATTTTGATCTCTACGCATCTGCCGGAAAGATAGGTCGAATACTCCGAGGAAAGCAGGTATGCGTTGGAGCCGGTCACATAGATATCGCAGTCCAGATCCACGCGCAGCGCGTTGACCGCGTCCTCCCAGCCGCCGATCCTCTGGATCTCATCGAAAAACAGATACATGCGCTTTCCGGAGACGGTCTGTTTTTTTACATAAGCGTAGACCTCGTCGGAAGTCATTTTCCGAAAATCATTTGATTCAAAGTTCATCTCAACGATCTGCTCCGGCGCGATCCCGGTTTCGATCAAATGCGCGACCATCAGTTTCAAAAGGCTTGATTTGCCGCAGCGCCTTATGCCGGTGATGACTTTTACCGGTTCGGTATCCTGAAAACCAATCAGTTTATTGAGGTAACGGTCCCTGTTTTTTAATTGATGTGATTCGATCATGACGCATCCCTCCCGTCGCCCTTATCGTAGCATAAAAATATAAAAAAAACAAGTTTTTGCACTCAAGTGCAAAAACTTTGTTTTTTCGACCGATTATGCAGATATATGACAAACTCTCAGTCTTTTTTCTCGCCCTCCGGAAAGATGATCTTGAATACGAAGAAAAAGACCACCATGGAAACAAAGCCGGTAATAAAGGTCACAAGAATATTGTAAACGGCCGGAGACACATACACCGCCGCCAGCGGCATCCAAAGATTGTTGAGCGCGTTGCAGGCCACGGAGAGCACGACCCACGCGATGAAATACCACATCGCCTGATACCACGGGTTCCCGTGGCTTTTGAACGTGATGTTGCGCTGCAAAGGGAAATTGATACACTGCGCGAGAAACGTTCCGGTCTCATAACTGATAAAGTAGCCGAGCCCTCCGCCGATCATCACCCGACCCGCCTCGTCGTACAGCACCTCCGCGCCAAATAAGCACCATGTAAAATCCACGCCGAACAAATGCATCGGCACCTTCGGCCACATGAACGCGGTTCCGGCAAGTTCGTAACCCAGTAGCCTCGGCATGAACGTAAACACAAGATATTGAAAGACGGTCACGCCGACGCTGAAGGTCAGAAAAAATACGACCTGATAGATCCACTTCGCGGCCAAGGGATGCGCCTGTTCAAATTTTGCCCAATGTTTCCTGATCGCTTCCATCTCCGTCCTCCTTTGCTGTCACCGCCGCCGCACAGCCGCCCGCAGAAAATGCCACAAACCGACGAGTCCCCGCCCGTTGGCTATTTCCACAAGAGCGTCCGCCATACCGGCGGTGATCGCGCCGCCCGTCATCTTGGAAAGTCCGCGGAACGGCATATTGTAAATAAACATCACGTTCAGATCCGGCCTGCCGCTTTTCTCGCTCATCTCTTTGAGACCGCGCAGGAGCAGGCAGATTGCGCGGGCGATCAGGCTCTTTGCATAAAACATCTGGCAGAGCGCGTCGTTGACGTCGAGCAGACCGTTCCGATCCCAGTCCGTCGGCGGCAGCGTTCCTCCATACAGTTCCGCAAATTCCTCCTCCGTCGCCCTCATAACATCTCCGGAAAAATACGACGGCAGTTTTTCCGGCGCATACGGCAGGGGCGCGCCGGTACCGTCGCGCTGAAGTTCTCCCTGCAGACGGATATCCAAAACGCTCGCGCCGATATAGATCTGATAGACGCCGCCTTCTTCTTCCCATTGTCCCGTAACCACATTATAGTAGCGGAACGACTTGTCGTCAAACGGAATCGAGACTTCCCGGCTCTCCCCCTTTTTCAGGAAAACTTTTGCAAATCCCTTGAGTTCTTTTTTCGGTCCGAACAACTGCGTCCTGTCATGGCCGATATATAACTGAGCGACCTCCGCCCCGTCAAAAGAACCGGTGTTTTCAACGGTAAAAAATATGCCGTCCTTTTCTATCCGCAGTCCGCTGTACGCAAACGTCGTATAACTCAGCCCATAGCCGAACGGATAGCGCACAGCCGCTCCATTGGTATCAAAGTAGCGGTAGCCCACAAAGAGCGCCTCGCGGTACTGACTGCCGCGTTCCTTCGCCGGATAATATGGAAAAGACGGCACATCGGCAAGGTCGCGGACATAAGTCTCCGCCAGTTTTCCGCTTGGGTTGATCCTGCCGGTCAGCACGTCCAACATTGCCGACGCGCCCGCCTGTCCGCCGAGATATCCGTGCACGATCGCCGCCGCGCGTTCCTCCCACGGCATACAGACGACGGAGCCTGCGGAAAGGATCACGACGACTCTGTCGCATACGCCTGTCACCGCCTCGATCAGTTCCTCCTGCGCCCGCGGCAGACCCAGATGCTTCCGGTCCATGCCTTCCGTCTCGCTGATCTCGTCCAGTCCAACGCACAGCAGGACCGTCTCCGCCTGCTTTGCCAGACGGACCGCTTCCTCACGCAGCATCCGATCCGGCGGCATATTCCTGCGGTATCCCTTGGCGTAACCCACGCAGTCCAGATCGTAACCGCCGATCTTTTCACGCAGGCTCTCCACAGGTTTTGACGGATTGACCAGAGACGAACCCGCGCCCTGATACCGCGGCTTCTGCGCAAAATCGCCGATCAGCGCCACGCACGCGCCGGACTTCAGCGGCAGGACGCCGCCTTCATTCTTTAACAGGACAACGCTCTCTGCCGCCGCCTTCTTTGCAAACGCGTGGTGTTTTTCCACATCATACGTCCCTTTTTCCGCCCGCTTCTCATTCTTGCGTAACGAAAACACAAATGACAGGAGTTCATCTACCCGACGGTCCAGCACCGATTCGTCCAAACGTCCTTCTTCCACCGCGCGCACCAACTGCCGCGCGCCCATCTTTCCGGTAGACGGCATTTCCAGATGCGACCCGCGGCGCACGCCTTCCACATGGTCGTTGCTGCCGCCCCAGTCGGACACGACGATTCCGCTATGACCCCATTCTCCGTAAAGAAGGTCGTCAAGAAGATGCTCGTGTTCGTTCGCATAGGTTCCGTTGACACGGTTATACGCCGTCATGACCGCTCCGGCTTTTCCTTCTTTGATCGCGATCTCGAATCCTGTTGTGTAAATCTCGCGCAGCGTCCGCTCGTCAACCACGGAATCTACGGACATCCTCCGTTCCTCCTGACTGTTGACGGCAAAATGTTTTGGACAGGCCGCCACGCCTTCGCTCTGGATTCCACGGATATAAGCTGCCGCCATCTTTCCCGCCAGATACGGATCTTCACTGAAATATTCAAAATTGCGACCGCACAGGGGGCTTCGCTTAATGTTCAGCCCCGGCCCGAGCACCACGTCTACGCCCAGCGCCGCCGCTTCCTCGCCCAGACATCTGCCGAGTTCTTCCCCCAGCGCCTCGTCCCAGCTGTTGGCCATGGTCGCCGCCGTCGGAAAACAGGTGGCAGGCAGGGACGTGTTGATCCCCAAATGGTCTCCCGCGCCCGCCTGCTTGCGCAGCCCGTGCGGCCCGTCGCTCAGCCACAGGGAAGGCACGCCGTATTCCGGAAGATCCACGGTCCTCCATGTATCCTTGCCGGACATCATGGCTGCCTTCTGTTCCAACGTCATCTTGTCGATCGTCTCCTGATATCGCAGCATAACTCCCCCCGCGTCTTATTCCATCTGAAAGGCCATGCGGCTCAGATTTGCATCGTCAAGATAAACCGTTCTCTGCGGACCGTACTGCGTGAAGAATTCCTCCTCCTCGACCATGGTGCCGCCCGGCAGTTCGACCGGAAAACTCTCTACGGTATCCGTATCGTAAGAAAGATTATATCCTCCAACGTCGGAATAGGAATTGTAACGGATATTGGTCGCCTTTGACAATTCACACGCCGTATAGCCGTCCGTTGATTCTCCCATGGTATAACTTCCCGTTGCGGTAGCGGAAGTATGTCCCAAGAGCATACTGTATGCAAACGTCGCTTCCGTCATCGTCATTTCGTAAGTACCGTCGTTATATAACGTCAGTTCATATTCGTCATAATCCGTACCGCCGTATGCGTTGTCTTTGCTTTCTCCGTAAATATAGACCTTAACGCCGCTTTCTTCCGCCGCGTCCCCGCCGCTTTGTCCGGCTTCGTCTTTCTTTGATTCAGACGCGCCGCCTCCAAAGAGCCGCAGGCTCAGACCGCCTCCGACCAGCAGGCTGGCGATAACGGCAATGACTACGATCACCACTACTTTACTCTTTTTCACGATATCCTCTCCTTCCTCTTCGTCCTTCTTCGGCAAAGTCTTTGCATATTGTCTCCAGCGGATCGTCGTCAACACGATCAGCAGACCGCAGATACCGAAGACAATGATATCCAAGATCAACAGCGCGATCTCCCACGCCGCTTTTTTCGTCTCTACTTGTCCGCTTTCTCCGACGGTATCCATCGCATTGGACGTGCCTACCGCATAGATCACATTCTTTGCCGCCCGCTGCACGTTGCTCATGACGGTTGCGTTCGTTGTCCAGTCGACGGTCGATCCGTCTTCTTCCTGATAAGCGTCCAGTTTCCAGAAACTCTTGTTGGTATTGAGCCACAGGTCGGTTCCCGCATCCAGTCCGGAAATGATATCCTGATAGAACATTGCCTGCACGGATGCCTGATCCGTAATGACGGCTCCTTCAAAGCCCCATTCCTCTCTGAGCACATGCGTCATCAGTCCTTTATGCGCTCCTGCCCAACGCGCGCCGATACGGTTCATGCCCGCCATGGCGGCATTGGAATGTCCCAGCGTGACCGCATATTCAAAGCCCTTCAGATACAGTTCGCGGATGGACTGTTCGTTGGCGAACACCGCGCCGCCGTAACGGTTCGTCTCCTGATCGTTCAGCGCAAAATGCTTCATATATGTAATGACGCCTTTTTCCCTCGCGCCTTTGATCTCGTTTCCTGCCATCTGGCCGGAAAGATAACCGTCCTCTGAAAAATATTCAAAATTACGTCCGCTGTACGGCGATCTGTGGATATCCACGCCCGGCGCGTACCATCCGGCTACTTCCGTCTGAATCGAATCCTCACCCAGACTCTGTCCCATCTCGTACAAAAGTTCCGTATTCCATGTGCAGGCCATCACGGTTTCCACCGGATACGCCATGGCGCTCTGTCCTCCGACCAGCGTTCCGGAAATACCGGATGTGCCGTCTTTATCCGTCGTCGGCGGAAGTCCGATCCCATCCGCCTGAATCGTCGCATATCCGCCTTGACGCACCAGTTGCATCGCCTTGTCCGCCGGAAGCGAGGCTGCAAGTTCTTCCCAGATCGGGTCGTCATACTCTTTGCCTTTCGCGTCGCTTACCGTCTTGCCGCTTTCCTGTTCAAATTCCGGCATAGCGGCGCCGTCCGCCTGTACTTCGTCGCTCCGGTCCCACTTCAGATCCGAAAGCAGCGCTTCTCCCGCCGTCATGCTTCCGCCGGCGTAAGTGGAAGGATACGTACCCGTCCAGTCCTGCCGCGTCAGATAAGAAAAACCGCTGTCATAGTAACGGATATCGGCGCTGTCAAAACGGTTCTCCACCGGATTTTTCGTCTGCGCGGATACGGCATACGTTTCGGTATCCATAGCGCCGACGCTGACTTTATAGGTCATCTCCGCGCTGCCGTCCGCATCCATGCCGTTATCCCTGGTATAGCCTTTCGCCGCGAGGATGTTGTTGACCGCGTCGTGCGCGTCGCGGCCCGCCGTAAAGAAGTAATCTCCGGCGTCCACGATATAGGTCTTCGCCTGCGTCGCGTCATATGCCTTCATGCTCTCCTTCGGCACGCTGACGGTCACGGTCTGCTCTTTTCCCGGATCGATCTCGTCCGTCTTGGCAAAGCCCACCAGTTCGACCGCTGGTTTCTCGATTCCGTTCTGCTTATCGTAATCCGTGTACGGCGACTGCATATAGATCTCTACAACGTCTTTGCCTGCCACATCTCCGGTGTTCTTTACCGTGACGCTGCATTCATAGGTATCGTCTTTTTCTTCTACGCTGTAATCCGACCATGCAAAGTCGGTGTATGACAGCCCGTATCCGAACGGGAACTGCACGCTTCCGGCATAGTCGTAATCACCGGCGTTTCCCTGCCCCGTAACGACGTCCTCGTAGCGCGTCTCATAGTAGCGGTAGCCGACATAGATTCCTTCGGCATATACGATGTACTTATTTCCGTTGCCGACCTCGCTGTTGACGATCGTATAGTCGCCGATGTTGTTCGCCGACGGCGCGCTCATGGAATCGTAGGCGTAGGTATCCGCCAGATGTCCGGAGAAGTTCGTCTTTCCGGCGATCGCATCCGCCACCGCCTTAATGCCTTCCTGACCGACGCCGCCGCACCATACGCAGGCGCGGACATTTCCATAGGCTTCATCCTCCAGAAATCCCAGTTCCATCGCGTTGTTTGCGTTGAGCAGGACGACGACATTATCAAAATTCTCGCAGGCCATCGTAAGCATCGCCTGCTCGTCCGCATCCAGTTCCAGATAGCGGTATCCGTTTTCCAGAGGCTCCGTCGGGATATCGGCGCTCTCGCCGCCGCTCCGTCCGATACAAACGACAGCAGCGTCCGCATAGTCGCCGAAACTTTTCTTCACCTCGTCGGTGTAAAGATCCGCCGGAACTTCATTGACCGCAAACTCACCCGCGCCCGTCTCATCCGGTACCGATTTGCGGTAATCCTTTCCTGCGCCCGTCTCGTAAAAATCCCATAACGTTTGGTTGACTTCAAATCCGGAAGCCTCCATCGCCTCTTTCAGGTTCATGGCAAGAGAGGTATCCACGGAACCCGAACCGGATCCCCCGTAAACAAAATCCACGGAATCCTGACCGAACAGGGAGATCTTTGCTCCCTCCTCCAGCGGCAGACCGCCGTCGTTTTTCAGAAGCACCATGCCTTCTTCCTCGATCTTCTGGCATACCGAGGCGGCTTCGTCGGTCGTAACAACGTCGGAACCGCTGAGATAGACCGTGATGAGATCGCGGTAGAGATCGGCGAAATAGTTGCCGACCGCCAGCGCAACGATCAGGACAAGGCATACGACATAGGTCACGATTGCCTTTTTCCTGCTGAATGGTTTCTTATCCATCTTCTTCCTCCTTCTAAGTCTTAGGGCAAAACCGACCCGTTTTATTGTCTTCAACATATAAAAAAATGCCGGACCCTGCAATGGGTCTGGCATAATTGACCGTTTTCTGACACAACTGGTCAGCGTTCCTGCTCCGCTTCCTGTCCGCGGATCGCATAAAGCCGCACGAACTCCTTCGGCATCGGCAGAAGGATCTGGAGGACGAACACGCCGTCGATCACGGACGCGACCAGCGAACCGCCGTATTTTTCCGCGAGATGACGCATACTTTTCATACCGAAGCCGTGATATTCTTTATTCTTTTTGGTCGTGACGGGCAGCCCGTCCACAAACGAATGCCCTTCCGAAACATAATTTTCCACACGGATACTTAAAAAATCACCCACCGCGCCGATCGTCAGGCTGACGACGCGCCGTTCTTCTTCGTCGTAACGGCTGACGGCTTCGATCGCATTGTCCAGCGCGTTCCCCAACAGCGCATAGATATCCAGCGTGCTCATAAAATCCAGCCGCCCCGCGTCCACAATGCACGAAAGCCGGATATGGCGGCTGCTGCACAGAAGCGACTTTTCCGAAATAATGGTATTGACCACTTCGTTTCCGGTCTCCACCACCGAATCATAAATGTCCAGCGCCTCTTCCAATTCCTGCAGATAGCCTCCCCGTTCGCTTTCCCCAACCTGCGTCAGGGCGTGCAGCTGATGCTTCAGATCGTGGCACTTCCGGTTGATCGTCTCGATATTTTCTCTGGAAAGTTCATACTGCCGCTTGCGTTCGTACAACAACTGCTCGACGATGGCTTTCTCTCGGTTGACCGCCTTATTCTCCAAGATCCCGTACTGCGCCCACAATATGAGCGCGCAGATCAGAAAATCCACGGCCGCGCCTTTATAATTCACGCTCTCATAATCATAGGACGCGCCGATAAACAACGCCTGACATAGGAAAGTGGAAAGAAAGACCAACGCGTAAAACATACCGGTAAAGACTACGTTTCCGCCGTTATCTTCATATATCCCTCCGCCGGTTTTCTTCAGGGCCGGCGCAAAAATGCGGTAAGCCATATAATACAAAAACAGCGTCGAAAAGACGCACAGCAGCATATAAAAGAACAGTTGCAGCCTTATCTCCGGAAACAGCCCGCGCGCCATCACTTCGTTGACCACGACATATTCCACATGCTGCAGACTGTACGCGCCGCTGCACAAAAACAGCGCGTCCGCCCAGGTCAGACGATAACATCCGTGCAGATATCCCACGCCCAGCAGCGAAAGAAGGATGTACCACGCAAGGTTGAAGACCGCTTCGCCCCCGCCCTGCAGCAATTGAAAACAATCCCTGTACCAGAACGCATATGAGCCGCCCAACAACATCAGGCACAATGCTCCGGCAACGGCTGTCAGACGAAACCGCTGACGGCGCCGTCGGGTAAAACAGCAGGCAAAAAGATGCTCCGCCGTCAAAAGTTCCAATATGAAACGAAGTTCCTCAAACAGATCCAAAGCCCTGCCATCCATCAGGACACACCTCCCACATACCGCGTAAACGCCTCGATAAACGCCGCCTTTCTGTTGCGGCTGACGGGCAGTTCCTCTCCGCCCGCCGTGACGCTGCCGCCGTTTATCGCCGTGACCTTTGCAAGATTGACCAGATACGACTGGCTGCAGCGGACAAAATAACTCTCCGACAACTGCGCTTCCGCCTCTTTCATCGAACCGCGCGCCTCATAGACCGCGTTTTTTGTGTGATAGTGGAGATAATGACGGATGACCTCCACATACACAAGTTCCGCGACGCTGACCTTTTGCAGCCCCTTCGTCGTCTGCAACAGGATCTGACGGTCCTGACGGCGGCCAAGATAGCGCAGCACCTTTTTCATCTTCATCGCAAAATCCGGATACCCAATCGGCTTGACAACATAATCGACCGCATCCACTTCGTATCCGTGCAGGGCGTACTGCGCCATGTTCGTCAGAAACATGATCATCACGCTCTCATCTTTTTTACGAATCTTCCGCGCCAGCGTAATGCCGTCCATGCCGGGCATCTCAACATCCAGCAGGAGCAGATCGAAAGTCCCTTGGCCGTCGGATAAAAATTCCTGCGGATCGGCGTACAGGCGGTATGCCGTTTTCGTACCGGTTTCTTTGGAAAACCGTTCAAGATATGCCGCCGCTTTTTCCCTCATTCCGGCATCGTCATCTACCACTGCAATCCGCATGTCTTTGCCGTCCTCCTTTGCTGTCCTTATCCTTCCAGAAGTTCCCATCCTTTTTCGTATTCAAATTCCTCGCAGGCTTCACGCAGTTCCCGCAGAAGTTCCGTCTCCGCGGTGTCCGGCGACGCCGCTTCCCATGCGCGGATTCCCCGCTCGATCCGCTCCATGTCGTAGGAACGGAAGGCGTCGGCAAGTTCACGGCGCAGGACGCTGCGGTCTGTGATAACGCTTTGCGCCCGCGCTTCTTCTCCTTCTGTTTTCCCGCCGCCGTCCTGCAGAGATAAGAGCGCCGCCTCGCGGCGCACGTCTTCAACGACCTCGCGCAGATAGGACAGAAAACCGTCCAAGTGCCGCCCGATGTACTCCTGATGTCCGGCCTTTGCCGCCATTTCCATGATCTCCGCGCGCTCCGCTGCAGCCGTCCTTCCGATCTGGCGGCTGACGCCCTTGATCCCGTGGACCCTGATCCGAAAATCCTCCGGATCCCTTTGCGCGTCTTCCCGCAGGATCTCCAGCAGCGGCTCCACTTCCCTGACGTAGGTGCGCAGCGTCTTTTGATAGGCGGAACGGCTGACGCTGCCCGGCAACTGCGCAAGATCCGCCGCAAAACTGCTCGGCTGGCAGCGCTTTTCCTTCGGAAGGTATGTTTCAAGACAGGCTTTCAGATCCGCCGGTTCCATCGGCTTTAACAGCACGTCCGCAAAACCGAAGTCCTCCCGCAGCCTTTTAGTATCCTCGGAAATGTCCGCCGTCAGCGCGATCAGCGGCGCGTCCTGCTTCCCTCTGATCCGTGCGGCCGCATCCTTTCCCGTCATCTCCGGCATCATCAGATCGAGGAAGATCAGATCAAACGTCTCCTCCGCGCAAAGGCGCACGGCCTCGCTCCCGTCCGCCGCGCAGCGCAGCTGCAGTTTCCACGGACGCGCCATCTCCGCAAAGAGTTCCCGATTGACTTCCATATCGTCCGCCAGAAGCACACGCGCGTCGGGATATTCCCACTGCGGACGCGCGGCAGGCGCCCAGTTCATGCCGCGGCTCAGCAGTTCCCCGCCGCGGACGGAAAATGCCGGTTCCCACTGCACCGGCTCCGCGATCTCCTGCAACAATTCCACACTGACGACGGAACCGCTGACGCCGTCGCTCTGCGCATAGGCGCAGCCGCCCATCAGCGCCGCCAGCTGCTGCACGATACAAAGCCCGAGGCCGCTCCCTTCCAGCGTCCTGCTGTCGGCAAACGAAACGTATTCGCGGAAGATCTGCCGCAGCTGCTCCTCCTTCATGCCCGGCCCCGTATCCCTGACATGGCAGATCAGCCGCACCCTGCCTTCTCCCAAAACTTCCTCGCAGAAGACCTCGCAGGCCACGCTGCCTTCTTTGGTAAATTTCACGGCGTTGGAAAGGAGATTCTGCAGGATCTCGCGCACCCTGTCCGCATCGCCCGTCACATACAGGGGATACGGCGTGCGGACCGAAAGCGTCAGTTCCACCGGCCGATCGAGCAGCTGCACCGCGTGGTCGGCCGCCACTTCTTCCAACAGTTCCCGCAGATCGTAAGCCGCCGGTTTGAGTTCCATCCGGCCCGCTTCGAGTTTGGAAAAGTCAAGGATATCGTCCACCATCTTCAGCAGCGTCATGCCCGCCTGCCGCAGCTGCCGGAGCAGGCCGCGTTCTTCGGAAAGCAGATCCTGCCGCGCGATCAGCACGTCGCTGATCCCGATGATCGCATGGAGCGGGCTGCGCAGATCGTGGCTCATCCGCGCCATGAACCGGCTCTTTTGCACGGTCAGATCCTGCGCTTCCTCCATCTTCCTTTCCGACTCACGGATCTCCTTCATCTGCGGCGTGATGTCAAACATCGTGAGCACATACCCCTTGAGCCGCCCGCGGTGGATGACCGGCGTGATATGGCCGCGGTAATACTCGCCCTCCCGCTGCCAGAGCAGGGCTTCCCGTTTTCCCGCCAGATACTCGCGGATCGCGGCGATATAGACCGAGCGTTCCTGCTCGCGCTCCACGGCTGCAAGCACGTCGGACAAAAGCCGCCGCGCCTCCTGATTGGCGTCAAGAAAATAGCAGTCTGTATCCAGAAGGATCAGCGCGTTGTCCGAACTGCGGTAGATATTTTCCTGCATATAAAGGGAAGAATCTTCAAAGCGGTCCGTGATCAGCAGATAAAAGATGATCACGCAGCTTGCCGCCAGCGCCAGCGTCATGACGATCTGCGGAGGGACGGAGCCGACATGGCGGGCCAGCAGCGCCGTCCACGGCAGCAGCGCCGCCAGATACAGCATACCGCTGACAAAATGCTGCCGTTTGCTGTACGAATACTTCACCACGACGATACAGACCACGACCAGAAGAACCAGCGAATAAAAAACAGCCGCCGCATAATAAACGCTCCTGTACGGGCGGCCGAGGTACGCGCGGTAAATAATGCAGGCGTTGGTCGTCAGCAGGGAAACGAACATGACCGTATCGATCCAGACCGGCCAGCGCATCCGCATAAATTCAATGAAATAGTGCAGCATGACATAGAGAAACTGAATGATCAGCAGATCTTCGAGAAGGGTAAACGTCCGGGTCTGCTTTGTAATGCACTGCACGATCTCGTAAAAATCGTACAGCGCGATCAGGCCGAGAACCAGCGGCAAAAGACGGTGCGCCCGCGAATGGGTGCCGAGCATCATATAGTGCTGCAATACGAAAAAAGTAAGGAACAGCCCTCCGGCGTGTATCAGTATCTCCATTATATCCTCTCGTTCCACCCTTTCAAGATCCGCAGGATCTCCGACTTGACATAGACCGGCTGATAAGGCCGGACAATATATCCGGCGGCGTTCATGCTGCGGCAGAGCATGACGGTCTGCCTGTCGCAGATCGCCGATACGAACAGGATCGGGATCTTTTCCTCAGTCATCTTCTGGATCCGCGACGCGGTCTCGATCCCGTCCATGCCGGGCATATCGATATCCATTAAGATCAGATCCGGCGCGTCGTGGTCTGCAAGATAGCGCAGCACCTGCCGTCCGGATTTTAACAGGATCAGTTCGTACTCGTCTTCGAGAAAACCGCGGAGCAGTTGAAGATTTGTCTTCATGTCGTCCACGACCATCAGCCGCTTTCTTTCGATCCGCCGGATGTTGTCGCTGCGCTGCTGTTCCTGCGAATCATCCGGATCCTGACTGTCCTCCCATGCGCCGACGACCGTGATATTGAGGTTTTTCGATCTCGTCAGATCCAGTTCCCGCCCGTCCATAAGGCGCAGCAGCGGGCGCAGATTGTAAGCGCCGCTGTTCTCGCAGACGATCGCGCGCCGTCCGTCCGAGAGTTCCACCTCAGAGCCCTTCGGATACAGCGGCACGCAGGCCAGAAGTTTTTCTACGATGGAAAGGTCGAACAGGATCCCGCAGCCGCCCATCAGATATTCCGCCGCTTCGTTCGGCGCGTAAGGTTTTTTATACGGGCGTTTGGAACGCAGCGCGTCATAGACGTCCGCCACATGGAGGATCTTTGCAAACAGCGGGATCTCCGCGCCTTCCAATCCCTGCGGATAGCCGCTGCCGTCCTCGTTTTCGTGGTGGAAAAGCACCGCCGACTTCACATGCGCGGAAATGTCCCACCGCGCGCTGAGCAGCTGATAGGAAAATTCCGCGTGGCTCTTCATGATCGCGTATTCTTCCTTGGTCAGGCGCGCGGGTTTGTTTAAGATCTCCATCGGGATCTCAAGTTTTCCCAGATCGTGCATCAGCGCCGCCGTAACCAGATTGACCAGTTCGCTCCGCTCCATCCGCATCCCCATGCCGATCGCCGCGGACAGCACCGCGACATTGACGGAATGGGCGAAAGTATAGTTGTCATAAGAGCGCAGATCCGCAATGTCGAACGAGACGTTCCCTTTCTCGATGATCTCGTCCACGATCCGGCCGGCGACCCTGATACAGCCGTCCACGTCCTTTTTCGCGACGCAGTCCATGCCCTCCTGCCGCACGCGCTCCGTGATCGCCTGCTCCAGACGGATGTCGCGGGAAAGGTCGTCTTCGATATATACGCCGACGATCCCGCGTTCTTTCAGGCTGTTGATATAATCCGCCGTCAATTCGCAATTCTGGCCGATCAGCGTCCTGCCGATTGCATCATAAATGTCGGACGCGAGAAGCATGCCCGGCTGCGCTTCTTCTATTGGTAGATATCTCATATTTCCTCCCGAAGGCCCGTCCGCTATTCACCCAGACGGGCGACAACTTTTTCAATTTCCGGCCGCAGTTCCAGAAAAACGCCTGCCACGACCGGATCAAAATGCGAACCGCGGGACGCCTCAATGATCGCAAACGCCTCGTCCATCGTATAAGCGCGCTTGTACTGGCGTTCGGAGATCAGGGCGTCGAACACGTCCGCCACCGCCATGATCCGCGCCGCCAGCGGGATCTCGTCGCCCGCCAGCCCTTTCGGGTAGCCCGTGCCGTCCCAGCGTTCATGGTGGAACACCGCCATCTTCTTTGCCTCGCCCAGATAATCGTTATCGCCGACCTCCGTCAGGATCTCGTCGATCATCTGCCCGCCGATCTCGGAATGGGTCTTGATCACTTCAAATTCTTCCGCCGTCAGGCTCGCGGGCTTCTGCAGGATCACATCGCTGATCGCGATTTTTCCGATGTCGTGCAGCGCGGCGGCGCTGACCATCCGGCCGGCGTTTTCTTCGGTCAGTTCGTTCGGATAGAGGCCGCGGCGCAGCATCTCGGTCACGAGGATCCGCACATATTCCGTCGTCCTCTTGACGTGCTGTCCGGTCATGCCGTCGCGCATCTCGATCATATTGGCGAAGGAATACAGCACCTGATGCTGGATCCGCTCGATCTCACTGATCTTTAAGCTGACCTCGTCTTCAAGTTCGATCGCGTAATCCGCAAGTTCGCTCACATCGCTGAAGATCATCGTATAGCCGTAAAAACGCCGATGGTGATAGATGCGGCTGGTCTGCAGCTTATACGTCCTGCCGTTCCTCTTATACTGTTCCACCGCGGATTTGCAGATGTCCATCAGAACACCGTAGTCGCCCTGCGAAAAATTGACGTCGCCAAAGATCTCCTTCGCCTTTTCGTTCAGGTAGAGCGGCTGCATATCCTCGTCGAGGATCACGACCGCGTCCGCGAGGCCGGAGATCAGTTTGTCCTGCGCCACCTCCAGCGTATCGAACATATGGCGGCGCACCACAAGAAAATACGCCAGCAGCGCGGAAGCCGCCATAAACAGCGACGTCAGGTCGTAATTGCCTGTCAGCCCCGTTATCATCAGCAGATACGCCACGCCCGGAAAGACTGCGCACATCGCCAGCAGCAGCGCGTTGATCCGGTGCTTGTTGCTCGGGTGCATACTGTAATAGCGGATACAGACCGCAGGAATCGCGATGATATAAAAACACATTAAAAGCCGGTTGGCGTAGTTCAGCCAGCCCGGCGTGGTAATGATACGGCTGACGCCGCCCTCGCGGAGAAAAGACATGGAAGTGTAGATCAGATCATGCCGCGTGCAGGTAAATTCCGCAATGCCGATCAGGCAGTGCGCGCCCAAAAGGCCGTAGGTATAAAAACTGCCCGGCTTCTGTTTATAGAAACGCAGCACAAACAAAAACATGAACCATTCCGCAAAAGTGCTTCCGAGGAAACTGAGCCTGCGCCCTACCAGCGCCGCCTCAAGCTGCGTCGCGTTGCACTCGAAAAGGTTGCCCAGAATGATAAATCCGGTAAACAGCAGCGACATGATGAACAGAAAATGCTCCTTGGATGACAGATGCGAGCCCAGATAAACGCATAATGCAAAAAGAAGGAGCAATGCCGCAATGAGGATGATATTAAAAACCAGCGCTACCATATTCTGCCTCCTATGGAGTTTATCATACTATGGAAACGCAATTTTTTCAAGTCGGGGTTGGCCTGCCGGCATCGGCCGACGGCCAGAGGAATTATTTCTCCAACCGGTAAAACAGCCGGCAACGCGCGAGGCGCGAACGAAGTGCTCAAAAGACAAGTTCAAAATACAAGTATCGGACGGATGAACAACATTCGAAAACAAGTTGTTTTGGACTTATTGAAAATTTTAATCCGATTCTATTGAATGCAAAAATTTTTAGGTTATAATAAAAATACAGTAATATCTGTGTGGAACAAACTCCGTTAGCATGATAGGCTGCATTTGCGGCACTTATTAACGGAGGTTAAAAAATGGAAAACATAAGAGCAAAGAAAGAGGCGCGCATCAGAGAAAAGACTGTGCGAGAAACGGCCGCCAATCTATTGAAAAAACATCCCAACTACGAAAGAATGATTCTTGCCAATTACGGCATGAAAATCGTCCAGATGACCGAAGGAGGGAGCATCGACTTTGATCCAAACGGATTAAAAGAAGTCGTGCACGGTGAGAAACTCACTTATAATGACTACATTGATGCCCAAATCAATGCGCTAGGCAAGGTTCATAGCAGTTTTCAATGGTGCTTTTTCAATATTCCGCTAGGGTTCAAAGCACAGGTTGAAAAAACCAACGACAAACATATTTGTTTCCAGCACTTGTTTATAGAAGGTATGTTTTCGGACGGTGAATACGTCAATTACAAAGAACAGCATGTTTGGATGGATCTTACCGGATTTGAGAAGTTGTATGTTGGCGACTGCGTGGAGTTCTTTGCAGAGCCGTACCGTTACTTGAAAACCAGAAACGGAAAGCAAATCGACTATGCCATCCGCAATCCGGTAGACATAAAACGGATTGAAAAGTACAAATTGCCTTCGGGTGAGGAAATTATGTGTCAAGAACTTAATCTGATGCTTTGTGAAACCTGTTATTTGAGCGAACATTGTAACAGAGGTTTTTGCTTGCTTCTGAAAAGTGCAAAAAAGAAACAGCGCGGCAAATAACGACTTTTCTCAAAACTTCAGATGATGAAAAACCGAGTGAGGTGGTAATGATGAAAAAGTTTATTATATCATTCCTTGTTGTATTCATGAGTTCTTTATGCGGTTGCTCTTTTGTACCGACAACAATTATCGGAAGTGATGATATTGAAACATTGAAAGGTTGGTCTTTTCAAAGCAATCCGGGAACTAATGATTATAGTTTATTTTTCGGGTTGCTAAACAATAAGGAAAGATACATTGCCGCAGATGTTACTGTTGATATCCGCATAGTTAATGACGCCGGTGAAGAAGTATATTCTGCCACAAAGTCGGTAACATCCAAGGATTTCGGGAATTACAAAAGTCAGATTGCCGGAAAACAATTTTTTGCCAATGTACGAATACCCGCCTCCGATATTAAAAGCGGAAAATCAAATGACGGCACGGTATATCTAACCGTTTACAAAGATGATGATGTTCGCTTTGATGAAGTAAATTGCACAGCATTGTCTTGTTTGCCGGTTGCTGATGTGGAACTTGATGCAAAAGATTTACCCATTGAATTAGAGGTTAAAGGGTATGACGGAAACGTTGAATCAATCATAAGGATTACAGATGTTACATATGTTTATGAGAAAGACTTTACTCCTCAACTTCAAATAACCTTTTCCGGACAAAAGACTGTCGGCGATACTTCAAGTTATGATATTATATCCTATAAACTCTACGACAGTAACGGATATTTGACTGATTCGGGTAGTGTTTATTTGTCCAACCTTTCTGCCGGCGATAAATTTAAAGATAACTCTATCATAGTGTACGACATTACACCAGGTGAAAAATACACTTTACAGTTTTCTGAATACAGTTGGTGATGCTTCTAAGAAGATGTAGTTAATAATGCAAAAAAGATTTTGCGGTTAATCTTACCACTTACAGATATCATTTGCATACATTTCTGCGATTTCTTCATCATCATACAACGTCATCATAATGTCTACGACCTCTCTTTCTCTATTTTCCAGATACTCTCTTAAAACGTTCCTGTCTTTGCATATGCGGATCGTTTCCTCGATCGCCTCTTTGGTCTGTCCACATTTCTTACGCTGTTCATTATACACCAAATTTGCCGACTACAACAGCATTATCGACCGCTTCGTCAAATGAGAGGTTGGCTGCATATATAAAAATAAAAAAGCAGGCGGAGAACCTGCTTTCTTGATTTTATAACACTTATGCCATCTGCATGACTTCGGCTTCGATCTCCTTGATCTCGTCGAGGGATAAAGAAGGAACACAAAGAGCAATTTCTTCCAAAGTCAGTTTGCCTGTTTTTATCATTCTTTCAGCCGCTTTCCTGGATGTCTCTCTTTTGATATCATTTGTATACATTTCTGCGATTTCTTCATCATCATACAACGTCATCATAATGTCTACGACCTCCTTTTGCCTGTTTTCCAGATACTCTCTTAAAACGTTTCTGTCTTTGCATATGCGGATCGTTTCCTCGATTGCCTCTTTGGTCTGTCCGCATTTTTTACGCTGTTCATTATACACCTTGCAGAAGATGATATATTCTCCTATGATGTTGC
>CANQBH010000003.1 GCA_947589155.1 uncultured Lachnospiraceae bacterium | reverse complement strand
AGGTAAACACTACTCATGCAGAAGTAAATTCCACCAGAGGATTTGAGAGTGGAATTTAAAATTTCAATTTTGGTAAAGATGCGCGTATTGGCGACGTTATTGTATCCTGTCCGCACAAATGATAAAATAGAGCGGAAAGAACATTGTCAGGAAATGAGGAGAGAAATGCAGGAAAAACTGAATTTTGAAAACGACTATTGCGAAGGCGCGCATCCGGCGATCCTTGAGGCGCTGGCGGCGACCAATATGGAACAGACGATGGGCTACGGTTCGGATCCCTATACCGCTTCCGCGCGGCAAAAGATCGCAAAAGCCTGCGGGTGCGACGCAAACGGGGTATGGCTTTTGGTGGGCGGCACGCAGGCAAACGCGACCGTGATCGACAGCCTGCTTCAGGGGTATGAGGGCGTCGTCTGCGCCACAACGGGCCATATCGCGGTGCATGAAGCCGGAGCGGTGGAGGCGTTCGGACACAAGGTGCTTACGCTGCCCGCATCGCAGGGCAAACTCCTGCCCGACGTGCTCCTCGCGTATCTGCGGGAGCATTTTGCGGACGAAAACCGCGAGCATATGGTGTGGCCGGGCATGGTCTATCTGTCCCACCCGACCGAGTACGGAACGCTCTATACGGCGGAGGAGATGAAGGAACTCTATGAGATCTGCCGGACTTATGAAATACCGCTGTATGTGGACGGCGCGCGTCTGGGCTATGCCCTCGCCTGTCCGCAGAGCGATATCGACCTGCCGTTTCTGGCAAAGTATACGGACGCGTTTTCCATCGGCGGCACCAAAGTCGGCGCGCTGTTTGGAGAAGCCGTGGTCTTTACAAAGAAAACGCCGCCGCATTTTTTGACGACGGTCAAGCGGCACGGCGCGCTTCTGGCGAAAGGCAGGCTGCTGGGGATCCAGTTTGATACGCTCTTTACCGACGGGCTGTATCTGCAATGCGGCCGCCACGCGATCGACATGGCGCGGCTCTTAAAAGAGGGTTTTGCAAAACGCGGGATGGAATTTTTCCTTGACTCGCCGACAAATCAGCAGTTTTTGGTCTTGGAGCGGGCGTTTATGGAAGCGCTGCAGGAAAAGGCCGCGTTCAGTTTTTGGGAAAAGGTCGACGAAAGACGCACGGCGGTGCGCTTCTGTACCAGTTGGGCGACAAAAGAAGAAAATATCCGCAAATTGTTTGAGATGATCGACGGCCTTGTGTTATAATGGGCAAAGGCGGCCGCAGAAACGGCGGCGGAATGGAGAGAAACATGAAAAGAGTCAGGACAAGATTTGCGCCCAGCCCTACGGGACGGATGCATGTGGGAAATTTACGGACGGCATTGTACGCCTATCTGATCGCAAAGCACGCGGGAGGCGACTTCATCCTCCGTATCGAGGATACGGATCAGGAACGCTATATGGAAGGCGCGGTGGATATCATCTACCGCACGCTGGCGGGTACGGGACTGCTCCATGACGAGGGCCCGGACAAGGGCGGAAACTTTGGCCCGTATATACAGAGCGAGCGGCAGGCGCAGGGCATTTATCTGGACTATGCGAAGCAGTTGATCGAAAAAGGGGAAGCCTATTACTGCTTCTGCGATCAGGAGAGGCTGGATTCCCTGCGGCAGGAGGTTGCGGGCAAGGAGATCTCCGTCTATGACAAACACTGCCTTTCCTTATCAAAAGAAGAAGTTGAGGCAAATCTTGCGGCGGGCAAGCCGTATGTGATACGGCAGAACAATCCGCGCGAGGGAACGACGACGTTCTGCGACGAGATCTACGGCGATATCACCGTAGACAACAGCGAACTGGACGACATGATCCTGATCAAGTCCGACGGGTATCCCACCTACAATTTCGCCAATGTGGTGGATGATCATCTGATGGGGATCACCCATGTGGTACGCGGAAACGAATATCTGTCTTCCTCCCCGAAATACAACCGCCTTTACGAGGCGTTCGGCTGGGAAGTGCCGGTGTACGTCCACTGTCCGCTGATCACCAACGAAGACCATCAGAAACTCAGCAAGAGGAGCGGACATTCTTCCTACGAAGACCTGCTGGAGCAGGGATTTTTGACCGAGGCCATCGTCAATTTCGTCGCGCTGCTCGGATGGAGTCCGGAGGACAACCGCGAGATCCGTTCGCTGAAAGAGTTGACGGAGGTCTTCGACTACCGCCATATCAGCAAGTCTCCGGCGGTTTTTGATATCGTTAAACTGCGCTGGATGAACGGCGAATATCTCAAGGCGATGGACGACGACGCGTTTTTTGCGATGGCAGAAGCCGAGATAAAAAAGACGCTGACGCGCGATTGCGATCTGCGCAAGATCGCGTCCATGGTAAAGACGAGGATCGAGGTGCTGCCGGATATCGCGGAGCAGATCGACTTCTTTGAAAAAGTGCCGGACTACGACGTTTCGCTGTATGCGCACAAAAAAATGAAAACGACGCCGGAGTCTTCGTTACAGGTCTTGGAAGAACTCCTTCCGGTCTTGGAAGGGATCAGGGATTACAGCAACGACGTTTTGTATGCGGCGCTTACGTCGTTTGCGCAGGAAAAGGGCTATAAAAACGGTTATGTCCTGTGGCCGTGCCGCACGGCGCTGTCCGGAAAGGCGATGACGCCGGGCGGGGCAACGGAACTCATGGAAGTGCTCGGCAAAGAGGAGAGCCTTGCGCGGATCGAAGCCGCCATTGAAAAATTAAGATCGCATTGCTGATATCGCGGACCGAAAGAAATAAGAAGAGTAGAACGGAGCGCTATGTTAAGTGAAAAACAGCAAGAGGCCGTCGGCCATGTCCTCGGTCCCTGCCTTTGTCTGGCGGGGCCGGGCAGCGGCAAGACTAAGGTACTGACCGAAAGGCTCGCTCATCTTATTTCCGAAGAAGGCGTGCGTCCGGAGAATATTCTTGTCCTGACGTACAGCCGCGCTGCGGCAAAAGAGATGAAGGAACGTTTTGAAGCGCTGATTGGCCGAGGACTGCCGGTGGCGTTCGGAACGTTCCATTCGGTTTTCTTTGGGATCCTGCGCAGGGAATACGGACGATCCTGCCCGCAGCTGATGAACGCAAAGCAGAAGGAGAGCCTGCTTGTGGAGGCGGCGGGGCTTTGCGGCCTTGAGGGAGACGCCGGCCGGACGGCTCTGGCGCTTGCTGAGGAAGGCAGTTATATCAAAAACACCCTCTGCCCGCCGCATAGTTATCCGTCGACGCTTGTGGAAGAAGACGTCCGGGCGCGGTTCCTTGAAGCGTACGAGGCGCGCAAGCGTTCCTGCGGTCTTTGGGATCTCGACGATCTTCTGGTGCAGACCAGAGAACTGTTCCTGCGCAGTCCTGCCGCCCTGCGGCGGTGGCAGGAAAGGTTTGCGTTCCTTCTCGTCGACGAGGCGCAGGATATCAACGCGCTGCAGTTTGAGATCGTCCGCCTGCTGGCGCTGCCGCAGAACAATCTTTTTCTGGTGGGCGACGACGACCAGTCGATCTACGGGTTCCGCGGCGCGGCGCCGGAAGTGCTTCTGCATTTTCCGTCGGCCTATCCGAACGGGCGGCGGATCGTACTGCGGGAAAATTTCCGGTGCGCTTCCGCGATCGTTGACGCCGCGCAGACGCTGATCGGACACAATACGGCGCGGCTGCCAAAGGAGACAAGGGCCGCGGCAAAAAGGCGCGGCTGGATCTTATATGAGGAGACCAAAGACGAGACGGACGAGAGCCTGCGCGCGGCCGAACTGCTGGAGAAGTGGCAGCGCGAGGTCGGTGCGGAAAAGATCGCCGTCCTATACCGGAACCGTCGCAGCGCCTTTGCGCTGGCGGAGCGGTGCCGCGGGAGGGGGATCCGCTTTTGTTTCCGCGGCGCGGCGGCCAATCCGTATGAACAGGAGGCGGCAAGGGATATCGTCGCCTATCTGCGTCTGGCTTCCGGCGGCCTGCAGCGGGGCGATATGCTTCGCGTCATGAACAGGCCGTGGCGGGGCGTTTCGCGCGCGAGCATAGAAAGCGGGCCGCTGACGTTTGAGCGGTGGCGTCTGTATTATGCGTCGCAACCGGATATCCGCCGCCGGATCGAAACATTCGAGCGCGATCTGCGATTCCTCTCCACGCTCTCCGGCACGGCGGCGCTTTTGTATATCCGAAAAAAGATCGGCTATGAAGGGTATCTGCGGCAGGAGCGGGAGGAGGAGAGATGGCAGCCGGCGCTTGAGATGATGGAAACGCTCGCCGCCGGAGCGCCGTCCGTCCGCTGCCTTTTGGAACGCTGGCAGGAAGGGCGCGATTTCTGGGAGCGGCATAAAAAGAACGCCGCCGCGGAAAACGACGGCGGGATCTCCTTTCTGACGCTGCACGGCGCGAAAGGTCTGGAGTTTGAGAGGGTCCTGATCCTCGACTGCAACGAAGGGAGCCTGCCTTCGGAAAAAGCCGTCACGAAAGAACAGATCGAAGAAGAGCGGCGGCTGTTCTATGTCGGTCTGACCCGCGCGAAAGAGGGCGTCTGCCTGTTCTTTTGCGGCGGGGGAGGGGACAAAAAAAGCGGCCCCTCGCGTTTTCTTGCGGAAATGCGAAAGGCCAAAGAACAAACGACTTAATCCATCTCGTCAAAAGCCGCTTCGTCCAGAAGTTCGTCGAAGCGTTCTTCCACGGCTTCGTATTCTTCGTCGTTTATGATATTTTCCAAAGAAGGCGTGCCGCTTTCATCTTCCTGATAGCGGTAGAGATAGACCGTGCCGTCGTCGGCGTCGCGCCCGTCTTCCTGCTGTGGGAGCAGGGCGATATAATCCCGTCCCCTCACGTCGAAGATCGTTAAGATCTCGCAGGTGACTTCGCCGCCGTCTTCCATCTGGATCGTCACCACCACGTCGTCGTCGTTTTCATCTACCGGAAAAACCTCATCTTCCGCCATATGCGTCTCCTTTCCGCTGCTGCGCAGAACCCATTGAAAATTTTATACGAAGATTATACGAAAGCATTTGGAAAATTGCAACATTTCGGCTATAATAGTTTTATATTGCTTTTTAAGACCAATGGGAACGGAGACAGAGATGAAGACGCGAGCAGGCGATTTTAGCGAATACGGAACCAAACCGACCGAGGACGGCATGATGTTTACCTTTTCTGCGCGGGAAGGGGGCGCGTGCGCCATCCTTTTGTACCACATTTCCGACGGGCGGCTTGCGGAGAGGATCGAGATGCCGCCGGAATATGCGATCGGCGATATGTACTCCGTCGTCCTGATCGGGAAAAACTGGCAGCGCTTCGTCTATCTGTACGAAGAAAACGGCAAGACCTTTACGGATCCTTACGCTTCATGGATCCACGGCCGCAGCAGATGGGCGGATGAAAGCCGCTTGGAAGAAGGCTACCGCGTCTACGGCGGGATCTGGCAGAAGCCTTACGAATGGCAGCATCCGCAGCCGCGCCTCCTGCCGCAGGAACTTCTCCTCTACAAACTGCATATGCGCGGGTTTTCCATGCACCACGGGCTGCCTTCCGGCAAGCGCGGCAACTACAAAGGCATTTTGGAAAAACTCGCCTCTCTCAAAGAACTCGGCGTGACCGCGATCGAGTTTCAGCCGATCTATGACTTTGAGGAGGTGCGCTACGAAAAGCGTCAGGTCGTTTCGGCCCGCGGAAAGATCACCGAGGAGATCTTTCCTCTTGACAAGATCAACTACTGGGGCTACGGCGACGCCTTTTATCTCGCGCCGAAGGCCAGTTATTTCGGCGGGCGCGACGTTACGGCGCACTGCCGGGAGATGATCGACGGGATCCACGGCATGGGTATGGAGATCGTGATGGAGATCTCCTTTGCCGAAGGGCTTTCGGACGATTATATGACGGACGTGCTGTGGCGGTGGCGCAGGGACTACCGCGTGGACGGTTTCCATATCGTCGGCTGCAACGCGCCGATCGGCCGCATTGCCGCTCACAGAGGGCTTTCGGACTGCAAGATCTTCTACGAAAACATCCCGCAGGAGATCCTTGAACGGGAAAAGGAGCGCAAGCATCTCTTCCTATATAATGACTATTTCATGCACGTCACCCGTCAGATACAGAACCATATGCAGGGCTCCATGGTGCAGTTTACCAACTACCTGCGCAGGCAGAACGATCATTTCGGTTTTGTCAATTATATCGCGAATACCGACGGGTTTACGCTGCTTGACTCTTACAGTTACGGGGAAAAGCACAACGAGGCCAACGGCGAGGACAATAAAGACGGTAAGAACGTCAATTACAGTTATAACTACGGCGTCGAGGGGCCGACCAAGAACCGGCAGACCAGTCAGATGCGGCTTCAGCAGATCCGCAACGGCCTCTGCTGCGTCTTCTTTGCGCAGGCCGTCCCTTTGCTGCGGGGCGGCGACGAAGTCCTCAATTCGCAGGGCGGAAACAACAACCCGTACTGTCAGGACAACGCGACGGGCTGGGTGTCTTACGGCAGGCACTTAAAAAACAAAGTCGCGCTGCGCGAATTTGTCAAAAACCTTATCGCGTTCCGGCGGGCGCATCCGGTTTTAGCCATGGATCAGGCGGTGCGCATGACGGATTATAAGCATATCGGCATACCGGACATTTCCTATCACGGTTCGGAGCCGTGGCTGATGGGGATCGGCGAGGAACAGAAAGCGGTCGGGATCCTCTATGCGGGCGATTATGCAAAAAAGACGGGCGAACATAAGGCGGAGAACGTCTATATCGCGTATAATTTTCATTATCAGGACGTGGAACTGGCGCTTCCGGCGGTCTCCGGACACAGGCGATGGCAGTTTGTCATGAATACGGCCACGGAGGAGAGTTTTTCTTTCCGGCCCCGCGAACTGGAAGATCAGCAGCGTGTGCGGGTCCCGGGAAGTTCCGTTTCCGTCTATATATCGTAACGGAGAACAGACATGAAAGCATGGGAGCATTTTAAGACGATCACGCACCACAGGCATCTGGTGAGAAAATACTGCTTCAAAGTCGGGCTGTACCGGCAGGGGCTTCTGCACGACCTCTCCAAGTACGCGCCGGTGGAATTTCTGGTCGGCTGCCGCTATTATCAGGGCGACCGGAGCCCGAACAACGCGGAGCGCGAAGCGACCGGCGTTTCCATGGCGTGGCTGCACCACAAGGGCAGGAACAAGCACCACTTTGAATATTGGATCGACTACGGGCTGGATCCGTCCGACGCGGGCATGACGGGGATGAAGATGCCGGTCAAATATGTGGTGGAGATGTTCATGGACCGTATCGCGGCAAGCAAGACATATATGAAAGAAAAGTACAACGACCGGAGCGCCCTGACGTATTATGAAAAGGGCTGCCACAAATATATCATCCATCCGGAAACGCAGGCGCTTCTGGAGGATCTGCTGCGGCATCTGGCTGACGAGGGCGAAGAAAAGACGTTCGCCTATATTCGGACACAAATCTTAGGGAAAAGAGGATAGTCATGGAAAAAGAAAAAAAGATCTTATACAGCGGTATGCAGGCGACGGGGACGCTGACGATCGGCAATTATCTGGGCGCGCTCAAAAACTGGGTGGATCTGTGCGAGGAATACGAGTGTTTCTACGGCGTCATGGATCTGCATTCCCTGACCGTGCGTCAGGAACCGGCGCAGTTCCGCAAGACGGCAAAGAACCTTTACGCCCTGTATGTGGCGGCGGGCCTTGATCCCCAAAAAAACTGCATCTATTATCAGTCCCATGTGCCGGCGCACGCGCAGCTCTGCTGGATTTTAAACTGCTTTACCTATATGGGCGAGTTGAACCGCATGACGCAGTTTAAGGACAAGGCGGCGAGACACGAGGACAACGTCAACGCGGGCCTTTACACCTATCCGGTGCTGATGGCGGCGGATATCCTGCTTTATCAGGCGGACATGGTGCCGGTCGGCGCGGATCAGAAACAGCATCTTGAGATCTGCCGCGATATCGCGCAGCGTTTCAACAACCTCTACGGCGAGGTCTTTACGATACCGGAGCCGTATCTTGGCAAGGCGGGCGCAAAGATCATGAGCCTTCAGGATCCGCAGAAAAAGATGTCAAAATCCGACGAAAACGTCAACGCCACGATCTATCTTTTGGACGACAGGGATACGATCATCCGCAAGTGCAAGCGCGCCGTGACGGATTCGGATACCGTCGTGCGCTACGGCGAGGACAAACCGGGAATCAGCAATCTGATGGACATTTACGGAAGCATTACCGGAAAGACCGCCAAAGAGATCGAGGCGGAATTTGACGGCAGGGGGTACGGCGAGTTCAAGATGGCGGTCGGAGAGACGGTGGCGGACGAACTGACCCCGCTGCAGAAGCGCTATGAAGACCTGCTCAAAGACAAAGAATATCTCGCGCAGTGTATTCGGGAAAACGACGCGAAAGCGGCGCACGCCGCGCAGAAGACGCTGCGCAAAGTACAAAAAAAGATCGGACTGACGGAAAGCCTTTAAGACGGCAGGAGCCGCAGGATATCTTTTGGCAGAGGGCTGGAAAACGACAGGCCTTCGCCGGTGACAGGATGCGTAAACGAAAGGAAACAGGCGTGGAGCGCCTGTCTGCCGTCGGCTCCGTCATCCGCGGCGGGATGATAGAGGCCGTCGCCGAGCAGCGGATGGCCGATAGACGCCATATGGACGCGGATCTGATGAGTGCGCCCCGTCTCTAATTGCAGTTCCAAAAGCGTCCGGTCTTCATAGGTTTTAAGGATACGGTAGTGCGTGACGGCGCGCTGCCCGCCGGCGTAGTCGATACAGCGCAGTATGGAAGAATCCTGCGCGCGTGCGATCGGCGCGTCGATCGTACCGTCTTTTGTAAGGACGCCGGAAACGACCGCCTGATACCTGCGGCGGATCCGGCGGTTTTTTATGTCCTGACTGAGGATCGCGCCGCTGAGCCTGTTTTTGGCGACCAGAAGCAGGCCGCTGGTGTTTTTGTCCAGACGGTTGATACAGCGGAAGACGAACGGCCCGCAGGTATCGGGCAGATAATGGCGGACGGCGTTGGCAAGCGTATCCGTGTAGTGGTCCTGCGAGGGATGAACCGGCATACCGGCGGGCTTGTCGATGACAAGCAGATCGTCGTCCTCATACAGGATGGACAGCGGCAGGTCGGCGGGCAGGATCTTTTCGCGGGAAGGGCGCTCCGGAATGTCGACGCGCAGGACGTCGCCGGGCGTAAGCGGCGCGCGAAGAAGGCTTGGCGCGCCATTTTTGCATACCTGCTCCGGAGCCTGTTTCAACTGCGTCAGTACCGCGTGCGGATAGCGCTTTTCCTGCAAAAAGGCGCGGACGGATCCGTGCGCCTCCTTGATCTGATAGATAATGGTACGGTTCATGTCGTTCCTCCGTTTCCCGCCTGATTTTTTTAGTATAGAAAAAAAGCCGCCGCAATGCAAGGCAAAGCGCGTCCGCGGCAAAAGTTGAGGTGGAAAGGCACTTGATGAAAGAAGGTGACATAGAATATAAAAAATGATTTCTTGAGGAAGCTTGAAAGAATTTTTGAATCCACTGACTGCGGAAGAAGAACGGCTTCTTTTGGACGCTATGGCGGCGGGAAATCTGGAAGCGAAACATAAACTGATCGAACACAATATGCGGCTGGTGGCGCATGTGGCGAAAAAATATTACAGTCCCACGGAAGAAGCGGAAGACCTTTTATCGATCGGCACGATCGGCCTGTTAAAGGCGGTCGATACCTACGATCCTTCCAAAGGCTATAAACTGGCCACTTATGCGGCGCGCTGCATTGACAATGAATTACTGATGTATTTTCGGGGCAAGCGGAAGAGCGCAAGGGACGTTTCCCTCTATGAGCCCATCGGACAGGATAAGGAAGGGAACCAGATCCGCCTGTTCGACGTTTTGGAAGACGAACCGGTGGACGTGGTAGAGCGGATGGAGGAGCAGGAGAATATCCGCCGTCTGCGCGGCGTCCTCCCTTCGATCTTAGACGCGCGGGAATACGGGATCATCTGCAGGCGGTACGGCCTCGGCGGAAGGAAAACGGCGACGCAGCGGGAGATCGCGGGCGAACTTGGTATTTCCCGTTCCTATGTTTCACGGATCGAAAAAAAGGCGCTCGCAAAACTAAAAAAAGCGCTGACCAAAAGAAATGAATAAAAAACAGTTTGAAAAAGATGGGATTTGTGCTACGATAATTCCATCTTTTTTTATTTTCTTGAAGGTTTTTCTACTTCTTTTGTTGTTTCTGACGAACTTTCCGGAAATGGGGGAATATGTATAGTTTGGTTCATACCGCCGCGCTCTGCGGGATCGACTCAAGGATGGTGTCGGTCGAAGCGGATATCAGCGACGGAATGCCGCTCTTTGAGATGGTGGGCTTTCTGGCCGCCGAGGTCAAAGAAGCGAAGGAGCGCGTGCGCACGGCGCTCAAAAACAGCGGATATCATCTGCCGATCAAGCGGATCACTCTCAATTTTTCTCCGGCGAATATCAGAAAATCCGGCGCGGCGTTCGATCTGCCCGTTGCCGTCGCCCTGCTTGCGGCGATGGGCGTCGTAAAAAAGGACGATCTGGCGCATATCCTGCTGGCGGGCGAGGTCACGCTTGACGGGAAGGTCGCGGCGGTCGACGGGATCCTGCCCATGGTCATGGCGGCGAGGGAAAACGGCATGGATACCTGTATCGTGCCCGAAGACAATCACGAAGAAGCGGCGCTGGTGCCGGGGATGCGCGTCGTCGCGGTCGGCGACCTTAGCGAGGCGGAGGCCTTTTTGAACCGCGGCGAATACAGGGAAAAAAGCCGTGCGCCCAAGGAGAAAAAACAGGGGAAGACCTATGATTTTTCGATGTTAAACGGACAGAAACTGCTGCGGCGGTCGTGCGAAGTGGCGATCAGCGGGATGCACAATATGCTGCTCGTCGGGCCGCCCGGCGCGGGAAAGACGATGGCGGCGAAGTGTATCCCGTCCATCCTTCCGCCGATGACGGAGGAAGAACAGCTTGAACTTTCCAAGATATACAGCGCGTGCGGCATGTTCGGGGAACGGGAAGGGCTGATGGAGAGCCGCCCGTTCCGCAGTCCGCACCATACGGTGTCCGAGCAGGGACTGACCGGCGGCGGGGCCGTGCCGCGTCCGGGCGAGATCTCGCTGGCGCACGGCGGGATCCTGTTTCTGGACGAACTGACCGAGTTTCGGAAAAGCACGCTCGAGATCCTGCGGCAGCCTTTGGAGGAAAAGAAGATCCGGATCTCCCGCGCAAGCGGCGTCTACTGTTTTCCTGCGGATTTCGTTCTGGTCGCGGCGATGAATCCGTGCGACTGCGGCTATTATCCGGATCTGGAGAAATGCCGCTGCACGATGGCTTCCGTCCGCCGCCATGTGCAGAAACTGAGCCGGCCTCTGGTAGACCGGATCGATATCTGTACGCGGGTCGACGCGCTGCCGTACCGCGAACTTTCCGGCGGGCGGCAGGAAAACGAAACTTCCGCGCAGATCCGAGAGAGGGTCGTGCGGGTGCATGCGATCCAGAGGGAGCGGTTTGCGGGCACGCAGATCCGTTTTAACAGCGCGATACCGGCGGACGTTCTTCCGATATTCTGCGCGCTGGGAAGCCGCGAATCCGCCTATATGGAATCGCTGTACGAAAGGATGGAACTGACGGCGAGAAGTTATCACAAGATCCTGCGCGTGGCGCGCACGATCGCGGACATGGACGGGCAGGAGCGGATCGCCGTCCGCCATCTGCAGGAAGCGTCCTGTTACCGCAGCCTCGGCAGGGAATATTGGGAGGAGTGCCTATGAAATATCGGTATTGGCTGATGAACGTCAAAGGGATCTCGGAAACAGACAAGCGCGCGCTGTCAGAACGCCTCGGCGGCGCGCGGGAAGTCTTTTTTGCCGCGGAGCAGCGGATCGGGCAGATCATCGGAGCAAAAAAAGCAGGGGAGGTGGTCCGTCAGCGCGGCGCATGGGAACTCGATGGGGCGTACCGGCGCTTCGCGGAAGCGGGCGTCACAATGGTTACGCAGGAAGACCGGAGCTATCCGCTGCTGCTGCGCCGGATCCATCAGGCGCCTTACGGGCTCTACGTCAGCGGAACGCTGCCGCCGGAAGACGCGGATCTGACGGCGATCGTCGGCGCAAGGCGGTGCAGCCCTTACGGCAGGCAGATGGCGGAAGAACTTGCGGGGGCGCTGGCGGGCAGGGGCTTTTCCGTCGTCAGCGGTATGGCGCGGGGAATCGACGGAGCAGCGCACCGCGGCTGTCTTGCGGGCGGCGCTTTGACGGTGGCGGTGCTGGGGTGCGGCGTGGACGTGTGTTACCCCAAGGAGCATGAAAAACTCTGCCGCGTGATCCGAAACAACGGCTGTATCCTTTCGGAATTTCCGCCGGGGACGCCTCCGCTGGCCTATCATTTCCCGCAGCGCAACCGGATCATCAGCGGCATGGCGTCCCGCGTGATCGTGGTGGAGGCGCAGGAAAAGAGCGGCTCTTTGATCACCGCGGAACTTGCGCTGGAACAGGGGCGGGACGTCTACGCCGTGCCGGGGCGCGTGACGGATCCGCTGAGCGCGGGCTGCAACCGCCTGATCTGGCAGGGCGCGGAGCCGATCCTTTCCGTGGAGGAATTTATCGGGGGGCTCTGCGGAGATCGCGGGAAAAACGCGGCAAAGGAGGCGGCGAAGCAGGAAAAAATTTTTCTTGAAAAAGAAGAAACGTTGGTGTATAGTTGCTTTGATTTGTATCCGAAGAGCGTGGACAGCGTCTGCGAAGAAACCGGAATGGATCTCCTGCGGCTCTTGTCCGTTATCATGGACCTGTGCGACAAGGGCTTTCTGCGGGAATATGTCAAAAATCAATATGTGCGCTGCCGTTAGGCGCATAACGATAAGGAGCGGAGTATGGCAAAGTATCTTGTGATCGTGGAATCACCGGCGAAAGTCAAGACCATCAAAAAATTTCTCGGGAAGAACTACGAGGTCATGGCCTCCAACGGGCATGTCCGCGATCTCCCGAAAAGCCAGCTGGGGTTCGATCCGGAGAACGGCTTCGAGCCGAAATACATTACGATCCGCGGCAAGGGCGGGATCCTTGCGGATCTGCGGAAGGAAGCGAAAAAAGCGGATAAGATCTATCTGGCGACCGACCCGGACCGCGAGGGCGAGGCGATCTCATGGCATCTGACCAAGGCGCTGAATCTGGAAGGCAGGGACGTCTCCCGTATCACCTTCAACGAGATCACAAAGAACGCGGTGAAAAATTCCTTAAAGAATCCGCGCGGGATCGACATGAACCTTGTCGATTCCCAGCAGGCGCGGAGGATGCTGGACCGTATGGTGGGCTACCGGATCAGTCCGCTCCTCTGGGCGAAGGTCAAGCGAGGGCTGAGCGCGGGCCGCGTGCAGTCGGTCGCGCTGCGGATCATCTGCGACCGCGAGGCGGAGATCGAGGCGTTTGTGCCGCGGGAATATTATACGCTGGACGCGGTATTGGAGCAGTCCGGCGCAAAACAGCCCGTCACGGCCAAGTTTTACGGCAATAAGGAAGGAAAACTCGATATCGACGACAAGGAAAGCCTCGATAAGATCTGCTGCGAATTAAAAGACGCCGCTTTTAGCGTCGAAAGCGTCCGCAAGGGCAGCCGTGAAAAGAAAGCGCCGCTGCCGTTTACCACCAGTACGTTACAGCAGGAAGCGTCCAAAGCGCTGAATTTTTCGATCCAGAAGACGATGCGTATCGCGCAGCAGTTATACGAGGGCGTCGACGTCAAAGGCGTCGGTACCGTCGGCCTCATCACCTACCTCAGGACGGATTCCGTGCGTGTCTCCGAGGAGGCGAAAGCCGCGGCCGCTTCGTTCATCACGCAGCAGTACGGCGCCGCTTATCTGCGGGACGGCGATTCGGAGAGCCGCCGGTCGCAGGGCAAGGTGCAGGACGCCCACGAGGCGATCCGGCCTTCCGATATCACGCGGACGCCTTCGGAAATCAAAGACTCCCTCTCCCGCGACCAGTTCCGGCTCTATCAGCTGATCTGGAAGCGCTTTGCGGCAAGCCGGATGAGCGCGGCGCGCTACGAGACGGCGTCCGTAAAGATCGCGGCGGGCGACTATATCTTTACCGTTTCCGATTCCAAGCGGGTCTTTGACGGCTATATGCTGGTCTATACCGAGGCGGATGAGGAAAAGGAAGATAAGGTGCTGAGCGCGCACGGGCTTTCGGAGGACAGCCGCCTGCGCCTTCTGTCGTTCGACGAGAAGCAGCATTTGACGCAGGCGCTGCCGCACTTTACCGAAGCGTCTTTAGTGCGGACGCTCGAAGAACTCGGGATCGGCCGCCCGAGCACCTATTCGCCGATCATCTCCACGCTGCTCAAGCGCCGTTACGTCACCAAAGAGGGGAAAAACCTCTATGTGACGGAACTGGGCGACGTGGTCAACGGAATCATGCGCGATTCGTTCCCGACGATCGTAGACGAGCATTTCACCGCCAATCTCGAAGAACTTTTGGATAAGATCGAGGAGGGCAGCGTTACATGGAAATCGGTCATCAGCAATTTTTATCCGGATCTGGAAGAAGCGGTGCGCATTGCCCAGAAAGATTTGGAGAAGGTGCAGATCGCCGACGAGGTGACGGACGTGATCTGCGAGGAATGCGGGCGCAACATGGTGATCAAGTACGGGCCGCACGGCAAGTTCCTCGCGTGCCCCGGCTTTCCGGACTGCCGAAATACCAAGCCGTATCTGGAAAAGATCGGCGTTTCCTGCCCGAAGTGCGGCGGCGACATCGTGATCAAAAAATCCAAAAAAGGCCGGCGCTTTTACGGATGCGTCAACCATCCGGACTGTGATTTCATGTCGTGGGCGCGTCCGGTGGAAAAGAAATGCCCGAAGTGCGGCGGCTACATGGTGGCAAAAGGCAGCAAACTGGCCTGCGCCAACGAAGACTGCCGTTATGTCGAGACGGCAGAAAAATAATTCCGTATTCTGAATTTTCAGATATTTCTTGCAGTTTGGCGCAAATGGTGTTAAAATTTTCATCAGATAGATCGACTTACAGGAGAGAAAGGCTGCCCGGAGGTAGAGCATGAGCGTACAACTATTGGATAAGACCAGAAAGATCGGCAAATTACTGCACAACAACAATACCTCGAAGGTGGTCTTCAACGATATCTGTCAGGTCCTGACCGACATCTTAAATTCCAACATCCTTGTGATCAGCAAGAAAGGCAAGGTGCTGGGCGTCAGCAGTTGCGGGAGTTCGCCCGAGATCACGGAACTCATCACCGACGAAGTGGGCGGTTTCATCGACCCGCTCTTAAACGAGAGGCTGCTCGGCGTCCTCTCCACAAAAGAAAACGTCAATCTTCAGACGCTGGGGTTTGAGCAGGAGCAGATCAACCGCTACGCGGCGATCATCGCGCCGCTCGATATTGCGGGCGAGAGGCTCGGCACCCTCTTTGTTTACCGCTTTGAAAAGCAATACGATATTGACGACATCATCCTCTGCGAATACGGCACGACTGTCGTCGGTCTGGAGATGATGCGCTCCGTCAATGAAGAAAGCGCGGAGGAGAGCCGCAAAGTGCAGATCGTGCGCTCCGCCATCAGCACGCTTTCTTATTCAGAGATGGAAGCCATCGTCCACATCTTTGACGAACTCGAGGGCAGCGAAGGGATCCTTGTCGCATCAAAGATCGCCGATCGGGTCGGGATCACGCGCTCGGTCATCGTCAACGCACTGCGCAAGTTTGAGAGCGCCGGCGTGATCGAATCGCGGTCGTCCGGAATGAAGGGCACCTACATCAAGGTCCTCAACGACGCGGTCTTCGATGAAATGGAACAGGTCAAGCGCAGCCGCTAGGGATTAAGGTTTTTGCGGCGGACGCCGATAACATATATAAAACATACGGTTTTATCAGGGATGAGAAGGGATAAAAGGACTTATGGAAGCATAAGTCTTTTTTTGTTCTCCAAAGGAAAGATAAGGAAAAACTGGGAAAAACTTTTTGCACAAATTCTTGTGCCTGCTTCGACAAAAAAACACAATATAATGTAAAAAATGCTTGTGTTTTTGCAAATATACTTTATAATAAAATATGATTAGGCGGATCGTGCGCCTGGAAGGAGGGGCTATGCTTCAATCAAATTCCTTTGATTTTATCAATGTACTGGATCGTGCTGCGGACGCCAGCTGGCTGCGGCAGACGACGATCGCCAACAATCTGGCGAACGTGGACACGCCGGGGTACAAGCGGCAGGACGTGGAGTTTCAGGATATCTTGGAGCATGAACTGCGCAGCACGCATACGTCGTCGCTGCAGAAGGCGGTGGATCGGGTATCGCTGGATTCTCTGGAAGCGAATGTATATACGGATTACGGTTCCTATTCGTACCGTTTGGACCGTAACAACGTTGATGTAGATACGGAAAATGTGGAACTCGCGTCGGAACAGCTGCGTTATCAGACGCTGACTTCCGCAGTGACGCAGGAATTCAGCCGGTTTTCATCCGTGCTCAAGTAAGGAGGTAGACGATGGGACTGTTTCAATCATTTGACATCTGCGCTTCCGGCATGACCGCGCAGCGCTTTCGGATGGATACGATCGCGGAAAATATCGCGAACGTCAATACGACCCGCACGGAGGACGGCACGCCGTACCGCCGGAAGATCGTGACGTTTCAGGAAAAGGTCCTGAAGCCGTCGTTTGCGGATATTCTGGCGGACACGACGCATTTTCAGGGGAACGGCGTCAAGGTGTCGCGCGTATCCGAAGACACGGAGACGGATTTTCTGATGACGTATGATCCGAGCCATCCGGACGCGGACGAAAACGGCTATGTGCTCCGTCCGAACGTCAATACGGTCACGGAGATGACGAACCTGATCGACAGCAGCCGCGCCTACGAGGCGAACGCGACGGCGTTCGAGGCGTTAAAGGGCATGGTACAGGCCGGCCTTCAGATCGGAAGCCGGTAGGCGGGCGCATTTGTCCTTACCATAGGAGGAAGTCATGGATATTTCATCTGTTTCTAATTTATACGCAGCGCCGCAGGCGTCGCCTTCGCCGACGCGTTCTTCCGCGGGCGAGGGGTTTGACAAGGTCTTGGATTCGGTCATGGGGCTGGTCAAAGAGACCGATCAGCTGCAGCATGATGCAAATGCGCAGGAGATCTCGTTTATGCTCGGCGAATCCGATAACGTCCACGACCTGATGATCGCGGAGCAGAAAGCCAATATCGCGCTGCAATATACCATAGCCGTCAGGGACCGCTTCATCGAAGCCTATAACAACATCATGAATATGCAGATTTAGTGTAACGCTTTCCACGGACAGGAGAATTGAGGTAAGAGATGCCAGAACAGTTACAACAGATCATCAACAGAATACAGGAGTGGTGGAAAAAATTCACAACGCGCCAAAAGACCCTGATCATCAGTCTCGCAGCGATCGTTGTGATCGCTTTCGGCCTGCTGGCCTTTGCGGTGACGCGGCCGACCATGATCCAGTTGCGCGCGTGTACGTCCGCGGAGGAAGCGTCGACCGTGAAAGAACTTCTGGACGGCGAAAACATTGCCTACGAGACGTCGGACGACGGCCTGACGTACTATATCGATCAGGAGGACGAAGCGGAGGCCAACATCCTGCTTGGCACCAACAATATCCCGTCCGACGGTTACAGCATGGACGATGTGTTAGACGGCAGTTTCAGCACGACGGAAGCGGACAAAAAGAAAAAATATCAGTTATACCTCGAAGAAAAATTCGCCGACAGCCTTGAGACGATCTCCTCCGTCTCCGCAGCGGATGTGACGCTAAACATTCCGGACGACGACGGAACGATCATCACCAAGGGGCTGGAGGCATACGCCAGCGTCATCCTGACGCTCAACGACGAGATGGATGAAGAACAGGCGGCGGGAATTGCAAAATACATCGCGACCGAGCTCGGCAACAAGACGACGGATAACGTCCTGATCTTAGACGGTGACGGACAGGTGCTGTTCTCCGGCGGAAACGAATCTTCCGCATCCGGACAGGCCTCCGGCAACCAGAACATCCGCCAGAAGGCCGAGAACCATGTCGCAAGCGAAGTCAAGAGCGTGATTCTTGGCACGGACGTCTACGACAATGTGGAAGTCGCCATGAATCTGGACATGAATTTCGATCAGATCAGTACCGAGGATTATCTTTACTATCTGAATCAGGATCAGTTGGACGCCGGCGCGACACAGGGCTATCTGGACAGCCGGACCGAATCCACGACCGAATCCACGACCGGCGTCGGCGGCGTTCCGGGAACGGACACCAACGACGACGATACGACCTATGTCCTGCCGGACGCAGAGACGACGTCGACGACGACTTCGGATATCGCGGAGGACTATATTCCGAGCGAAACGATCACAAGGACCACGCACGAAGTGGGCAAGATCAACAACGAAACGTCCACGATCTCCGTCGTGGCGGCGACGTATGTGGTCTATAACGAAGACGAACTGGAAGCCAACGGAACGCTGGACGATATGACGTTCGACGAATTTGTGGCGCAGAACAGCGAGCGGATCAAGACGGACGTGGACGAGGATTTCTTCCCGATGGTCTCAAGAGCGACGGGCATTCCGGAAGAAAATATTTCGATCGTCGCGTATCAGATCCCGATGTTCCAGTATTCCGAGGGAAGCGGACGGACGCTGACGGATTATCTGCAGATCCTTCTGGCCGTGCTGATCTTCGCCATGCTCGGTTTCGTCGTATTCCGCACGATGCGTTCCGAGCAGGAGGAAGAAGAACTCGAGGAGGAGGTATCCGTGGAGACGCTTCTGGAAGCGCAGAAAGAATCTGCTCTGGAGGATATCGGCTTCAGCGAAAAATCCGAGGCGCGTATCCTTATCGAGAAATTTGTGGATGAAAAGCCGGAGGCGGTGGCTGCGCTGCTGCGTAACTGGCTGAACGATGATTGGGGTTAAATTATGGCGGCTAACGAAGGCTTGACAGGCGTGCAGAAAGCGGCGATCCTGCTGATCACGCTCGGACCGGAAAAGTCTGCGGACATTTTCAAGCATCTGAAAGAAGAAGAAATTGAAGAATTGACGCTGGAGATCGCCAATACGCAGAGCGTATCCCCGCAGCTCAAAGAAGAAGTCATCAATGAATTTTATCAGGTCTGTCTGGCGCAGCAGTATATCGCCGAGGGCGGTATCGGCTACGCGAAGGAACTGTTGGAGAAGGCGCTCGGAAACGAGGAGGCGCAGCGCGTCATCACAAAACTGACGGCTTCCCTTCAGGTGCGGCCGTTCGAGTTTATCCGGAAGACCGAGCCGTCGCAGGTGCTCAACTTCATTCAGGACGAGCATCCGCAGACGATCGCGATGATCCTTTCCTATCTGCCTCCGCAGCAGGCGTCCATGATCCTTGGGGCGCTGAATCCGGAAAAGCAGGCGGACGTCGCAAAGCGTATCGCGACGATGGACCGGACGTCGCCGGAAGTCATCAAAGAGGTCGAGCGCGTGCTCGAGAGGAAACTGTCTTCTCTGATCAATCAGGATTACACGATCGCGGGCGGCGTCGATGCGATCGTAGCGATCTTAAATACCGTAGACCGCGGCACCGAGAAGCGTATCATGGAATCGCTGGAGATCGAAGAACCGGAACTGGCGGACGAGATCCGCAAGAAGATGTTCGTCTTCGAGGATATCCTTCTTCTGGACGACCGCGCGATCCAGCGTGTGCTGCGTGATGTGGATAACAACGACCTTGAGGTCGCCTTAAAGGGCGCGAACGAAGAAGTGCAGGGCGCGATCTTCAAGAACCTGTCTTCCCGTCAGGCGACCATGATAAAAGAAGATATGGAATTTATGGGTCCGGTGCGTATGAAAGACGTGGAAGAAGCGCAGCAGAAGATCGTCGGTATCATCCGGAAACTCGAAGATTCTGCAGAAATCGTAATTTCCCGCGGCGGAGGTGACGAACTCGTTGTCTAATATTTTATACCGTATGCAGGTAGCGCAGGAGAAGGAAGACGACGTATGCGTGATCGATTCCAACGACCTGCTGGAAGACTGCATCAGGGAACAAAAGAAAAAAGCCGAGAAGATCCGCCGTGAGAAGGCGAGGAAACAGGGCGGCGAGGTGCCGACGGACGAGGAAGGCAATCCGCTCCCGCAGGAGGAGGCGGACTTCGTCAGTCTGGACGAGGCGGTGGCGGCCGAACCGCAGGAGGAGGCCGTCGACTATGTGGCGCAGGCAAAAGAAGAAGCGGAGCGGATCCTGTCGGACGCGCGGACGCAGGCGGATATGCTTCTGGAAGAAGCGGAAACGCGCGCGGAGGCGATGAAGTTCCACGCGGAGCAGGAAGGCCACAAGTCCGGATACGACCACGGCTATAACGAAGCGCTCCAGTGCAAGGTCGAATGGGAGCAGGAAAACGAGCGGCTTCGGGCGCAGCTGCAGGAGGAATACGAGGAAAAGACCGCGCAGATCGAGCATGAACTGGTCGATACGGTCTGCGCCGTCGTCGAAAAAGTATTTCTGGTGCAGTTCGGCGACAAAAAAGACCTGATCTATCACTCCATCGACAATGTGCTTTCCAATGTCGAAGGCAGCAAGGAGTTTCTGATCCGCGTCAGTGAGACGAACGCGGAATATCTGCGCAGCAAAAAAGACGAGATCCAGCAGAAAGTCGGACAGGAAGTCGTACTGGACATCGTGCAGGATCCGCTCCTCGACGACAGCCAGTGCATGATCGAGACGGACGGCGGGCTTTTTGATTGCAGTATGGATACGCAGATGGACAATCTGATCCGGGACATCCGTTCCCTGAGTTGAGATAACGGCGGAGAGACACAGTGGAGATTGATACCGAAAAATACATGGCGCTGGCGGACAACACCTATTTTGACCGTCTCGGCCGTGTGACAAAGATGGTCGGCCTGACGATCGAGTCGGTCGGGCCGGACGCCAAATTAAACGATCTTTGCGAGATCATCGTAGACAAGCAGACCGACAAGCGCGTGATGGCGGAGGTCGTCGGCTTCCGCGACAAGCGCCTGCTTTTGACGCCGTTTGACAGCGTCGAAGGCGTGGGGATCGGCTGCATCGTGGAAAATACGGGCAGTCCTTTGTCCATTCCGGTCGGCGACGAACTGCTGGGGCATACCTTGGACGGGATCGGCCGCCCGACGGATGTAGAAGAACTCGATCACACCGCGACCTATCCGGTCGACGCCACGCCGCCGGATCCCATGGCGCGGGAGATCATTACGGAGGTCCTGCCGCTCGGCGTAAAGGCGGTGGACGGGCTGATCACCGTCGGCAAAGGCCAGAGGATCGGGATCTTTGCCGGTTCCGGCGTCGGAAAGAGCACTCTCATGGGCATGTTCGCCCGCAATACCCAAGCGGATATCAACGTGATCGCCCTGATCGGAGAGCGGGGGCGCGAGGTGCGCGAATTTATCGAACGCGACCTCGGTCCGGAAGGCATGGCGCGCAGCGTGGTCGTGGTCGCGACGTCGGACAAACCGGCGTCCATCCGCAAGTGCGCGGCAAAAACGGCGACGGCGGTCGCCGAGTATTTCCGCGATCAGGGACGCGACGTTCTGCTCATGATGGATTCTTTGACGAGATTTTCAATGGCGCAGCGGGAGATCGGGCTTGCGGCCGGAGAACCACCCGTGACCCGCGGGTATCCGCCGAGCGTTTATTCGGAGATGCCAAAGCTCTTGGAGCGCGCGGGCAACTCCGATAAGGGATCGATCACGGGGCTCTATACCGTACTGGTGGACGGCGACGACTTTAACGAGCCGATCACGGACACGGCGCGGGGGATCCTCGACGGCCATATCGTTTTGTCCCGCCGGCTCGCGCAGCAGAACCACTATCCGGCGATCGACGTGCTGGCAAGCATTTCCCGTGTCATGAGCACGGTGGCGGAGCGCGAACACCGTAATCTCGCGGGGCAGATGAAGAACGTGATGGCGACCTATCAGGAGGCGGAAGACCTGATCAATATCGGCGCGTATAAGGCGGGATCCAATAAAAACATCGACTTTGCGATCGCAAAGATCGACGCGGTCAATGAATTTTTGTGCCAGAGCACGGAAGATAAATTTGATTTTGACGAGATCCTGCAAAAACTTCAGGAGATCTTTGCATAAAACGGAGTACGGCGGAGGACGGCAATGGCAAAATTTGTTTACCGTATGCAGAACATCCTAAAGATCAAAGAAAAGATGGAGAGCCAGGAAAAGATCGCCTTCAGCATCGCAAACGGCAAACTGCTTGAGGAAGAAGAAAAACTAAAGTGTTTGTTGACGCGCAAGGCGGACTATGAAAGGCAGTTGAAGGAACTGGGGCTCGGCGTCTTAAATATCAAAGAGATACAGACCTGCAAGCGTTCCATCGAGGCGATGAAGGCGCTGATACGGGAGCAGATGCTCGCCGTCCATACGGCGCAGCGGAACGTCGAACTGGCGCGAAAGCGGCTGGACGAAGTGATGAAAGAAAGAAAGACCCACGAAAACCTCAAAGAAAAGGCGTTCGAGGCCTTCAAAGAAGAAGTGGCGGCGGAAGAAAACAAAGCGATCGACGGACTGGTAAGTTTCACCTATCAGAACAGAGAGCAGGATTTGGAGTAAAAAGATGGCGGAAGAAGAAAAGGAAGAAAAAAAGCAGGATAAGCGGGCGGCGAAAAAAGCGGCGCGGGAAGCCAAAAAGAAAGAAAAAGAAGCCAGAAAAAAGGGAGCGTCCGACGAAGAAAGCGGCGAGGAAGAAGAATCGATCGGCGGACGGCTGCTGATCGCGGCCGTGGCCCTTTTCATCCTTTTCGTCTGGCTGCTGATCCTCGGGCTGCTCATCAAGATGGACGTCGGCGGGTTCGGTTCCACGGTGCTCTATCCGATCTTAAAAGACGTGCCGGTGATCAATAAAGTGCTGCCGGAAGTCGAGGAATACGCCGAGGAAGACGAGGCTTACGCCTATGACAGCGTGGAGGACGCCGTGGCTCGGATCAAGGAACTCGAGCAGCAGCTCGCGGACGCGAAGACCAGCAGCGACGACAACAACGCCTATATCGCGGAACTTGAGGCGCAGGCGGCGGAACTGAAGGCGTATAAGGAAAACGAGGCGGCGTTTGAAGAAGAACGCGAAAAATTTTATCAAGAGGTTGTTTTTTCGGACGAAGCACCCGATATAAATGAATATAGGGAGTACTATGAGAGTATCGATCCGGAAAATGCGGCAGAGTTATACAAGCAGGTGGTGGAACAGCAGCAGACCGACGATCAAATCTCAGAATACGCGAAGACCTATTCGGAGATGAAACCGGCGCAGGCCGCCGCCATCTTCGACACGATGGGCGATCATCTCGACCTTGTGGGCAAGATCCTCTGGGCGATGGACGCCGAGTCGCGGGCAGCGATTCTTGGGGCCATGGATACGGATATCGCAGCGGCGCTTACCCGATTGATGGAACCTTGAGAATAAATGTTCCGCATAAGCGGACGGCACATTGAAAATTGCATACGGAAGGAGGAAATGCCATGACAAGTGCGAATGTATCGAATGTACCGATACAGGCCGCTGCCATCGGAGGAGCGTCGGGCAAAGCCGGACAGCCGCCGGAAAAAGGCGATTTCGTGCAATTTCTGGATCAGAACACGAAAAGCACGGAAAACAAAGCGCCGGAAAAACAGGCGGACGTCAAATCTCCCGTCAAGGTGGAAAGCCGCAGGGAGAAAGTAGCGCAGCCGGAAAAAGAAACAGAAACGGACGCGGCAACAACGACGGCGGAGGCGGAAAAACAGGTGGATGGATTTTCCAAAGAAGCCAAGGAACTTCTGACCGAGAAACTCGGCGTTACCGAAGAAGAACTGGATCAGGTCTTGGAAACGCTGGGGCTGACAATGCTCGATCTGACAAATCCCGCGAAACTGGCGCAAGTCGTCGGCGAGTTACAGGGATGTGAAGACAGCGTGGAGTTGCTGCTTAGCAGCGAAGTCAGAGAACTTCTCCCACAGATCAGAGATCTTGCGGAGCAACTGCAGGAAGCGGTCGGCATGACAGCCGAAGAACTGAAACAGTTTACGGAGGCGCAGACGCAGACGGAACAAAGCGTACAGGAGATCCCGCCGCAGACCACAGAAACAGCCGAAGAAGTTACACCGGAAATGAAGACGGTCGTAACGCAGACGGAAGAAAACCCGCAGTCTTTGAAGGAAACGGCAAAAGAAGCACCGGAACTTTCCGACGAAACGGAAGCGGCCGCGGAAACGCCGGTCAAGTCAGCCGAAGGCAAGAGCGGCGCGCAGACGGAAGAAAGCGGCGCTCAGGAAAAACAGGAAGACGCAGAACCGGTCAAAGAAGCGCGGCAGGAAACAAAGCCGGAAACGGACCGCCGGAGCGAACGTCCTGTGTTTGAACACAGAACGCCGGAAAGCCGGATGAACGCGGCGGAACAGGGAATGACGCTTCGGACTTCTGTTTTTGAAGTCGAAAGCAGGGTCATCACCACAGTAACGGGCGAGAGGGTAGATGTGGCGCATGTGATCGACCAGATCGTTGAACAGGCCAGAACGGTGATCTCAAGAGAAGTCACCAGCATGGAAATGCTTCTGAATCCGGAAGGACTCGGAAAGATCCTGATGCAGGTCAGCGAGAAGGAAGGCAATATCACGGCAAGGATTTATACGCAGGATCCGGCGGTGAAAGAAGCGCTGGAAAACCAGATCGTCGTACTGAAAGAACAACTGAACGAAACCGGCACAAAAGTCCAATCCATCGAAGTCGCTGTCGCCACTCATGAATTTGAAAGAAATCTTGAGGACGGGCAGCAGGAGAACGGGCAGCCGCAGGAACAGAAAAAGCAGGCCCGCAATCTCAATCTCAACAACCTTGACGAACTCTCCGGACTGATGAGCGAGGAAGAGGAACTGGTTGCAAAAATCATGCGGGACAACGGAAACACCGTAAACTTTACCGCATAGAAAGGAGAAAGCACTATGATCGTACAGGAAATCGACAATGGAAAAGTCGTAGAAAATCAGACAGAACGAAAAAGCGACGCGCAGAAAGAAAAAGCATATGACAAAGAAATGTTCCTTCAGCTTCTGGTAGCGGAGATGCAGTATCAGGATCCGCTGGAACCGACAAGCAATACGGAATATGTATCGGAACTGGCGTCCTTCTCCCAGATCGAAGCGGTGCAGGCCGTACAGGATCAGATGACGACGATTCAAGCAAATTCGCTCGTCGGAAAATACGTCATCTTAGACACGACGGACGCTTCGGGAAACCAGAAGTACGTTTCCGGCAAAGTCGATTATGTGATGAAGGATGCAGAAGGAAAGATGTTCCTTTCCGTCAACGACCAGTTATACGATATCGACGATCTGGACAGCGTGGCCGACGAGGAATATTACATCGGCATCCAGAAAGTGCAGAGTTTCCACGACATGATCGGAAGCATGCCGACGGAAGTCGGACTGACGGTCGGAGACGCCGACAAGTTAAAGGCGGCAAGGGAACTGTTCGATTCGCTGACGGATTACCAGAAACAGTTCGTGGCGGAAGACGATTACAAAACGCTTGAGCAACTCGAAAAACGGATGGAAGTCCTGCAGGCCGGAACGAAAGAACCGGAGACGGAAACGGATCCTGAAGTGGAGCCGGATCCTGAAGTAGAACCGGAGCCGGAGGAAGAAGGAGGAGACGCATGAATCAGATCGCAAATTCCTTTACCTCTATTGAACAGGTGACAGGCCGCTACTTACAGCCGCAGCAGGGTGCAAAGCAGACGACAGCCGAACCGGCGGTCTCTTTTGAAGACGTCTTAAAAGGGCAGCTGGAACAAAAAGGCCGACAGGCCCTGCCGCTGAAATTTTCCAAACATGCGAGCATGAGGTTGGACCAAAGGGAGATCACCTTATCGGCGGAGCAGAACGAACGGCTTGAAGCGGGCGTTCAGAAAGCCGGAGCCAAAGGGATCAAAGAGTCTCTGGTGATCGTGGACTCGCTGGCGTTCATCGTCAACGTCCCGAATCAGACAGTCGTAACGGCCATGGACCAGACAGAAACAATGGACAGCGTATTTACGAATATCGACGGCGCGGTGATCATTTAGCCGGACCTTACGGGGGCTGATGCCGCTGACTGACAGAAGCGGCAGTCTTCGCGCCATGCAAAAGGAGGTCATTTATTATGATGAGATCATTATATTCTGGTGTTTCCGGTCTGAAGACCCACCAGACAAAGATGGATGTTATCGGTAACAACATAGCCAACGTCAATACGATCGGCTTCAAATCCGCATCCGTTACATTTTCCGATATCATGTATCAGACGACGTCCGGCGCGTCCGGAGCGACGCAGACGACGGGCGGAAAGAACGCCAAGCAGATCGGTCTCGGCGTTTCCACGGCGGCGACAAAAGTCAGCATTACGGCAGCGGGCGCCGCGCAGTCGACGGGCGAAGCGTTCGACTTGAAACTCGTGGACTCTAACAGCACGAACTTCTTCATCGTAAGCAATGGAACACAAAATTTATTTACAAGAGCCGGTTCGTTCTATCTGGACGGCAACGGCAACCTCGCCATGACCTCTACCGGTTATCTGGTACAGGGATGGCAGGTAGATCCGGAGACCGGCGATATCCGCAAGGATACGGTATCCGCGCTGCGGATCATGCAGGCGGCAAACCTGACGTCGCCGCCTGAGGCGACCGCGAACGCGACGTTCGCCGGCGTGATCGACGAGAACGACACGAACGTTACGTCCGACAGCGGTTACTACCGCACGCTGACTTTCTATGACAACCTCGGTTATTCCTATACCGCAAAATTCTCCGTCAAAGTGGTAGACGCAGACGAGGGCACCTATACGGTAGAACTCTCCAACATCTACGACAGCAACAACCGCGACATTCTGGCGGAGTGGATGGAGAGGGATCCGGACAACAATACGCTGAGCCGGATCTTCGGTAACGACACGACGGGGCGCAAGACGTACGCGCTGCAGGAAGGCTACGAGGTCGCCGCTGGCAACGCGATCACCTATACGCTGACCAAGGATCTGACCGACGACGCGGGCCTGACGACGGCGCCGGCCGGCACCTATACCTTAAACGGCACACTTACGCAGAACCCTGAAGGCGTCTGGGGCTACAATTTTACCAACGGCGGCAATACGATCTTCCGCACGCTGACGCAGATGTACGGCGTGGATTCCGAAACGGCGGCCGATCCGGACGCGCAGTTTGCCTTAAACGGCGACGGCGAACTGGTGCATACCTATCCGACCACCAACTACACGCTGCAATTCAATAAGGCGGACGGTACGTTCCGCTACATCGGCGACGAGGGAAGCGAATCCGTTACGCTCAATCTGGCGGGCGAAGACCTGCTTGGCATCGAGTTCTCCGATATCGACATCGACTTCTCCAAGTGCCTGAATTACGACAACGGCGGAAGTTCCACCTTGGAAGTGGAAAAGGGCGGCGTCGACGGCGTGACCGGCAAGGGTAAGAAACTCGGCGCGCTGATCGGCGTGGCGGTCGACGGTACGGGACGGATCTACGGCTCCTATGACAACGGCAACACGGTCCTTCTCGGACAGATCGCGGTCGCGCAGTTCGCCAACGCGTCCGGTCTGGAAAGCCTCGGAAACAACTGTTACGCCACGACCTTAAACTCCGGCGATTTCGACGGGATCGGCGTGGAGGTCACGGCGGACGGCGGTTCCATCTCACCGGGACAGCTCGAGATGTCAAACGTCGATCTGTCCGCAGAATTTACGGACATGATCACGACGCAGAGAGGTTTTCAGGCGAACTCACGGATCATCACTACTTCCGATACGCTTCTGGAAGAACTTGTCAACCTCAAGAGATAACGTTTTTGGAGCGGCGCTCCGTGGGAGACCACGGGGCGCTTTTTTCGTTTTTTTGGCTTTTGTCCTTTGTGAACTGAAAACAGCGGCGGTTCCACCCATATTTTGGGATTTGAGGACGGTTTTTTTCCATATTTTGTGTTTTTTTGACGGATTTTTCAAAAAAGTGTCGAATTTCTTTGAATAAAACGTAGACAAGGAAGATAAAATTTAGTAAACTTAGATAAAGGTGTAACTATGCGCTTTTATGTTTATTTCAAGGAATTTTCCGCACTTTCGATCAGTGCGGAGATAAGGTGGTGAAATCATTGGATTTAGGGTCTTTGGTAGGTATCGCGCTCGGAGCCGTGATGGTCGTGTTCGGTATCATCTCGAGCGGCGGCGCGGCGGCTCTGGGAAACTTCATCGACATCCCTTCCGTTATCATTACGATCGGAGGATCGCTTTCGAGTACGCTGACCTCGCACAAACTGCCGGATTTTATCAACGGTTTTAAGAGTATTTCCCTCGCGATAAAAGAACCCACGATAGGAAATCCCGCCGACGTTATCGCAAATATCATCAATCTTTCCAACATCTCCCGAAAGGAAGGCCTGCTGGCTCTGGAAGAAGCCACGCACGACATGGACGACGAGTTCATGAAAAAGGGCGTCAACCTCGTCGTGGACGGCACGGACCCCGATCTGGTGCGGGGGATTCTGGAAACGGATCTTCTGAACGTAGAGACCCGTCACAAGCGCGTGATCGGTTTCTGGGAAAAATGGGCGGAGATGGGCCCGGCGTGGGGAATGATCGGAACGCTGGTCGGCCTTGTGAATATGTTAAAGAAACTGGACGACGTGGCGACGATCGGACCGAACATGTCGGTGGCTTTGCTGACGACGCTGTACGGTTCCCTGATCGCGAACTGGCTCGCATCCCCGACGGCGGCAAAACTTTCCGTCAATAACGAGACGGAGATCATGTTAAAGGAGATCACGGTGGAAGGCCTTTTGTCCATTCAGGCCGGCGAGAACCCGCGCGTCATTGAGGAAAAACTCAAGTCGTTCCTTGCTCCTTCCGCCAGAAATACTTCCGCGGAAGAAGGCGTCGGAGGTGAGGCATAGTGGCAAAGAGAAGACAGGAAGACCCGCCGAAGGGCTCTCCGGCGTGGATGTCCACCTTCAGCGATCTGATGAATCTTTTGCTCTGTTTCTTCGTGCTCCTGTTCTCCATGTCGACGGTCGACGCGGAGAAATTTGAAATGATGATCGCGTCTTTGCAGAGTTCGTTCAGTATCCTGCCCGCGGGCGGGACGACGGTGGGCGAAGGCGAGATGATCTCGTCCGGCGTCAGCGCGCTGGAGAAGTTCGACATCTATTTCAACGCGTCCACGCAGTTGGAAGAAGGGGAGAACGAACCGGTCGACAGTTCGCAGACGACGGTCGTTACGACCGAACAGGCCGAAGAGGCGCTGGAAGAAGAAGGCCGCCGCGAGAGCGAGCAGATGGCCGAGCAGGTGGAAGAACTTCTGGCTGCGGCGGGCATCACGGATCAGGTGGAGGTGGATTTTACCGAACAGTATGTGCTGATCAATCTCAATGGCGCGCTGCTGTTTGACGCGGGAGAGGCCGAAGTAAGGGAAGAAGCGTTCCCGATCCTCGACAAACTCTGCGTGATTCTCGGCGGCTATACCAACAATCTGATCGACGTGGAAGGCCATACGGACAACGTTCCGGCGACCGGCGAGTGGTACGGCAGCAACGACGTGCTCTCCATGTACCGGGCGCTTTATGTAGCGGATTACATCCGCGATCATACGGAGATCGATCCGGCGCACGTCAAATCTTCCGGCAGAGGGGAATATGCGCCGATCGCGGACAATTCCACTCCGGAGGGGCGGGCAAAGAACCGACGGGTTGAGATCAAGATCTACAACTCCTTAAATTCCGAAGGACTACAATAGAGAGGTTTACCATGAAAAAGAATTTAATGACGGTGATAACATTGGTGCTGGTGCTGGTCAATCTGGTGCTGACCGTGATCCTGACGATCACGATCATACCGGAGACAAAGCAGGCCAACGCCCTGATCACAAAGGTGTGCAGCGCGATCGATCTGGATCTGGAGTCCGGCAGCGCCACGAGCAACGCCAACGTGCCGATCGATCAGCTGGAAGTTTACAATATCGCGGAAAGCATGACCATCAACTTAAAGGACGACGGCAGCGGCAAGAGCCACTATGCGATCGTCACGGCGTCCCTTTCGATGGATTCCAAGCATGAGGACTATAAAAAGATGTCGCCGGAGGTAACGGAAAAAGAAAGCCTGATCAAGTCGGAGATCATCAATGTCGTTTCCTCCTACACGATGGAGGAGATGAAGGAAAATCCTTCGGCGATCCAGAAAGAGATCCTAAAGAACTTGCAGAAGATGTTCGGTTCCGATTTTATTGTTGGCGTGAATTTTTCCGACATACAATATCAATAAGAGAAAGAAACTTTGAAAACGGGTGGTGAGAAAACTTGAGCGATATACTGTCACAGAGCGAGATAGATAACCTCTTGCAGGCGCTCAGCAGCGGTGAAGTCGATGCTGAGGAAATGAAAGCCAGCAGCGAAAAGCAGGTCAAGAACTATGATTTCACCCGCCCGTCCAAGTTTTCCAAAGAACATCTGCGGACGCTGGAGATCATTTTTGAACATTACGGACGGCTTTTGTCCACGAACCTGCCGGTGTATCTGCGCAAGAACATTCAGGTGGAAGTCATGAACTCCGAGGCGGTCACGTATATGGAATTTTCCAACGCGCTGTCCAATCCGGTGCTGCTTGGGATCGTCAATCTGGATCCGCTGGAAGGCAGCATCATCGTAGAGATGGCGTCGCAGCTCGGCTATACGATCGTCGACCGTATGCTGGGCGGCGAGGGAGAGCCGCTGGATAAGGTTAGGGAATTTTCCGAGATCGAACTCCTCATCATCGAAAGGATCATGACGACCTGCGTACAACTGCTGCGGGAGCCGTGGTCGAATGTGGTGGATATCCACCCGCGTCTGGAGAGGATCGAGACCAACTCCCAGTTCGCCCAGATCATTTCGCCATCTGAAATGATCGCGATCATTACCATCAACATCCGGATCGGCGAGATCGAAGGACTGATGAACATCTGTCTGCCGTATCTGACGCTGGAGCCGGTCATGGATAAGTTAAATACAAAATTCTGGTATTCCAGTATGCAGGAACGCAACGAGATGGAGTACGCCGACGATATCGAGGCGCTGATCTCCAAGACCATCGTTCCGGTTACGGCGATCCTCGGCAACAGCCGGATCTCCGTTGCGGATTTTTCCACCCTGCAGGTGGGCGACGTCGTTCGTCTGGGTTCCATGGTCAATCAGGAATTGGACGTCTATGTAGGCAGCATCAAAAAATTCACTGCTCTGCCGGGCGCCTCCGGCAAGAATTACGCAGTGAGAATTACATCAGTCATAAGAGAGGAGCAGTAATACATGGGAGATGGAGGATTATCTCAGGAAGAGATCGACGCACTCCTGAACGGGGGAGGAGAGGCATCCGCAGGCAGCGCGGGCGCATCTGACGCCGAACTTACGCCGCAGGAGATCGACGCCATCGGCGAGGTGGCCAACATCAGCATGGGAACCGCGGCCACGACACTGTTTTCTTTGGTCAACAAAAAAGTCGAGATATCAACGCCGGTCGTTTCCGTAGCAAAATGGGACGAGATCGTTGAAAAATACGAAAGGCCCTGCGTCCTGGTGCGCATTTCCTACACCAAGGGTCTGGACGGAAGCAACGTGCTGGTCCTGCGGGAAGACGACGTAAAGGTCATCACGGACCTGATGATGGGAGGCGACGGATCCAATACCGACGGCGACGTCGGGGAGATCCATCTGAGCGCGATCAGCGAGGCGATGAACCAGATGATGGGTTCCAGCGCCACATCCCTTTCCTCAATGCTTGAGAGGATGATCGACATCAGCCCGCCGTCTTCCGACCTGATCGATCTTCAGGAGACGCCCGAAGGCGGGGACATCGATAATTTCCTTGGCGACCATTTCGTCATGATCACGTTCAAACTGCTGATCGGCGACTTGATCGACAGCGAGATCATGCAGTTGTATCCGATCGCGCTTGCCAAGGAAATGTGCAAGAGCATCATGAGCAATATGGAGATCGACTCGGCGTCCACCGTAAATGACGCGGCGTTTTCCGAGCCGGAGCCGCAGGCGCCCGTACAGGAACAGCCGCAGCAGCAGGTACAGACGCAGCAGCAGGTACAGCAGCAGGCTCCGCCGATGATGGACATGGGTATGCAGCAACAGGCGATGATGCAGCCGCCGCCGATGGCGGTACAGCAGGTCAACGTGCAGCCCGCGCAATTTCAACCGTTCGCTGGAACGTATCAGATGCCGCTCCAGCCTGAGAATATCGACTTGATCATGGATGTGCCGTTGGAGGTGACGGTAGAACTGGGAAGGACCCACAAGTCCATTCAGGACATTCTGGATTTTGCCCCGGGTACGATCATCGAGTTGAACAAGATCGCAGGCGAGCCTATCGACGTTTTAGTCAACGGAAAATATGTTGCCAAAGGTGAGGTGGTCGTGATCGAAGAATCCTTCGGTATCCGAATCACCGAAATCATGAAATAATTATAAAGGAGATCAAAAATGGCAAAGAACATCTTAATCAGTGACGACGCGGCTTTCATGAGAATGATGATCAAAGACATTCTCGGCAAGAACGGCTACAACGTAGTCGGCGAGGCGGAAAACGGCAAGGTCGCCGTCGCCAAATACGAGGAATTGCATCCGGATCTGGTCCTGATGGACATTACGATGCCGGAAATGGACGGTATCGAAGCGCTGAAAGCGATCCGTGCAAAGGACGGTAACGCCAGCGTTATCATGTGTTCCGCCATGGGTCAGCAGGCCATGGTAATCGAAGCGATCCAGTCCGGCGCAAAAGACTTCATCGTAAAGCCGTTTCAGGCAGAACGTGTTCTGGAAGCGGTAAAGAAGGTCATCGGCTAAGATGATCCTGTTATCTTCCGCGGGGGAGAGCCTCTTTCAACTGGCGGTGGTGGTATTCTGTTTTGTGCTGATCCTCGTTCTGACCTATTATTCCACGCGGTGGATCGCGGGCTATCAGAAAAAACAGGGTATTTCCAAAAACCTGAATGTGGCGGAGACCTTAAAACTGTCCGCCAACAAGTACATCCAGTTGATTCAGGCCGGAAAAGACCGGTATTTTGTCGTTGCGATCGGCAAGGACGAGATCACGCTGCTGGGTGAAATGACCGCGGAACAGTTAAAGGAGATCCCGGACGAAGATCCGGAAGTCCCGACCGTAAAGGGCGACTTCGAGGAGATCCTGAACAGATTCAAAGAACATTTACCGAAAAAGTAGGTGAAACTATGAGCAAAATAAAACGTAGTTTCTGCCTTGTCAGTATTTTGGCCGCGACGGCGTTTTTTGTACTGGGGCTCTGTCTCCTCTGCCAAAACCGCGTCTATGCGGCGGAATATGGGGCGACGGAGAATGCGCCGAACGCGTCGGATCAGGTGACGGGACAGGGCGGTTTCAGCCTGACCTTCGACTCTGATTCGGGAACGCTGTCCGCGACGGTGCGGATCCTTCTGATCTTGACCGTCCTATCGCTTGCGCCGTCCATCCTCATCATGCTGACGTCGTTCACCCGTATCATCATTGTGCTGCATTTTGTGAGGGCGGCCATTGGTACGCAGACGGCGCCGCCGAATCAGATCCTGATCGGGCTGGCGCTGTTTCTGACGCTCTTTATCATGTGGCCGACGTTCCAGCAGATCAACGAGGATGCGATCCAGCCGCTGGACCGCGGCGAGATCACGCAGGACGAGGCGATGGAAGCGGGCATGATGCCGATCCGGCAGTTCATGTACGGGCAGTTAAAAGAAAAAGATCTGAATTTCTTCTGCGAGATCTCGGATACCACATACGAAGATTACGACGACGTGCCGTTTGTCGTGTTAGTCCCGAGTTTTATCTTGAGCGAACTGCGGCGCGCCTTTACGATCGGCGTTGTGATCTATGTGCCGTTCATCGTCATCGACATGGTGGTTTCTTCGGTGTTGATGTCCATGGGTATGATGATGCTTCCGCCGACGACGATCTCTCTGCCGTTCAAGATCTTATTCTTTGTTCTGGCGGACGGATGGGAACTGGTGATCCAGGGATTGATCCGGAGTTTCTATTATTGATGGATTGAGGTGATATTGTGACAGAAGGACAGGTATTGGATATTGTCAGGGACGCGATCTATACCGTTATCATATGCGCCGCGCCGGTTCTGCTGGTTTCCCTTGTGGTGGGCCTGATCGTCAGTATTTTCCAGACGGTGACCTCCATTCAGGAGCAGACGCTGACGTTTGTGCCGAAGATCCTCGCGGTGTTTATCAGCCTTTTGATCTTCGGGCCGTTTATCCTCGAGCATGTGACGGAATTTATCACGGAACTGTGGAATGATTTTAGTATCTATATCTAGGCAAAAAGTCGATGGTTTCCTATACTTTTGATATCAACACATTGGAATATTTCCTGCTGATATTGGTAAGGATCGCAAGTTTCGTATTTATCGCCCCCTTTTTTGGCATGGCGCACACACCGGCCCGCGTCAAGATCGGGGTCGCCCTTTTCCTTTCGATACTGATGTTTTATACGGTACCGGAGACGGAAGTATCCTACGGAACGGAAATTGGATATGCGGTATTAGTGCTGAAAGAAGGAATTACAGGATTGCTCATCGGATATGCGGCAAATATTTGTAATTCCATTATTTTATATGCGGGCACGATCATTGATATGGATATCGGCCTTTCCATGGCGACCATCTTTGATCCGTCTTCGCGCACGGAGGTCAGCGTGAGCGGTAATTTTTACCAGTACGTCATCCTGATGCTGCTGATCCTTTCCGATATGCACCTGTTCATCCTGCGGGCGTTGGTGGATTCCTTTTCGCTGATCCCACTGGGCGGCGCCGTCTTTCAGATGGACGCGCTGCTTGAGAGTATGATCCAATACTGCGCGGATCTTTTCATCATCGCGTTTCGGATCGTGCTTCCGGTCTTTGCCTGCATGATGATCATGAACGCGATCCTCGGGATCATGGCGAAGGTCGCCCCGCAGATGAATATGTTTGCCGTAGGTATCCAGTTAAAACTTCTGGTCGGTCTGGCGGTGCTGTTTTTGACGATCTTCCTGCTGCCGGACATTGCAAACTTTATTTTCCGGGAAATGCGGATACTGATCGTTTCCTTTATCGAGGGCATGTACACCTGACTTCGGCCGGGATATACGGGAGGCTTGAAAAGTGGAGACAACAAGGGTCTTATCATACGATCTCCAGTGGTTCGCGCAGGACGGGCCGGGCGGCGAAAGGACGGAGCCGGCCACTGCAAAAAAATTAAAAGACGCCAGAGAGGAGGGCAAGGTCGCCCGAAGTCAGGAACTGAACGCGGCGTTTACGCTGATCGCGCTGTTTGTGAGCCTGCGGCTCTTTGTTTCCTTTCTCGGCGAACGTTTTATGAACATCTTCCAATGGGCTTACGGGCTCATACCGGAGTTTGGCTTGGACGATCCGGAACGGCTCACCGTCAGGGAAGCCGCCGGCATGATGAATCAGGTCTATCTGCAGTTGCTCTTAGCCTGCCTTCCGTTTTTGGCGATCGGTTTTATCGTCGCCTTCATCGTCAGTCTGGTGCAGGTGGGCTGGACGGTTTCGGGAAAGGCCATGCAGCCGAAACTGGAAAAATTTAACCCGATCAACGGGTTTAAGAGGATCTTTTCCAAAGAGGCCATTTTCAACCTGATAAAGTCGATATTAAAAGTCGCTTTAATTTTTTACATCGCCTATGCCTCCATTCGGGATCAGGCGAACAATCTGTTCATCCTGTATGATATCTCGCTGAATCAGGCGATTTCTTTGATCGGCAGTATCATCATCGACACGGGGCTGCGGATCAGTATCGTCTACCTCGTCCTCGGCGTGGCGGATTACATCTATCAGCGTCATAAGTTCAACGAAGACATGAAGATGACGAAGCAGGAAGTCAAGGATGAGTATAAAGATACCGAGGGCGACCCGCAGATCAAGGGCCAGCAGAGGCAGAGGATGCGCGAGGCGTCGCAGCGAAGGATGATGCAGGACGTGCCGAAGGCCGACGTCGTTATCACGAACCCGACGCATCTTGCCGTTGCGATCCGCTATGACGCGCAGCAGGAGTCGGCGCCGGTGGTGCTGGCAAAAGGCGAGGACTATCTGGCGCTGAAGATCAGGGAGACGGCCAAAGAACATCAGGTGGCGATCATGGAGAACAAGCCGCTCGCGCGCGCCTTATACGCCACGGTGGACGTCGGGCAGGAGATCCCGCCGGAACTCTATCAGGCCGTCGCGGAGATCCTTGCCGTGGTCTACAATAACCGTGGCGGCGTCCGGTAGGCATACCGATAAAAACGGCTCCGCGCTTTTGCGGAAAAAGAAAAGAAAGGAGGAAGGAGTCGTATGGATCTGAGCAGCATAAAAAAAGCGGACATCGGCGTGGCGGCATATCTCTTGGCGGCCATTGTGTTCTTCATCATACCGATTCCTTCCATCCTCTTAGATATCATGCTGGCGCTCAACATCTCGATGGCGCTGATCGTGCTGATGGACGTGCTGTTTGTGCAGGAAGTGCTCGATCTGTCGAACTTCCCGACGCTTCTGCTGTTCACTACGATCTTCCGTATCTCATTGAACGTATCGTCGACGAGGCTGATCTTAACGACCGGCGATCCGGGCAACGTGGTGGAGACGTTCGGGCAGTTCGTCGGCGGCGGCGATCTGGTCATCGGCGCGATCGTCTTCATCGTTTTGATCATCATTCAGTTTATGGTCATCAACAAAGGTTCCGAGCGTGTGGCTGAGGTATCGGCGCGTTTTACGCTGGACGCGATGCCGGGTAAGCAGATGGCGATCGACGCGGACTTGAATACCGGAGCCATTACCGATATGGAAGCGAGAGAGCGCAGGGAGAAGATTCAGCGCGAGTCCAGTTTCTTCGGCTCTATGGACGGTGCTACCAAGTACGTCAAAGGAGATGCGACCGCGGGCCTGATCATTACCGTCATCAATCTGGTGGGCGGCAGCATTATGGGCGTCATGCGCGGCGGCATGGAGTTTGCCGACGCGATCCAGCAGTACGGTATCCTGACGATCGGCGACGGTCTGGTCTCCCAGATCCCGTCGCTGCTGATCTCCCTGTCCACGGGTATCCTTGTGACCAAGGGCTCCAAAGAAGCGGACTTCGGGGATGTGATGGTAAAGGAACTGTTCGGGATTCCGAAGGTCCTTTATATCGTCGGCGCCGTGATGATCTTCCTCGGACTTGTCACGCCGCTGAATCCGGTGTTGTTCGGCGCGTTCGGCGGCGCGTTTCTGATCACGGGCCGTTCCATGGCAAAGACCATCGGCGAGGAGAGTATCGAAGAAGAAGTGGCGGCGGAAGAATCCGAAGCCGAGGAGATCCGGCGGCCGGAGAACGTCGTTTCCCTGCTGCAGGTGGATCCGATCGAACTGGAATTTGGCTACGGCATCATACCGCTGGCGGACGTCAATCAGGGCGGCGATCTTCTGGACCGCGTCGTGATGATCCGGCGGCAGATCGCGCTGGAACTGGGCACGGTGGTGCCGATCATCCGGCTGCGTGACAATATCCAGCTCAATCCAAATCAATATATCATCAAGATCAAAGGCATTCAGGTCACGGAAGGGGAGATCCTTTTCGACCATTATATGGCGATGAATCCGGGCTATGTGGAGGAGGAGATCACGGGTATCCCGACGTTTGAACCGTCCTTCCATCTGCCGGCGATCTGGATCACGGACAGCCAGCGCGAGCGCGCGGAGAGTCTGGGCTATACCGTCGTGGATCCGCCGTCCATCATTGCGACGCATCTGACGGAAGTGATCCGGTCCCATATTTCCGAACTTCTGACGCGGCAGGATGTGCAGAATCTTGTCAACAACCTCAAGGAGACGAATCCTGCGCTTGTGGACGAACTGACGCCGAAACTGCTCGGCCTCGGCGAGATCCAGAAGGTATTGCAGAACCTTCTGCGCGAGGGGATCTCCATCCGCGATCTTCTGTCGATCTTCGAGATTTTGGCGGATCACGCCGCCGTAACGAGAGATACGGACGTTTTGACGGAGTATGTCCGGCAGGGATTGAAGCGTTCGATCTCCAGCAAGTATTTTGTGCCGAATGAAGTCACCAGTTGTATCACGCTCGATCCGAAGGTCGAACAGGATATCATGGGTTCGATCAAGCAGACGGAGCAGGGCGCGTATCTGACGCTGGATCCCGAGCGGATCCGCGCCATCATGGCTTCTTTGCAGGAGCAGATCGCAAAACTGGAAGAACTGGGCAAAATGCCGATCGTGGTCACTTCCCCGATCGTGCGGATGTATTTCAAGAAAATGACGGAGGATTATGTCAAGGATCTGATCGTCGTATCGTATAATGAAGTGGATTCCGATGTGGAACTGCAGTCAGTAGGGATGGTGACAGGATAAATGACCATTAAAAAGTTTCAGGGCAAAACAAAAGAAGAAGCCATCGCGCAGGCAAAGAGCGAGATGGGAGAATCCGTTGTCATTATGAACATCAAGGAGATTCGCGGCAGCGGTCTCTTTGGCGTTTTCAAAAAGAGCACGTTCGAGGTTACGGCGGCGATCGAAGACGATGTGCTGCCGCGCCGCTTTGCGATGCCGCCAAAGGAGAGCGACGCCAACAAGCGGCGGGTAGACATGGTCGCGGACGAACCGATCACGATCCCGCCGCTTGCCGAGGAAGAAACGCTAAAAGATGCGTTTGCGGCGGTCAATCAGGTGATCGCGCGGAACGATTTCCGCCCGCTGGAGGAGACGGCGGCCCGCGTGGAGAGCGCTCCTGCAAAAGATGATGGCGTTCCTGCAAAAGAAGACCGCGTTTATGCAAAAGAAGACCACGCTCCGGCAAAAAAAGACAGCGTTTATGCAAAAGAAAGCAGCGTTTACGCAGACGATGCGCGTGAAGAAGACGAAAATGAAAGATCTGTCCGCTTCGACGGCGTTTCGTCCGACCATCAGGCTTTTTTCCGCATGATGTATAAGGTGCTGCTCGAGAGCGAAGTGAACGAGACTTACATCAACCAGCTGATGGACGATATGGACCGCGTGAGCCACAGCACGGACGGCCTGCAGTTTTTGATCTCAAACGCCTATCAGAAGATGATCTTAAAACTCGGCACGCCGCGTCTGATCACGCTGACGCAGAAGAAACCGAAGGTCGTCTTTTTCATCGGGCCGACCGGCGTCGGCAAGACGACGACGATCGCCAAACTCGCGTCCAAATACAAAGTGGAACAGGATAAGAAGGTGGCGCTTCTGACGGCGGACACCTACCGGATCGCGGCGGCGGAACAGCTCCGCACCTATGCCAATATCCTCGGCACGCCGCTTTCGATCGTCTATACGCCGGAGGATATCGGAAAAGAAGTGGAGAAATTATTACATTTCGATTTAATTTTAGTCGATACCGCCGGATTTTCCCATAAGAACAGCGAACAGCGGGAGGACATGAAACGGCTCCTCTCCAGCCTTCCGGCGGAATACGAAAGAGAGATCTTTCTGGTGCTGAGCGCGACGACGAAGTACAAGGATCTGGTGGAGATCACGGATATCTACCGCGAGTTCTGCCAGTTTTCCCTGATCTTCACCAAACTCGATGAGACGAGCGCTTACGGCAACATTTACAATATCCGTATGCACACGCAGGCGGCGCTTTCCTATGTCACGACGGGGCAGAACGTTCCGGACGACATCGAGGAAGTCGATACGCAGAAACTCGTCAAACAGTTATTGGGAGGCAGATAATGGATCAGGCCGAACAATTAAGAAACGTCATTAAACAGAAAAATCAGCATAATATAGGAAACGCCCGGGTGATCACCATTACCAGCGGCAAAGGCGGCGTCGGCAAATCCAATATGGCCGTCAACCTTGCGCTCTGGTTCCGCAAGATGGGGCAGCGCGTCATTATCTTAGACGCCGATTTCGGTCTGGCCAATGTCGAAGTGATGTTTGGGACCGTGCCGGAATATAATCTGAGCGATCTGATCTTCGGCGGCAAGAGCATCCGCGAGATCATCACCAAGGGGCCGATGGACATCGGGTTTATCTCCGGCGGATCGGGGATCGTGGGCCTGAACAATCTGTCCGCGGAACAGATTACCTATCTGGTGCACAGCCTGTCGCTGCTCAACGACCTTTGCGACGTGCTGATCATCGACACCGGCGCAGGCGTATCGGACGCGGTGCTGGAATTTGTGCTCGCCAGTCCGGAGGTGATCGTCGTCACGACGCCGGAACCAAGTTCCCTGACCGATTCCTATTCGCTGCTCAAAGCGCTCTACAAGAGCCCGAAGTTTATCCGCAACGGCACGAACATCCATCTGGTGGCGAATAAAGTCACCTCGGAAGCCGAAGGGATGGCCGTATATGACAAAATGGTCTCCGTCGTGGACAAATTCTTAAACGGGACGCTGCATTATCTCGGGATGATCCCGTCGGATCCGGTTCTGGAGAAGGCGGTCCGCAACCAGAAGATCGTATCGCAGAGCGCGCCGGGCGCGCGCGCGACCAAGGCGTTTGAGATCATCGCGCAGAACCTGCTGACCGGCGACGACGGCAACCGTTACCGCTGGGGGATCACGCAGATGTTCAACCAGTTTATTCATAAATGATCGGGAGTTTTTATGCAACTAAGCGATTTATTACCGGGAAGTAAAGTAGATATCAGGATCGTACAGCTCGCGGAGCGGGAGTCCTCGCCGGACGTGGATCAGAGCGTTTATTATTCCACGGTCTTCGACGTGCCGGAAGACGGGATCATCGAGGTCAACATGCCGACGATCGCCGGAAAACTGCAGCTGCTCAGAAAGCACATCCGCTATGAGTTCATCTTCACGACGCCGTCGGGGATGTATAAAGGCGAAGGCACGGTGATTGACCATATCCGCAGGGAGCAGTTCTATCTGCTGCGCGTCGAGATCCGCGATCCCCTCCAACGCTACCAGCGCAGGGAATATTTCCGTCTGGAATGTATGATCCCGCTGATGTTCATGGGGCTTTCGGAAGGGGCGGCCACGCAGGAGACGATCGAAGAGGTCAAACGCTACATGACGGCGCTGGAGGATATGAAGGTCCGCGGGATGGGTACGATGCTCGATCTCAGCGGCGGCGGCACGAGGTTCGTCACCTCCAACTCCCTTTCAGGCATCGATTACGTTCTGATCCAGTTCCAGCTGGAATGTCAGAAGGAACAGAAGGCGATCGAAGTGGTCGGAAAGGTGCTGTCGACGGAAAAGGCGAAAGACGGGGAGAAATATGTGCATCGCGTAAAATTCTTCTTCAAAAACAACCAGATCAAAGAGCAGGTCATCAGTTTCATTTTTGAGGAAGAGCGAAGACTAAGGAAAAGGGAACAGGGAATATAATGGTAAACATTCTTGTGGTTGATTACTCTGCACTCATGAGAAGGAAAATGTGTGGTATAATCAATTCGGATCATGATTTTCACGTTGCGGACGTAAGTGCCAGCGGAGATGATGCTTACAACAAAATAATGGCGAACGACTACGATCTGATCGTCATGGACATGACCATGCCGAGCCTGCACGGTATCCGTCTGTTGAAAAAACTCAACGCGCAGGGATATCGGGTGCCGATCATCGCGATCATCACCGATTTGAAGGAAGACCGCGATGTCATGGTCAGGGCCATGGAACTCGGCGTTTACGAGTTCATCTGCCGCAAAGGCCAGATCAATATGGATCACGGCGATTTCGCGCAGCGGCTCCTTGAGATCATGCACAAAGCGGCAGCCGCGGAGAGCCGTCCGGTCCGTCGGCGCACGCCTTCGGCGGGAGCGGAGGAAGCGCCGCTGGATTTTGCCGAGAGCGTGGCGGCGAACGCCAGCCGGACGCTGGAGATCCTCGACAATATCGCCAGGCGGCCGTCGCAGGGCGGCAGGACGAGGAGCGCGGATGCGCCGGAAAAAGCCGCAGAGGTTCCGACGCAAAGAAGGACGCTAAAAGCCGCCGAGCCAAAACCGGCGGAAGTTCCAAAGGCCGCCGAACCAAAACCGGCGGAAGTTCCAAAGGCCGTAGAGCCAAAACCGACGGAAGTACCAAAAGCCGTAGAGCCAAAACCGATCGAGCCGCCGAAGGCGCAAAAGCCTGCGGGCAGGGCGGCCGGCGGCAAAAAACTGATCGCGCTCGCCTGTTCCACGGGCGGCCCGCAGGCCTTGCATGTGATGGTGCCGATGCTGCCCGAGGATCTTAGCGTACCGATGGTGTTGGTGCAGCATATGCCGGAGGGCTTTACCGAAGCGCTGGCGGAAAGGCTCGACCAGAGCAGCAAGGTGCACGTCAAGGAGGCGGCGGAAGGCGACGTCCTCCAGCCGGGATGGATCTATATCGCGCCCGGCGGTAAGCATATGAAGATCTGTGAAAATCAAAAAAACCAAGCGTTCGTGCGCATCAGCGACGATCCGCCGGTCAACAGTTTACGCCCCTGCGCGGACGTCATGTACGATTCGCTGCAAAACAGCAGTTATGACGAGATCATCTGCGTGGTCCTGACCGGCATGGGTTCCGACGGGACCAAGGGGATCGCGGCGCTGAAGAAGCACAAGCGGATCTATTGCATCTCGGAGAGTGAGGAGACCTGCGTGGTCTACGGTATGCCGAAGTCCATCGCCAACAATCACCTTTCCGACGAAGTGGTTCCTATCAACAAAGTAGCAGAAGCAATCGTGAAGAAACTGGGAGGATAAGAGATGGATGTAAGTCAATATCTGGACATTTTCATTGATGAAACGAGCGAGCACATTCAAAGTCTGAGCGACAACATTATGATCCTGGAGAAAGAGCCGGAGAATAAGGACGTCATCAACGAGATTTTCCGTGCGGCCCATTCGCTGAAAGGAATGGCCGGTACCATGGGCTTCAAAAAGATGCAGCATTTGACCCATGACATGGAAAATGTGTTCTCCGAGATCCGCAACGACAATGTCAAAGTCAACAGCAAACTGATCGATATTCTTTTCAAATGTCTGGACGCCATTGAAGAATATCTGGATACCATCAAGAGCACATCCAATGAAGGCGACAACGGCAACGAAGCGCTGATCAAACTGCTGAACGAATATCTTGAGGGCGGCGGCGAAGCGACGGAAGCGGCGCAAGAACCCGCAGAAGAAGCGGCGCCTGCGACGGAAGGCGAAAAAGCCTATCTTTCTCTGGAACTGGACGATCCTTCCATTGCGCGTCTGCATGAAGCCGAAGATGCGGGACTGCATCTTTACGGCATGACGGTACATATTCAAAAGGACTGCCTGCTCAAGGCGGCCAGAGCCTTTCTTGTCTTCAAGGCGATCGAGGATTTCGGCGAGATCCTCGTTTACAACCCGAGTTCGCAGGACATTGAAGACGAGAAGTTCGACCTTACGTTCCATCTGATCGTATCCTCCGCGTCCGAACTCGATCCGATCGTCGCAAGTATCAGCGAGGTCTCCGAGATCGAAAAGGTGGAAGCGGAAGCGGTGCAGGCGTCCGCTTATGACGAAAAAGAAGAAAAGAAAGAAGAAGCGCCGGCGCAGACGCAGGAAAAGGCCGTACCGGAACCGGCGGCAAAACCTGCGGCCGCGGCAGCACAGCAGAAGTCCGCAAACGGCAACGCGGCAAGCGGCAAGGGCTCGGCAAACAAGCCGGTGACGAGCCGGACCGTGCGTGTGGATATCGAAAAACTGGACGCGCTCATGAATCAGGTCAGCGAGCTGATCATCGCGAAGAACAGCCTCGTATCCATCAGCGACTCCGAGCAGAGCGGCGATTACGCCTCCCAGTCCTTCCACGACCAGATCGAATATCTGGAGAGAATCACGACCAATCTCCACGAGTCGGTCATGAAGGTCCGCATGGTGCCGATCGAGAGCGTTGTCAACAAGTTCCCGCGTATGATTCGGGATCTGAGCCGCAAATTAAACAAACCGATGGAATTATATATGTCCGGTGAAGAAACGGAACTGGACCGTACCGTGGTCGATCAGATCGGCGATCCGTTACAGCATCTTCTGCGTAATTCCGCCGATCACGGTATCGAGCCGCCGGAAGAACGCGTCCGCATTGGCAAGCCGGAAGCCGGAAGCATTTTCCTGAAAGCCTTCCAGGAAGGCAATAACGTCATCATCGAAGTCGGCGACGACGGCGCCGGTATCAATACGGACAAAGTCCGCGCCAAAGCGGTGGAACGCGGTCTGGTCTCAGAGGAACAGGCGGCCAACCTTTCACAGAAGGAGATCATCGACTTCCTGTTCAACCCGGGATTTTCCATGGCGAAGCAGATCACGGACATCTCCGGCCGAGGCGTCGGTCTGGACGTCGTCAAATCCGGCATTGAAGCGCTGGGCGGCGATGTGGATGTTAAGAGCACGCTGGGTTCCGGCACGACCTTTACCGTCCGGTTGCCGCTGACGCTTGCGATCATTCAGGCGCTGATGGTCGAAGTCAGGGATGAGAAATACGCGATCGCTCTGGGCTCCATCCAGAACATCGAAGATATTCCGGTCGGCGACATCAAGTATGTGCAGGCGGAAGAAGTCATCCATTTAAGAGGGCTGGTCATTCCGCTGATCCGTCTGGACAAACTCTTGGATTCCGCGCCGAAGGAAGAAGAATCCGAAAACCTGACCGTCGTCGTTGTCAAGAAGGGCGACAATCTGGCGGGCCTTGTTGTGGATAATCTGATCGGACAGCAGGAAATCGTTATCAAATCGCTGGGCAAGTGTATCGACAATAACAAGATCATCAGCGGCGCGACCATCCTCGGCGACGGCGAAGTGGCGCTGATCATCGACGTAAACGCGATCTTTTAGTTGGGAGGTAAAAAAGCATGACGGATGAATATGGAGTAGAAATCGTTGAACAGGAAAAGGTTCAATATATCGTTGTATCCATTGGAAATGAACAGTACGGGCTGGACATCTCCTTTGTCGACAATATCGTGCGCATGTGCAAGATCACCAGAGTGCCGAAAGCGCCGTTCCACTATATCGGGATCATCAACCTGCGCGGCGAGGTCGTGCCGCTGATGAGCCTGCGCCGCAAGATGGGGCTTGAGGACGATACGTTTACCGATCTGTCCCGTATCATCATCTTGAAGACCGAAGAACAGGGCTTGGTCGGCGTGGTCGTTGACGAAGTGCGCGAGGTCATTGCGCTGACCGAAGACGAGATCGATAGGAACGCGCAGGGATCGCAGAGCGACAAGGGAAACTATATCAGCGGTATCGGAAAGAACGGAGAACAGTTGATCTCCATTCTTGAGATCTCGTCTGTTTTGAACGAGGTGGAAGTATCATAGAATGAGGAGTGCGTAAATGCTGAGTTTACAACAAGTCAATGAAATGTATATGGATGTGCTGAAGGAGATCGGCAATATCGGCGCGGGCAACGCCACGACGGCGATCGCGGATATGCTCGGCCTGCGGATCGATATGAACGTCCCTGAAGTACAGTTTCTGCCGGTGGAAAAGATCGGCACTTCCATTGGCGCGGAGGACGACGTGATCGTCGGGATCATGCTCGGGGTCGAGACGGACATCAACGGGAGCATGATGTTTCTGATGGATATGCCGTCCGCGCACCATATTGTCAACCGCCTGATGATGCGGGCGGACGATTATATGGAAGATTTTGACGAAATGGATCTTTCCGCGATCAAAGAGGTCGGCAATATCATTGCGGGATCCTATCTGTCCGCGTTGTCCGGACTGACCAACCTTACCATCACGCCGACCGTCCCGTTTGTTGCCATCGATATGGCGGCGGCGATCCTGAGCGTGCCGGCGATCCAGTTCGGCATGATGGGGGATAATGCGCTGCTGATCAAGACGGAGTTCAGCGATGAACTGGGAATAGACGGATATTTTATCCTGATGCCGGAGGAGGATTCTTACGAAAAGATCCTGCGGGCGTTGGGGTTGCCTGTTTAAGGGGATAGATAATGGGACAATTGATAAAGGTCGGAATGGCAGATCTGAAAGTGTGCAGAGCGCCCGACGTCTTGACGACCATCGGTCTGGGATCGTGCATCGGTATTGCGTTGTACGATCCGGTCACGAAGATCAGCGGTCTTGCGCATATTATGCTGCCTGACAGTACACAGATCAGAAACAATGCCAATATCGCGAAATTCGCGGATACGGGCATACAAAAATTATACGACGATATGATCAAAGAGGGCGCGAACAAGAGCCGTATCGTCGCAAAGATCGCCGGCGGCGCGAAGATGTTTGAGTTGAGCAATTCCAGCGCGCAGAGTATCAATATCGGCGAAAAGAACGCCATCGCTTCCAGAGAAAAACTCAAGGCGCTCGGTATCCGCCTTGTGGCGGAGGATACGGGCTTAAATTTCGGACGGACCGTGGAACTTTACAGCGAGACGGGGGATTATCTTATCAAGGCCGTCGGCAAGCCGGAAAAGACGATCTAGGAGACAAGGATGAAAGCAAAGCGCATCAATGCAAAACCGATCCCGATCATGGTGACGCTGCTCGCGGCAGGAATTTCCTGCGTGGCGTCGATCGTGCAGGGCGTACCGTTTTCCGTATTTACGATGAGGCTTTTGGGTTCCGTTGTCGTCTTCGGCATCTTGGGGATCGTGCTCCGCGTCGTGATCGAAAGATCGTTCAAAGTGATGGAGGAGGAGCCGGAAGAAGAACCGGCCGAGGCGGAAGAACAGAGCGAACTGGAAGATATCCGGACGGAAGAAGACAACGCTTCCCGGCAGTAACGGACCGGAAAAAGCGTAACGGGGGACGGGAATGAAGACGGTAGACAGAGACAAACTATGGGAATCATATAGAAAAAAGCCCGCGCCGGAACTGCGGGAGCAGCTCATCATCGAGTATGCGCCGCTGGTCAAGGTGGTGGCGGGACGCCTGAGTATGTATCTGGGAAAAAACGTAGAATTTGACGATCTGGTCAGTTACGGCATTTTCGGGCTGATCGACGCGATCGACAAGTTCAATCTCGATAAAGACGTAAAGTTCGAGACTTACGCCAGCCTGCGGATCCGCGGTTCAATCCTCGATCAGATCCGCAAGATGGACTGGATCCCGCGGACGGTGCGGCAGAAACAGAAAAAGATCGACGAAGCGATCAAGTCGATCGAAATGCGCACGGGAAAGAACGCTACGGACGAGGAGATCGCGAGGGAACTCGGCGTGACGGACGACGAGTATCTGGACTGGCAGTCGCAGCTCAAGATCACCAACGTCGTTTCCCTGAATGAATATGTGGAACAGGGCGCGGAGCCCGTGATGGACGCAAACAGCAATTCCCATTTCATACAGCCGGAGGACATGGTCTCCCAGCAGGAATTAAAAGAAATGCTCGCGGAAGCGCTCGAACTTTTAACGGAAAAAGAAAAAAAGGTGATCCTGATGTACTATTATGAGGATCTGACCTTAAAGGAGATCAGCCGTGTGCTGGAAGTATCGGAAAGCCGCGTATCGCAGCTGCATACGAAAGCCATCGTCAAGATGCGCAAGCGCATGGGCGATTATCTTGGCATACTGACCAGCGAGATGTAAGACAAGGAGAAGGGATGGAGCAGAAAAACGGTTACTTTCAAATTCGATGGATGAACAAGACGGCCGTCTGCCGGATTTTTGCGCCGAAAGAGGAGGGAGTACCAGTTTCTTATAAAGAACTGGCTTCTTTTTTATCATCGCAGGGGATCTACGGATACTCGGAAGCCGATGTGGCGCAGGCTGTCGCGCAGGGGACGGATTGCGAGATCATGCTGGCGGAAGGCGACGGGATTGAATTTTCCGGCAGTATGGAGTTGAACTGTTCGCTGGACAAGATGAAGATCACGGCCGTATTTTATCCGCCGTCCGCAAAAGGCAGCCCGCTGTCGTATGCCGACATCATGGCCGAACTCAAAGGCCGCGGGGTCAAACACGGGATCAAGGGGGAAGTCATCAGCGCGTTCCTTCAGGAACCGGTCTACTGCACGCCGCTTGTGCTCGCGGAAGGAAAGCAGCCGTTGCACGGCAAAGACGCGCGGATCGAATATTACTTCAACACAAATCCGTCGCTCAAACCAAAGCATAACGAGGACGGTTCCGTAGATTACCATTCCCTGAACATGATCTGCCACGTCGAAAAGGGAGACAAACTTGCCACGCTGCATCCGATGGAGCCGGGAGAACCGGGCGTGGACGTGTTCGGCAAGACGATCTCGCCGCGCACGGTCAAGAACCGCGCGCTGGAATACGGCATGAACATCTCGCTGTCGGAAGACGGGCTGGAACTTTTTTCCGATGTGACAGGGCATGTGGCGTTGACGGACGGCAAGGCGTTCGTTTCAAGCGTCTATGAAGTTCCGGCGGATGTCGACAATTCCACCGGAGATATCCGCTACAACGGCAACGTGCATGTGGCGGGGAGCGTCCGAGGCGGATTTACGCTGATCGCCGACGGGGATATCGTCGTGGAAGGAAGCGTGGAAGACGCGCTGCTTCAGGCCGGCGGCAACATCATTGTCCGGTGCGGTATTCAGGGGATGCACCGCGGCGTCGTGGAGGCGCAGGGCAACATCATCACAAAATACATTGAAAACGCGAAGGTCTTTGCCGGAGGTTACGTCGAGTCCGGATCGATCATTTACAGCGAAGTCTCCGCCGGAGAAGACATCATCGTGGCGGAACGCAAGGGCTTCATCAACGGCGGCGTGATCCGCGCGGGCGGAAAAGTGGACGCCAACAGTATCGGTTCCCAGATGGGAGCGAAAACGCAGGTGGAAGTCGGGATCGCGCCGGAAAAGAAGGAGCGCTACGCAAATCTTCAGAAAGAGATCGCCGGAATCGGGGCGGAACAGGAAAAGATCGCGCCGATTCTGGAAAAATACAACGCGCTGATTCAGGCGGGCCAGCAGTTGGAGGAAAAACACAGGCAGTATTATCAGCAGCTTCTGCACCAGAGGCAGACGCTCCAGCAGCAGAAGAAGGAAGCCGAGGAGGAATTTCAGGCGCTGCATAAGGAGATGACGAACAGCCGCCATGCGAAGGTCTTGGTACATCGGGACATCTTCCCGGGCACGGTGATCTCCATTTCGGAACTGTCCGTCACGGTCAAGGATAAGAGATCGTATACCTGTATTGAAAGAAAGAACGGAGAGATCCAGTTCAATAATTTATAGATCGGCAAAAAGAAAGGCGGGGGTTTCCATGACGATACGGCCGGTAGAATTGCACGGGATGATCCAGAATACGCAGGGCGCGACCAACGCCAAGACGGCGGAGGACAACAAGCCGGTCCTGCAGCAACAGAATATTCAGGCGGAAGTGGCGCGGCAGGAAGAAAGAGCCATGTCGACGGTCAAGACCACGGAGGAGACGCAGAACAACGAGTACCGCTACGGCGATCGCGAAGGCGACGGGAGCGGTTATCAGGGAAACCGCGGCCGAAAGAAAAAGGGTTCGCAGGAAAAAGAAAAAAAGGCGGACGGACACGTTGTGGTCAAGGGCGCGCATCCGTCTTTTGATATGAAGATATAGGAGGAGCAAATGACAGCATTGGAAATCGCGCTGCTGTTGATCGGCGGCATTTTTCTTGTCGTCAGTTTTTTCGTATCGGAGAAACTCTCGCCGTCCGATCTGGACGAGATCAGAAAAATGAGCGAAAAAGAGATCAAGGCGATCCTGCAGAAGAACTTAAACGAATCCGCGTCGGCGATCGAGACGACCCTTCAGGGAAAGATCGACGAGGCGGTGGAGGATCTGGAGCGCAAGACAGATAAGGAAACCAACGACAAGATCATGGCGATCAGCGAATTTTCGGATACCGTTTTAGATTCTATGAACAAATCGCATAACGAGATCGTTTTTTTATACGATATGCTGCAGGAAAAGCAGGAGAAGGCGACGGAACTGACCAAGGAACTCCAGCAGATGGAATCCGAACTTGTGCAGATGGGCAAGGCGGTCGAAGAAGAAAAAGAAGAATTGCAGGAAATGCTGCAGACGCAGTTGGAACAGGCGGAAGTGGAAACAGACGTTGAAATGCCGGAGCGCGTTTCAATGGAGGAGGCGCTGAAGGAACATCAGCAGGAACTGTCTGACGGCGAGGACGCCGGAGGGAATAAAGAGATCCTGCGCCTCTATCAGGAAGGGCATAGCGAGGTGGAGATCGCGAAACAGTTGGGACGCGGCCTCGGCGAAGTCAAACTGGTGCTGGGACTCTTTCGGAGCGGAGAAGAAGAATGAAACTGAAATATTATCTGCGGGGCGCGGGGATCGGCGTGGTCGTCACAACGCTGGTGCTTACGATCGCTTTCGCGTTTTTCCGCCCGACAATGTCGGACGAGGACGTGATCGCCAGAGCAAAACAACTTGGAATGACAGAACAAGAAGAAGACGGGCAGGAAACGGAGGATATAAAGCAGACGGATCCTGAAAAAAATTCTGCGGCGGCGCAGGAAGGCCAGACCGGAGACGGAGAGGAAGAACAGCCCGTGGAAAAGGTCGCCGTCACCATCCAGCGCGGGGAAAATTCCGCGGCGATCTCGCAGCGTCTTCAGGATCTTGGGCTTGTGGACAGTGCCGCCGCATTCGATATGTTCCTTTCAGATCAGGGGTTTGACAATGAACTGCGCGTCGGAACGCATGAGATCCCAAAGGACAGTACGTTTCTCGAGATCGCGGAACTGCTGACGACAAAGCAGGAGGAAACGCAGGAGGAGCCATAGGTTTCGCCCGCAAAGGCGGGTCTTCCTGCGCGCTTTTTTTGCGCATTTTTTCGGCGCCATTTTCCTTTGAAAAAAAGATTGCAGGATGAAAAGCCGTGTGTTATAATAGCAGACGGCTCAAAAGTAAACACACATAAGGACCGGCTTTCCGGTGCCGTTTCGGTGGGCAGTCGGGATGAGTTATGTGGAAGAAAGTAACCGGGAGGTAAGAAAATGAGTGTTATTTCAATGAAGCAACTGTTGGAAGCGGGCGTCCATTTCGGACATCAGACCAGAAGATGGAATCCTAAAATGGCGCCGTACATCTATACGGAGCGGAACGGGATCTATATCATCGATCTGCAGAAATCCGTAGGCAAGGTCGACGAAGCGTACGACGCGGTCTTCGATATTGCGGAGCAGGGCGGTATCATCCTGTTTGTCGGCACGAAGAAGCAGGCGCAGGACGCAATCAAGACTGAAGCGGAGCGCTGCGGCATGTTCTATGTCAACGAGAGATGGCTGGGCGGTATGCTGACGAACTTCAAGACGATCCAGAGCAGGATCGCAAGGTTAAAGGCCATCGAAAAGATGGAAGAAGACGGCACGTTCGACGTTCTGCCAAAGAAAGAAGTCCTGAACCTGAGAAAGGAAATGGAAAAGTTACAGAAGAACCTTGGCGGTATCAAGGAAATGGGACGGATTCCGGACGCGATCTTCATCGTGGATCCAAAGAAAGAGCGGATCTGCGTACAGGAAGCGCACGCGCTTGGCATCCCGCTGATCGGTATCGCGGACACCAACTGCGATCCGGAAGAACTGGATTATGTCATTCCGGGCAATGACGACGCGATCCGCGCGGTCAAACTGATCGTCGGCAAGATGGCGGACGCCGTGATCGAAGCAAAGCAGGGCACGGTGGACGTCGATGTGGCAGCGGATTCGGAAGAAGAAGCCGCAGCAGAGGCGGCGGAAGCGTAAACAGAACGGAAAATAGATTGTTGGAGGATAGAAACATGGCAGTTACAGCAGCAATGGTGAAAGAATTGCGCGAACTTACAGGCGCAGGCATGATGGACTGTAAGAAGGCGCTGGGAGAGACGGACGGCGATATGGACGCCGCCGTTGAATATCTGAGAAAGAACGGACAGGCAAAGGCGGAAAAGAAAGCCGGCAGGATCGCAGCCGAAGGCCTCTGCCGCGTCGTTGTGGACGGCGACCGGAAGGCAGCCGTCGTCGAGGTCAATTCCGAGACCGACTTCGTAGCGAAGAACGCGGATTTCCAGTCTTATGTGGAAGCCGTAGCGCGTCAGGCGCTTTTGTCTGATGCGACGGATCTGGATACCTTCCTTGCGGAGCCTTGGAATGAGGACAGCGCAAAGACGGTCAAAGACGCGTTGACGGAGAAGATCGCCGTGATCGGCGAGAACCTGACGATCCGCCGTTTCCGCAGGGTAGAGGCGGAGAACGGATTTGTCGTTTCTTATCTTCATGGCGGCGGACGTATCGGCGTTATCGTCAAGGCGGAATGCAGTCAGGCGGGAGACGAAGCAAAGGAAGCCTGCGTCAATGTGGCGATGCAGGTAGCGGCGCTCAGCCCGAAGTATGTCTGCGACGACGATGTGGATGCGGAATATCTTGCAAAAGAGGAGGAGATCATCCGCGCGCAGATCGCAAACGACCCGAAAGAATCCGCAAAGCCGGAAAAGGTGATCGAAGGCATGGTGAAAGGCCGCCTGAACAAGCAGTTAAAGGAAGTCTGCCTGATGGATCAGGTCTATGTCAAGGCCGAGGACGGCAAGCAGACGGTCGCAAAATATCTGGACGAGGTTTCCAAGGCCATCGGCACGCCGCTGAAAGTCGTAGACTTTGTACGGTTTGAGACCGGCGAAGGACTGGAAAAGAAAGAAGAAAACTTTGCGGAAGAAGTTGCAAAGCAGATGGGAATGTAAACCAAAAACAGAGGCGTGAGCATCACGCGCCATGATCGGTGAAATTGAAACAGCGCCGGAAGTCAGTAAGATCAAGACTTCCGGCGCTTTTTTCCGTGTCGTTTGGCCTTATAACCGTTTGGTCATGAATAAGGCGTCGTCGTAACTTCCGTCGGCGTATTTGAAATAGCGGGGCAGGACGCCGTTTGTTTGAAACCCCATCCGCTCGTAAAAGCGGACCGCGCCTGTATTGCCGCGCAGGACTTCAAGTTCCAACTGCTCAAAGCCGTTTTCCGCGGCGACGGAGAAGAGATGTTCAAACATCTTTTGGCCGATCCCCATGCCGGTATATTTCTGGTACAGGGCGATGGCGGCAGTCGCGCGGTGACGTACCCGGCGGCTTCCAAGGCCGCTGTAAGAGCAGTTGCCGACATACGTTCCGTCAAGTATGCCCACCAGCATCACATCCTGCGGAGAGCGGTTCTGTGCGAGGAGGAACGCTTCTTCCTCCGCAAGCGTCATAGCGGCGGCTTCGTCGGGTTCCCTTAACAGAAATTTGGATTCTTCCGCCGTTTTCTTTAGATATGTCAGGATCATGGCGGCGTCTTCCGGCATGGCGCTGCGCAGGAGCAGTTCTTTTTCACCGATCAGAAACGTTTTTTCCTTTACGATCATCTCAAGCCCTCCGATCAAATTTTTTAACAGTATAGCACAACGCCGTCGGCGGAACAAGACGGAACAAGACGCATATGCGCGGGGCTTGTGTTTTTTGTCGCAAAATGATAAAATATATTGTAATTTTGATTGCATGAATCGGGCGGGGGAAGGATGAACGCAAAAAAGAAAAGACCGACTATCGCGATCGTGGTCGGCTCCAACAATTCTGAATATCTGCAGGAACTGACGGACGGGTTTTCTTACTGCGCAAAAGAAGAAAATATCAATCTGGTTTTCGTAAAAGAGGCGAAGGTGCCGAAATACTGCCGTTCCGTCTTATCCGAGACGTTTGAGGATCTGCACAGTTTTCATTTCCACAAGATCCATGAATACGTCAAATATCTGCGTCCGGACGTGATCATTCTGGCCTACGGCTCGATGACGTCTTTCCGCTATGTGAAGTCGCAGCAGGAATTTTGGGAACAGTACGCCGGCATCCCGTGCCTTTTGATCGAGGACGTTTCCGTCAACAGCGAGATCCCGTATCTCATTTCCGACAATTACGGCGGTATGCGCCAGATCATGGAACATCTTGTATATGACCACCGCTACCGGCAGATCTGCTTCCTTGCGGGCCCGAAGATCAATTTTGATTCCAAGGAACGCCTGCGCGCCTATTGGGATGTGATGAAGGAGGCAGGGCTGCGCGTGACGGACAATATGATCGCCTACGGCGATTATACCGATCAGGTGGAAGAACAGGTCGAGCAGTTGCTTGACGGCCATCCGGGGATCGAAGCGCTGGTCTGCGCCAATGACAACATGGCAAAGACCGCATACAGCGTCTGCGAACGGCGGGGGCTTCTGATCGGCAGCGATATCGCAATCACCGGTTACGACGATTCGGAGATCTGCCGGAAATTAAACCCGTCTCTGACGACGGTCAGCCACAGCGGGATCTTTTATGCGTATGAAGCGCTGCACGCGGCGCTGCGTCTGTATTACGGCGAGGAAGTCCGGACCAACAAGATCAAGACCTTCATCTGCAAGCGCGGTTCCTGCGGGTGCAATCAGCTGTATGCGCGCAAAGGCATGGAAAACGTCGACCACAAGACGATGCAGGATTATCTGAAAAAACGGATCAGCGCGATCACGGATGAGATCTTCGGTCAGATTCCGTATAAACATCTGCAAACAGAGTATTACTATCTACTGGAAGAACTGTTCGATTACATCGTCTTCCATGTATTTGACTGCGGGGACAAGGCGCTCTCCAAGGAGACGATCTCGCGCTATCTGCGGAAGGCGTATTCCTATCCGTTCATTTCCGAGCAGATGATCGGCGAATGTATCCACGATCTGCTTCAGGAACTGATCGACCACACGGAAAACGCCGAAGAAAAAGACAAGATCCTCTTTATCCTGACGGCGTCGGAGAATTATCTCCATTCCAAGGAAATCATGGATATGCACGCCGAAAGCAACAGCCGCCTGCGGCAGACGTGGTATCTCACCTCGTTTACCCGCGATCTGATGACGGCGGGCATGACCTACGAGGAAAACATCGAATGTCTGTTAAAGCGGCTGCGGGCCATGGGCTTCCCATGCGCGTACATGCTGCTGTTTCAGGAGATCGTGCAGTGCACCAAGGACAAAGAGATCGATCTTCCGGATCACATCAGCCTTTGCGGCTATTACCATAACGACGAACTCAAAGTCATGCCGCAAGGCGGCGGGCAGCCGATCGGCGGGAAGGAGGGCTTTTCCTCGCTGATCCCGTCCGACGCGCCCCATGTGTTCACGGCGTATCTTCTGTTTGCAGGAGAACGGCATTACGGGCTGTTCCTTTGCGAGAACGCGGAGAGCGATTATAATTACGTTCTGGAGTGCAGCCTGCAGATCGCCAGCATGTTCCACTACATGACGCTTCAGGAGGCGCAGGAAAAGAGCCGGAAAGAAGTGCGCATGACCTTAAAGCGGATCGAGGAGCAGAATCGGGTTCTAAGTTTCGTATCCAAGCAGGATGAACTGACGAAACTGCTGAACCGGCGGGGCTTCATGGAGGAGGCGATCGCGGCGTTTCGGAAATACCGCTGCCGGATGGCGGCCATGATCTTTGCCGATCTCGACCACCTCAAAGAGATCAACGACTGCTTCGGCCATATGGCGGGCGATTTCGCGATACAGAAAGCGGCCGAAGGCCTTGCGGAAGGCCTGCCTGAGAGGGCGGTGATCGCCCGTATCGGCGGCGACGAATTTGTGGCGCTCCTCTTTGTGGAAAAGAGCAGCGACGCGGCGGTGGGATTTTCCGCAAAAGACATCGAAAACGTGCGCCGGTACATGGAAGCGTTCAACAAAACAAGCGACAAGCCCTACTATGTCGAACTTTCCATGGGCGCCCATGAATTTATCTGCGACGAAGACGCCAACATCGAGGCGATCCTCGGCACGTCCGACGCCATCATGTACCGCGAGAAACAAAAACGCCGCAGCAGCATAAAAAAAGAACAACAATAACAAAGGAGAGAGCGGCAATGGAAGAAAAAGGGCAGAACGGCCTGAAACAACAGCGCGACCGCCGCAAGCGAGTGCAGAGGATCAAGACCGCGATCATTGCTTTCTTATCCGTATGGATCATTATTTCCATGGTGCTGATCACCTTTTTATGTATCAAGATGGTGACGATGCAGAAACAGATCGACGATCTGGCAGGAAGAAGCGGCGGGAGCGGACAGGTCGCGGCGCAGATCAACGGAAGCGGCGAGGACGGCGTTCTGGTGTCGCAGACCGAAATGTCGATCGACAATCTGGCGGGGGAGGACGACCTGCGCAAGGTCTACCTGACCTTTGACGACGGACCAAGCAGCAATACCAACGCGATCCTTGACGTTTTGGACGACTACGGCGTCAAGGCGACGTTTTTTGTCACGGGCAAGGAAGACGAGGAGTCCAAGGCGGCGTATCGGCGGATCGTCGAAGAAGGGCATACGATCGCCATGCATTCCTATTCCCACAAATACAGCGAGATTTACAGTTCGCTGGACGCGTTCCAACAGGATTTTGAGCGGATCCAGAACCTGATCTACGATACGACCGGCGTGGAGAGTTTGTATTACCGCTTTCCGGGCGGCAGCAGCAACCATGTGAGCAACGTGGATATGGCGCAGTACATACAGTATATAAACAGTCAGGGTGTAACATACTTTGATTGGAATGTCGCCAGCGGCGACGCGACGGCGCAGGCATTTACCTCTGAGGAACTAGTTGAAAATGTGATGGGGGATGTGGTAAAATACAAGACGTCGATTGTTTTGATGCATGATGCGGCAAACAAACAGGCGACGGTACAGGCGCTGCCCGCGCTGATCGAAGCGCTGCAGGGCGCCGGAGCCATTATTTTACCGATAGGCGAGGAAACGACGGTCATTCAGCACGTCAGTATCCAAAAATAACGTATGGAGGAAAAAAAGATGGGATTTTTTAAGGAGTTTAAGGAAGATTTTTCCGAAGCGGTCAACGAACTCGTGCCGGGCGGAGAGGATCTTGAACCGGTAGAAGAACAGGACATGGTCCTGAACGAGAATATGGATACCCAGTCGGAACTTTCCAAACTGGAAGGCCTGCTGGAGCAGGTATCCAAGCGGGTGGACGAAGGCGAGCCCGCGGCCGCGCCAAACAAAGAAAGCGCTGCGGATGAACCGAGGGCAGCGGCGGTAACAAAGAGGAGAGAAGAAAAAGTGGAGGATGCAGAAAAAATGGACACCATGGAGAAAAAGGACAATACACAGACCTATCAGAATACCGCGCAGCTCGCGGACGCTTCCGTTTCCGACGAGACGGCGGTGATCACGAAAGGCATGGTCATCACGGGTAATCTGGAATCGACCGGTTCGATCGAAGTCGAAGGCATGATCAACGGAAACGTAGCCTGCAACGGCAAACTGGTCGTTACGGGCGGCATTGCGGGCAACAGTTCTTCTTCCGAGTTCTTTGCCGATGCGGCAAAGATCGAAGGCGAAGTCAATTCCACGGGTACGGTGAAAGTCGGCGTCGGCTCCGTCATCATCGGAAACATCACCGCGACGTCCGCCGTGATCGCGGGCGCGGTCAAAGGCGATATCGACGTGCAGGGGCCGGTCGTTGTAGATACGTCCGCCGTCATCATGGGCAATATCAAGTCCCGTTCCGTACAGATCAATAACGGCGCCGTGATCGAAGGCTTCTGCTCACAGTGCTACTCAGAAGTCGACGTGGAAGGCCTGTTTGCCTAAAAATTGCGGGGATAAGAGATGAAACGGGTTTTATTAAAACTCAGCGGGGAAGCGCTGGCGGGAGAAAAGAAAACGGGATTTGACGAGGCCGTGTGTATGCGCGTGGCGCGTCAGGTCAAAAAACTGGCGGACGACGGCGTGGAGGTCGGCGTTGTGATCGGAGGCGGCAACTTCTGGAGAGGCCGCACGTCCGAGACGATCGACCGCACGAAGGCGGATCAGATCGGGATGCTCGCCACCGTCATGAACTGCCTGTATGTATCGGAGATCTTCCGTTATGCCGGAATGAAGACCAGAGTGTTTACGCCGTTCACCTGCGGTGCGTTTACGGAACTGTTTTCCAAGGACGCGGCAATCGGAGGCCTTTCGGCGGGCGAGATCTGCTTTTTTGCCGGCGGTACCGGACATCCGTATTTTTCCACGGACACCGCGACGGTTTTGCGCGCCGTAGAGATCGAGGCGGACGCCATCCTGCTTGCCAAAGCCGTAGACGGCGTTTATGACAGAGATCCAAAGACGGATCCGCAGGCAAAACGCTTTGACCGCGTTTCGATCGCCGAGGTGATCGACCGGCAACTGGCTGTGGTGGATCTGACGGCGTCGATCTTGTGCATGGAGCAGAAGATGCCGATGTATGTCTTCGCGTTACAGGAAGAAGACAGCATTGTCAAGGCCATTTCCGGCACGTTTGACGGAACGGTCGTTTATGTGGATGAGGAATGAAAACGAAAGGGCTCACATAGGTATAGTGGGAGGAAGATATGGACGAAAAGTTACAGATGTTTGAAGAAAAAATGCAAAAATCGTATCACAACCTGCAGGAGGAGTTTACGACGATCCGCGCGGGCAGAGCCAATCCGCACGTTTTGGATAAGATCACTGTGGATTATTACGGCGTTCCGACCGCGTTACAGCAGGTAGCCAATATCAACGTACCGGAGCCGCGTATGCTCCAGATCCAGCCGTGGGAGCCGTCTCTCTTAAAGGAGATCGAAAAGGCGATCCAGATGGCGGATCTCGGACTGAATCCGACGAACGACGGCAAACTGATCCGTCTCGTCTTTCCGGAACTGACCGAGGAGCGGAGGAAGGAACTTGCCAAAGATGTCAAAAAGCGGGGTGAGAACGCGAAAGTAGCGGTCCGCAATATCCGCCGCGACGCGAACGACACGTTCAAAAAATACGGAAAAGAATCAGATGTTTCCGAGGACGAGGTCAAGGAACTGGAAAACAAAGTACAGAAACTGACCGACAAATATATCGCCGACATCGAGAAGGCGGTGGAAAATAAAATGCAGGAAGTAATGACAGTATAGTCGCAACATTTGGATGAAGTTGTCTTTACGGGCAAAGCGGAACCAGAAAAAGGACACGGATCGCGGTGTCCTTTTTGCGCATTTGCAAACAGATAAGAAAAACGGGGGAAGAAATGGGCGTACCGAAACATGTAGCAATCATCTTGGACGGGAACGGCAGATGGGCGAAAGCAAAAGGACTGCCGCGGACGGCGGGCCATGCCGCGGGCGCAAAGAACGTCCGCAAGGTCGTGGAAGCGGCGTATCATATGGGGATCCGTTATATGACGCTCTATGCGTTTTCTACGGAGAACTGGAACCGGCCCGAGGAGGAAGTCGCCGCGCTGATGAATCTTCTGGACAATTATCTGAAGACTTGTCTGGCCGAAGCGAAAAAGAACAATATGCGCGTTCGGGTGATCGGCGACATTTCCCGTCTGGATCCTGCCATGCAGGATAAGATCCGCAATCTCGAAGAAGAATCCGCGAATTATACGGGATTTGATCTGACCTTTGCCATCAATTACGGAAGCCGCGACGAGATCCTGCGCGGCGTCCGAAAGATCGCCGCGGACGTAAAGGAAGGGCGGCTGGACATCAAGGAACTGGAAGAAGAGACGATCAGCCGTTATCTGGACACCGCAGACCTTCCGGATCCGGATCTTTTGATCAGAACGAGCGGCGAGCAGCGGCTGAGCAACTTCCTGTTGTGGCAGCTGGCCTATACGGAATTTTATTTCACGCCGGTGCCTTGGCCGGTCTTCGGGGAAAAAGAACTCAAAGAAGCCGTCCGCGTCTATGAAGAACGCGACCGGCGCTACGGTAAGATCTGAGAAAGGAAACGTTATGTTCAAAACAAGAGCAATAAGCGGGATCGTCTTAGTTGCGGTCACTCTTTTGGTTATTATTACGGGAGGCCCCGTTTTGCTGTGCGTCATGGCGGCGGTCTCGCTGATCGGTATGTACGAATTGTACCGAATCTTTGGCGTGGAGCGCTCGGCGGCCGCGATCCTTTGTTACGCGGCGGCGCTGTGTTATTACGGCGATCTTTGCGTATCGTTTTTGGATCCGCTCATGCTTGCGATCCTGTTTTTGATCCTGCTTCTGGCGGTCTACGTTTTTTCCTATCCGAAATACAAGACCGAGCAGATCTTCGCCTGCTTTTTCGGTTTCTTTTATGTGGCCGTCATGCTGTCCTTCATCTATCTGACCAGAGCAACGCTGGAGAAGGGCGCGTATATCGTCTGGCTGATCTTCCTCTGCTCGTGGGGGAGCGATACCTGCGCCTACTGCGTCGGTATGCTGTTCGGCAAGCATAAGATGTCGCCGCTTCTAAGCCCGAAGAAGTCCGTAGAGGGCGCGGTCGGCGGCGTCTGCGGCGCGGCGCTTCTGACAGGGCTCTATGCGTATCTCTTTCGGGAGCCGATGGGGCTTTCGGGACGCGGGATGCTGTTTCTTGCGGCGATCAGCGCGGTCGGCGCATTGATCTCCATGGTGGGGGATCTGGCCGCGTCGGCGATTAAAAGAAATTACGGGATCAAGGATTACGGCAAACTGATTCCGGGACACGGAGGGATCCTCGACCGTTTTGACAGCGTGATCATCACGGCGCCGATCATCTTCTTTCTGGCTTCTGTTATCCTGTAACCTTCGTTGATGGAAAAGAAAGTAGGACCAATGAAAAAGATCGCGATTTTGGGATCCACTGGATCCATCGGCACGCAGACGCTGGAGATCGTTTCGCAGAACGACGATCTGGAAGTGACGGCGCTGGCGGCCGGACATAATATTAAACTTTTGGAGCGGCAGATCAGGCAGTACCGCCCGCGGCTTGCCGCCGTGTGGGACGAAGACGCGGCAAAAGAACTGAAGAAAAAGGTCGCGGATCTTAACGTGCGTGTGGCGGCCGGTATGGACGGCCTGCTGGAAGTCGCGCAGGAAGAATCGGCGCAGATCCTTGTGACGGCGATCGTCGGCATGGTCGGTATCCGTCCGACAATCGCGGCCATTCGCGCAGGAAAGGATATCGCGCTGGCAAATAAAGAAACGCTGGTAACGGCGGGACACCTGATCATGCCGCTGGCAAAGGAAAACGGCGTTTCGATTCTGCCGGTGGACAGCGAACACAGCGCGATCTTCCAGTCTTTGCAGGGCGAGCGTAAAAACCGGATCGAAAAGATCCTGCTGACGGCTTCCGGCGGGCCGTTCCGCGGGAAAAAACGCGAGGATTTAATGAACGTGACGCCGGAGGATGCGCTCCGCCATCCGAACTGGAACATGGGCAAAAAGATCACGATCGATTCGGCGACCCTTGTCAACAAGGGGCTGGAAGTGATGGAGGCGCGCTGGCTGTTCGACGTGCCGCTGTCCGCAATCGAAGTTGTCGTGCACCCGCAGAGTATCCTCCATTCCGCGGTGCAGTTTGTTGACGGCGCCGTGATCGGGCAGATGGGGACGCCGGATATGCGCCTGCCGATCCTCTACGCCCTGTATTATCCGCAGAGGCGGCCGCTGCGCGCGGAGCATCTGGATCTCTTTTCCGCGGGAAGCCTGACGTTTGAGCGGCCGGATACGGAGACGTTTTTGGGCCTGCGTCTGGCTTTTGAGGCGATGGAACGCGGCGGCAATATGCCGACGGTCTACAACGCGGCAAACGAACGGGCCGTCGCCCGTTTTCTGGACGGTTCCCTTACGTTTACGGAGATTCCGGAAACGATCGCCGCGGCGATGGAGGAGATCGGTTTTGTGGCGGATCCAAATCTGGAGCAGATTCTGGAAACGGAGGCGGCCGCCTATGAGTTTATAGAGAGACGGTGGTAAGTTTTGAGTATTTTATTTGCGATCCTGATATTTAGCGTCATCATCATTTTTCACGAACTGGGGCATTTCCTGGTCGCAAAAAAATGCGATGTCAAAGTCAATGAATTTTGTCTGGGACTGGGGCCGACGATCTTCAGCGTCCAAAAAGGAGAGACGGCGTATTCCCTGAAACTTTTGCCGTTCGGCGGCGCGTGTATGATGGAAGGGGAAGACGGGGAGAGCAGCGACGGCAGGGCGTTCAACAACAAGAGCGTCTGGCAGCGCTTCGCAATCGTGGCGGCGGGGCCGCTGTTCAATTTTCTGATGGCCTATGTGCTTGCGCTGGTGCTGCTCGGTACGATCGGATACGACGCGCCGGTCCTGACCGGCGTGATGGACGGTTATTCCGCGCAGGAAGAAGGGATGGAGGCCGGTGATACGATCACCGCGCTGAACGGCTACCGCGTGCATTTTTACCGCGAAGTCAGCGTCTATACGTTTTTCCATCCGGGCGAAAAGATCGACGTGGAATACGAGCGGGACGGAAAAGTCCGCCATGCCGTTGTGCAGCCGCGCTACGACGAGGCGTCCGGACGTTATCTTCTTGGAATTTCCGGCAACACTTCCCGTGTCAGGGCAAGTTTGCCGCAGACTTTGCTGCACGGCTTCTATGAGATGAAATATCAGATCTACGCCGTCTTTGAAAGCCTGAAGATGCTGGTGACAGGGCAGCTCGGCATTAACGATATGTCGGGACCGGTCGGCATTGTCAAGACGATCGGCGATACCTATGACGAATCGGTGGAGATGGGCGCGCTTGCTGTTGTCATGAACATGATCAATATCGCGATCCTCTTATCCGCCAACTTAGGCGTCATGAACCTGCTTCCGCTTCCCGCGCTGGACGGAGGACGGCTCGTCTTTTTTATCGTCGAGATGTTCCGCGGCAAACGGATCGACGAGGAGATCGAGGGGCGGGTGCATTTTCTGGGCTTCGCCCTGCTGATGGTCCTGATGGTGGTCATTATGTTCAACGATATTCAAAAACTGTTCATGTAGGAGGACGGTATGCAACGTAAGAGAACAAGGGAGGTTGCGATTGGAGAGCGGGTCATCGGCGGCGGGAGGCCGGTGCTGATCCAATCCATGTGCAATACCAAAACCGAAGATGTAGACGCGACGGTGCGGCAGATACGGGAACTGACACAAGCGGGCTGCGATATCATCCGCGTGGCGGTCCCGACAAAGGAAGCGGCGGAGGCGATCGCAAAGATCAAGCCGCAGATCGCGATCCCGCTGGTGGCGGATATCCATTTCGACTACCGTCTGGCGATCGCGGCGATCGAAAACGGCGCCGACAAGATCCGGATCAATCCGGGCAATATCGGCTCGCAGGATCGGATCAAGGCGGTCGTCGACGCGGCAAAGGAGAAAAACATCCCGATCCGCGTCGGCGTCAACAGCGGTTCGCTGGAAAAAGAACTTGTGGAAAAGTATCACGGCGTGACGGCGGAGGGCATTGTCGAGAGCGCCATGGACAAGGTGCACCGGATCGAATCCCTCGGCTATGAAAATCTGGTCATCAGTATCAAATCGTCCGACGTGATGATGTGCGTCCGTGCGCATGAGCAGATCGCCGGTCTGACCGATCATCCTCTGCATGTGGGCATTACCGAATCCGGCACGCTGCGCAGCGGCAATATCAAATCGGCGATCGGCATCGGTCTGATCCTTTCGCAGGGGATCGGCGATACGATCCGCGTTTCCCTGACGGGCGATCCCGTGGAGGAGATCCGCTCGGCAAAACTGATCCTGCGGACGCTGGGGCTGCGCACCGGAGGGATCGAAGTCGTTTCCTGCCCGACCTGCGGACGGACGCAGATCGACCTGATCGATCTGGCCAACCGCGTGGAAAACCTGACCGCATCGTATCCGCTGGATCTGAAAGTCGCGGTGATGGGCTGCGTGGTCAACGGCCCGGGCGAAGCGAAGGAAGCGGATCTTGGCGTGGCCGGCGGCATAGGCGAGGGCCTGCTCATCAAGCATGGCGAAGTGATCAAAAAACTTCCGGAGGACGAGCTTCTGGGGGCGTTAAAGTACGAACTGGATCATTGGGGGCAGTGACGTGGAAAAGAAATTCGAGGAAGTATTTCCGTCGTTACAATTGGATCAGGCGCTGGCGCAGGGACTGGAAGGCGCGACCGTGGAGCGCGTGAGCGCCAACCGCGCAAGAGACGCCGTCAGGATCTATCTCCATCTCTTTACGCTTGTCCCGAAGCGGAAGATCCGGACATTGGAAAAAGAGATCAAAAAGCAGTGTTTTGCAGGAGAGGATATCCGGGTACATATCATGGAGCGGTTTACGCTTTCCGCGCTCTATACGCCGGAGACCCTGCTTCAGGCGTACAACGACAGCCTTTTGGACGAACTGGGCGCTTACAGCAGCCTGCTTCTTTATCTTTACAAAAAAGCGCGGTTTTCTTTTGCGGAAAAGACCGTGACCCTTGAACTGGAAGATACGGTGATCGCGCACGAATACGAACAGGAACTGCACGACATTCTGGATAAAGTCCTCTGCGAGCGCTGCGGGATGGACTGCGTGCTGCATTTTTCCTACCGCGAGGCGGAAAAGAGCAGGCACCGCGCCAACGCGCAACTTGAGATCGAGCAGAAAATCGCCGAGATCTCCCGTGAAAAAGAAAGGCTTCATTATAATAAAGAACCGCAAAAGAAAGCGGAAGAAGAACAAAAAAGGGAAACGGCGCCAAAGGCTGCCGCGCGGATGAAAAAACGCGCGGAGAATCCGGATCTGATCTACGGGCGGGCGTTTTTGGAAGACGCCATTCCCATCAAGGAACTGGCTGACGGAATCGGAGAAGTCGTGGTCCGCGGCAAGATCATCGGCGTGGAGACGCGGGAGATCCGCAATGAAAGAACGATCATTATTCTGACGCTGACGGATTTTACCGATACAATCGTGGCGAAACTCTTTACCGCGTTAAGCGATGCCAAAGGACTCTTAGAGGATCTCTATAAGGGCGCTTTCATAAAAATCAAGGCGACGCCGAAGATCGACAGTTTTGACCATGACCTGACGCTTGGCTCGGTTTACGGCATTGTAAAGATCAATGACTTCACCGAAGCGCGGCAGGATCACGCACCGGAAAAGCGGGTGGAACTGCACTGCCATACCAAGATGAGCGATATGGACGGCGTGACGGATGTGGAAGATATCATAAAGCGCGCGATGGACTGGGGGCATAAGGCGATCGCCATTACGGATCACGGCGTAGTGCAGGCGTTTCCGGGCGCGGCGCATGCCGTTCCCGCGGGCGCGGATTTTAAGGTCATCTACGGCTGCGAGATCTATCTGGTGGACGATACCAGAGGGATCGTGACCGGAGAAAAAGGGCAGACACTGGACGCGCCGTTCGTGGTCTTCGATCTGGAGACGACGGGGTTTCATGCCGAAAACAACCGGATCATCGAGATCGGCGCGGTCAAGGTGGAAAACGCGCAGGTGACGGAACGCTTTTCTTCTTTTGTCAATCCGCAGTCGCCGATCCCGTTTCGGATCACGGAACTGACAAGCATCCGCGACGAGGATGTGATGGACGCGCCGGTGATCGAGGAGATCCTCCCGCGCTTTCTGGAATTTTGCCAGGGCTGCGTCCTTGTGGCGCATAACGCGGATTTTGATATGGGCTTCTTACGGGCGAACTGCAAAAGACTTGGTCTTGTGTGCGAGTACACCTATGTGGATACCGTCGGCTTATCCCGCTTCCTTCTGCCGTCGCTGGCAAAATACAAACTCGATCATGTGGCGAAGGCCGTCGGCGTGGAACTCGGCTATCACCACCGCGCCGTGGATGACGCGGAGTGCACCGCGCATATTTTTGAAAAGTTCATCGGTATGCTTCGGGACCGCGGCATGGAAGATCTTGCGCAGATCAACCGTGAAGGAAGGGCGGAAGACGAGGCGGTGCGGAAGATGCCCGCCAATCACTGTATCGTCCTTGCCAAAAACGATATCGGAAGGATCAACCTCTACCGTCTGATCTCCCTGTCGCATTTGCAGTATTTCCACCGCAGGCCGAAGATCCCCAAGAGCCTGTTGCAGCGCTACCGCGAAGGGCTGATCGTCGGCTCGGCGTGCGAGGCGGGGGAGTTGTACCGCGCGCTCTGGAACGACCGTTCCGAGGAGGAGATCGCGCGGATCGTCGGATTTTACGACTATCTGGAGATCCAGCCGCTTGGCAACAATCTCTTCCTTCTGGAGACGGAAGACGGCGAAGGCAAGACGCAGGAAGACCTGCGCGACATCAACCGGCGGATCGTAGCGCTCGGCGAGGAATACCGCAAACCCGTCGTGGCGACCTGCGACGTGCATTTTCTGGATCCCGGCGACGAGATCTACCGCAGGATCATCATGGCGGCGACCGGTTTCAGCGACGCCGACCATCAGGCGCCGCTCTATCTGCATACCACCGAAGAAATGCTCGAGGAGTTTTCCTATCTGGGCAGCGGGAAGGCGGAGGAGGTCGTGATCACGAATACCAACCGCATTGCCGATATGTGCGAGCCGATCTCGCCGGTGCGGCCGGACAAATGCCCGCCGGTCATCGAAGATTCGGACGTCCTTTTGCGCCGTATCTGTTATGACAGGGCGCACGCGGTCTATGGGGATCCGCTGCCGCCGGTCGTCGAGGAGAGGCTGAGCCGCGAGTTGAATTCCATCATCGGAAACGGCTACGCGGTCATGTATATCATCGCGCAGAAACTGGTCTGGAAATCCAATGAGGACGGCTATCTGGTGGGCTCGCGGGGATCCGTCGGCTCGTCCTTTGCGGCGACGATGGCGGGCATTACCGAAGTCAATCCGCTGAGCCCGCATTACCTCTGCGAATACTGCCACTATGTGGATTTGATTCCGAGGAGGTGCTGCAATATTCCGGCCGCGCGGGCTGCGATATGCCGGATCGGAAATGTCCGGTCTGCGGCAAGGATCTCAAGAAAGACGGGTTCGACATCCCGTTTGAGACGTTCCTCGGTTTCAAAGGCAACAAGGAGCCGGATATCGACCTGAATTTTTCCGGAGATTATCAGAGCAAGGCGCACAAATACACCGAGGTGATCTTCGGCGAAGGACAGACGTTCAAGGCCGGTACGATCGCGACGCTGGCGGACAAGACCGCATACGGCTATACCAAACGCTATTACGAGGCGCACGACGTCCAGAAACGCAACTGCGAGATCGACCGAATCGTGCAGGGCTGCGTCGGCATACGGCGGTCGACGGGACAGCATCCGGGCGGTATCATCGTGCTGCCTATGGGGGAGGAGATCGATTCGTTTACGCCGGTACAGCATCCGGCCAACAAGGCGGACTCCGGAATCATCACGACGCATTTTGATTACCACTCGATCGATTCCAATCTGCTGAAACTCGACATCCTCGGCCATGACGATCCGACCATGATACGGATGTTAGAAGACCTGACCGGCGTGCACGCGCAGGATATCCCGCTGGACGATCCGACCGTCATGTCGCTGTTTAAGGATACGTCGGCGCTCGGCGTTTCGCCGGACGAGATCGGCGGCGTCGATATGGGAACGCTTGGCATTCCGGAATTTGGTACGGACTTTGCGATGGGGATGCTGCGCGATGCGAAGCCGCAGGAGTTTACGGATCTGATCAGGATCTCGGGGCTCAGCCACGGACAGGACGTCTGGGTGGGAAACGCCCAAAGCCTGATCGAAGAAGGCGTCGCGACCATTTCCAACTGTATCTGCACCCGCGACGACATCATGACGTATCTGATCCATATGGGAATGGACAGCGCGCGGGCGTTCGACATTATGGAAAAGACGAGAAAAGGCATGATCGCGAAAGGCAAATGCGAGCAGTGGCCGGAGTGGAAACAGGATATGTTAGATCACGGGGTGCCGGAGTGGTACACGGGCTCCTGTGAAAAGATCAAATATATGTTCCCGAAAGCGCATGCGGCGGCCTATGTGATGATGGCGTGGCGGATCGCCTACTGCAAGGTGTTTTATCCGTTGGCCTATTACGCGGCGTTCTTCAGTATCCGCGCCACGGCGTTCGACTATGCGATCATGTGCCGCGGCAAGGAAAAACTCGAAAATTACATGGCGGCCATCCGCCGTCAGGAAAAGATCGCAAAAAAAGACGAAGACGTGTTAAGGGACGCGCGTATCGTGCAGGAGATGTACGCGAGGGGATTTTCTTTCCTGCCGATCGATCTGTACCGCTCGGACGCGCGCTATTTCCAGATCGTGGACGGCAAACTCCTGCCGCCGCTCAACGCAGTGGAAGGCATGGGAGATTCGGCGGCGGAAATGCTTGCCATCGCGGCGGCGCAGGGACGCTTCCTCTCCAAGGAAGACCTGCGGGAGAGAGGCAGGATCAGCAAAGCCATGGTGGAACAGCTTTCGGATCTCGGGATCATTTCCGATCTTTCGGAGACCAACCAGATCTCGTTCTTTGACTTTGGCGCATGAAAACAAAAGGAGAAACTATGAAGGATTTAAGCGAGATCCGTCAGCAGATCGATCAGATCGATCAGGACATCCTGACATTGTATGAAAAACGGCTGTCGCTGGCGGAGGACGTGGCGGCGTATAAGATCAGCCAAAATAAAAACGTATATGACAGGGAGCGTGAAAAGGAAAAACTCGCGCAGCTGTCGGCGCTGGCGTCGGACGATTTTTCGAGGCAGGGCATTGTGGAGTTGTTCGAGCAGATCATGTCCGTCAGCAAAAAAAAGCAGTACCGCCTTTTGGCTGAGCACGGGCGGATCGGCTCCCATGATTTTTGCTGCTGCGACCGTTTTGACTTTTCCGGAAGCCGCGTCGTTTTCCAGGGCGTCGAAGGCGCGTATTCGCAGCAGGCGCTCCGCGCTTTTTTCGGAGACGGCGTGGACGCGTTCGCGGCGGCGACATGGCGGGAGGCCATGGAAAGGATCACCGGAGGCGAAGCCGACTATGCGGTGCTTCCGATCGAAAATTCGACGGCGGGGATCGTGGCGCAGAATTACGATCTGCTGGTCGAATACGACGTCGCCATCATCGGCGAGCAGGTGATTCGGATCGACCATGCGCTGCTCGGGTGCGAGGGCGCTGAACTTTCCGGCGTGCGCACCGTGTATTCGCATCCGCAAGCCCTGATGCAGTGCGCGTCCTATCTGGAGCAGCGGCATCCGGAATTTGAGACGCGCTCCGTAAAGAATACGGCGGTCGCCGCCCGCAAGATCAAAGACGACGGCGATCCGACAGAGGCGGCCATTGCGGGAGCGGAAAACGCAAAGTTGTACGGGCTTCGCGTGCTGGAGAAAAATATTCAGGACAATAAGGACAACCAGACGAAGTTTATCATCGTCAGCCGCGAGAAAAAATTCCTGAGGACCGCGGATAAGGTCAGCCTGAGTTTTGAACTGCCCAACGAAACGGGCTCTCTTTATCATATCCTGTCGCACTTTATCTTTAACGGATTGAACATGACAAAGATCGAATCGCGTCCGCGCCCGGGGCGGAACTGGGATTACCGCTTTTTCATCGACTTTCAGGGGAACTTGGAGCAGGAGGACGTCCGAAACGCCCTGCGCGGCCTGAAAGAGGAAACGGACTCGTTTAAGATCTTGGGCAATTATCCGGCGTGGACAGAAAAATAACAGAAAGGGGAAACGGGAAATGAAACTGTACGCCTCCATCTATGTGGGCACCTATGAAACCGTGCTCAAGATCTTTAGGATAACATCGGAGCGCAAACTCAAAGAGATCGACTGCCTGCGGATGCCGGTGGAACTTTTGAACGAGATCAACGCCAACGGCAAACTGTCGAACGAGACGACCGGACGCCTGTGCGACATCCTCGGGGATATGCTGCGCACAGTCAAGACCTATCAGGTCACGGACTATCAGGCCTATGCGACCGGAATGCTTTACCGCGCGATCAACGCTTTTTTCGTGCTCGAGCAGATCAAACTGCGCACCGGGCTGACGCTGACGGTCCGCAGCAATTCCGAGCAGCGGTTTTTGAGTTATCGGGCGGCGGCTTCCCAGAGATCCTTTGAGGAGATGATATCGGAAAGCGCGGCGATCGTGGATGTGGGCGGCGGCAGTCTGCAGATCACGCTGTTTGTCAACGGGAAGGTGCGCACCACCCAGCATCTGGGGCTGGGCACCGTGACGATCCGAGAGAATCTGCGGCGTTTTTCCTACGGTTCCAACCGCCGCTACCATGTGCAGGAGATCATGTATAAGGAACTGGACGTCTTTACGACCATGTATCTGCAGGACGTCAAACTGAAATATCTTATTATCCTCGGCGATCAGATGTCGGCGCTGTCGCATGTGGGAACGCCGGTCGACAGCGGCGTGCTGCTCAAGGCGGACCGCTATCTGGATTTTTTGCAGAAACTCTGCGGCAAGGCGATCCTCGAACTTCCGGTCGAACTGCCGGTGCTTCAGGAAAATCAGGATCTTGTCGAGCCGTACCTTCTTTTGCATGAGGCGATCGCGGAAAAAATGCCGTCCAAATACGTTTTCTTTTCCGGCGTCTCTATCAACGAAGGCATGGCGTACGACTTTTTTTCGGCGAAAAAAAGTCTGGATGTGGAACACGACTTCGAGCAGGACATCCTTTCGGCGGCATGGGCCATCGCAAAGCGCTACGGCAGTTACCAGCCGCATTTGAAAGCGCTCGATTATATCTCTACGCAGATCTACGATGTGATGAAGAAGTTCCACGGGCTGGGCAAACGCGAACGCCTGCTGATGCGCGTGGTCGCCGTTCTGCATGACTGTGGGAAATATATCAGCATCGCCGAAGCGTCGCAGTGTTCGCGCACGATCATCATGTCGTCGGAGATCCTCGGCCTGACGCATAAGGAGCGGGAGATGGTCGCGACGACGGTCGCGATGAATCGGGGAGAACTGCTTGCCTACGGGGAACTGGCGGACCGCTTCAGAGAAGAGGAGTATGTGACGATCGTAAAACTCCTTGCGATCCTGCGCGTCGCCAACGCGCTTGACCGGAGCCACAAACAGAAGTTCAAGCATATCAAGATCGCGCTGCGGGGCGACAAACTGAATATCACGATCGAATCCAAAGACTCCATCGCGCTGGAGAAAGGGATGTTCGAGGAAAAAGCGGACTTTTTTGAGCAGGTCTTTTCCGTCCGTCCGGTGCTGACGGAACTGCGTATTTTTGAATAGGGGTAGAAGATGGGGAAAACAGATAAAAAAGACTCTAAATTTTTTGACAATCGGGAACTGAGCTGGATCAAATTTGAACATCGCGTATTAAACGAAGCGAAGGATAAGAATACGCCGGTCTTGGAACGCCTGAAATTTGTCAGCATCACTTCGTCCAATCTGGATGAATTTTTCATGGTGCGCGTCGCATCGCTGATGGATATGGAACATGCGAAGTACAATAAAAAAGACATTGCCGGCATGACGCCGTCCGAGCAGTTGCACGCGATCGCCGCAGAGACGCACGCGCTGGTACGCGAGCAGTATCGGATCTACAACAAGACCCTTCTGCCGCTGCTGCGGAAAGAGGGGATACGGATCATCGACCACTTCGAGGATCTGAACGAGGCGCAGGCGCAGTATGTGGACACCTATTTCCGTGAGCAGGTCTATCCCGTACTGACGCCGATGGCGGTGGACGCTTCCCGGCCGTTCCCGCTGGTGCGGAACAAAACGCTCAATATCGCCGCGCTGATCCGCTCCAAAAACCCCGACTCCAAATTACAGCAGGGAAGCCGCGAAGATCTGGAATTTGCCACGGTGCAGGTGCCGTCCGTACTGCCGCGCCTGATCCCGCTGCCAAACGAGAGCGGCGACCGCCATACGTTCATCCTGTTAGAGCAGATCATCGAAAAGAATATCGGGCAACTTTATCTGAACTATGACGTGGTCTGCGCTTACCCGTACCGTATCATGCGCAACGCCGATCTTTCCTTTGACGAGGACGAGGCCGCCGATCTGCTCAAGGAGATTCAGAAGCAGCTCGTAAAACGCCAGTGGGGCGAGGTGATCCGGCTGGAGATCGAGGACAAAGCGGATCCCGCGCTGCGAAAGGCGCTCTCCAAACAACTCGGCGTGCGCGAGGAAAGCATCTACGCGATCCCGGGACCGATCGATTTTACGTTTCTGATGAAACTCTACGGCCTCGAGGGCTGCGAAGAACTGCGGCAGAAGCCGTTCGAGCCGCAGCAAAACCCGAGGATCGCGCCGGGGACGGACATTTTTTCCGAGATCAAAAAAGGCGATATCTTTTTGTTCCATCCGTTCGAGACGTTTGATCCGGTGGTCGATTTTATCAAGCAGGCGGCCACGGATCCGGATGTGCTGGCGATCAAGCAGACGCTCTACCGCGTCAGCGGACATTCGCCGATCATCGCGGCGCTCGCGCTTGCGGCGGAAAACGGCAAGCAGGTCACGGTGCTTGTGGAACTCAAGGCGCGGTTTGACGAGGAGAACAATATCGTCTGGGCGCAGAAACTTGAGAAGGCCGGCTGCCATGTCATTTACGGCCTTGTCGGTCTGAAAACGCACTGCAAGATCGCGCTTGTCGTGCGCAGAGAGGGCGACGCCATTACCCGCTACGTCCATCTCGGCACCGGCAATTACAACGACTCGACGGCAAAACTCTATACGGACTGCGGTATGCTGACCTGTTCGGAGAGTTACGGCGAGGACGCCACGGCGGTCTTTAATATGCTGTCCGGTTATTCGGAACCGGCCGGATGGAACAAACTGATCGTTGCGCCGATCTGGCTGCGCGACCGTTTCCTTTCCCTGATCCGCCGCGAGAGCGAGAACGCGCGCGCGGGAAAACGCGCGGTCATCGTCGCCAAGATGAACTCGCTCTGCGACAAGGAGATCATTGAACAGTTGTACGAAGCGTCGGCGCAGGGCGTGGAGATCTTTCTGATCGTCCGCGGGATCTGCTGTCTGCGCGCGGGGATTCCGGGCGTCAGCGACCGTATCCACGTCATGTCCATCGTCGGCACCTACCTTGAGCACAGCAGGATCTTCTTCTTTTACAATAACGGGCAGGAGGATATCTATATGAGCAGCGCGGACTGGATGCCGCGAAATCTGGACCGCCGCGTGGAGATCTTATTTCCGGTGGAGGATGAGGAACTGAAAATGCGGATCAAGCATATCCTCGACGTGCTGCTGCAGGATAACCTCAAAGCCTATGTCATGCGGCCGGACGGCAGTTACGTCCGCCGGAACAGGAGAAGCAGCAGGGCGTTTAGTTCGCAGCAGGCCTTTTGTGAAGAAGCGGTCAAACAGGCGCCGGAGGCGACCGAGCAGTGGAGGGGGCGGCGTTTCCTTCCGATCTGGGCGCTGGATGAAGAGAACAATGAAGAATAAACTGATCTTTCTCGATCTCGACGGCACGCTCTTAACGGATCAAAAAGAGACGACGGAGGAGACGGTGCGTATCCTGCGCAAATTGCAGGAGGAAGGACACCAACTGGCGTTTACGTCGGGCAGGCCGCTGTACGGCGGGCTGCTGTTTCTGGAGCGGATGGGGCTGGATCTTGGCGATTGCTATTATATCGGCTATCAGGGCGCCGTCATCTATGCGCCGGGCAGCCGGACATTTTTGGAGAAGCATCCGATGCCGCGGCAGGCGTTGGAAGAACTGCTGCTGTTTCTGGAACGGGAAGGGTATGTATGGCAGTGCTTTGACAGCGAACGGCTCTATTGCCTGCGCATGACCGAACAGACGCGGCGCTACCGGGAAGCGACGCATGAGCCGATGGAGACGGCGGCTTCTTTGGACGCTGTTTTGGAGCATGAGATCTACAAGGTCATGGCGCTGGACTATCGCGATCGGGCAAGCCTGCTTCGTCTGGAGAAAACGTGCGGAGAAATGCACTGGCCGTGGGAACGTTTCTTTTCTTCGCCGTGGTTTTATGAGTTCTGCGCGCCGTCGGTCAACAAGGGCGCCGCGCTTTTGTCCCTTTGTCGGATCTTAGACTGGGACCGGCGGGAGACGGTCGCGGTCGGCGACGAGCAGAACGATCTGCCGATGCTGCGCGCGGCCGGAATCGGGATCGCGATGAAAAACGCGCGGGAGGAGATACGGACGCAGGCGGATCTGGTGACGGACGAGGATCATAACCACGACGGCGCCGCGCTGGCGCTGCAGCGCCTTCTTTTATGAGAGATCACCATAAATTGTGGATAAAAATGTGCATTATGTTGAAAAAGCACAATATATTGTGTTTTCTATTGCATTTCTTGGAAAATCATGGTAAGATATAGCCAAAGTATAGGAGACTATACTTCAGAAACCGTTGAAATATGCACCAAGGAGGGGATCGATACGACTGTTTTTGATGAGTATTTTAAGGTTTCGGCTGTAGCCGGGTATGCCGGTTCGGAAGATTCCGGACAGAGCAATCTGTTCTGGGACTCCAGAAGGAGAAAGTCTTCCGCGGAGTTCGGCAACATATTCAGAATCGCCTGTGATGAATTAAAAGAACAATCAGGCGGCACACACCAAACACCGGGTCATGTCCCTGCTATGGGCGTCGCGTTTACCCGCGTGGCGTTCAGCCGATAGTTTTGTGACAGACCCAAAATGCGGCACTACTTGTGCCGCATTTTTTTGTGCAGATCAGGCGTTATAGTGAAAAATTTTATGCAAATTTATGCCAAGAAAAAAGTTGTTGACGCGGCGGCGGTTCTGTGTTATTGTTTTATTGTTGTGAAAACCAAGCAGAGTATCCACTCTCACCTAAGCACAGGCGTGACTTAGCGTTTACATTTCAGAACGTTTCTTTTGGAATGTCGTGAAGGGAAGTGGATCGTCTGCGTATCCACTTTTTTTATATTTAACATTGGAGGTATAAGACCATTAGCGATTTTATGATTAACGAACAGATCAGGGATCGGGAGGTTCGTCTGATCGGTTCCGACGGAGAACAGTTGGGTATTATGTCGGCAAAGGAAGCGCTGCGTATGGCGGAAGAAGCGGATCTGGATCTTGTCAAGATCGCGCCGAACGCAAAACCTCCGGTCTGCAAGATCATCGATTACGGAAAGTATCGCTATGAGATGGCCCGCAAGGAGAAAGAAGCCAAGAAAAAACAGAAGACGGTGGAGATGAAAGAGATCCGCCTGTCTCCGAATATCGACGACAACGATCTTCGGACCAAGGTCAACGCCGCGAAGAAATTCATCGGCAAAGGCAACAAGGTGAAGATCACGCTCCGGTTCCGCGGCCGTGAAATGGCGCACATCGCCCAGAGCAGACACGTCTTGGATGATTTTGCAAAGGAAGTGGAAGATGTTGCGGTAGTGGAAAAAGCACCGAAACAGGAAGGCAGAAGCATCAGTATGGTGCTGTCAGAAAAGAGATAAATAAGGAGGATGAGGACATGCCAAAGATCAAAACAAAGAGAGCAGCTGCAAAGCGTTTTTCTACAACGGGAACAGGAAAGTTAAAGAGAAACAAAGCCTATAAGAGCCATATCCTGACCAAGAAGACCACAAAACGGAAAAGAAATCTCCGGAAGTCTGCGATGACGGACGCTACGAATGTAAAGACGATGAAGAAGGTATTGCCTTATAGTTAAGCAAGGTCAAGGAGGAAAAGAAAATGGCAAGAATCAAAGGCGGAATGAACGCTAAAAAGAAACATAACAGAGTATTGAAGATGGCGAAGGGATACCGCGGCGCAAGGTCAAAGCAGTACCGCGTTGCAAAGCAGTCCGTGATGCGGGCGCTGACAAGTTCCTATGCCGGACGCAAGCAGAGAAAGAGACAGATGCGCCAGCTTTGGATCGCGCGTATCAACGCGGCTGCAAGGCTCAACGGCTTATCTTACAGCAAGTTCATGCACGGCTTAAAGAGCGCCGGCGTGGACATGAACCGCAAGATGCTCGCGGAGATGGCAGTCAGCGACGCCAGCGGTTTTGCGGAACTGGCCGAACTGGCAAAGAACGCGGTCAACGCATAAAAATATTTCCTATAAAAAGCAAAGACAGCGGCAGCGGGAAGGATATTTCCTTGGCCGCTGTTTTTTATGCACACCTTACGCTTTCCCGTCGTTTTCCCATGATGGAATCCGCGTGAAAAATTGCTTTATAAAACGGCGGCGATGTACTATAATAATAAAAGATAGTTTCATCGAAACAAGGAGGGGGAAGAAATGGCAATTTTAGTTACCGGTGGCGCCGGTTATATCGGAAGCCACACCTGTGTGGAATTGCAGGATTCCGGTTATGACGTCGTTGTTCTGGACAATCTGTGCAATTCCAGCGAAAAATCACTGGAAAGGGTCGAAGCGCTGACGGGAAAGAAAGTGACGTTTTACCGCGGCGACATTCTGGACCGCGCGATCCTGCAGAAGATCTTTGCGGAGCAGAAGATCGACGCCTGCATCCATTTCGCCGGCTTAAAGGCGGTGGGCGAATCCGTACAGAAGCCGTGGGAGTATTATGAGAACAATATTGCCGGTACGCTGACGCTCGTGGATGAGATGCGCAAAAACGGCTGCAAGAACATCATTTTTTCATCTTCGGCAACGGTTTACGGCAATCCGGCGCAGATACCGATCACGGAGGAGTGCCCGAAAGGACAGTGCACCAACCCTTACGGCTGGACAAAGTCCATGCTGGAACAGATCTTATCCGATATGCAGAAGGCGGATCCGGAATGGAACGTGATCCTGCTTCGGTATTTCAATCCGATCGGCGCGCATCCGTCGGGAACGATGGGAGAGAATCCGAACGGTATCCCGAACAATCTGATGCCGTATATCACGCAGGTCGCAGTCGGCAAACTCGAGCAGCTTGGCGTGTTCGGCAACGACTATGACACGCCGGACGGCACCGGCGTCCGCGACTATATCCATGTCGTGGATCTGGCGATCGGCCATGTGAAGGCGCTGAAAAAGATCGAGGAGAAGGCGGGGCTCTGCATCTACAATCTCGGTACCGGCGTCGGTTACAGCGTGCTTGATATCGTCAAAAACTTTGAGGAAGCAAACGGGCTGAAGATCCCTTATGCCATCAAGCCGCGGCGCGCCGGCGATATCGCGACCTGTTATTCCGACGCTTCCAAAGCGAAAAAAGAACTTGGATGGGAAGCGCGTTACGGGATTCGTGAAATGTGCCGCGATTCCTGGAATTGGCAGAAGAACAATCCGAACGGATACGAGGATTGAGTGCTTTTTTGAAAATTTCCCCGTATAATCTCGGAAAAACTATTGACAAGCGCAGTTAAGAATTGTATCATGTTTTTGTTGTCGCGGTCTGCGGCAACAGGCCTGGTTCGTTGGTCAAGCGGTTAAGACGCCGCCCTCTCACGGCGGAAACAGGGGTTCGATTCCCCTACGAACTGTTTGTAATTTCATATTACAACTGACCCGAAGACATTGGATTTCATCCAATGTTTTTTGTTTGTATCATGCGAAGCAGAAGGTGGTGAAACGATGTCAAAACACGAAGAATACGAAAAGCGGACGGAAGAACTCATCCTCCCGATCTTGGATAAGATGGGATTTGAACTCGTGGATGTGGAATATGTCCGGGAAGGGCAGGACTATTTCCTGCGCGCTTACATTGACAAGCCCGGAGGGATCACGATCGACGACTGCGTGGCGGTCAGCCGCGAGATGAACGTGCTTCTGGATGAACTAGATTTTATTTCCGGCGCATATACTTTTGAAGTGAGTTCCCCGGGGCTCGGGCGGCCGTTAAAGAAAGACAAGGACTTTGCCCGCAGCATCGGACGGGAAGTGGAACTGAAAACGTATCGGCCGCGGGAAAAGAAAAAAGAATTTTCCGGCGTTCTAAAATCGTATGATCCGCAAAGGATCACGATCGTCTGCGACGGTCAGGAACTTGTATTTGAGAGATCAGATCTGGCGCTGGTGCGCCTTGCATTGGATTTTTAACGTACCGTAAAAGAAAGGACAGGTGGAGCAAAAATGAAAAACAATGAACTGTTGGAAGCGTTGAACCTCTTGGAGGCGGAGAAGAACATCAGCAAAGAAGTCCTTCTGGAAGCCATTGAAAATTCGCTTCTGATCGCTTGCAAGAATCATTTCGGAAAGGCGGATAACGTTACGGTGCAGATCGATCCGGAGACATGCGAATATCATGTGCTCGCGGCGAAAACCGTAGTGGATCTTGTCGAAGATCCGGTGGTGCAGATCAGCGTAGAGGACGCGCAGGCGATCGACGGCAGCCTGCAGGAAGGCGATGTTGCGCAGGTGGAGATCCAGTCCAAGGAATTTGGGCGGATCGCGACCATGAGCGCCAAGAACACGATCTTGCAGAAGATCCGCGAGGAGGAGCGCAAGATGATCTACGACGAATATTTTGCGCTGGAAAAAGGCGTCGTAACGGGAATCGTGCAGCGCTATATCGGAAAGAACATCAGCGTGAATCTTGGCAAGACCGACGCGTTTCTTTCCGAAAAAGAGCAGGTGCGCGGCGAACATTTTGAACCGACGGACCGGATCAAGGTCTATATCCTTGAAGTCCGATCCACGCCGCGCGGACCGAAGGTGCTGGTATCTAGAACGCATCCGGAACTCGTCAAGCGCCTCTTTGAAGAAGAAGTAGCCGAAGTGCGGGACGGCGTGGTCGAGATCAAGGCCATCGCCCGCGAGGCAGGAAGCCGTACAAAGATCGCCGTGTGGTCGGAGGACGAGGACGTGGATCCGGTCGGCGCCTGCGTCGGCATGAACGGAAGCCGCGTCAACGCAGTCGTGGATGAGTTGTGCGGGGAGAAGATCGATATCATCGAGTGGAATGAAAATCCCGCGATGCTGATCGAGCACGCGCTGAGCCCTGCCAAGGTCATTTCGGTCATCGCGGACGCGGACGAAAAGACGGCCAAGGTCGTTGTGCCGGATTATCAGTTATCCCTTGCCATCGGCAAAGAGGGGCAGAATGCAAGGCTTGCCGCAAGGCTGACAGGTTTTAAGATCGATATCAAGAGCGAGACGCAGGCAAGAGAAGCCGGAGATTTCCTCGATTATGAGAACGACTACGAGGATGAAGACGAATACTACGACGACGAGTACTACGACGACGACGAGTATTACGAAGACGACGAGTATTACGAAGAAGACGGTTACGAGGAAGACGGCGAAGCGGAAGTCGGCGCAGACGAAGAAGACGGTTACGACGAAGATGAATACGAAGAAGCCGACGAAGCCGGAGACGAGGAAGACGAGTAAAGCATGAACACAAAAAAGATTCCCCTGCGTAAATGTATCGGGTGCGGTGAGATGAAAGAAAAGAACACGCTGGTCCGCGTCGTAAAGACCAAAGAAGAAGAGTTCCTTTTGGACGCGTTGGGAAAGGCCAACGGGCGGGGCGCATATCTGTGCAGGGATCCGCTCTGTCTGGCAAAGGCAAAAAAGAACCGCGGACTGGAGCGTTCCCTCAAAGGCCGGATACCGGAGGATCTTTGGAAACAGTTAGAACAGGAGTGTTAAATATGCAGGATCCGGTGTTATCCATGCTTAGTCTGGCGCAGAAAGCCGGAAAGACCGCCAGCGGCGAGTTTGCGACCGAGAAGGCGGTCAAAGAAGGGAAAGCGTATCTGGTCATTGTGGCGGAGGACGCTTCCGAAAATACAAAAAAACGTTTTTCCGACATGTGTCGTTTTTATGATTGCGATCTGATGTTCTATGCCGACCGGGAACGGTTGGGCGAGGCGATCGGCAAAGAGTACCGCGCTTCCCTTGCGCTGTGCGATGAAAACTTTGCAAAAGCCGTAAAAAAGAAATACGATCCGAAAATCACAAGGGAATAAGGGAGGATATGGTATGGCAAAAATGAGAGTATATGAGTTAGCGAAACAGTTAGACGTTACGTCTAAGGACATCATCGGTTTTCTCGCGGAAAACGGGATAGAAGTCAAGAGCCAGAGCGGCATCGAGGGCGAGACGATGGCACTGGTGGAAAAGAAGTTCAAAAAAGAAGGCGCACAGACGGCGACTGAAAAACCGGCGGACGCAAAAAAGGCGGCGGAAGCAAAAAAAACCGCGGAGGTTGAAAAGCATGCGGAGTCCAAAAAAACCGCGGAGACCGAAAAGCCTGCGGATTCCCAAAAAACCACGGAGTCCGAAAAGCCGGCGGATTCCAAAAAAACTGCGGAGTCTGAAAAGCCGGCGGAAGAAAAACCTGCGCGCGCCGCGAAGAAACCGGCGGCGCAGGCCGAAGGCGGAAAGAAAGAAGGCAGGGCCGCCGAAAAGCCGGAGGGCGCAAGAGAACGCCGCCCGAAAAAGAAAGCCAGCATTACGGCGGTATTCAACGCGCAGTACAGCAAACAGCCGCGGAGCAGACGCCCGGGAGAAGCGCCTAGGAGACGCTCCGGAGAGCGGCAGGACGCCTCACGGCCGCAGGGAAGGATCACGGTCCGTCCGGAGAGCGAAAGAACCGTGCGCCCGTCGCATCGGATCCGCGAGGAGCAGGAACGCCGTGAGCAGCAGCGCAGCGCGCAGAACGCAGCGGAGCGCCCAAGCCGCAGGATCCGCCCGCGCGAGATGGATCCGTCCGAACGTCCGAGCAGCCGCGCAAGCCGCGACGCCGGAGAAAACCGCCGCAGCGAGGGTCGCGCGGAGCGTCCGGCACGGAATATGGACAACGGCAGAGGCCAAAAGAACGCGTTCGGAAACGACAAGCGGACGCCTGCCGCGGATTCCAGAGGCAAGGACAGCCGCGACAGAGGCGGACGCAAGAAGCAGCATGACTATGAGTCTTCCGGCACGAGGAAGCAGGAGCGCTATGTCAATCTTGAGAAGAACGGCGGCAGGAAGAAGACAAGGCCGCAGCAGCCGAAACAGGAGCGTTCCGCCGACGAGATCCTCACGCTGACGCTGCCGGAACATATCACCATCAAAGATCTGGCCGACAAGATGAAGGTACAGGCGTCCGCGGTCGTCAAGAAACTTTTCATGAAAGGCGTCATGGTCACGGTCAATCAGGATATCGACTATGAACAGGCGGAGGAGATCGCGCTGGAATTCAACTGTATCTGCGAGCCGGAAGAAAAGGTCGACGTGATCGCGGAACTGCTGAAAGAAGAAGAAGAATCCGCCGACGAGATGGTAGCGCGTCCGCCGGTCGTCTGCGTTATGGGCCATGTCGACCATGGTAAGACGTCGCTTCTGGACGCGATCAGGGATACCAAGGTGACGGACCGCGAGGCCGGAGGGATCACGCAGCACATCGGCGCCTACATGGTTAAGGTCAACGGCCAGAAGATCACGTTTTTAGATACGCCGGGACACGAGGCGTTTACCGCCATGCGTATGCGCGGCGCTAATTCCACGGATATCGCCATCCTTGTCGTGGCGGCGGACGACGGCGTCATGCCGCAGACGGTCGAGGCGATCAACCACGCAAAAGCGGCGGGAATCGAGATCATTGTGGCGATCAACAAGATCGACAAGCCGAATGCCAATGTGGAGCGCGTAAAGCAGGAACTCTCCGAATATGAACTGATTCCGGAAGACTGGGGCGGCAGCACGGTCTTTGTGCCGGTCTCCGCGCATACCCATGAGGGCATCGACACGCTGCTGGAGATGATCCTTCTGACGGCGGAAGTGCTGGAACTCAAGGCGAATCCGAAGCGGCGCGCCCGCGGACTGGTCATCGAGGCGCAGTTGGATAAGGGCCGAGGCGTCGTTGCCACGGTGCTCGTGCAGAAGGGAACGCTGCGCGTCGGAGATCCGATCGCGGCGGGAAGTTCTTACGGCAAGGTCCGCGCGATGATCGACGAGAACGGCAAGCGCGTCAAAGAGGCGAAGCCGTCCACGCCGGTGGAGATCCTTGGCCTGAGCGACGTGCCGAACGCAGGCGAGATCTTTGTCGTGCAGGAAACGGAAAAAGAAGCGAGAAGTTTTGCGGAGACCTTTATTTCCGAAGGCAAGAACAAACTGATCGAAGAAACCAAGAGCAAGATGTCTCTGGACGATCTGTTCAGCCAGATCCAGTCCGGCAACGTCAAGGAATTAAACCTGATCGTCAAAGCCGACGTGCAGGGCTCCGTGGAGGCGGTCCGCCAGTCGCTTGTGAAACTGTCCAACGAAGAAGTCGTCGTTAAGATCATCCATGGCGGCGTCGGCGCGATCAACGAAAGCGACGTGATCCTTGCGTCCGCATCCAACGCGATCATCATCGGTTTCAACGTGCGGCCGGATGCAATGGCAAAGGCTACGGCGGAGCGCGAAGGCGTCGACGTGCGGCTGTATAAGGTGATCTATAAAGCGATCGAGGATATCGAGGCGTCCATGAAAGGTCTGCTGGATCCGATCTATGAGGAACAGGTCATCGGCCATGCGCAGGTGCGTCAGGTGTTCCGCGCTTCCGACGTCGGCAATATCGCAGGTTCCTATGTTCTGGACGGTTACTTCCAGAGAGGCTGCAAGGTGCGCGTCCGCCGTGGCGAGGAACTGCTCCACGAAGGCGAACTGGCGTCTCTGAAGCGTTTCAAGGACGACGTGAAGGAAGTGAAGGCCGGATATGAATGCGGTCTTGTCGTGGAAGGATTTCAGGACGTACAGGAAGAAGATATCATCGAGGCGTATATGATGGTCGAGGTGCCAAGATAGTCATGAAGAAAAGAAGCATTAAACAGACGAGGATAAATGAAGAAGTCCTGCGGGAATTGAGCAATATCATCCGTAACGACCTCAAGGATCCGAGGATCTCCGAGATGTGCAGCGTCGTCGCGGTCGATGTCGCCGCGGATCTCGGGAGCGCCAAGGCGTATATCAGCGTGCTCGGAGACGAGAAGGCGCAGAGCGATACGATGGAAGGGTTGCGCAGTTCTTCCGGCTTTATCCGCCATAAACTGGCGAACAGTATCAATCTGCGCAACACGCCGGAGATCCGTTTTGTGCTGGATCAGTCCATCGCCTATGGCGTGCGGATGTCCAAACTGATCGACGAGGTGAACCGCGGGCAGGAACAGGAGAAGCGGGAGGAGGAGTGAGATGCGTTTAGACGAAGAATTAAAAGACGTAAAGAGCGTAGGGATCTCCGGACACATCCGGCCCGACGGGGACTGTATCGGTTCCTCGCTTGCCGTCTACAATTACATCCGGCGGTATTTCCCGCAGATCGACGTCCGGCTCTATCTGGAGCCGATCCCGAAGATCTATACGTTTTTGCAGGGGGCGGAGGACATCGAGCAGGCGGACGGCGGACGGGCGTTTGATCTGTTTATCGTTCTGGATTGCAGCGACACCATGCGCCTTGGCGCGCACGCCGCGTTTTTTGAACAGGCAGCGCGCACGCTCTGCATCGACCATCATATCAGCAACCGGATCTTTGCGGATCAAAACGTGATCGTTGCGGACGCCAGTTCCACCTGTGAACTGGTCTACGGCGTTTTGGACGAGGAAAAGATCACAAAAGAGATCGCGGAGTGCCTGTATTGCGGGCTGATCAGCGATACCGGCGTCTTCCAGTATTCCTGCACGAAATCGTCCACGATGGAGATCGCGGGAAAACTGATGGATCTGGGAATCGATTATCCGTCCATTGTGGACCGCACCTTCTATGAGAAGACCTATGTGCAGAACAAACTGCTGGGCCACGCGCTGTTAAACTGCCGCCTCTATGAAAAGGAAGGCTGTATCGCCTCCGTGATCTCTATGGAGGAGATGGGGCGCTACGGCGCGCATCCAAAAGATCTGGAGGGCATCGTCAGCCAGCTGCGCGTGACGAAAGAGATCGATACGGCAATCTTTTTATATGAACTGGAGAAAAACGCTTACAAGGTGAGCGCGCGCAATAAGAGCGATCAGGTGGATCTGGCGGCGCTCGCGCTGAAATATCAGGGCGGCGGCCATAAAAAAGCCGCGGGGTTTTCCCTGACCGGCGAAGATCCGTGGGAATTGATCGGGGAGATCGTGCGCGAAGTCGCGGCCATGCGGCAGGAATAACGGAGGCGGACATTGAAAAGCGGGATCATCATCATCAACAAAGAAGCGGGCTATACCTCGTTTGACGTCGTGGCGCGTCTGCGCGGGATCCTCGGATGCCGGAAGATCGGGCATACCGGAACGCTGGACCCCGACGCCGTCGGCGTGCTGCCGGTCTGTATCGGGAAGGCGACAAGGGTATGCGGCCTGCTGACCGACAGCGACAAGACGTATGAGGCGGTGCTTCGCCTCGGCGTTGTCAGCGACACGCAGGACATGACGGGGACGATCCTTGAACGGCATGAGGTAAAACCGGACGAAGAGACGATCCGGCAGACGATCCTATCGTTTGTCGGCGAACAGGAGCAGATCCCGCCGATGTATTCCGCCTTAAAGGTCAACGGAAGGAAACTCTGCGATCTTGCCAGACAGGGTGAAGAAGTGGAGCGCGCGCCGCGGAAGATCACGATTTACGGCATCCGTATCCAAGAGATCGCGTTGCCGGTTGTGCGCATGGAGGTGCGCTGTTCCAAGGGCACATACATCCGGACGCTCTGCCACGATATCGGACAGGCATTGGGCTGCGGCGGCTGTCTTCAGTCATTGCAAAGGACAAGGGCGGCGGGATTTACGCTGGAGGAGGCAAGGACTTTGGATGAAGTGGAGAAGACGGTGAAGGAAGGCAGGGGCGAAGAACTCCTCCTGCCCGTGGACAGCGTCTTTTCTTCCTATCCGAGGGCGGTTGCGGCGGAACGTGCGGAGCCCCGCCTGAAAAACGGCAACAGTATCGGAAGGGACGAGGTCGTTTTTGCGCTGTCGGAAAACGGCAAAATTGCAGGAAATCATGCAGATACAGCAGAAGAATGCAAAAACGGCGCCAAAATCAGGATCTATCTGCGGGACGGCAGGTTCGTCGGGCTGTTTGAACTCTGCGAGGGGCAATGGCGGGTCGTCAGGATGTTTTTGGAGTAACGGATGAAAATTTTCACGTCTTTATATCACAATAACCTAACGGAAGATACCGCCGTTGCCGTCGGCAAATTTGACGGGATCCACAAAGGGCACGAACTCCTGACGCAGAAACTTTTACAGCAGGAGCAGCGGGGCTTTCGTCCGCTGGTCGTCACGTTCGACGTTTCGCCGCGTCTTCAGTTAAACAAAGACCGGACGAAACTGCTCATCACCAATGAGGAGAGGCGGCAGTTATTGGAGCAGGAGGGGATCGCCTATCTGGCCGAATGTCCGTTTAAGGACGAGATCCAAATGCTTGAGCCGGAGCGTTTTATCGAACTTCTGATGACGGAACTGCGCATGAGATACATGGTCTGCGGGACGGACTTCCGCTTTGGGAGCCGCGGAAGGGGCGATACGGCGCTGCTGAAAGAACTTTCCGAAAAAATGGGCTTTCAGCTGGAGGTGCTGGAAAAACTTCAGTTTGAAAAACGCGACATCAGCAGTACGTTCGTAAGAGAGGAGATCGCGGCGGGCCATGTGGCGGAGGCGGAAAAACTGCTCGGCTACCCGTATTTCATCTGGGGCACCGTGGTGCACGGCAATCATATCGGAAGGACGCTGGGGATGCCGACGATCAATCTCTATCCGCCGGAGGACAAACTGCTTCCCGAAAACGGCGTTTATGTGACGCGGATCGAACTGGAGCATAAGAATTACCACGGCGTGACCAATGTCGGCGTCAAGCCGACGGTCGGGGAGAAGAACCGCATGGGGATCGAGACGCACATTCTGGATTTCCATGAAGACGTCTATGACAAGAAGGCGAAGGTCGTGTTTTTGGAAAGGCTGCGGCCGGAGATACGCTTCAATGATCTGGAGGAACTGCGGCGGCAGATGCGTCTGGATAAGAAAAACGCCGCCGCGTATTTCAACAAAAGACCGGTCTGACTTTTGTTACAAAAATGTTACAAAATGATTGACAAGATTTTTCCTGCCTGTTATAATGGCGACAGTGTCAAATCAAAAGAGAAGACTCTGAGGTGGAGAAAGTATGAAAGATCGAATCATTCGCGGGTTTTCCGTAGTTGCGGCAGGATGTCTGCTGTTTAGCGTATGCAGGACACAAAGTGAGCAGAACAGGGAATATCAGGCTACGTCAGGAATCGTGACGGCTTCGGTGGTGGACGTCGACGTCGCCTCGCAGTTCGCCGTATCTTCCGCCGATGTTTCCGTAACGGCAAGCACTGCCGGCCCGCAGGAACACTACGGTTATCAGAATCTGGGCATGGCAAATGTCGAGGGCAATATTAATATCCGCGAAGCGGCGTCTGAGGACGCGTCGATCGTAGGCAAACTGCCGGAGAACGCCGGCTGCGAGATCCTCGGACAGGAAGGGGACTGGCTGCACATCTCCTCGGGAGAGGTCGACGGTTATGTGCTGGCGGAATACATCCTGACCGGAGAAGAAGCCGTCGCGCTCGCCGATGAGGTCGCTGCGGAGATCGCAACGGTCACGGGCGATTCGCTGCGGGTACGGCAGGAGCCGAACACGGAATCCGCGATCCTTGCGACCATGCCGAAAGGCGAAGAAGTAGAAGTGATCGCGCATGAGGGCGATTGGATCAAAGTCAATATCGATAACGAGACCGGTTATATCAGCGGTGAATTTGTGGAATGTGCGATCGCGCTTCCGGATGCGATGACGCTGTCGGAAGTCCGTTTTGGAAACGGCATTTCCGACGCAAGGGCGAGTCTGGTCTCCTATGCGACGCAGTTCGTAGGAAACCCTTACGTCTGGGGCGGCACGAGCCTGACCCGCGGCGCTGACTGTTCGGGCTTTGTCCTTTCCGTATTTGCGCAGTACGGCATTTATCTGCCGCATTCTTCCAGAGCGCAGGCGCAGTACGGTACCCGCGTAAGCACGTCGGAACTGAAAGCGGGCGATCTTCTGTTCTATGGCAGCGGAAGCATCAGCCATGTGGCGATCTATCTCGGCAACGGGCAGATCGTACATGCCAGCACGGAACGGACCGGTATCATCATTTCCAACGCCTTTTACCGGAACCCGATCTGCTGCGTGAGCCTGCTGGATTGATCTTTGTATGAGTTTTTTGTCCGCGTTGCGCGGTCTGCCTCGCAAACGGAAAAAACTTGCGATTTTCCTTCTGCCTCGCGGACGGAAAAAACAGTTTACAACGCGCTTGCGCTGTGGTAATATATAGGAACGCGGGCAAAAGTCCCGCGAAGTTTTACTGATATTCGGTGGATGGAGACTCCGACCTCGCGCTGAGTATCGGTGTATGACAATGAGGAGGTAAAAGTATGATTTCAAAGGAAAAGAAACAGGCGATCATGGAAGAATATGCCAGAACGCCGGGAGACACAGGTTCTCCGGAAGTACAGGTAGCCGTTCTGACGGCGCGTATTCAGGAACTGACCGAGCATCTGAAAGAGAATCCGAAGGACTTTCATTCCAGACGCGGTATGTTAAAGATGATCGGTAAGAGACGTAACCTTCTGGCTTACCTGAAGGGAATCGATATCGAGCGCTACCGTTCTTTGATCGAGCGGCTTGGCTTGAGAAAGTAAAAAGACGGGGACGGAGTAGTACGGCTATTCCGTTCCTTTTTCTTGCGGGCTTCGGAGCGCCCGAAAGCAACATGGCGTTTCGGCGGAAAAGGAGACCGAGACCACTGAAAGGCGCAAACGCGTTTTGTTTCTTTCAGTAGTTTCGGGCAGGCCGCCGACAGAAAAGATAAGGAGAAGATCATGACAAAAACATTTACGATGGAACTTGCCGGCAGGACACTGCGCGTGGATATCGGCCGTGTGGCGGCGCAGGCAAACGGCGCTGCTTTTCTGCAGTACGGCGAGACGACGGTGCTTTCTACGGCAACGGCTTCCGAAAAGCCGCGCGAAGGGATCGATTTCTTCCCGCTGAGCGTTGAGTTTGAAGAAAAGATGTATTCCGTGGGCAAGATCCCCGGAGGATTTAACAAGAGAGAGGGAAAGGCGTCCGAAAATGCGGTCCTGACGGCGCGCGTGATCGACCGTCCGATGCGGCCGCTGTTCCCGAAGGATTATCGGAACGACGTGACGCTGAACAACATGGTCATGAGCGTGGATCCGGAATGTCGTCCGGAACTGGTCGCAATGATCGGCGCGGCGATCGCCACCAGCATTTCCGATATCCCATTCGACGGGCCTTGCGCGATGACGCAGATCGGCATGGAAAACGGGACGTTCATCGTCAATCCTTCCCAGAAGCAGTGGCATGACGGCGATCTGAAACTGACCGTGGCTTCCACGGCCGAAAAGGTCATCATGATCGAAGCCGGAGCCAACGAGATTCCGGAGGACAAGATGATCGAAGCGATCTATATGGCGCATGAGATCAACCAGACGATCATTGCCTTCATCAACGGGATCGTTGCGGAAGTCGGCAAGCCGAAGCACACCTATCAAAGTTGCGCCGTTCCGGAAGAGATGTTTACGGAAATGAAAAAGATCGTTACGCCGGAGCAGATGGAAGAAGCCGTCTTTACCGACGTCAAGCAGGTGCGCGAGGAAAATATCCGCAAGATCACGGAACAACTCGAAGAAGCGTTTTCCGACCGCGAAGACTGGCTGGAAGTTCTCGGCGAAGCCGTTTACCAATATCAGAAAAAGACCGTCCGCAAGATGATCTTAAAGGATCACAAGCGTCCGGACGGCAGACGGATCGACGAGATCCGCAAACTTTCCGCGGAAGTGGATCTTATCCCGAGAGTACACGGTTCCGCAATGTTCACGCGCGGACAGACGCAGATCTGCAACGTCGTGACGCTTGCGCCGATGTCGGAAGCGCAGCGGGTGGACGGGCTCGATGAGAACATCACGGAAAAGCGCTACATCCATCAGTACAACTTCCCGTCTTATTCCGTAGGCGAGACAAAGCCTTCCCGCGGACCGGGACGCCGCGAGATCGGACACGGCGCGCTGGCGGAGCGGGCGCTTCTGCCGGTACTGCCTTCCCTTGAGGAGTTCCCGTATGCGATCCGCGCGGTCTCCGAGACGTTTGAATCCAACGGTTCTACGTCCATGGCGTCTACCTGCGCCTCCTGCATGTCGCTGATGGCGGCCGGCGTACCGATCAAAAAAATGGTTGCCGGTATTTCCTGCGGCCTCGTGACGGGAGAGACGGACGACGATTATATCGTCCTGACGGATATTCAGGGCTTGGAAGATTTCTTCGGCGACATGGACTTTAAAGTAACGGGTACGAAAGACGGGATCACGGCGATCCAGATGGACATCAAGATCCACGGCCTGACGCGCCCGATCGTAGAAGAAGCGATCAGAAGGACGAGGGAAGCGCGGTTCTTTATCATGGACGAATGTATGTCCAAAGCGATCTCTGAACCGCGGCCTGAGGTCAGCCCTTACGCGCCGAAGATCATCCAGATCCAGATCGATCCGGAGAAGACCGGCGACGTGATCGGACAGAGAGGCAAGACGATCAACGAGATCATTGAACGCACCGGCGTTAAGATCGATATCATGGACGACGGTTCCGTTTCCGTGTGCGGTACGGATATGGAAAAAATGCAGGAAGCCGTTGACATGATCAACATTATCGCGACCGACTTTGAGCAGGGACAGATCCTTACGGGTAAAGTCGTCAGCATCAAAGAATTTGGCGCGTTCCTTGAGTTCGCACCGGGCAAAGAAGGCATGGTGCATATTTCAAAGATCGCAAAGGAACGGATCGATCGGGTGGAAGACGTGCTTACGCTCGGCGACGTGGTCAAAGTGGTTTGTCTGGGCAAGGACAAACTCGGACGCATCAGTTTCAGCATCAAAGACGTCAAATAAAGAGCGGTCTCTTTTGGTCCGGCGGGATGAACCCCGCCGGGCTTTTTTTCATATACTATGAAAAAAGCATAGTTGAGATGAATAACGTTAGAGACATCATCGGCATGGACCGCCTTGCGGAGCCGCTGCCGACGGGAAAAGGGGTCGCGATCTGCATTTTGGACAGCGGCATCGCGGGGCATGAGGATTTTGACGGCCGCATCGCGGCGTTTCGCGACTTTGTAAAGTCACAAAAGGAACCTTACGACGACTACGGGCACGGCACACATATCGCGGGGATCTGCGCCGGAAGCGGGATCCGTTCGTCGGGGCGCTACCGCGGGATCGCGCCGCAGAGCCGTCTGGTCGTGGGCAAGATTTTAAACAGGGAGGGCGACGGCAGGATCGAACATCTCGTGGAAGGGATACGGTGGTGCCTGCGCATACGGGAGCGGTTCGGCATACGGATCTTAAACATTTCGATCGGACTGATGAAAACGATCGATAACAGCCAGCAGGACGTCCTTCTGGAATACATCAACGAGGCGTGGGACCGCGGGATCGTGACGGTGTGCGCGGCGGGAAACAACGGGCCGGGCAGCGGCACGGTCACGGTGCCGGGAACGCAGCCGAAGGTGATCACGGTCGGCAGTCTGGAAAGAGGCAGATACGGGATCGTGCCGAGCCGTTACAGCGGCCGCGGGCCGACCACGGACTGCGTGCTGAAGCCGGAGATCTACGCGCCGGGACGGGAGATCAAAAGCTGCGGAAAAAACAACGGGTACGTCAAAAAAACCGGAACGTCCATGGCGGTACCCGTCGTATCCGGCGCGATCGCCCTCCTGCTGGAAAAGCAGCCGTATCTCTCGCCGGTCGAGGTCAAAATGAAACTGTACGAAAGCGCACGCCGCCTCGACGGAGACGGCGGCGCATCCTGGGGAATGCTCTATGTGCCGGATCTCTTATCCGCAGGAAAGAACTGAAGGAAGGTGCGTCTGAGGTAGAACGCGTAGTCGGCTTTTTTCACCGTTTCCGTCGCGAGGATCGGAACGGAACCGATCTTTTTGTCCTGCAGATAGTAGTCGAGGGAGCCGATCGTATCTCCCTTTTTCACGGGCGCCGTCAGGTCTTTGCGCAGGTTTTTCCGACATTCGATCAGGGAAAGGTCCGCGGCGTTTGTTGTGATATAGAAAAAAACAGAAGATGCCTCGCCGGATACAAAATCGGCGCAGCCTTTTTTCAGAGGCGCGCGGCAGGCCGACGGCGTATCGGTATCCCGATAGAGCGCGGTATTGGCGAAGCCGTAGTTTAACAGCGTCGTGGCGTCGCGGAAGCGGTCTTTCGGCGTCGGCGCGGCCATGACGACGGCGATCATCGTCATATCGTCTTTCGTGGCGCAGGCGGAAAGGCAGAATTTCGCCACGCTGGTCGATCCGGTTTTTAGGCCGGTCGCGTATGGATACTGCTTCAGCAGTTTGTTGGTATTGGTCAGCGTGAAGGGAAAACTGCCTTTATCGGTCGTGTGCGTGATGTCCTCCTGCCAGATCGTACAATAGGAAAAGATCTGCGGATGGCGCAGGATCAGTTCCCGACTAATGATCGCGAGATCTTTTGCGCAGGAATAGTGGCCTTCGGCGTCCAGACCGCAGCAGTTGACAAAGTGCGTGTGATCCATATGCAGCGCGGCGGCCCTGTCGTTCATCATCTGCACGAAGGCTTCTTCGCTGCCCGCGACGGCTTCCGCCATGGCGACGGCCGCGTCGTTAGCGCTGGCGATGCTGATACATTTGATCAGCGTTTCCGCGTTCTGTACTTCATTCGGCTCCAAAAAGACCTGAGAACCGCCCATGGATGCGGCGTGTTCGGATATCGTGATCGGATCGTCTGCGGCGAACTGCCCGTTGTCCATGGCATCGAAGATCAAATGCAGCGTCATGACCTTCGTCACGCTGGCCATCGGGAGTTCTTCCGTCTCGTTTTTGGCATAACAGATCGTTCCCGTGGAAGCCTCCATGAGAATGGCGCTGGGAGCCGAGATCGAAAGCGCCGCGGAGGCGTCTTCTTCGGCGCGGACTCTCACGGGAAAGCAGAGCAGGAGACAGAGGATCATTGGTAGGAAAAGCCGTTGGATTCGATTCTTTTTCATGTTTTTCCAGACAACGTTTTATTAGTTATCTTATGAGGAAAAAATAGAGGATAATACAACAAGTTATTGGGCTGCGCGGACGAAAAAACACTAAATATTGTATAAACATCTTGAAATCCCAAAGAAAAAACCTTATAATGGAAAAAGATTTGTGGTTGAGGATATAAAAGATGGAAATAGAATTTAAGTTACCGGTCTTTGAAGGGCCGCTGGATCTGCTGCTTCATCTTCTGGAAAAGAACAAGGTCAGCATATACGATATCCCGATCGTGGAGATCACCGGCCAGTATATGGATTACATCAGGCAGATGCAGGAGGCGGATCTGAACGTCATGAGCGAATTTATGGTCATGGCGGCGACGCTTCTGGACATCAAATCCCGTATGCTCCTTCCGGCGGACGAGACAAAGGACGAGGAAGAAGAAGATCCGCGCGCGGAACTCGTCAGACAGCTGTTGGAGTACAAACTCTACAAGTGCATGGCGTATGAACTGAAAGACCGTCAGGTGGACGCGTCCCGGCTTTTTTACAAAGAGCCGTCGATCCCTGCCGAGGTGGCGGCGTACGAGCCTCCGATCGACATGGAGGAACTGACCGCGGATCTGACGCTCAACCGCCTTAACGATATCTTTCACGCGGTGCTGAAACGGCAGAAGGATAAGATCGATCCGATCCGCTCAAAGTTCGGCTCGATCAAAAAAGAGGAGATCTCTCTGGAGGATAAGATGGATTCTCTGGCGGACTATGCGCGCAGGCATCGGAGTTTTTCCTTCCGCCAGCTGTTGGAAGATCAGCGTTCGCGCATGGAGATCATCGTGACGTTTCTGGCGGTTCTTGAAATGATGAAGTCCGGTTCCGTGACCATTATGCAGGAACATGCGTTTGACGATATTATGATCCGGTCCAATCTGGCCGCGTAGAAGGAGTCGATTATGGAGGCAAAGCAATTGGAAAGCATCCTCGAGGGGATATTGTTCACCTTCGGGGAAGCCGTGGAACCCGGCCGCATCGCCAAGGCGCTTGAGACGGAGGAGGAAGAAGTGACGTCCGCCCTCGAACACATGAAAGAGCGTTGGAAGGAGGAAGGCCGCGGCATACAGATCCTTGAACTGGACGGCGCGTATCAGATGTGCACCGCGCCGGAACTCTACGAATATCTGATCCGGATCGCCAAGCAGCCGAAGAAGCATGTCCTGACGGACGTGCTGCTGGAAACGCTGTCCATCATCGCCTACAAGCAGCCGGTTACGAAAGCGGAGATCGAGAAGATCCGCGGCGTCTCCTGCGACCATGCGGTCAGCAAACTCGTCGAGTATTCGCTGGTGACGGAACTGGGAAGGCTGGATGCGCCGGGGCGGCCGATGCTTTTCGGCACGACGGAAGAATTTCTGCGCTCTTTCGGCGTTTCATCGCTGGACGAGCTGCCGATGCCGTCGCAGGATCAGGTGGAGGAGTTCAAGCAGGAGGCCGAAAAGGAGATCCGGCTGGACGTCGGCGGAGAGTAAGAGGCATAATCGTTTCCTGTCCACATACAATGGAATGTAGAACGCAAAAAAGGTGGGCATGTCTATGAACGAACGCAAAAAGATATTCCTTATGTTTCCGAAAGAAAAAATAAGGAATATCTTTTTTGGTTTTCTTCTGGCTCTTGCCCTGCTGCTGCCGGAGATCAGTTGCCGGGCGCAAGGCGAAAGCGCGCCGCCGCCTTCGGAGATCCACGCCCTGTCGGCGGTCCTCATGGACGGAGGAAGCGGCAGGGTGCTTTATGATAAGGAAGGGGAAAAACGCCGCGCCAACGCGAGCACGACGAAGATCATGACCTGTATCTTAGCGCTGGAAAACTGCGCGGAAGACGAGATCGCGCTTGTTTCGGACTACGCCGCGACCATGCCGAACGTCAAACTCGGCGTCCGTGCGGGGGAACGGTATTATCTGCGGGATCTTTTATATTCCCTGATGTTGGAATCGCATAACGACGCCGCCGTGGTCATCGCCGAGCATGTGGCGGGGAGCGTGCCTGCGTTTGCGGAAAAGATGAACGAAAAGGCCGCGCAGCTCGGCTGTACGGATACGCATTTTATCACGCCAAACGGATTGGACGCTTCGGACGATCAGGGGTTTCACGGCACCACGGCGGCGGATCTTGCGAGGATCATGGCGTACTGCGCGTGGTATTCCCCGCAGAGCGCGCGCTTTTTGGAACTGACGCGGACCATGTCGTATGAATTTTCCGATCTGATCCTTCAGCAGGACGGCAGCGCCGCGCCGGGCAGCCGCCGGTTTTTATGCGGAAACAAAAACGCCTACCTTTCGCAGGATGGCGAATGTATCACGGGAAAGACCGGATTTACCGGCGACGCCGGATATTGCTATGTCGCCGCCGCGGACTCGGGCGGCAGGCGTTTTGTCGTCGCGCTCTTAGCCAGCGGATGGCCGAACAATAAGACCTATAAATGGCAGGACTGCCGCAGGCTGCTGGATTACGGCAGGGCGAATTATCACATCCGTGAAGTGCCGCAGTTTACGGAAGAACTGCAAAAGATCACGATCACGGACAGCGCGAATCCGCAATGGGATCTGGAAGCGGAGCAGACGGCTGCGCCTTATACCGATGAGACGGACGTCTCGGTACTGATGGCGGACTGGGAGACGATCCGCGCGGACGTTTCTTACCCAAAGCAGCTGCGCGCGGGCAGGAAAGGGAAAAAGACCGTCGGGACGATCACGGTGACGCTGGAAGACCGGCCGCTTCTGACAAAGAAGATCTATGTCGACCTGCCGGATGAAAGACGAAACTTATCATGGTATTTTCAGGCGGTGCTCCGTCATTGGAGCAGGTTTTCACCGGAAACGGAAGGATTTTTTGAACGCTTGAAAATTTGAAAAAATCTCATAAAAAAGTTGAAAAAGAAACAAAAAATGACTATGATTATCATAGAGAACTTTTTGAATTTATATAAACGGAGGAAAGAAGCATGAGCAATGAATGGAACGACCCTGCCCGTGAGAGGATCGAACGACTGCTGGATGAACACAGTTTTGTAGAACTGGGCGCTTTGGTCACGGCGAGAAATACGGACTTTGATCTCTCCGGACGGCAGGCGCCGTCGGACGGCGTGATCACCGGCCACGGCCTGATCGACGACAGGCTGGTGTTTGTTTACAGTCAGGATATGTCCGTACTGCACGGTACGATCGGGGAAATGCACGCCAAAAAGGTTGCCGCGGTGTATGATATGGCGATGAAGATGGGAGCGCCGGTGATCGGACTTCTGGACTGCGCGGGCGTCAGACTTCAGGAATCCGTGGACGCGCTGGAAAGTCTTGGTACGATCTACGCCAAGGCGGCCGAAGCATCCGGCGTGGTGCCGCAGATCACGGGCGTTTTCGGGACCTGCGGAGGCGGGCTCAGCGTCTTGGCGGCGCTCAGTGATTTTACGTTCATGACGGAGGACGGAAGCCTGTTTTTGCATACGCCGGATTGTATTGCCGGCAACCGCAAAGAAGTTTGCGATACCTCCGGAGCCGCGTTCCGATACAAGGAAGCCGGAAGCGTGGATATGGTCGGAACGGAAGATGAAGTGCTCATGGCGATGCGAAGCCTTGCGGGCGTGCTGCCGGGCAATCATCTGGAAGGCGGCCGGCTGGAAGAATGTGCGGACGATCTGAACCGCGGCGCGGCGGATATGGAGAGCCGGATCGGCGATCCCGAGGGCTTTGCCCGGGAGATCTCGGACGGACACCTTGTCGTGGAGACCAAGGCGGGCTTTGCCCTGTCAATGTTTACCGGTTTCATCAAACTCAACGGTTCTACCGTGGGCCTTGTAGGAAACCGCAGGACGGACGGTGGCAGCGTGCTGACCGCGGACGGCTGCCGTAAAGCGGCGGATTTCATCAATTTCTGCGACGCGTTTGACATCCCGCTCTTATCCCTGACGGATCTGGACGGCTATGAGACGGGAATCGAGGCGGAGAAGGAACTTTCCAAGGCGGCGGCGCGGCTGATCTGCGCGTTCAGCGGGGCGACGGTGCCGAAGATCGGCTGTATCGTCGGACAGGCCGTAGGAAGCGCCTATCTTGCGATGAATGCGAAATCCCTCGGCGCGGATCTGGTCTACGCTTACGAGAGCGCGCACGTCCTGCCGATGGAAGCCGAACCGGCGGCCAAGATCATGTACGCGGACGCTTCGCCGGAGGTGATCGCAGAAAAAGCCGCGGAATTTGAGGCGCAGAACTGCGGCGTTGCCAACGCGGCGCGGCGCGGTTATATCGACCGTATCATCGCGCCGATAGACACGAGGAAGTATCTCATCGCCGGTTACGAGATGCTGTATTCCAAACGCGTCAACGGTCTGTATAAAAAACACGGCACAAAATAGAAAGGTGAGCATATGAAGAAAAAAATCATACGGATAACCGGCCTGCTGTTTCTGATGCTTGCCTTGTGCGCCTGCAGCAAAAAAGAAACAAGCACGGATTATAACGGTTACAGCGAAAAGGACCTGCAGGAAGTCTGCCTGCAGACGGCGGAAACGCTCGAGGGGCTTTCCGATCAGGCGGCCGTGCAGTACTACGGGTATTACGCCTCTCAGGAAGGCGGAGAGATCTACGCTTCGCTGATGGAACAGTGGATCGAACTCCGTCCGCAGATCGGCGGTTTCGTCGGTTATAAGGACTTTGAGGTGACAAAGGCCGGAAAGACGATCACGGCCGTGCAGACGATCGCGCATGAGGAGCGGGATATCATCCTGACCTATGTGTTTAACGCCCACAGCATGGAAGTGACGGACATCACCGTCCAGTTTGTCTATACGATGGGAGAGACCATGCAGAAGGCGGGGCTGAACACGATCATGGGAATCAGTATCGTCTTTAGTATCCTGATCCTGATCTCGCTGGTGATCTACTGCTTTAATATCATACCGATCCTGCAAAAGAAGTTCTCTGCAAAAGAAAAAGCAGAGGAGGCTGCGCCGGAAGTGCAGCGGATTCCGGATCGGGTCGAAGAAGAGGACGAAACGGAACTGATCGCCGTGATCGCAGCGGCAGTCGCAATGGAAACGGGAATGGATACGGATGATTTTGTGGTCCGTTCCGTCAAGAGAAGATATTGATTGAAATAGGAGGATGTATCTATGAAAAACTATACTATCACTGTCAACGGAAAGGCCTATGACGTCACCGTAGAAGAAAAGGGCGGCACGTCCGCGCCGGCTGCAGCGCCGGCAGCAGCGCCAAAAGCGGCTCCGAAGGCCGGAAGCGCAGGAAGCGCCGGAAGCATTAAGATCGAAGCCGGAGCGGCGGGAAAAGTCTTTAAGATCGAAGCGGCCGTCGGAACGCAGGTCAAGGCCGGAGATCCGGTCATCGTTCTTGAAGTCATGAAGATGGAGACGCCGGTCGTAGCGCCGAAAGACGGCGTGGTCGCCAGTATCGAAGTGGCGGAAGGACAGGCTGTCGAGGCGGGCGTCCTGCTTGCGACAATGAACGAGTAAGACCAGTAGGAGGAAGCATACATGAGTTACGTTACAGAAACGTTGAGCAACCTTCTTTCGCAGACGGCGTTTGCCAACCTGAGTTATAAAAACTTTATCATGATCTTTATCGCCTGTATCTTTTTGTATCTGGCGATCAAAAAAGGTTTCGAGCCTTTGCTTCTGGTGCCGATCGCCTTCGGTATGCTGCTGGTCAATATTTATCCTGATATCATCGCCAGCCCGGAAGAAACGGCAAACGGCGTGGGAGGTCTGCTCTATTATTTTTATTCATTGGACGAATGGTCGATCCTGCCGTCGCTGATCTTTCTTGGCGTCGGCGCGATGACGGACTTTGGCCCGCTGATCGCAAACCCGATCAGTTTTCTGCTGGGGGCAGCGGCGCAGTTCGGTATTTTCAGCGCTTACCTTTTGGCGATCCTGTTCGGCTTCAGCGATCAGGCGGCTGCCGCCGTTTCCATTATCGGCGGCGCGGACGGCCCGACCTCGATCTTTCTGGCCGCGAAACTGAAACAGAGCGGGCTGATGGGACCGATCGCCGTCGCGGCGTATTCCTATATGGCGCTGGTGCCGATCATCCAGCCGCCGATCATGAAAGCTCTGACGACGAAAAAAGAACGCGCCATCCATATGGACAATCTCCGACCGGTCTCCAAACTGGAAAAGATCCTGTTTCCGATCATCGTCACCGTGATCGTCTGCCTGCTCCTGCCGACGACGGCTCCGCTGGTCGGTATGCTGATGCTGGGCAATCTCTTTCGGGAGAGCGGCGTGGTGCGCCAGTTGTCCGAGACGGCTTCCAACGCCCTGATGTATATCGTCGTCATCCTTTTGGGTACTTCCGTCGGAGCGTCTACCAGCGCGGAAGCCTTCCTGAACTGGACGACGATCAAGATCGTGATCCTCGGCCTTGTGGCGTTCGCGATCGGTACGGCGGCGGGCGTGCTGTTCGGGAAACTGCTGTGTTTCCTGACCAAGGGCAAGATCAACCCGCTGATCGGTTCGGCCGGCGTTTCCGCCGTGCCTATGGCGGCCCGCGTATCGCAGAAGGTGGGCGCCGAAGAAGACCCTACCAATTTCCTGCTGATGCACGCGATGGGGCCGAACGTTGCGGGCGTGATCGGTACCGCCGTTGCAGCCGGCGTATTTATGGCGATCTTTGGAGTATAACATAAAGGAGGATGCTATGGCAGAAACAGAAAAAAAACCTGTCAAGATTACAGAGACCATATTAAGGGACGCGCATCAGTCCCTCATTGCGACCCGTATGACCACGGAGCAGATGCTTCCGATCGTCGACAAGATGGATCAGGTCGGCTTCCATGCGGTGGAATGTTGGGGCGGCGCGACGTTCGACGCGTCTTTGCGGTTCTTAAAAGAGGATCCGTGGAACCGTCTCCGCAAACTGCGCGACGGTTTCAAAAAGACAAAACTGCAGATGCTGTTCCGCGGACAGAATATCCTCGGATATAACCATTATCCGGACGACGTGGTGGAATATTTCGTGCAGAAATCCATTGCAAACGGAATCGATATCATCCGTATTTTCGACTGCCTGAACGACGTGCGCAATCTGCAGACGGCGGTCAGCGCCTGCAACAAGGAAAAGGGGCACGCGCAGGTGGCGCTTTCCTATACGCTGGGCGACGCTTATACACTGGACTATTGGACGGAGACGGCAAAAAAGATCGAAGATATGGGAGCGGATTCGCTCTGTATCAAAGATATGGCGGGACTGCTGGTGCCGCAGAAGGCGGAAGAACTGGTGCGCGCCTTAAAAGAAGCGACCGATCTGCCGCTGGAACTGCATACGCATTATACTTCCGGCGTGGCTTCCATGACCTATATGAAAGCCGTCGAAAACGGATGCGATATCATTGACACGGCGATGTCGCCGTTTGCGCTGGGTACGAGCCAGCCTGCGACGGAAGTCATGGTCGAAGCGTTCCGCGGGACGCCAAACGACACCGGACTGGACCAGGATCTTCTGGCGGAGATCGCCGATTACTTCCGTCCGATGCGCGAGGAAGCGCTTGCAAGCGGCCTCTTGAATCCAAAGGTGCTCGGCGTCAACATCAATACCCTGCGTTATCAGGTGCCGGGCGGTATGCTTTCCAACCTGATCTCGCAGTTGAAGGAGCAGGGTAAGGAAGACAAATACGACGAAGTGCTTGCGGAAGTGCCGCGCGTGCGAAAGGATCTCGGCGAGCCGCCGCTTGTCACGCCGTCTTCCCAGATCGTCGGTACGCAGGCGGTCTTTAACGTCCTGATGGGCGAGCGCTACAAGGTGGCGACGAAGGAGACAAAAGACATCCTTCTTGGCAAGTACGGGCAGACCGTGCGGCCGTTTGATCCGGAAGTAGTGGACAAGGTGCTGGGCGAGGAAAAGAATCAGGCGATCACCTGCCGTCCGGCGGATCTGCTGGAACCGGGACTGGCCAAGTTCGAGGAGGAGATGAAGCAGTGGAAGCAGCAGGATGAGGACGTCCTGACCTATGCGCTCTTCCCGAAAGTGGCAACGGAATATTTCAAATACCGGGAGGCGCAGCAGACGGGGGTCGATCCGAATGCCGCCGATCAGAAAAACGGAGCCTATCCGGTTTGAGATCTGATGAGGAAGCAGTAACAGGATCCATTGGCGCAAAAGCGGATCTTCTTTTGCGCCGGTGGATTTTTTGTATCATTTTTGTATCATAAGAGCGGGGAACATCTGATGGGCAACAGCAACGATCTGAATCATAGAATGAACGAACGCTATCCGGCGATGAGCAAGGGGCAGAAACTCCTGACGAACTATATCACGGACAATTACGACCGCGCGGCGTTCTTGACGGCGGCGAAACTCGGCGAGGCGGTGGGCGTCAGCGAATCGACGGTGGTGCGGTTTGCGATGGCGCTGGGTTATAAAGGCTATCCGGAGTTCCAGAAAGCGATGGAGGAAAACCTCCGCCACAAGTTAAACGCCGCGGCGCGGACGGAAGTGTCGTACGGAAGGATCAAAAAGAACGACATCCTCCGTTCCGTCCTGTCTTCCGATGCGGACAAGATCAAGGAGACGATGGAAGATCTGGATGAATATGTGTTTTCACAGGCAGTCGAAAGCATCCTCTCGGCGCGCCGCATCTATGTGCTCGGTATCCGCAGCTGTGCGCCGCTGGCGTCGTTTCTGGCATTTTATCTGAATCTGATGTTTGAGGATGTGGTGCTTTTGCAGACCAGCAGCGCAAGCGAGATCATGGAACAGATGCTCCATATCTCCGACGAGGATGTGATGATCGGGATCAGTTTCCCGCGCTATTCGATGCGCACGCTAAAAGCGATGGAGTTTGCGAACAACCGCAGCGCGAAGGTCATTACGCTGACGGACAGCGTACATTCCCCGATGAACCTCTATTCCTCCTGCAATCTGATCGCAAGGAGCGATATGGCGTCCGTCGTGGATTCTCTGGTCGCGCCTCTGAGCGTCATCAACGCGCTGATCGTTGCGCTTTGCATGAAAAAGCAGGACGTCGTGGCAAAGACGCTGGATGAACTGGAAGAAGTCTGGGACGACTATCAGGTTTATGAGAAAGACGAGATCGACCGCGTGGACGATTCGATCCGGATGCGCTATGCACGGCTGGGAGAGGAAAATGTGTGACGTGCTGATCGTCGGCGGAGGCGCCGCCGGTATGATGGCGGCGGTGGCCGCGTCGTCTCTGGGGCGGAAGGTCACGCTGCTGGAAAAAAATGAAAAACTGGGCAAAAAGATCTACATCACGGGAAAGGGGCGGTGCAATTTTACCAATGCGTCGCCCATAGAAGAAGCGCAGCGCGCGGTCGTCAGCAACGCGAAGTTCTTATACAGCGCGTTTTACGCGTTCTCCAACGAAGCCGTCATGGATTTCTTTGAACAGGCGGGGATGCCGTATCAGATCGAGCGGGGAAACAGGGTTTTTCCCGCAAGCGGCCACGCTTCCGACGTGATCCGCGCGCTGGAGAGGCGCATGAGGGAGCAGGGCGTAGAGATCCGTCTCAACTGCGCCGTCAAAGAACTGCTGCTGGACGACGGTATCGTCTGCGGCGTAAGGCTGGAGTCGGGAGAGCGTATCGCCTGCGCCAATGTCATTCTTGCTACGGGCGGCTGCTCCTATCCACTGACCGGTTCGACAGGGGACGGCTACCGTTTGGCGAAGAAGGCGGGGCATCATGTGACGCCGCGCCGTCCGGCGCTCGTGCCGCTTGTGGCGGAAGAACCGTATATCACGGCAATGCAGGGGCTTTCGCTGAAAAACGTCCGGCTTCGTCTGTATCGGGACAAAGACAGGATCTACGACGGTTTCGGGGAGATGATGTTTACGCATTTCGGCGTCACCGGTCCGCTGGTGCTTACGGCGAGCAGTTATGCGGGACGTTTCCTCCCGGGACATCTGCGGGCCTCCATCGACCTAAAGCCCGCCCTCTCGGAAGAAAAAATAAACGAACGTCTTTTGCGGGAGTTTCGGGAGCACCCGAAGAACCGGATCAAAACGGTGTATCGGAATCTCCTGCCTTTCAAGATGACGGATGTTATGATAGAATTAACGCAGACGGATCCGCAAAAAGAAGTCAGCGGCGTCACAAAAGCGGAACGGCAGAGGATGGCCGCCTTCTTAAAGGACTTTCCGTTTACGGTCACGGACAGCAGGGGATTTAGCGAAGCGGTCGTCACGCAGGGCGGCGTAGACGTCCGTGAAGTCGATCCGTCCACAATGGAATCAAAACGGGTGCGCGGCCTGTATTTTGCCGGAGAACTTCTGGATCTGGACGCGCTGACCGGCGGATTTAACCTGCAGATCGCCTGGTCCACGGGATATCTGGCAGGAATCAACATAAGGTAAAGGTAGGGAAACGGTATGGGAAGAAACGTAGCGATCGACGGACCGGCGGGCGCCGGAAAAAGCACTATTGCCAAACGGCTGGCGGAAAAACTGGGTTATATCTATGTAGACACCGGAGCGATGTACCGGGCGATGGCGCTGTATGTCATGACACACGGCATTGACGCCGCAAACGAGGAAAAGGTAGCCGAAGCCTGCGGCGATATCAGGGTAGAACTCGCCTATGAAGGAAAGGAGCAGCAGATCCTCTTGAACGGCGAGAACGTGACGGGCAGGATCCGCACCGAGGAAGTGGGCAATACGGCTTCCGCAATCAGCGTCTACGGCTGTGTTCGGACAAAACTTGTGGCGCTGCAGAAGGAACTAGCGGCAAAGACCGACGTCATCATGGACGGACGGGATATCGGAACGTGCGTGCTTCCGGACGCGCAGGTGAAAGTCTATCTGACGGCAAGCGTGGAGACGAGGGCGCAGCGCCGCTTTAAGGAATTGCGGGAAAAGAACGTCGACTGCGATCTCGAGGAGATCCGGCGGGATATCGCCGAGCGCGACGAACGCGATATGAATCGAAAGATCTCGCCGCTGCGGCAGGCCAAAGACGCGCACCTTCTCGATTCGTCGGATATGACGATCGACGAGGTGGTCGCGGCGATCATGGCGCTGTGCGAAAGCGCGGAACAGACAAAGGAGAAGAACGGATGAACGTAACACGGGCAAAGAGCGCGGGCTTCTGCTTCGGCGTCAGGCGGGCGGTGGATATGGTGGAAGAACAGCTGCGCACCGTAAAAGGGCCGATCTATACTTACGGCCCCATTATACATAATGAAGAAGTCGTGGCGGATCTTGAGGCAAGGGGCGTTCGCGTGCTGCCGGAGACGGCCGATGTTTCGGACTATGCGCCCGGCACCGTCATCCTGCGCTCGCACGGCGTTTCCAAGGCTGTCTTGGAGAAACTCGAAAACGCCGGATTTACGATCGCGGATGCGACCTGCCCGTTTGTAAAAAAGATCCACGACCATGTCCGGCAGTATTCAAAACAGGGGTATGACATCTGGATCGCGGGCAATGAGAGCCATCCCGAGGTGCAGGGGATCATCGGATGGATCGAAGGGAAAAACTACGCCGTGATCAGCGACGCCGCGGATCTTCCGCCGCTCGAAGGCCGGCGGATCTGTCTGGTTTCGCAAACGACATTTAACTACAAGAAATTTCAAGAATTAGTTGAAATTATCGAAAAAAAAGGGTATGATATAATTGTTTTGAACACGATCTGTAATGCGACGGAGGAACGACAGAAGGAGGCTGCAAGGATCGCAGGAGAAGTGGACGCGATGCTCGTGATCGGCGGGAAGAGCAGTTCCAACACGCAGAAACTGTTTGAAATATGCAAAAAAGAATGTGAAGATACTTACTATATACAGACAAAGGACGATCTCGATTTGTCGGTACTTCAGGATTATGACAACGTAGGTATTACCGCAGGGGCTTCCACCCCAAACAAAATTATTGAGGAGGTTCAAAAGATATGTCAGAAATGAGTTTTGAACAAATGCTGGAAGAATCATTTAAAACGATAAGGAACGGAGAAGTGGTTGAAGGTACCGTGATCAATGTGAAACCGGACGAGATCGCCGTGGATATCGGATATAAGTCTGACGGGATCATCCACCGCAATGAATATACCAACGAGGCCAACGTCGATCTGACCAAGATCGTTTCCGTCGGCGATAAGATCGACGCCATGGTCATCAAAGTCAATGACGGCGAGGGTCAGGTGCTCCTTTCTTACAAACGCCTCGCGGCGGAGAAAGGCAACAAGAGGCTGGAGGAAGCGTATGAGAATCACGAAGTCCTGACGGCAAAGGTCGCGCAGGTCTTAAACGGCGGGCTCAGCGTTGTGATCGAGGAGTCAAAGATCTTCATTCCGGCGAGTCTGGTATCCGATACGTTCGAGCGTGATCTGAGCAAATACAACGGACAGGAGATCTCCTTCGTGATCACGGAGTTCAATCCGCGCAGGAGACGTATCATCGGCGACAGGAAGCAGCTTCTGGTCGCTGAAAAAGAAAAGCTTTCCGAAGAACTGTTCGCACGGATCGCCGTCGGAGACGTGATCGAGGGGACGGTCAAGAATATCACCGATTTTGGCGCGTTCATCGATCTGGGCGGCGCCGACGGCCTGTTACATATTTCTGAGATGTCATGGGGCAGGGTGGAGAACCCGCGCAAGGTGCTTTCCGTCGGACAGACGGTCAGAGTCTTCATCAAAGAGATCAACGACAAGAAGATCGCGCTTAGCATGAAGTTTGAGGAAGACAACCCTTGGAAGGACGCCGCAGACCGGTTTGCCGTCGGCACGATCGTGACCGGCAAGGTGGCGCGGATGACCGATTTCGGCGCGTTCGTCGAACTGGCGCCGGGCGTCGATGCGCTCCTGCATGTTTCCCAGATCGCAAGGGAGCATGTGGAAAAGCCTTCCGACGTATTGAGCATCGGACAGGAGATCGAAGCCAAGATCGTCGAGTTCCGCGAGGACGACAAAAAGATCAGCCTCAGCATCAAGGCGCTGCTGACGCCGGATGAGGCGGAAGAAGACGATTCCGAGTATGCGGACGTCGACGTGGAAGCCGTTGCCGACGAGATGGCGGACGAAGAATAAAATCAATCCCGAGGTTATGTTATGGATAATTACGAAGCATTCAAAAGTGATATCTACAAGCTGACCAAGATCGACTTAAGTTCCTATAAAGAAAAGCAGATGCGGCGTCGTATCGACTCGCTGATAAAGAAAAACAATTGTTCCACCTACGACAGTTATGTCAAACTGCTAAAAACCGATCAGAAGGCGTTTGAGGAGTTCGTCAACTTCCTGACGATCAACGTCTCCGAGTTTTACCGCAATCCGGAGCAGTGGGAACTTCTCGAAAAGGAGTTTATTCCGGAACTGATCCAAAAATTCGGAAAGAACCTGCGGATCTGGTCCGCGGCGTGTTCGACGGGAGACGAGCCGTATTCGCTTGTCATGGCGCTCTCCCGACATCTTGACCTGAGCAAGATCAAGATCTACGCGACCGACATCGACAAGCAGGTGATCGCGACCGCAAAGGTCGGCCTGTATTCCGAAAAGAGCATCGCTAACGTGCCCGCGGAATATAAAAAGAAGTTCTTTACGAAGATCGGCAATTCCTATCAGATCTCCGAGCAGGTCAAGAAATGCGTGGAATTCAAAGAACATAATCTTCTGGCGGATCCGTATCCGAGGGATTATCATTTGATCGTCTGCCGCAACGTTCTGATTTACTTTACGGACGAGGCCAAGACCGAGGTCTACCGCAAGTTCGCGGAGTCGCTGAAGGAGACGGGGATCCTCTTTATCGGAAGTACGGAACAGGTGACTTCCTATAAGGAACTCGGCTATAAAAGAAGATATTCTTTCTACTATGAAAAGGATCAGGTATAAAAAAGGGCGTATCTCTTGATGCGCCTTTTTCCATCGTAAGGAGAGTTTTATGGAACAAAAAGGACAGACGCGGCTTCGGTCGCTGGTCTCCGGCAGAGAAGAAGTGCTCTGGGAAGGAAGACCGAACAAAAAGTGTTTTTTACTGGAGACGGTCTTTAATCCGCTGCTGATCATTGCGGCGATCTGGTTGGTTCTTGACCTTTCGTTCATGATCCCCGCTTTCCAAAGCGGCGTCAACGCCATGACGGTGATGATGGGAGGATTTTTTTTACTGCATCTCATGCCGGTCTGGCTCTATCTGGCGGGCGTGATCTTTTCCGTGCGGCGCTACCATAATACGGCGTTTCTGATCACGGACCGCGGCATTTATATCAGCGGCGGCATTTTGACGTACCGCTATGAGATGAAACCGTTTACGGATATTTCCCATGTGCTGCTGCACCGCGGCATTTTCGACCAGTTTTTGGGCGTCGGCGACGTGCAGCTGGTCTGCGGACATCAGCACGAAGGAAATACGACGCCGTTTGCCATCACGGATATCAGCGATTATGAAAAAGTGTTCCAGATGGTGAACGATCTGCAGACAGATATTTACGCGGATACGATGTATCCGAACGATCTGCGGCCGGAAGAAAACCACGGCTACCGTACCAAATACCGCGGCCGTTAAAAGAAAAAGAGAAAATCAACAGCAGGCGTGAAGGACGGCGGACAGATACCGCGAGAGGAAAAGCGGATCGATGGTTTCTTCGGTATATAAAACGTACTGCTGTTTTTCTTTGCGCTCCGTCTGAAAGAGCGGAAGGTCGGACGTGACGGAAAGGCCCGGCGGCAGCAGGAGGAAGCGGCCTTCTTTTTTCAGGCGGCAGTTGTCGGCGGTCGCCTTCTCCTTGCGTTCGGCGGGGATCGCGCCGGCCATTTCCTTCAAAACGACCATGTCCTCGTCGGGCAGATAGACGTAGCGGCGGAAATCGGGAAGGTAATGGCTGAGCGTGCCGGTAAGCAGCGGCAGGCTGTCTTTGATCCTGTCGTTTTCGAGGATCAGATAGCCGAAACGCTCCTGTATGCGGACGGGCGCGGGCAGGGAGAACGGCAGGCGTCCTTCGATCAGAAGTTCCTCCGCGTTGGAGCCGTCAAGCGCCGTATGCCCTGCGACCTGACAGGAAGAAACGCGCACCTCGGCTTTTGAAAGCGCGCGGTAGGAAAGAACGCGAAGGAGCGGCACCATATAGCGGACGTCTTCTTCGTTATGCAGGAGCAAAAGGCGCAGCAGTTCTTCCTCCTTTGTCCTCGTGTATGTATGATAGACCTCGATCAGTTCTCCGCCGCCAAAGCGGTCCTGCCGGTCGATCCCGAGAAACCGCTCGATCGATTTCTGTTTCAGCGAAGGCAGGGCGAGGAGACGCTTCATGCTAAGGCAGTTTTTATACAGGTCGATGTGGCGCGCGGGAAAGGCCGTCGTTTTTTTGTATTGTTTCAGGCGTGTGCGCAGGAAAGGCTCGTCGAAGCGCATCCCGTTAAACGTGATACAGACCGGATAGCGTGAAAGCAGATCGGCAAAGGCGGACAGGACGGCTTCTTCTTCCATCGGTGTTTCCGCGAAGAACTGGCGGAACGTTACATTTTCGCCCTGCCTTGTACAGCAGCCGATACAGTAGACCTGATCGCGCCGCGGCGAAAGGCCGGTCGTTTCGATATCGTAGAGGATGGCGTCTTCCGTAAAATATTCAAATTCCGCGCCGGACGGCCGGTAAATAAAGGTGTCGGTTCGTTCTTTCATAGGAGGTCTCCCGGGTTCGTTTTTTTCTATCTTATCATATTTCAAAAAGGTACTCAAAAAGATACAACGAAAAATGT
>CANQBH010000002.1 GCA_947589155.1 uncultured Lachnospiraceae bacterium | reverse complement strand
CGGCCACGCCGATATCTTCAAAGGACTGATCCGTGCGGCGGCGTTTGACGAAGACGAAGAACAGCAGCTCCGCGAACTGATCTTAAATCGGAATTTTTTCGGCGTGGAGGAATTTCTTGAACAGAAGCAGACGGACGCAAAGATCGCCGCGCTCTTTTCGATGCTCGGCCGGATGTATGAAAAGCCGTCGGAGTGGGACGAGATGCTGGATCTTGCGCAGGGGTTCCCGCAGATCAAAAACGCGCTGCAATATCTGAAAAACCTCTATGAACTGCTTGACGTCTACGGCGTGACGCATTATGTATCTTTTGAGATGGGGCTGATCGGTTCGTTCCGTTATTATACGGGCATCATTTTTCTGGGTTATACCTACGGAAGCGGAGAACCGATCGTAAAGGGCGGACGCTACGACCGCCTGCTTTCCTACTTTGGCAAGGACGCGCCCGCGATTGGTTTCGCCCTGATGGCGGACGGGCTGATGCTGGCGATGGAGCGGCAGAAGATACGTCTTCCGATCCGGCGGGAGAAAGAGGCGATCCTCTATACGCCGGTCAACCGCAAACTTGCGGTCGCGGCGGCGGAGGAACTGCGCAGCGCGGGAAAGATCGTTACGCTGGTTCTGATGGAGGATGAAGACGCAAGCGTCGAAGCGTATAAGCGGCGCTATGAAGGACAGGAACTGATGATATTGGACGAGGATCTGTCCAATGCGGAGGATGAGCGATGAGTGAAAAACGGTATCTGACGTTTGCCCTTGGGAAAGGGCGGCTGGCGAACCAGACGCTGGCGCTTTTTGAGAAGATCGGTATCACCTGCGAAGAAATGAAAGATCCGCGCACCCGAAAACTGATCTTTGTCAACGAAGATCTCAAACTCCGTTTCTTTCTCGCCAAAGGGCCGGACGTGCCGACGTACGTGGAATACGGCGCGGCCGATATCGGGATCGTCGGCGAGGATACGATCTTAGAGGAGGCGCGCAACATCTACGAGGTGCTTGATCTCGGGTTCGGACGCTGCCGCATGTGTATCTGCGGGCCGAAAGATGCCGCGGAACTCCTGCGGCATCAGGAATTGATCCGTGTGGCGACCAAGTATCCGCGGATCGCCAAGAACTATTTTTACGACAAGAAGCACCAGACGGTCGAGATCATCAAACTCAACGGTTCGATCGAACTTGCGCCGATCGTCGGCCTGTCCGAGGTGATCTGCGATATCGTGGAGACCGGAAAGACGCTGCATGAAAACGGTCTGGAAGTGCTGGAAGAAGTCTGTCCCCTGTCCGCGCGGATGGTGGTCAATCAGGTCAGCATGAAAATGGAATACGAGCGCATCACGGAACTGATCGCGCGTTTGAAAAACGCTTTATTGGAGGAAAAGGCATGAGCATGAAAATTATGGAGTTGAATCCGGATACGACGGCGGGCCTGCTGGAACGTCTCCTGCAGCGCAGCCCAAATCAATACGGAGAGTACGAACAGCGCGTGGCGGAAGTGGTCGAAGCGGTGAAAAAAGAAGGGGACGCCGCCCTGTTTTCCTATACAGAACGTTTTGACCATGTCCGGCTGGATCAAAAAAGCATCCGCGTCAGCGAAGCGGAGATCAAGGAGGCCTACGCTTCGGTGGATCCGAAACTGAAGGATGTCATACAAAAGGCGCTGGTCAATATTCGGGATTTCCACAGCAGGCAGCGGCAGAACAGTTGGTTTACCACGCGCGAGGACGGCAGTATGCTCGGGCAGAAGGTCACGCCGCTTGACCGCGTCGGCGTATATGTGCCGGGCGGCAAGGCCGTATATCCTTCTTCTGTCCTGATGAACGTCGTGCCCGCGAAAGTCGCGGGCGTCGGACAGATCATCATGGCGACGCCGCCGGACGCCGCCGGAAACGTCTGCGCGACGACGCTGGTCGCCGCAAGGGAAGCGGGCGTAGACGCCGTTTATAAAGTCGGGGGCGCGCAGGCCGTAACCGCCATGGCGTTTGGCACGCAGAGCGTTCCGAAAGTGGATAAGATCGTCGGGCCGGGCAACATCTATGTGGCGCTGGCAAAGAAAGCGGTCTTTGGCCATGTGAGCATCGATTCGATCGCGGGGCCGAGCGAGATCCTCGTCCTTGCGGACGAAACGGCCGACCCGCGTTATGTCGCCGCCGATCTTTTATCGCAGGCGGAACATGACGAGATGGCTTCCGCGATCCTGATCACCGACAGCAGGGAACTGGCGGAAAAGGTCGCCGCAAAGATCGAGTCCTTCCTGCCGCGTCTTTCAAGGAGCGCGATCATCCAAAAATCGCTGGAGAATTACGGCTATCTTCTGGTCGCGCCCGATATGGATACGGCAATTGACGCGGTCAACGAGATCGCGTCCGAACATCTTGAGATCGTGACGAAAGACCCGTTTGCCGTCATGACAAAGATCCGTCATGCCGGCGCGATCTTCCTCGGGGAGTACAGCAGCGAGCCGCTGGGCGATTATTTTGCCGGACCGAACCACGTCCTGCCGACGAACGGCACGGCGAAATTCTTCTCCGCTCTTAGCGTGGACGACTTCATTAAAAAGTCCAGCATTATCAGTTACAGCCGGGAGGCGCTTGAAGCGGTCTATCCCGATATCGTTACGTTTGCGGAATGCGAACAGTTGACCGCGCACGCCAATTCCATACGCGTCCGGTTCGATGAGGTGGAAGAATGAAAGAAAGAAAAGCAGAAATCACTCGAAAGACAAAAGAAACGGAAATTCGCGCCGTATTTTGCGCGGACGGCAGCGGCAGCGCGGACATTGCCACAGGGATCGGTTTTTTCGACCATATGCTCGAAGGCTTTGCCCGACACGGCTTCTTTGATCTGGAAGTCAAGATCAAAGGCGATCTTGCCGTAGACTGCCATCATACCGTCGAGGACTGCGGAATCGTGCTCGGGCAGGCGATCCGCGAGGCGCTCGGCGACAAGAGCGGGATCCGCCGCTTTGGAAGCGCGATCATCCCGATGGACGACGTGCTCGTCCTTTGCGCCGTCGATCTGTCCGGACGCCCGTATCTGTCCTATGACGCGGCGTTTTCCTCCGAACGGATCGGCTATATGGATACGGAGACGATCCGCGAATTTTTCTACGCCGTTTCCGTAAGCGCCGGTATGAATCTGCATATTCAGGTGTTAAAAGACGGCAACCAGCACCATATGGCGGAAGCGATGTTCAAGGCCTTTGCCAGAGCAATGGATGAAGCGGTCACATCTGACCCGAGGATCAAGGACGTTTTGTCGACCAAAGGCATTTTATAGGAGAAAAGCAGATGGAACATAAAAATATCGTAGCGACCATTTATATCAAAGACGGTATGGCCGTCGAAGGCCCTGCCAAACTAGAACCGAAGCGGGACGTTTTGGAACTGGCAAAACTCTATAACGACAGCGGCGTAGATAAGATCATCTGTTACGATCTTTCCAAAGACGATGAGGAACATGAGAAAAACATCCTCGCGATCCGCGAGATCAACCGCAGCATTGAGATCAAGACCTGCGGCGGCGGCAACATCAAGCGGCTTGAAGATGTTAAAAAATTACTTTATGCCGGCTGTATCGAAGTCATCCTAAACGGCTCCAAGCCGGACACCCCGCAGCTTCTCAAAGAAGCCGGAAGCCGTTTCGGCGCGGAAAAAATGCTGGTTTCCCTTTACAATATCGACTTCCTCTTTAAGACGAAGGAGTTTCTTCACGACCATGTGCATGAACTTCTGATCTATTATCCGGATATGCTGGAAAGCCTTGAAGCGATCACGGATATCCCGTATATCGTGGATATCAGGGAGATGGATACGCCTTCGCTGATCGGACTGCTCCGCTCCGAACAGATCCGCGGGATCAGCGGCGCGTTCATCAACGACGTCTCCACCGACATTATGAGGTTAAAGTGCGAGCTGTCGGACGCCGGAATCAAGATGGATAATTTTGAACCGAAACTCTCATGGGACGATCTTAAAAAGAACGAGCAGGGCTTGGTGCCGGTGATCGTGCAGGATTATCAGACCAACGAAGTGCTGATGCTCGCTTATATGGACCGCGAGGCGTTTCTGACCACCATGCGTATCGGCAAGATGACGTATTTCAGCCGAAGCCGTCAGGAACTTTGGACCAAGGGGATGACAAGCGGCCATATCCAGTATGTCAAATCTTTAAGCGCCGACTGCGACTATGACACGATCCTTGCCAAAGTATCGCAGGTCGGCGGGATCGCCTGCCATACGGGCGCGCCGAGCTGCTTCTTCAACGAGATCGTAAAAAAGGAATATCAGGAGCGGAATCCGCTCAAGGTCTTTGAAAAGGTCTACGATACGATCTTAGACCGGAGAGAGCACCCGCGGGAAGGATCCTATACCAATTATCTGTTCGACAAAGGGATCGACAAGATCTTAAAGAAGGTGGGAGAGGAAGCGACCGAGATCGTGATCGCCGCAAAAAATCCCAACACGGAGGAGATCAAATACGAGATCTCGGATTTCCTTTACCATGTGATGGTGCTGATGGCGGAAAAGGGCGTGACTTGGGAGGACATCACCCGGGAACTGGCGCAGAGGAATTGACCGGGGGTAGAAGATGAGAAAACTTGCGTTATCCGACGAGATCCTGATGCGGATCGACAAACCGGCCCGCTACATCGGCAACGAATGGAATATGGTCAAAAAAGATCCGTCAAAGGCGGCGATCCGTTTCGCCATGTGCTTCCCCGACGTCTACGAGATCGGCATGTCGCACCTTGGAATCCAGATCTTGTACGAGATGTTCAACCGGCGGGACGACGTTTACTGCGAACGGGTCTATTCGCCGTGGCCGGATCTGCACGCGCTGATGAAGGAAAAACACATCCCGCTCTTTGCGCTGGAAAGCCAGGACGCGGTCAAAGAGTTTGATTTTCTCGGCATTACGCTGCAATATGAAATGTGCTACACCAATATCCTTCAGGTTTTGGATCTTTCGCAGATCCCGATCTGGCAGAAAGACCGCGGCAGCAGCGATCCTCTTGTGATCGGCGGCGGCCCGTGCGCCTATAATCCGGAGCCGATCGCCGACTTTTTTGATCTGTTCTATATCGGCGAAGGCGAAGTGAGTTATCCGGCGCTCTTTACGCTGTACCGCACGATGAAGGACAGCAGGACCTATGACCGCGCCGCGTTTTTAAGGGAAGCCTCAAAGATCCCCGGGATCTATGTGCCGTCGCTATACGACGTCGCTTACCATAACGACGGTACGATCCGAAGCATGCGCCCGAAATACGAAGACGTTCCGGCCGTCATACGGCGGCAGGTCCTTATCTCCATGGACAAAGGTCCTTATCCGGCGCGGCCGCTCGTTCCTTTCGTGCAGGCGACGCAGGACCGCGTGGTACTGGAGATCCAACGGGGCTGTATCCGCGGCTGCCGGTTCTGTCAGGCCGGCATGATCTACCGTCCGACCAGAGAAAAATCGCCCGAACTCTTAAAAAAGACCGCGGCGCAGATGCTAAGGAGCACCGGACAGGACGAGATCTCTTTAAGTTCGCTCAGTTCCAGCGATTACAGCAGCCTGAAGGAACTTCTGACGTTTCTGATCGAAGAATGTCGCGGCAAAGGCGTGAACATTTCCCTGCCTTCCCTGCGGATCGACGCGTTTTCCCTCGACGTCATGGGAAAGGTGCAGGACGTCCGAAAGAGCAGCCTGACGTTTGCGCCGGAAGCGGGATCGCAGAGGCTCCGCGACGTGATCAATAAAGGACTGACCGAGGAGGACATCCTCGGCGGGGCGGGCATGGCGTTCGCCGGTGGTTGGAACAAGGTTAAACTATACTTCATGCTCGGGCTTCCGACCGAAACGGAGGAAGATATGCGCGCCATTCCCATTCTTGCCAACGAGATCGCCGCAAAATACTACGATATCCCGAAAGACCGGCGGCAGGGGCGCTGCCAGATCACGATCAGCACGTCGTTTTTCGTGCCGAAGCCTTTTACGCCGTTTCAATGGGCGCCGATGTATGCGCCGCAGGAATATCTGCGCCGCGCTGCGATCGTCAACGAGACGACGCAGCAGCAGTTGAACCGGAAGAGCCTGCGCTACCACTGGCACGAGGCGGATATCACGGTGTTGGAAGGCCTTCTGGCGCGGGGCGACCGCCGCGTTTCCAAAGCCATTTTCCGCGCCTATGAAAAAGGCCAGATCTTTGACGCATGGTCCGACTTTTTTGATATGGACCGCTGGGCGGAGGCGCTCAAGGAGACCGGGATCTCTCTGGATTTTTACGCGTACCGTCAGAGAAGCGCCGACGAGATCCTTCCGTGGGATTTCATCGATACCGGCGTCAGCCGGACGTTTTTGCGGCGCGAATGGGAACGGGCGCGCGCCGGGGAAGTGACCCCGAACTGCCGGAAACAATGCTCCGGTTGCGGCGCGGCGTCGTTTGGAGGAGGCGTATGCCATGAAGGTAAGGATTAAATTCGCCAAATACGGCGCGATGAAATATGTGGGACATCTTGACCTGATGCGCTATTTTCAAAAGGCCATCCGGCGCAGCGATCTTCCGATCCGCTATTCCGAAGGCTTTAATCCGCACCAGATCATGTCGTTTGCCGCGCCGCTCGGCGTCGGCATGACCAGCGGCGGCGAGTATATGGATATCGAACTGACGGAAGATGTCCCTTCTGCCGATGGGCTGCGCCGCCTTCAGGAGCAGATGGTCGAAGGAGTGGAGATCCTGCAGTTCCGTTATCTGCCGGACGGCGCAAAAAACGCGATGGCGTCCGTGACCGCGGCAAAGTACGAGATTCGCTGGAACGAAAGGGACACGCTGCCGACAGAACAGCTGCGTCGGGAAAAAGAAGCGTTTTATGATAACGCGGCGGCGATCCCCGCCGTCAAGACCACAAAAAAAGGCGAGCGCACAATCGATCTGCGGCCGCTGATCCGTGAATTTCTCATCGGGCAGGAAGGAGACGGCGTCGTGTGCCGTTTGACATTGTCCGCCGGAAGCGCCGACAATATCAAACCGCAGTTTGTCCTAGACGCCTTCTTTTCGCATCTTGGCATGGATGCGCCGGCCTGCGGGATGAAGCGCGTGGATCTGTTTACGGAAAAAGACGCGCGGCTGTTGTCCTTGGGGGAGATCGGAAATGACAGATGAGTACCGTATGCTCGCGGCTTCGGTGCCGTGGGAGAATAAAAGCGTAGAGATCCTTGCATGGCTCGACGGCGGCGACCGCTTGCTGCAGGCGACCGTGCGAAAAGACGATCAGGGGATGGCCGGCGACATTTACATCGGGCGCGTGGAAAAGATCATGACCGGTCTGAACGCCGCTTTTATTGAGATCAAACCGGGCGTAACGGCGTTTTATCCGATGGAAGACGCCGGAGACATCCTCTTTACAAAAAAACTCTCGAAGACCAAGCCGCTTTGTGTCGGAGACGAACTCCTTGTCGAGGTCGTCCGTGATCCGATCAAAACCAAGCAGGCGGTCTGTTCGACCAATCTTTCTTTTTACGGAGACGACGTGATCCTGACGACAGGAAAGCGGGGCTGCGGCGTTTCCCGCAAACTCCCAAAGGAAAAAAGAAAAGAACTCAAAGAATTGTTTGCAAAAGAAACGGAAAGGTTCGGTCTTGTCTTCCGCACTTGCGCGCAGGACAAGACCGCCGCGGAACTTGAAAAAGAAGTCGGGGCGCTGCGGGAAGAATGTGAAGCCATGATAAAAAAAGCGTCGGCGCTGACAGCGCGCACAAGGCTGCGCCGCGCCAAAGATCCGCTGCTTTCCTTTTGGGAACGCCTTCCGCAGAAGGAGAGGAGCGCCGCAAAAGAGATCGTCTTTGAAGATCCAAAACTCTACCAAAAAGCCCAAAAAAGCGGCGCAAACTTTGCACCGCTCAGGCTGTATCAGGATAAGGATTATCCGCTTTGGAAATTATACGGTCTTGCCGGAAAACTGCAGGACGCCTGTAAGCCGCTTGTAAGGATGCGCTCCGGCGCTTCGCTTGTGATCGAGCCGACGGAAGCCCTGACGGCGATCGACGTCAACAGCGGCCGCCAGACGAAAAACGAGGAGCGCAGCGAATATCTGCTGCGGATCAATCTGGAAGCCTGCGACGAGATCGCGCGGCAGCTGCGGCTGCGTGATCTCAGCGGCATGATCCTGATCGATTTTATCAATATGGACGGGGAAGCGCAGCAAGAGGAAGTGCTGCAAAGGCTTCGGGAAAAGACCTCCGCCGATCCGATACCGGTCCAAGTCGTCGATTATACGCGGCTCGGCCTCGCGGAAGTGACGCGGAAAAAGGTCTCTCCCTCCCTTGCGCAGCAGCTTCTCTCGGCGCTTACCTGATGTAGGTGTTTCCGTAATCCCTGCCGTTGATCTCAATGTCTCCCATGGAACAACTGAGATCAAAACGGCTATTCGCCGGATCCGGACATTCGATCTCGATCGCGCCCATGCTGCAGCGCGCCGTGACGGAAGCAAACTGTCCTTCCAGATCGATGTCGCCCATCGCCGCCGTATAATTTCCGTTGTCGATCCGGCTTTCAGAGACGTCGATATCTCCCATATCCGCTTCGGAACGACATTCGGTGATCCTGCAGGATTCCATATCCACATCGCCGATATTTGCGTCCACGATCAGGCTTTCGGCCGTGATCCCGTAAAGTTCGATATCGCCCACCGGCGCGTCGATCGACACGGAGCGCAGCGCGACGTTTGACGGAAGCGTAATGGTGATGTCGCACGCCCGCGCGCTTTCTATTCCAATATCCTCGTCGATCGTATCCTGTTTGACCGTCAGCGTGCCGTCGTCGACCCTGTAATTTGGCATATAGCGCTTTGGATACGCCATCTCGATTCCGTAGGAGGCGCCGATCCGGATCTCAAGAGAAGCGCAGTACACGTCGATGTCGATACTGTCAAAATCTTCCAGCTGCGTCTGCACCGTGTTGCTTGCAAAGGCGGAATAAAAATGGTGGGAGGCGTCGTCATGATCCAAATCGTCGTCATAGTCCGATACGGTGTCCGAAAAGAAATGCACGGAGCCCAGCACGATACACAGGATGGTAATGATCGTTAAGATCGTAAGATAGATGTTTTTGATCGCATTCATATTCTTCATATTCGTTTCTCCTAGCGGTTGATCTTTAAGTTATTTTTTATCACGCTGCAGATGATCGCGGCGATCGGCCAGATGATCCATGTGAGGTGCCACTGGAAACTCAAAAAACTCCAGATCAGATAGATTGAGGTGACGGTTGGCCAGTAGACGGACATGATCACCGCGACGGTGTCGTTGACATATCGGTCTTCTTCCTGCTCCGGCACATAGGAGCCGCTGATCGTATTTTTGTCGTTGAGGTTTAACAGCCTTTTATAACTTCCGAGCATGATATTGCTCCATACGATCAGGAAGACGCCGATGGCGACGAGCAGAAAGAGGCTGATCGGTTCCAGCCGATCCATAAGCGGCGATTCTCCAAAGACCATATCCAAAAGCGCGCAGGGGATCCAGCAGATGATACAGATGACGATCCCGAGCGTTTTTTTCACGGCAAGATTTGGCCGTTTTTCTTCTAACTGCTGCTGTAAGAAGGTCGCCGTCTGATAATCGATCGAACACAGGGAGTTTTTCATAAAGTTCCATTTGTTCTGCATGAAAGACGAGTAGCAGAACAGGCAAACGGCGGTGACGATCATGAGCATCATCCCGAACCAGCCGTAATTTTCTTCCAGAATCACCGGCACCACGCAGGAGCAGCAGAGGAAAACGCCCGCGGCAATGAACAGCGCGTGCCTGCCCTGATCCAGCAGATAACGCTTTGCCTCCTCTAAAGTGATATGCCGCCGCTGATGGCTTTCCGTATATTTCTGCACCTGCTGATATTCTTCTTTCAGGCCAAGATCTTCCGAAAGTTCCTCAAGATTGCCAAACTCGGAGATCACGGTGCCGACGGCTTCGTTTTCGCTTTTGCCGTCTTTGATCAGTTCGCTGTATTTGTCCTCCATCATCTGGTAAAGTTCCCGTTTCGCTTTCTGCGCGGCCGGAGTGTTCGGCATATTGGCGAACATCGCTTCAAGATAATTTCTAATGGTTTCCATGGTTTTCTCCTTTCCCGATAAAGTGCTCGATGACGTCCTTGGTCAGGATCCATTCCCGACATTTTTCTTCATAATAGCGTCTTCCTGCTTCCGTGATGTGGTAATACGTCCTCTTTTTGCTGTTGCCGCTGTCCTGCGGCGTGGAAATGAACGATTCGATATAGCCGTTTTTTTCCATTCTGGCAAACGCTGAATAGAGCGTCGTCTCTTTGATGACATATTTCCCGTCGGAGACTTCCCGTATGCGTTTTGATATCTCATAACCATAGGAAGGACCGGACGTCAGAATGAACAGGATCATCGTATCATGATAGCCCCGGATGACGTCGCTGGTGATGGTATTCACGATGAGATCACACCTCCTCACAAAACATACGACTGTCGTACTACGTCTGTCGTAGTAAATATAATACGGATACGGAAGGATGTCAAGACCTTTTTGGAAATAATTTTTTTATTTGATAAAACAAGCGCGGTTTTTCCTTGACGGCACGAAAACGATATGCTATTATATCAAGGTATGCCGCACAGTGAGGTTTAAGTTGTCTCCCTTATAGGCGCGACAAGGCGCAGGAGGCCGCCGTAACTGGCGAGTAATGATAATAGGAGGTGCCATATGTACGCAATCATAGCAACAGGCGGTAAGCAGTACAAAGTTTCTGAAGGCGATATCATTACCATTGAAAAACTTGGTGTTGAGGCCGGCCAGGACGTTACGTTCGATCAGGTCCTCGCCATCAGCGACGGAAAGTTGAAAGTAGGGAATCCTACCGTAGAAGGCGCGACCGTTGATGCTTCCGTCATTAAAGAGGGAAGAGCCAAGAAGGTCATCGTGTACAAGTACAAGAGAAAGACCGGATATCACAAGAAAAACGGCCACAGACAGGCTTATACGCAGGTACAGATCAAAAAGATCAACGGATGATCCCTGACAAAGTATGATTAAGGTGACGATTTACCGGAAAAAGGAACAGATCCGCGGTTTTGTAATGGAAGGACATGCCGGATACGCCAAAAGCGGCAGGGACATTGTCTGCGCCGCCGTTTCGGTGCTGGCCATCAATACCGTCAACGGGATCGAACAGTTTACCGAAGACGCGTTTGAACTGGACGCGCCGGAGAGCGCGCAAAAGAAAGGCCTTTCAAAGCGGGCGCGGGAAAATCGGATCGCCTTCCGTTTTACGGAGGAGATGTCCCATGAATCGGAAGTGCTGATGCAGACGATGGTTCTGGGACTGACGGAGATCCAAAATCAATACGGGAATTCGTATCTTACACTAAGTTTTGAGGAGGTGTAGACATGTTACAGTTAAATCTTCAGTTCTTTGCTCATAAAAAGGGCGTCGGCTCCACGAAGAACGGACGCGACTCCGAGGCAAAGAGATTAGGCGCAAAAAGAGCGGACGGTCAGTTCGTAAAAGCCGGAAACATCCTTTATCGGCAGCGCGGCACTAAGATCCATCCGGGTCACAACGTCGGCATCGGCGGCGACGATACCCTGTTCGCTTTGGTCGACGGCGTGCTGCGTTTTGAAAGAAAAGGACGCAGCAAAAAGCAGGCCAGCGTTTATCCGGTGGCAGGCAAAGCGGAATAAGAACGGAAAGGACCCGGCGAGAGTCGGGTCTCTTTTTTATCAGCGAAAGGGAAGGTCATGTTTGCAGACAGAGCAAAAATCATTCTGAAAGCGGGCAGGGGCGGAGACGGCCATGTGAGTTTCCGTCGGGAAAAATATGTGCCGAACGGCGGGCCGGACGGCGGAGACGGCGGCAGAGGCGGAGACATTATTTTTGAAGTCGATCCGGGGCTCAATACGCTGGCCGATTACCGCCACAGGAAAAAATTTGCGGCCCAGTCCGGCGAAGAAGGCGGAAAACGCAACTGCCACGGCAAAAACGGCGAGGATCTGATCTTAAAAGTGCCGGAGGGCACGGTGATCCGCGAGGCCGAAGAGGGTCGCGTGATCGCGGATATGTCCGGCGAGAATAAGCGGCAGGTCGTATTAAAAGGCGGCAGGGGCGGCCTTGGCAATCAGCATTTTGCGACATCGACCATGCAGGCGCCGAAGTACGCGCAGCCCGGCGGTGAGGGCGTGGAGATTGAAGTGCTTCTGGAACTGAAGGTGATCGCGGACGTCGGTCTCGTCGGCTTCCCGAACGTAGGAAAATCCACGTTTTTATCCAGAGTCACCAACGCGCGGCCGAAGATCGCCAATTATCACTTCACCACGCTGCAGCCAAATCTTGGCGTGGTGGATATGGAGGACGGCGGCGGGTTTATCATTGCGGATATCCCCGGCCTGATCGAAGGGGCGGCCGAAGGCGTCGGCCTCGGGCATGAATTTCTGCGCCATATCGACCGTACCAAGATCCTGCTTCATATCGTCGACGGCGCGTCTGTCGAAGGCAGGGATCCCGTCGAAGACCTGAGCGCGATCCGAAAGGAACTGGAGGCCTATGATCCCGCGCTTTTGGAGAAACCGCAGGTGATCGCCGCCAATAAAATGGATGCGCTTTCCGACGAAGAACAGAAAAAAGTCCTCGAAACGATCGAGCGCGCCTTTGATGGCGTCCGCGTTTTCCCTATTTCCGCGGTCAGCGGACAGGGCGTGCGCGAACTGCTGTTTTATCTGCGCGAACTGCTCGGGGAATGTCCAAAGGATGTGACGGTCTATGAGACCGAATACGACCCGTCGCTGCACGTTTTTCAGGAAGAACCGTACAGCGTATCGGTGGACGAAGACGGCGCGTTTGTCGTGGAAGGACCGAAGATCGAAAAAATGCTGGGGTATACCAATATCGATTCCGAAAAAGGTTTTTTGTTTTTCCAGCGCTTTTTGAAGGAGCAGGGGATTTTGGATGAACTGGAAAAACAGGGGATCAAAGAAGGCGATACGGTCCGGATGTACGGCCTGATGTTTGATTATTATAAGTAAGGAGCAGAGTATGAACAATAAACAGCGCGCCTACCTTTCCGGTCTGGCAAGCACGATGCAGCCGGTGTTTAATATCGGGAAATCGTCGCTGACGCCGGAAGTGGTACAGGCTGTGGACGAAGCGCTGGAAAAGCGCGAACTGATCAAAGTTTCCGTGTTAAAGAATTGCGCCGACGAGCCGCGCGTCCTTGCCGAGATGCTGGCGGAACGCACCCGCTCGCAGATCGTCCGCGTGATCGGGAAAAAGATCATTTTATATCGGGAAGCAAAGAAGCCGCAGATCCGGCTTCCGCAATAGGATAGGACAGGAGAGCAGAGTGAAAAAGATCGGTATTCTGGGCGGCACGTTTAATCCCGTCCATAACGGACATCTTCAGATCGCAGCAGCGGCGAGAACACAGTTTGGTCTGGATGAGATCTGGTTCCTTTTGTCCGGAAATCCGCCGCACAAAGAGGTGGAAGGGATCACGGCGGAACAGCGGTACGCCATGGTCTCACTGGCGGTCGCCGGCGAAGACGGCTTTGTCCCGAAGGACATGGAACTGCGAAAGAAAAAGATCTGTTATTCGTGGGAAACGCTCGAAAAACTCCATCGGGAATACGGCGCGGACTGTGAATTTTATTTTATCTTAGGGGAAGATTCGTTCTATGCGTTCGAGCATTGGGCAAAACCGGAGGTCATCTGCCGTTATGCAAAGATCCTTGTGGCGCACAGGAACTTTGACGAACACGAGGAGCGGACGGATCTGACGCCGCAGGGGGAGCGGGCGGCCGAACAGGCGAAAGACCTTGCCTTTGCGCAGATGCTCCGCTATTACCGCGAAAAATTCCAACAGGATTTTTTTGAGATCGACTCGGTTCCGGTGGAACTTTCTTCCTCCGAGATCCGGCGGAAGGTGTACGACCGCGCGTTTGCGCAGCAGGCGCTGCCGCGGACCGTAGCGGACTATATTTATGAGAATCAGTTGTACGCGCAGGATTTTTCCGCGGAAACGCTGGAAAAGACCGCAAAAAAAATCAAGAAAGAATTGAACGCGAAGCGCTATGCGCATACGATCGGCGTAATGCTCACGGCGGGAAATCTGGCTTACGCCTACCGCTTCCCTTATAAAAACGCGATGATGGCGGGGCTGCTCCACGACTGCGCGAAATGTCTTTCGGACGAGGAAAGGCTTGCGATATGCAAAGAAGAAGGGATCTTTGTTTCCGATGTTGAACGCTGCGAGCCGCATTTACTGCATGGAAAAGTCGGCGCGTTTCTTGCGGAAAAGAAGTATAAAGTCCGCGATGTTTCGCTGTTGCACGCCATCGCCGTCCATACGACCGGCGAAAAAGACATGTCGCTCTTGGACAAGATCCTTTTTGTGGCGGATTATATCGAACCGGGAAGGGATAAGGCGAAACGCTTAGACGAGATCCGGTCGATGGCTTACCGCGATCTGGACCGCTGCGTCTTCATGATTCTTGAGGACACGCTGCAATATCTGGACGGCGCTAAACGGTCGCAGATCGATCCGCAGACAAAAGAGACGTATCAGTTTTATCAGGCAATCATCAACTCATAATATCGGAAAGCGAGGAAGATATGAACACGGAAGGAATCAGGGAAGAAATCCAAAACCAAACGGAAAACGGGATAAGAGAGACGGTCAAAATGATCTGCCACGCGCTGGAAGAAAAGAAAGCGGAAGACGTGCGCGTCATTGATATCCATAACGTCTCCCTGATCGCGGATTATTTTATCGTTTCGCACGGAAATAACCAGAACCATCTTTTGGCCATGCAGGACGAAGTGGACCGTATCATGTATCAGAACGGGATCCACGCCGCACAGATCGAAGGGAACCGTTCTTCCACATGGATCCTGATGGATTACGGCGATGTGATCGTCCATCTTTTTTCCAAGGAAGACCGGCTGTTCTATAATTTGGAAAAGATCTGGCAGGACGGAATCGTGGTTGATCCGAAAGATCTGTAAACTTTAATCGCTTGTTGTGTCTTTTTTATAGGATACGGCGTTGGCGGCCTGCCGTTTGTGTTCGTCTTCCATGGCCGCGTAATAATCGATCGTCGTATTGATGTTTTCGTGCCCGAGGACGTCCGCGACCAGACGGATGTCGCCGGTTTCGCGGTACAGCGCGGTCCCGTAAGTGCTGCGCAGCTTATGCGGTGTGATCTTTTTGTTTGGAACGGAGATCGCCGCATATTTTTTTACGAGGTTTTCGATCGCATCGACGCTGATCCGCTTTCCCTGCAATGAGTAAAACAGGGCGGCCTCGTGGCCGTCGCGCGGCTGGATTCCGGCGCGCTCCGTATCGATATAGTCCTCCAAAACGTCATGGATCTCCTGACTAAAGTAAAGGACGTCCTGACCGCCGCCTTTCCGCACGATCGTCATTGAGTTGACTCGAAAATCAACATCTGTCAGATCGAGTCCGGCGCACTCCGAAACGCGGATTCCGGTGCCGAGCATCAGCGTCAGGATCGCCAGATCGCGCCGCTGCGTTTTTTGGCAGTATTTGCGCTGGCGTTCGCTCATTGACGGGTTTCCGGCCTCGATCGCTTCTAAGATCGCCTGTACCTCATAGTTATTCATGCGGATGATGTTTTTATCCTTCTTGAGTTTCGGCAATTTGACCAATACCATCGGATTTTCGCTGATGTTTTTCCGCTCGTAATGGTACTGGAACAGACCCCGCAGCGGCGACATTTTCCGCGCGATTGCGCGTTTTCCGTTTTCATGGTATTCCCCGTCGATATTTAATTCAAGATAACGCTGATATTCCACGATGTCTTCCGACCGGATCTGATCCAGCGTCGAAAGAGAGATGTCTTTTACGGTTTTCCCGCGCAAAGCGCTGTTTTTTTCAAGCAGAAAGCGGAAAAACGTCAAAAGGTCATAGGCATAGGAAATCAGCGTGCTGCTTTGTGCGCCGAGTTCCTTGCTGTAAATATAATCGGCGGCGCAGTCCGGCAATTCGCCGATCAGTTCACGCAGTTTTAGTTTTTGCATTTTTGCTTTGTCTTTATAATAGGCAGAGTCTTTTCCCATCTAAGAGGACTTCCTTTCAAAGAGCGCCTTTTTGGCGTTTTCTTGTTTATGATAGCATAATTGCGGGAAATTGGCAATATCTTTCGGAAAAACAGATATTTAACCGATAGATACATTTTACATCATACCGCTCTTTTCTGCCGAAAAACGGATACGTTTTTCTTTATCCGGCGTCCACGCCAAATTCCGCCATCGCGTCAATGATCCTGCCGCGTACAAGTTTTGCCACATCCGGCGTCTTCATGCCGTTGTATTCCTCAAACATGATCGGCTTCAGGAAAACGACTTTGGTCACGACTTTACCTAACGACGTACTGTTGAACGGCTTATAGGAATCGATCAGCGCCACCGGAACGATCGGCGCTTTGGCGCGCATGGCGCATTTGAAACTTCCCGGCTTGAACTGCTGGACGTGGTTTTTATTCTTATCGTAACCGCCTTCGGAAAACAGGATGTATCTCCTGCCCTTTTTGACTTCTTCCGTGATCTCGTTGATGATCGTCAGGTTTTGGCGGACATTTTCCAATTCCAGACGCTTTGCGCCGAGCATATCCACCAGTTCCTTGACAAGGAACGAATAGGATTTTGCCATATCCATCACGAAGGAACACGGCTTTTCATGGGCGTAAATGATCCCCAGCGCGTCATATTTCCCCTGATGGTTGGGAAACATCACATACCCGCCTTCTTTCGGAAGGAGTTCGCTTCCGTAAACTTCGGTGTGGATATTGCCGGAAGCCTTCATATAACCGATCAGTTTTTGGGCGAAACGATAGCGCTCCTCCTCTGAATACCTTTCCGGATGATGAAACATCTTACGCATCTTTGGTATCAGATAAGGCGCGCGCTTTACGTTGGCAAAAATGACATATAAAAATCTGAACATAAGCGGTTCTCACCTTTCCTTCTCTTACTTCATTATAATGATATAAAAAGGAAAAAACAACCCTCGCTCTTGTGCTCAAAAGCCGAATATATGTTTTGAATAAAGGGGATCATGGCAGCGATTTTATGAACCGCCCTCTTTTAGCCGATACAGTTTATAATCGCCTGATTCTGCGACAAAAACGTATCGGTGATCCAGAATATCCCCAATGACCGTGGTTGGTCCGGCAGACAGAATCCATCCGGCGTCACCTTCAGCAAATACTTTTCTGATATCTTCTCTGGTTTGTTCACTGAAACCGGCGTGCCATTCCTGCAAAGCAAAGTATTTATAGCGAGGTGTAATATCAAGCAAAAGATACAGTTCTCTAAGTCCATTGTCCCCATAAGCGACAAGGAGCGGTTTTTCCTCATCAGGAACCATATCAAGAAGCTGTTCATAGCCGACAGGATCTTTATGATGAGAAGAAAGGGCCTTGCCGACTACATTTCTTGCCATTGTGCCAAAAGAAAACAGGCAATAGATCACGGTCAGACAAAGAAAAATATTGCGGATGAAACGGCCGGAACGCTTCTCCTTGTTGATCAGATGTATTTCATTAAAGAAAATGATAAACTGCGGCAGTGAGATGATCACATAATGCGTATAAAGCGCGCCGCTGAAATACAGATAAACTTCAAGCAAGCCGCACAGAAGGCAGTAAAGACTTAAAACTATATTATGTCGTCGCAGAGCCAGCGCCGCAACGATAAAAATAATATATGACGTAAAGAAATTGCCAATGTAGGTCAGCCAAGAACCTATTGTAGGATCGCTTATGACCCACGACGTCATATGCTGCTGGTACTCTATGTTATAGAACAAAGTGCCATAGAGGAAATCCCCCAACCCGCCATGAACGGCAAAATAAAGCGTGAAAGGCAGCACCACGCAAAGGAATCCGGCGGTAAGGGAAAGCGCGTTCATGAACAGATTTTTGTGATTTTTTTGGATCAACAGGAGGCAGGCAATGATAAGGGTTCCGGCGCAAATGGTAATTCCATTGGTAACGCGTGTCAGCAGACAGATCCCGAAGGAAACGCCATAAATAAACGCGTGCAGGGGACGGTGCGACAGTTTTTCCTTTGGATCCGGTAAAAACAGATATTCCATATGCAGGCAAGTACATATGCTGATAAAAGGAAGGCAGTATTCCTCCGTATAATTGCCCTCCGTATTATAGGGCATACAAAAGGCACACAGGGCTAATAAAACAGCCAAAAAACCATAGGATCGGGACGAGGAGACCTTCTGCGCCATCCGCAAAAACGTGATCAGGGTGATAAAAAGGGACACCGCCTGTATGAAAAGGATTCCCGTAGAAGAACCGGTCAGACAAAATCCAAGCATGTCAACGAAAAAAATAAAAGGGCCCTTGTGATCAAAGATCTGAATGTAAGGAAGGATCCCTTGGACCCAAGCCCGCCCAATGGTTTGGAACTGCGCGGAATCCGCACCGTAAAAAAACGGATACAACGGAGACGTACTGCGAGAACAAAAATAAACAAAGACAAAGGAAAAAACGGCGAACCATGTGTATGTGCCGGAAGCAATCGTAAACAGGAATCTTTTGATTTTTTGTCTCAACATTGTGATGGCCTACTCCTATTTTTTGACTAAATTTTACTTGTTTTACCGTATAAAGTCAATTTATCCCTGCTTCTCATTTTACAAGTATAAAGTTCAATTTTTTCTTTGCTTCTCATGATACAGGATAAAGTCAGTTTTAGTTTTGCTTCTCATCTTCTGTCCCGCCCATGCCAAGAGGTACGTCATAAGGGATCGTAAGATAACATCCCGCATGGATCCTGTCTTCATCCAGATGATTCAGGTCCCGCACTTTTTCAATGAACGCACTCCTCTGCTCCGGCTCCTGCGCGCCGTAACGCTCCGCGATCTCCCAGAGCGTATCGCCGTCTTCCACAAGGACGCTGGTATAATAGGTATCGTGCGGTTCCTCCTGACTTGCGTGTGTTTTTAATACAAAGACGGACGACGCCAGAAGCGACGTCAGGCAGACTAGCAGAAGCGCCAGCCGCACCGTGCGGACGGTTCTGCGCGCGCAGCGCTTTTCTCCCCTTCTTTTGTTCCTTTGATTCTGATGATTCCGATTCTCAGCCATAGCGGATCACTCTCTTTCTCATGTCTGTTTAACAACACCGAACTTTTGTTCTGGTATCATCATACAGCGCGAACAAACGTTTGTCAACAGAAAAATCGAACAAATTTTCGGAATATATGTTTGCTTTTTTGCGCGGCATATGTTATACTGTGAAACAGAACAGATGTTTTGAAAGGAGTGAATGATTTTATGGCATACGGTCGTATTTCAGACAAGCAGCGCGAGATCCTTGAATATATGAAGCAGGAGATCCTGAACAAAGGGTACCCTCCGACGGTGCGTGAACTCTGCGACGCCGTTCATCTAAAGTCCACCTCGTCGATCCATTCCCATCTTGAGACGCTGGAAAAGAACGGTTATATCCGCCGCGACCCTTCCAAGCCAAGGGCGATCGAAATAGTTGACGATAACTTCAACTTAACCCGCCGCGAGGTCGTCAACGTACCGGTCGTCGGCGCGATCGCCGCAGGACAGCCGCTGCTCGCCGTGCAGAACATCGACAACTACTTCCCCGTCCCTTCCGAATATATGCCGAATCAGGAAAGTTTCATGCTGAAAGTCAAAGGCGACAGCATGATCAACGCCGGTATCCTCGATGGCGATATCATTCTGGTAAAGCGGCAGGACACTGCCAGAAACGGTGAGATCGTCGCGGCGCTCGTGGACGATTCCGCGACCGTCAAGACCTTTTATAAAGAAAGCGACCACATCCGTTTACAGCCGGAAAACGACACGATGGATCCGATCCTTGTTCCGGACTGTCAGATCCTCGGCGTGGTCTTTGGCGTTTTCCGCTTTTTCTAAACGCCGCTGCGCGCCATGTCGATTTTTGACGTTTTTTCTACGCTGCCGCGCCGTGCGCCGCAGCGCAGAGCCTAGGCGTGTTCCAGCACCTCGAGAAGCCGCGTAAAATAATCCGGCAGAGGCGCCGTGATCTCCATATAGGTATTTGTGGACGGGTGGCAAAAACCGATCAGATACGCGTGCAAGGTCTGTCCCTGCAGGCGGAAACGGCACTTCTTCGGCCCGTAGACCTCGTCTCCGAGCAGCGGATGGCCGATCGACGCCATGTGGACGCGGATCTGATGCGTCCGCCCTGTCTCCAATTGAAATTCCATATAAGTCAGATCGCCGAAACGTTTCAGCACGCGGTAATGCGTTACCGCGTGTTTTCCGTTTTTTTCGTTGATCGCCATTTTCTTCCGTTCGATCGGATGCCTGCCGATCGGTGCGTCGACGATGCCCTGCTCTTTTGTGACATTTCCGAGAACGATCCCGCGGTAAAGCCGATGGATGGAATGTTCCTTGATCTGCTGCGCGATCTTCTGATGGGCATTGTCATTTTTGCAGACCAAAAGAGAACCGGTGGTATCCCGGTCGATCCGGTGTACGATTCCCGGCCGCAAAACGCCGTTGATTCCGGAGAGCGAATCGCCGCAGTGATATAAAAGCGCGTTGACCAGCGTGCCTGAACTGTGCCCCGGGGCCGGATGTACGACCATGCCCTTCGGTTTGTTGACAACCAGCAGGTCGTCGTCTTCATACAGGATCTCAAGAGGGATTTCTTCCGCCAAAACGTCAAGCGGCCGGGCCGCCGGCAGTATCAGCCGGACGAGATCGCCGGTCTCGACTTTGTAATTTGCCTTCTGCTCCCTGCCGTTGACCGTGATCCCGCCTTCTTTGATGTTTTTTTGCACGGCGCTGCGGGAAAGATCCGCCGTTTTAGCAAGATAGACGTCCAGCCGCTGCCCGCTCTCCTCTTCTTTTACGAGGTATTCACTCATCGGTATCCCCTTTTTTCGGACGCAGCATATGCTTCAGTTCTTCTTCCGAACAGAAAAACAGGATCATCACGATCAAAAAGAATCCGCTTACCGTCACATAGATATCCGCCAGATTAAAGACGGGAAAATGAATGCAGGAAACATAGATGAAATCGATCACATAATGATAGAGCAGACGGTCGATATAGTTGCCGACAGCGCCCGTCATCACGGTGAGAAGAAGGAACTTTAAGATCCTTCCCTTTTTATGGTCTTCAAGCCGCCAAAACAGATATACAAGGACACCTAGCAAAAGTGGCGTGATAATATAAAAGAGCCACATCTGCCCGCGGAATATCGAAAAGGCGGCGCCGGTATTTTCCAGATAATGCAGTTGCAGAACGCCGGGAAGAAGGACGACGTCCGGCTGCTCGTATAAGGCCAGGACCGCAAGGTGTTTTGTCAGGCGGTCGGCAAAGAGCAGCACGCAAAAATACAGCGCATATCCCAGCAAGCGTATGGTTTTCTTCATGATCTTTCCTCGGAACGCAGGACATCGCGGATCGCATCCAAAAGCATGTCGTCCGTAACGTCCGTTTTGATTGCGGCGCGGCCGACGGCTTCCAGTATCACAAAATGGATCCGCCCGCCCGCCATCTTTTTATCGGATTTGGTCGCCAGCAGGACGTCCGCGGCGTCCAGCCCTTCCGCCATGCGCGGAAGACCGAAAGCGGCGATGCCGTCGACGGCCTCCTGATATTCCTCCTGCGTGATTTTACCCGTCTTTTTTGAGAGCAGGAGCGCGCCGTACATTCCCAGCGCGACGCAATGCCCGTGGCAGAGAGAAAAGTCCGACAGTTTCTCGATTGCGTGCCCGATCGTATGCCCGAAATTCAGATAGGCGCGGATGTTCTGTTCCCGCGGATCCTTTTCCACGACATCGCGCTTGATCCGGCAGCTCCACTCTACCATCGTTTCCATCGTTTTGTTGTCTTTGGCAAGGATCTTGTCCCTGTGTTCGCGCAGCCACACAAAATAGTCGCGGTCGCGGATCAGTCCGTGCTTGACGACCTCCCCCATGCCCGAGGTAAACTGCACCTGCGGCAGGCTTTGCAGCGTTGCGATATTGATATAGACGAGCCGCGGCATATAAAACGCGCCGATCATATTCTTATATTGCAGAAAGTCCACGCCGGTTTTGCCGCCAATGCTGCTGTCCACCTGCGAAAGCAGGGTTGTCGGCACCTGAATAAAATCGATCCCGCGCAGAAACGTGGCCGCGGTATAGCCGGTCAGATCGCCGACCACGCCGCCGCCCAACGCCAGAAGCAGCGATTTTCGGTCGAAATGTTGAATAATTAAATGTTCATATAATTTTTGTACCGTGTCTAAGTGCTTCGACGCCTCTCCCGCTTCAAAGACAAAGGACGTGACCTCCCGACCGGTCGAACGGCACGACGCCTCCACCTCATTGAGGTATAGTTTTGCCACGTTTGTATCCGTCACAATGCAGATCTTCTCGTATTTTTTGTCGGAAACCCCGTCGATCTTGTCCGAAAGCGTAGAAAAATCCGTTTCGATCACAATATCATAGCAGGGTCTTCCTTCGTAGGAAACGGGTAGCAAACTTGACATGCGTTCCTCCTTACTGATACCAGCGGTAACGGATCTTGACGCGGTCCTTTTTCGTCCGTCCGCCGCACTCCAAAAATTCCAGTTTTCCATAGCCGCGGAGCGACAGGATATCTCCGTCCGACAGCGCGGCGCTGTGATCGCTGCAGACCTTTCCGTTGATACTGACGTTATCTCCCAGAATATACGCCGCCGTCTTTGACCGAGGCAGACGGCAGGCTTCCGCAACGAACGCATCGAGCCGGTTGGACGCGATCACGCCTTCCGCATCGCGAAAAGACGGGCGATACGAAAGTTCTTCTGGCCGAAGGAGCGTTCCCGTCACGGCGGTATGCCGGACAAGGGTCACGGACGAAAGCAGAAAGTCCGCGATCTTTTCCAGACAAAATACGCAGGCTTGATTTTTGGAAGGAAAGACGATATCGCCGAGCACGCGGCGTTCGATCCCGAGGTTCATCAGCGCGCCAAGCATATCGCGATGCGTCAGCGTTTCCGCAAACCGCGGTGCGGACGGCACGAACGAAAGACAGGCGACGGGAAACTCCCATTCATAAGAAAGAGCATCAGGTACAAATGCCGCTACCTGACGCTCCGCTTCTTTGTAACCGCCGTAAAGGACGGCCTGCACGCCTGCAAATCCACCGTGCGCCTGCAACAGGCGACGTTCATATAAAGTCAGGAAATCACTGAACACCACAACGCCGCGCCGGTCGGCCTGCAGGGCAAGATCCTCAAAACGGCGCAATACGCTTCTGTCCTGTCCGTCCATTAAAAGCCCGTCTGTATGCCGGAGAAGTCAAAAGCGTCTACGATGCTTTGGATATCGCCGGAAATATCGACGATGGACGGCGTGATAATGAAGATATAGTTGCTGACCTTCTGCAAATTGCCGTCGATCGCATAACAACAGCCGGAGGTAAAATCAATGATACGCTGCGCAAGCCCGAGGTCCAATCCTTCCATGTTCAATATCACGGTATGATCCGCCAGAAGGGTCTCGGAGATCTCTCTGGCGTCTTCAAAAGAGGACGGCTTGATGACACATACTTCCATACTTACACTGTTTCCTTTCTTTCCGCCTCGCATCGGCGTGATCTTCGGACTCGGCTTGGCCGCCGGCTTCTCTTTTACGGAAGATGCGGCTCTGGCGCCGGCAGGCTGTTCTTCTTCTTTTTCTTTCCGTGAACCGAAAAGATGAAAGCCGGAACGCTCCTCCTCGTCTTCCTCATCGTAATCGTCGTAGATCTCGTCGTCGTCATAATCCTCGTCGTCGCCCAAATTCATCACGTCCAGCATCCGATCAAAAAAAGCCATCTGTTTTCTCCTTATACCTTTGTTTGATAGTCGCGCTGACCAAAGATACCGGTTCCGACCCGAACCATCGTGGCTCCTTCTTCGATGGCCACCTCATAATCTCCGGTCATTCCCATGGACAAAATATCCATAGATACATTATGAATCTTTTGTGCGTCTATGTCAATAGATAAATCCTTTATTTTGCGGAAATAAGGCCGATTTTGCTCAGAATCCACAACATATGGTGCTATGGTCATCAATCCACGGACGCTGAGGCCGTCCAGCTGCGCGATCTGCCTGACCAGTTCGACGGCGTCTTCTTTGGTTACGCCGAATTTTGATTCTTCCTGCGCGATGTTCACTTCCACAAGAATAGGCATGACGATCTTTTTCTTCTTGGCGCAGATGTTGATCTCCTCCGCCAGCCGAAAACTGTCGACCGAATGGATCAGCGCCGCGCTTCCGACGATATATTTGACCTTGTTGCGCTGCAGATGCCCGATCATGTGCCAGCGGATATCCTTCGGGAGTTCCTCCATCTTCCGGCACATCTCCTGCACCTTGTTTTCCCCGAAGTCGCGGACGCCGCACTGATAGACCTCGTTCAACATGGACGCAGGCTTCGTCTTTCCCACGGCGATCAGCGTCACCTCCTGCCTGTCCCGCCCGCTGCGCTCGCAGGCCGCCTGTATCTTTTGTTCCACCTGTAAAAGATTTTCTTCCAGCATACTTGTCCCCTCTTTCTAATGTATCACTGCGTTTTCTTCGATCCGGTCCGCCTGCAGGGCGATATGGTCGTACAGGGCGATCCCGTACGACGTGCCGCTTTTTACGATCGTATAGTCTTCGTTCTTAAAGACCGGCTCGATCCGCTTAAAGACGGCATAGCCCTTGTTGACGCAATAGACGCCGGAAAGATCGTCCTTATCTTTTCCGACCGTATAGCGGTCGGAAGAATCCGGCTTGAGCAGCACGTCCCCGTCGTGCAGTTTTTCACTGTCGACGTAATAGAACTCGTCCGTTTCGTAGATCACGTCCGGCATCACAAGTTCCTCCTGCCCCTGCCCCTGCTTCAGGAAGCCGGGATCCGTCGTGTCGTTCCCGCGAAACGCATACGCCTTCGGGATCGTAAAAAATTCCTTTTCGACAATGGCGGAATTTGGGATCTTTAAGCCGCTGCGCTCCGACAGCAGAAGTTCCACCTGCAGAAACCGCTGATCCGCATAGCGGTTTACGCTGTCGTCCAGCGCCAGCACCAGATAAGAAGCGCCGGATTTTTCCATGATCGAACACGCCGCCCACGTCTCCGCATTGTCCGAAAGGAAGCGCAGATGGATATACTCCGTCTGTTCTTCGCGCAACTGTTCTGCCAGTTCGTCCGTGATCTCCAGCACCAGCGACCAGTGGTCGGACGTGATCAGTTTATAGACCGGCTGCCCTTCTTTTACGCTGTTCTGCGTCTTTAAGTTCGTGACGTCATGATTGGCCTGCGCAAAAACGTCGGAGGATATCGCATCCATCGTCAGCCCTTCGTAGCCGTCGAGCTGATAGACCACGATCCCCGGCTGCGGCGCTGCATAAAACTGAAAATCCCCTTCTTCCTGCGCGGTCAAAATCTCCGCCGCCTTGTCGTTCATCACGCTGTTGCTGTAATATTGCTGCAGATCCGAGGAAAGGTCCGTCTGAAACGTATAGACTTTTTGGAAGCGTTCGTCGGAAAAATCATATAGAAAACCGGCGATCCCGTTCTCCAGTTTGGCGCGGTCGCTGTCCGTAAGCGCGGAACTCTCCACGTTCTTTGCCGACAAAAGTTTTGAGATGTCGCCGCGTTGATCCACGGAATAGACGTTCGAGCGTATGCCCACCTGATCCAGATTGCCCGCAAAATAGCAAAGGCTGCCGGAACGGTCCGCATTGACGATCATTTCTTCCCGTACCGCAACCGCCTGATAGGTGCGGTTCCCGGCGATCGTTCCGGCGTTCACCTCATAAACGGTCACCTGTTCCGCCGTCAGATAACTGAAGATATGGAACAGGACGTAGATCGATATGATGAAAAAAACGATCACGCCGACGGGCAGCCGGATCTGTTTCTGAAATTTGACTACTTTATCGTTTTTCATTTTCAGCCTCTTTTTTCCGTCATCTATGAATAAATCCGCAAAACAGCCGCATACTAACCTACGAAGGAGGTGCAATATGAAAGGTTTAGATTATACGTTACTGACGCTTGTCATCATCGGCGCCGTAAACTGGGGGCTGATCGGATTCTTTCAGTTCGATCTCGTTGCCTTTGTCTTTGGTAATATGTCTTGGCTTTCCCGCATCATTTATGCTGTGGTAGGTCTGAGCGGCTTGTATATGCTCAGCGCATACGGCAGGATCCGATCCAAGTAATCCTTAGCATGATAAAAGGTGTTCAAGCAACTGAACACCTGTCTACATAACCGCGTGGGCCTCGCCGAAGGTGTATAAGAGTTCGTTCATAAGATAATACAGATTCAGCGAGCAGTCGGCGTTATAGACGATGGAGACGATGTCCTGCCCCTGCGGATTTTTGCTGTAAAGCACAAGGCAGTATCCGGCTTCATACGTCGTGCCGGTCTTGCCGCAGACGACCTGAAATCCTTCCGGAGCGCGCTTTGCGCCGGACAGATATTGGTTGGTGTTGCGCCAGTCCTGCTCTTTTGGCGCGCCGTCGCCTCCGGTATAGACGACATGATATTCGGACGATCCCGCGATTGCAAGGAAGCGTTCGTCGCGGATCGCTTCCTGAAAGATCAGGTACATATCGTAGATCGTCGTATAATGGTCGTCGTCATGCAGGCCGTGCGGCGTCACAAAATGGGAATGGGTCGCGCCAAGCGACAAGGCCTTGGCGTTCATCAGATCCGCAAAATTTTCCACGCTGCCCGCCACGCCTTCCGCAATCGCGATCGCCGCGTCGTTGCCGCTGCGCAGCATCAGACCGTAAAGCAGGTCGTGCAGGCTCATCACATCTCCCGCTTCCAGATTGGCGACGGAAGAATCGGACGCCTGATCGGCCGCGTACTCGCTGACCGTAATACTGCTGTTGAGATCACCGTATTCCAGCGCCGTCATGCAGGTCAGGATCTTGGTCGTGCTTGCCGGATACATGGTGCCGAAAATATTCTGCGCATAGGCGCAGTTTCCCGTCGTCAGGTTGAAGACGCCCGCGCCGCCTGCCACTTGGGAATCGACCTGCTCCAGACCGAAATTGTCCTGTTGCGTCACGCATAAGCCGGAAGAAAAGAAATCCGTCTTTTCTGAGGTTGTCTTTATCAGCCCATACCGAGACGACGTCGTATCCAGATCATAAGAGACCGCGGTGGAAGTACCGCCGCAGCCGCCAAGAAGGATCGACGCCAGCAGAGCCGCCGCCAGCAGACGGATCTTACCGATACATTTCACGCCACTCAAGATCTCCTCTGTCCAAAGATTTTATCAAAAGTTCCGCGGTCGCCAGATTGGTCGCCAGCGGGATGTTGTTCGCGTCGCAGATCCTTACGATACTGTTGACGTCCGGCTCATGGGACTTGGCCGTCAAAGGATCGCGCAGAAAGATCACAAGGTCGATCTCGTTGTGTTCGATCTGCGCGCCGAGCTGCTGCGTGCCTCCCAGATGTCCCGCCAGATATTTATGCACGGAAAGGTTCGTAACTTCCTCGATCAGCCGTCCGGTCGTTCCCGTCGCAAACAGATCGTTCTTGCACAGGATCCCGCGATACGCGATACAGAAATTCTGCATCAGTTTTTTCTTTGAATCGTGCGCCACCAATCCAATGTTCATAGTCCCATCTCCTTATCTAATATTTCTTTGCCTGCAATCCTACGTTTAAGACAAAGCCGATCCCAAAATACAGCGTCACCAGCGAAGTCAGGCCGTAACTGACGAACGGGAGCGGCAGGCCGGTGTTCGGCAAAAGCCCTGTCACGACGCAAATGTTGACAAAACTCTGCACGCCGATCAGCGCCGCCATGCCGATACAGATCAACTGTCCGGAAAGATCTTTCGCTTTTTTCGCCGTCCGGATACACTGGTATGTGATAAACAACAGCAGACCGACGATCAGCAGCGATCCGACAAAGCCCATCTCCTCTCCCGCGACCGCAAAGATAAAGTCCGTCTGCGGTTCGGAGATATAATTGCCGTTCTTTACCGAGTCCACGCTGGTATTGTAGAGCCCCTTGCCAAGCAACTGCCCGGAGCCGATGGCCATGATCGAATTCTGCTGCTGATACGCGTCGCTCGGATAATCTTCCGGTTTCAGCCATGCAAGGATACGCAGATCCATGTATTTTAAGAGGACCGTCTGCTTGCCCTGCACGACCATCAAAAGCAGGACCGCGATCAAAGGCGCCGCGATACCGATCACGGTCCCGACGATCTTGTAACTGAGGCCCGTGGCAAACAGCAGGATGGCAATGATCAAAAACGTAACGATCGTCGTGGAAAGATCCGGTTCTTTGACGATCAGCGCAAGAGGGACCGCTGCGATGAGCGCTGTCTTGAGCAAAAACTTCGCGTTGTTGATATCGTCCTCATGGCGCATCAGATAACTCGAAAAAAAGAGGATCAGCAGGATCTTTCCGAGTTCGGACGGCTGGAAACGGATCCCGAAATCGATCCAGCGCGTCGCGCCGCCGCTGCTGTCGCCGATCAAAAGAACGAGGACGAGCAGCACGACCACCGCCAGATAGTACACCCATGAAAACTGAAGCACTACGTCATAATCGATCAGCGCGACCGCCGCCATGACCACGATCCCGAGGATCATGCCGAGGATCTGCCGCGACTGGTATTCGTAATTGGCGCTGCCGATCACGAGGATTCCGATGATCGTCAGGGCGACTACGCCGATGATGAGTTTGAAATTCAGGTTCTTAAACTTATAACGTCGGAACATAACGCTCTCTTTTCTTGTCCCGCTAGATCTGGGTACAGATCTGCTGCAGGGACCGCTGTATTTTCTTTGCGCCGTGCATCCCGTATTCGCCGATATACGGGAAGACACCGATGCTTTCCATCTGAAACACGTCCTGGCTCAGATACAGGAGGTGGCGGTTTTCCATATGCGCCATCGCGGTTTTGCTGATCCGGTTAAACAGGATCCGCGTAGGCACGCCGTATTTTTTGATGACGCTCCCCATCGTGATGGCGTCCCTGATCGACGCGTCCGTCAGCGTGGTGACGAGCAGGACTTCCGTAACGCAGGGCAGGATCTTGAGATGGGTGTCTGAGATACCGGCCGGCGTATCGATCAAAATATCGTCGAAATCTTTTGTCAGTTCCTGCAGGACGTGAACCAGCGCGCTTTGCGAAAGGCAATAGCGGTAATCCTTGCTGCCCGGAAGGATGTATAGTTTCCGCGACGGTTCCAGCGGGATCAGCGCCTGCCGCAGGGAGCATGTCCCTTCCAGCACGTCCACGATATTGTAGACGATCTTCTGATCCAGAGAAAAATGCAGATCCAGATTCCTTAGGCCGAAGTCAGTATCGATCATGACGACGGATTTATCCATGCGTGAAAGTTCCGTGCCCAGAAAAGCGGTGGCCGTCGTCTTTCCGACGCCGCCCTTTCCCGAAGCGATCATCAAAATTTCACTCAATCCTATCCCTACCTTTGCTTGATTAGTCCGCTGCTCAGCGGTTCGCTCAGCAAGACGCCTTCCCATACGACAACGGCGACGGGTTCGCTCTTGCTCTTTTGCATACGGCTGAACCATTTCTTTTGTACGGTCGGCTCGCCACGGACTGTGCCGATGGCAAGGGAATCGGAAGTAATGCCTCCGGCGACGATATAGCAGTGATTCCCGTCGGGATAACCTGCGTGTACCATGCCTTCGATCAGACCCATCACGATCACGTTTCCTCGGGCTTCTACGACGGCGTTTGCCTTGACGTCGCCGAGGATCACCAGACCGGTATCGCTCTGGATACGCTGGCGGTTCTTTATACTGCCTTTGATAATTTTAGCATTTTCATCCAACTTTTCAAAGTAAAATTTGTCGATTTTTCCCTGCATTTGCAGATCTTTTAACGTCTGCTTCTCCTGAATCAGGGATACGGTGATGCCGGAATTTAATTCGATGGCTTCAATGATGACCGCGGTCTCCTCCGCCGTCACCTCCCGTCCCTCGACGGAAAGGACCAGTTCCACTTCGCCGAAGAAATCGCGGGAAGCGGCAAATTTCCTGCATATTTCCCGAACCAGATCTTCAAACGGGATCTCCGGATCCAGCAAAAGAGTCAGTCCGTGCGTGTTGCTTTTGATGACCACCGGATTTTTCATAATGACCTCCCTTAGTCTGTAACGGCGTTATTGGTCGTAACGGAACCCACCTCGGTATTTAACAAATTCTCGAGACTGGTCTCTCCGAAGTAATACGACATGATGTCCGCCGCGACGATCGACGCGTTGGCGGAACTGTATCCGAAAGCGATACGGGTCGCCACGGCGATCTGCGGATTCTGATACGGGGCGTATCCGACGAACAGCGCGTGGTTCGGCCGTGTCAGGTCCTGCTGCGCCGTTCCGGTCTTGCCGGCGGCTTCCACGGAAAGCCCTTTGAACGCGGACAGATCTTCCACCACGCCCCGCAGGCCGACGTCGATCGTATTCCACTCGTCGGCGGAGAGCACGTCGATACGGTTGTGTACCGAAGGCTCGTAAGTCTGCAAGACATTTCCGCTCTCGGGATCCTGAAGCCGGTCGAGCAGCGTCAGATCGTAGACCGTGCCGCGGTTTGCGACGGCGGCGATATAGCGCGCCAGAGAGATCGTCGTAAAGTTGTTGTCCGACTGCCCGATCGCCGCCATGACCGGATATTCCGTTGCGACGCTCGGCTTGTTCTCCTCGATCTCAATGCCCGTCTTTTCATTCAGCCCGTACATGGCGGCATATTTTGACAGGGTATTGATCCCTGCCTCGTCGTCATAGTTAAAATCCCCGCCCGCCAGTTCGTAACCGACTTCATAGAAGAAATAGTTGCAGGAAACGCGCAGGGCCTGCGATACGTTGATCAGTCCGTGATTGCTTGGGAACGCCCAGCATTTCGGCCTGTTGTCCACTTTCTCAAACTGTCCGAGATCATCGATCAGCGACGACGTCGTGATCCGGTGTTCGGCAAGCCCCGCCGTAGCGCTGATGATCTTGTAGGTGGATCCCGGCGCCGTCCGCTGCTGCGTCGCGTAATTATAGAGCGGATTGGATTTGCTCAGGCTGAGATAACTGTAATAGTCACTGTCCACCGAATTGGCCAGACGGTTATTGTCATAGCCCGGATAGGTGACGCAGGCGAGGATCTCGCCGCTGTTCGGATCCATCACGACGGCGGAACCGGAACACGGATCGAGTGCCAACTGCCCCGGCGTGATCTCAAGGCTCCGGATCTTGCCGGTCACAAACGAATAGGCGGAGATCCCGCCGGACAAGAGCGCCTGATGCGTCGCTTCATCTTCCGGCAGTACGCCCTGTTCATAGAGGATCGCGCACAACTGGTTGCCGGAGATCTTATCCTGCTGAAGGAGATACTTATAGATCAGTTTTTCAAACGCGGAATCTTCCTTCAGTTCTTCCAGCACATGCTCGATCAAAAGATCGTAGAGTTCCTGCGTATCCGCATATTTTTTAGACTGCGCGAACGTCCGGATATCGATCCAGTTCTGCTCGATGGCAAACGTCAGGTATTCGTTGACGCTGAGCGCTTCGTTCGTCCAATCGTTCTGCTCTTTGGAAGACGAATCGATCGCGCTGCTGTCAAAGACGCCTTCGGATTTTAAGAGCGTCACAAGGTATGTGCTGTATTCCTGATATTCTTCCGGCAGATCGCGGTAGACCGTCGGCGACGCCTGATGGAGTTGCCGGTCAAGTTCTGCGAACACTTCGTCCTTCTTCGTCTGATAGGCCTTCAGCACGTCTTTTTCCGTCTCGCTCGCATCGCCCGCGGAAAAATGATCCGTATCGATCAGGTTGTTGTCGATGAACGAAAAATAAACGTCGTAGACGGGAATGACGATGTCCGACTCGTCTTCGGACGGCGTATAGGTCTTGATGTTCGCGATCTTGGAATAGACGATGCTCGCGATCTCCCGCTCGAGCGCCTTATAGGCCGCGACCTGAAGATCATGATCCAAGGACACATAAACGTCGCTGCCCGGAGACGGTTCCTTATAATCCGACACCTGAATCAGGCTGCCGACGCTGTCCACATAGATGGTCTGCTTTCCCTTCTGACCGGATAAGTATTCGTTCATGTACTGCTCTATGCCGGATTTTCCGATCACATCCGTCAATTCCACGTTCTTGTCTTCTTTGTGGAGTTCTTCGTATTCTTCCGTGGAGATTGTTCCCACATAGCCGACGATATGGGAAAAATATTCGCTGTCCACATACCTGCGCACGGATTTTTCCTCGATATTGACGCCCGTCAGCGTGTTGATGTTTTCTTTGATGTAGGCGACCGATTCCTTGCTTACGTCGCTGGCGATCGTCGTCTCGATATATTTCTGGAAACTGTTCTGCCCGATGTTATAGCGCACCACGCAGATCTGATAGCGCAGCTGCTCCGGATACTCCTTGGAGACGCCGTAGCGGTAATCGCTCATCAGATAGTCCATGATCTGCTGCGGATCGGCGGAAGCCTCGTCAAAGCCCATGTCTTTGTTTTTTGTCAGGCTGTCGATGCTCGCATAACCGAAGACGTCCGCGCGAAAACGCTGCAAAGACGTGCCTTCCGGATGGGTGAACTCGTATTTGCCGGAGGACGTCCGAACGATCCCGAAATCGTTGTCGATCTGATCGCCGTTTTTTTCGATGTGGGTGATGATCTGCGCGATCTCCTCGTTCATTTTTTTGTTACGGTCCTTGCGGCTCTCATAGGTGCCGCTGTCTTCAATCGTAATGGCATAGGCAAGTTCGTTATAGGCCAGAAGCGTTCCGTTGCGGTCGTAGATATTGCCGCGGGTCGCGTCGATCGTTTCCGTCTTTTCCACGGTCAGGTCATAGTCCGCCTGATAATCCGCGCCGCGGACGATCTGCAGCAGAAAAAGACGCATTGCAAGTATGACCGAAAACAGGATGAAAACGGCGGTGATCACACGGATGCGTGAAGAAAACAGGCTTTTCAGATATTCCAGCAGTGATTCAAACAAGGCTATGGTTACTCCTTTTCTCATCTTTCTCCAGCCATTGATTTACCTTGTGGATCAGGTAATAGGCAAACAGAGAGACCAAAATGGTATAGACCGCCTCCGGCATGATGACGTTCATAAAATAAAAGCCGAACGCATACTTGCCGCGCAACAGAAAATACAAAACATAGATCACGACGCCGTACAAAATATCGTTGACGCCGATCAAAAGCAGCGGCAGTTTTAAGTCGTCGCCGAAGAACAGTTTGCGGAACACGCCGCTCAGATACCCCAGATACAAAAAGATCAGGGCGTAGACGCCGAGATAGGAGCCGCTGAAAAAATCAAGGATCAGGCCGCAGGCCGCTCCGACCGCCATGCCCTGCTTCCGTCCGCGCATCAGTCCCCACGACGTCGTCAGTATGACCATAAAGTTCGGCGACACGCCCGCCAGTTTCAAATGGGAAAACACGGAGGTCTGCAGGAGAAAGGCGATAAAGATCATGCCGGCAAGAGAAAAGATCAGTTTTACGGTCTTTTTTGCATCCATCAGTCTCCGCTCTCCTTTAACTGCAGGATCACAAGCACGTCCTGCAGGTGCTTGAAGTCGACGACCGGCGTCAGCCTGCCGGATTTCGTCAGGTGGTTCGTATCGCCGTCTATATCGGTGATATAGCCGATCAAAAGCCCCGGCACATACTTGCTGCTGATATTGGAAGTGACCACGGCGCTTCCGACCTCCACTTCATCGTCGCTGTCCTCGAGATCGGTAAAACGGATCATATTGTTCTCCGACATCAGTTCCAGATCGCCGGAGACGATACAGTGATCGCCGGTCGAATCGATCATCGCGCTGACGTTGCTGGTATCGTCGATCACCGACTGCACGACGGCGTAATTCTTGCCGACGTCCGTCACGATCCCGACCAGGCCGCTGCCTGCGATCACGTTCATGTTGATCTTGATCCCGTCGTCGCTTCCCTTGTCGATCGTAAACGTCTGGAACCAATTGTTGGAACCGCGGGCGATCACACGCGCGCCCGTCGTTTTATAGGAAGAATAGGTCTGATCCAGTTCATACAACTCCTGCAGCGTCTCCAGTTCCGACTGTTCCAGCCGCAGTTTGGTCAGCGCAGACGAAAGTTCGTCCACCCTCTCCTGCAGCTGTTCGTTCTCGGCGATCAGCTGCTCTTTGGTCTTGGTGTCGTTATTGTTGACGGAGATCGCGCTGCCGACGATCTCTAACCCGTTTTGCATCGGCACGAACACATAGTTGCAGATCGTGCGCAGCGGCTCGCCTTCATAGCCGGTCGCGTAACTTGCGAACAGCAGCATGACAAAAAGCAGCGTCAAAACGGCCAGCACATATTTACTTGGAAAAGCGGTACGGCTTCTTCTTTTCATGAAATTACGGTCCTTATGAGAATATTCTGGTCTTCATGCTGTAACCGAACTTGCTGAACTTGGAATCGGTCAGTACCCGTTTCAATCCGCGCACGGACGTATCCGCCGCATATTCGGCGCTGTTGACCTTGATGTTCGTCACTTGCGTGAACAGCGTGTTCAGATCGCGGATCTGCGAACTTCCGCCGGTCAGATAAATGCCGGAATGTACGATGTCCTTGGCGAGTTCCGGCGGTACTTTTTCAAGGATGATCTTGATCGAGTTGCAGAGATTGGTCAGGTCGTCCTTGATTCCTTCGTACACCATGGTGGCGCTGACCGGCATTTCGATCGGAAGGCCGCTGACCACATCGCGTCCGACGATCACCATGCTTTCTTCGGACGACGTCTGCTGCGGGAGCGCGCTGCCGATCTTTTCTTTTAACTGGCAGGCGGTCTTGCGGCCGATGACCAGATTGTATCTGCGCTTCATATAGGTCACGATGGCGTCGTCAAGCATATTCCCGCCGAACGGCAGGAGTTCCGTAAGCACGAGGCCGCCCAGAGAGATTACGGAGATCTCCGTGGTGTCGCCGCCGAAATCCACGACCATGATACCGGTCGGTTCGGTGATATCCAGTCCCAGCCCCAGCGCAACGGCCAGTGTTTTTTCGCAGAGGCAGACGCTGTGCGTTTTGATCTTGGACTTTGCGAACATATCGTAAAACGCCTTCTTTTCGACCTCCGTAATGTCGGTCGGCACCGCGATGACGACGTCCGAACCTTTCAGCCTGCCCTTCGCTTCTTTTTCCAGCACTTCAAAGAGCATCGTCTGCATATTGTCAAAATCGGCGATCACGCCGCGGACGATTGGAAACGATACGTCGATGCTTTCCGGCGCTTTTTCAAACATGGAATAGGCGGAATCGCCATAGGCGTACATCTGATCCTTTTCCACGATCGAGATCGTGTTCTTGACGGAGACCACGTCGTCCGTGTTGTTGTTATAGATCTTCAGATTCACCGTTCCCATGTCGATACCGTATGCGTTGCTCATTTTTCGTTCCTCCGTTGTAAGAAATCCATCTATTTATTTTATCATACTCAAAGATCCGAAACAAGATGCGCGTCGTAAAGTTTTTGTAGCGCCATAAGCATACCGAGTTTGCCGTGCGCCCATGTGAGGCCGCCTTGGAAAAAGGCGGTGTACGGCGGACGCAGCGGGCCGTCCGCGCTCAATTCGATCGACGATCCCTGAACGAACGCGCCCGCCGCCATGATGACCTTGCTGTCGTAGCCCGGCATGTCCCACGGCTCCGGCGTAACGAAACTGTCCACGGGCGCCGCCGCCTGAATCCCCTGACAAAAGGCGATCAGCCCCTCGGGCCGGCGGAACGTGACGGCCTGAATGATATCGTGGCGCGGCTCTTTGGAATCCGGCAGGACGTCAAACCCCAGCGGCTCTAAGAGATTTGCGGCAAATATCGCGGTCTTTAAGGCGCTCCCGACGACGGACGGCGCAAGGAAAAGCCCCTGATAAAAGGCGGGCAGCACGCCGAGCCCCGCGCCGACTTCCTTTCCAAGGCCCGGCGAGGTCAGACGGCAGGCCGCTTCGGCGATACACTCCTTTTTCCCGACCAGATAACCGCCGGACGGCGCGAGGCCGCCGCCGGGATTCTTGATCAGCGAACCGACGATCAGATCCGCGCCGACTTCCAGAGGTTCCCTCTCCTCGACAAATTCCCCGTAGCAGTTATCGACCATGCAGAGCACATCGGGACGCAGGCCTTTGATGAAAGCGATCAGCGTCCCGATGGCCTCCACGGAAAGCGTCGGGCGGCTGTCATAGCCTTTGGAACGCTGGATCGTCACCAGACGCGTTTGCGGATGGAGCGCCTTGCGTATCCCTTCCAGATCAAAAGAGCCGTTCTCCTTGAGATCCACCTGCGCGTAGGTTACGCCGTATTCCGCAAGGGAACCGCGCGAAGGCCGGATCCCTATGACTTCTTCCAGCGTATCGTAGGGCTTTCCGACCGGCGAGAGGATCTCGTCGCCGGGCCGCACCAAAGACTGCAGGGCGAGCGCAAGCGCGTGCGTCCCGCAGGTGATCTGCGGACGGACCAGCGCGTCTTCGCCGCAAAAACAGGTCGCATAGACTTTTTCCAACGTATCCCGCCCGAGATCGTCATAGCCGTAACCGGAACTTCCCTGAAAGCAGGCTTGGCTCACGCGGTGCTCCTGCATAGCTGAAACAACTTTCAACTGATTGTGTTCCACGATCTTATCGATCTGCGCAAAGCGTTCGCGCAGCCCTTCCTCTATCCGCTCGCCATACGCCAGGATTCGGTCGGAAATGCCGAATTTATGATAGAATCCTTCCATATCTTCTCCTCATGTCATATGATCTTTTTTTGTCTCATGGTCTCCAAGAGAAACGCCAGTATCCTTTCTTCGTCGCCGGAGAACGCCTCCTTATCCACCCAGACCGCTTCGGGTCTGGCGCGGAACCATGTGAGCTGGCGTTTTGCGAAATGACGGGTATCCCTTTTGATCTTTTCCACGGCGTGCGCCAGATCGTCCCTGCCTTCGATGATCTCGAGCAGTTCCTTATAGCCGAGCCCCTGCATGGAGACCATACTGCCGCGACATCCCATATCGTAAAGGCGGCGGACTTCTTCCAGCAAGCCCTGCTCCATCATCTCATCCACCCTGCGGTCGATACGCCGGTACAGCGCGGCGCGGTCTTCGCTCAAAACGAAATAACAGAAACGGTACGGCGATTCTTTTTCCTTCTGCCGCCGGTTGTGCTCATAGATCGTCTGCCCGTGGATATGGTAATATTCCAGCGCGCGGATGACGCGTTTCGTATTGTTGGGATGGATCGCGGCGGCGCTCTTTGGATCCACTTCTTTTAACCGTTCCCAGAGCGCGGCGCTTCCGTCCGCTGCCTGCATTTCCAACCGGCGGCGATAGTCGCGGTCCTCCTGCTCCGAAGAAAAATCCGCGTCGTATAAAAGCGCCTGAATATAAAAACCGGTGCCGCCCACGGCGATCGGGAGACGGCCGCGGGAACGGATGTCGGCGATCGCTTCCTTCGCCATCTGCTGAAAACGCGCGACATGAAACGCCTCGTCCGGTTCGAGCACGTCCACCAGATGATGGCGGACGCCCTGCATCTGCTCCGGCAGTATCTTTGCCGAGCCGATATCCATATGACGGTAGACCTGCATGGAATCGCAGGAAACGATCTCGCCGCCGCACCGTTTCGCAAGGGCGAGGGAAAGGCCCGTTTTCCCGACCGCCGTCGGTCCGGCCAGAATGACAAGCGGTTCTTTTTCCATAGTCATGACACGATCCTTTTGAATCTCTTTTCGAGTTCTTCTTTGGTCACGGCGATCATCGTCGGTCTGCCGTGCGGGCAGTGGTACGGGTTGTCCAGCGTCAGGAGTTCGTCGATCAGCGCCCGTATCTCCGCCTCTGAAAGCCGATGATTGCCTTTGACCGCCGCCTTGCAGGACAGCGAGGCGACTTTTTCCATGACAAGACTTTCGTCTTTTGGCATCGTCTCCTGCGCGCAGGACGCCAGAAGATCCATGAACATCCGCCTGACGTCGAGAGAAAACATATTGTCCGGAACCGCGGTGATCGCGAACTCGTTGCCGCCGAACGGCGAAACGCTATAACCCAGACGCGTAAACGCGCTACCGTAGGTTTCGAGCAATCCCTGCTCCGCTTTCGTCAGCGTTACGATCAGCGGCGGGCTGATCATCTGCGACGTCATCTGCTTGTCGGCAAGCGCCGCCATGGTCCGCTCGTAGAGCACTTTCTCATGCGCGGCGTGCTGGTCGATGATATAGAGCTGGCCGTCGTATTCGACCATCCAATAAGTGCCGAACACCTGACCGATCAGGCGGTGGGCGTCCATCGTCTTCCGATCCAGAAACGACCGCTGTTCATACTGCTGCCGGTACGGCGTGTCGCTGCGGATCTCGTCGGCGATCTTTGCGCGGATGTCAGACAACTTTTTTTCTTCAAACGGCTCGACGACCATTGGAATCGTCTGCAAAGGCGACGGCTCCTCCTTTGGCGGAGGGGCTTCGATCCGCGCGATATCTTCCCGCCGGTGCAGGCGTTCGCGCACAAGTTCCGTCAAAAAGCGGGCGACGGCGATCTCGTCCTCAAAGCGCACCTCCTGTTTGGTCGGATGCACGTTGACGTCCACGGCCGCCCCTTCGGTGACGATCTGCAAAACGCAGAACGGATATTGATGCTGCATCAGATAGCCCAGATAGCCCTCCTCCAATGCGCGCGAAAGCAGCGGCGATCTCACATAGCGCCCGTCGACAAAGAACGTCTCAAGGCTGCGGCTGCCGCGGGCGATCGTCGAATTGCCGAGGAAGCCCTCGACGCGGAATTTCCCGTCGCCGGATGAAACCGGCAGCAGATTGGCCGCGATATCGCGCCCGTACACCTGATAAACGGCGTCCAGAAGGCTTCCGCTGCCGGACGTATGCAGTTTTTCCGCCTTGTTCGAGATCAGGCAGAAGGAGATCTCCGGATGCGAAAGGGCCAGCCGTTCCACCAGTTCAGCAATGTGATTTCCCTCGGTCTGGTTGCTCTTGAGGAATTTTCTGCGCGCCGGAAGGTGCCAAAACAGTTGGTGTACCATGATCGTGGTGCCGTCCGGAGAACCGACGTCCTCCGCCGCCGTTTCCTGCGAATCCTCGATCACATAGCGGCAGCCCATCCACTGTTCCTTCGGCTTGGTGATCATCTCCACCTTTGCCACCGCGCCGATGCTGGAGAGCGCCTCGCCGCGGAAGCCGAGCGAGCGGACGCCCGCAAGATCCTGCGCGCTGCGGATCTTTGACGTCGCATGGCGCGTAAACGCCAGACGCAGCTGTTCCTTTGGGATGCCGCAGCCGTTGTCCGTCACGCGGATGAAGGACGTCCCGCCGTCGCGGATCTCGACCGTGATCGCGTCCGCGCCCGCATCCATCGCGTTTTCCACAAGTTCCTTGACGACGGAAGCCGGCCGTTCCACTACTTCTCCCGCCGCGATCTGATCGATCGTTTCTTTACTCAATACCGCAATCTCTACCATCTGTTCTTTACCTTTACCTGAATCTCATGCAATGCGTTCATTGCTTCCAGCGGCGTCATCGTGGAGAGGTCCATGTCCCGTATCATCGAGAGGATATCCTCGTCGCCGAGCGTATCCAAAAACGTCATCTGCGCCAGATCCACCTCGTCCATCTTTTTTGGTTTTTCCTTATGTACCAGCGCCTGCCCTTCCACAGCAATGTTTTTTGTCAGATCCACGATGTCGTTTTCGCAAAGCTGCTCCACGATCCGCTTCGCGCGCTCGATGACTTCTTCCGGAAGTCCCGCGAGTTTTGCGACCGCGATCCCGTAACTCTTGTCCGCGCCGCCCGGGACGATCTTTCGCAGGAAAACGATATCGTCGCCGTTTTCCTTGACGGCGATACAGTAATTGTGCACGCCTTCCAGTTTTCCTTCGAGTTCCGTCAGTTCATGGTAATGCGTGGCAAACAGCGTCTTTGCGCCGAGGATCCTGCTGTTGCTGATATGCTCGACCACGGCCCACGCGATGCTTAACCCGTCAAACGTGCTCGTGCCCCTGCCGATCTCGTCCAGGATCAGCAGCGAGTCTTTGGTCGCGCTGCGCAGGATATTCGCGACCTCGTTCATCTCGACCATGAATGTGCTCTGCCCCATGGCGAGGTCGTCCGATGCGCCTACGCGGGTAAAGATCCGGTCGACCACGCCGATATCGGCCTCCTGCGCCGGAACAAAACTGCCGATCTGCGCCATCAGAACGATCAGCGCCGTCTGCCGCATATAGGTGGATTTTCCCGCCATGTTCGGCCCTGTGATGATGGAGAGCCGCTGCTTTTTGTTGTCCAGATAGGTATCGTTTTCCACGAACCCGCTGCCGCCGGTCATCTTCTCCACGACCGGATGGCGGCCGCCTTTGATGTCGATCACGCCGCCGGTGTTAATCCGCGGCCTGCAGTAACGGTTCTTCTCGGCGACATACGCCAGCGAAGCGTAAACGTCCAGACGCGCTATGGCCTTCGCGGTCTGCTGGATCCGCGACACCTGCGCCGCAATGCGGCTTCTGAGTTCCTTGAAATACTCGTATTCCAGCGACATCAGTTTGTCTTCCGCCCCGAGGATCGTATCTTCCAGTTCTTTGAGTTCCGGCGTAAAATAACGCTCGGCGTTGGCAAGCGTCTGCTTTCTCTGATAGTCGTCCGGCACGAGATCGCGGTAGGAATTGGTCACTTCCAGATAATAGCCGAAGACCTTGTTATACTTGACCTTGAGATTTTTGATGCCGGTCCGCTCCCGCTCGCGGCTTTCCAACTGCGCCAGCCATGTCTTGCCGTCGGTCTTGGCTTTCCGCAGGCGGTCGATCTCCGGCAAAAATCCGTCTTTGATGATCCCGCCGTCGCGCGCGGAAAGCGGCGGATCCTCGCAAACGGCTTCGTCGATCCAGCCGAACACGTCCCGCAGATCGTCGATCTGCCCGCGGATCTCCTGCAGTTGCGCCGCGCCAAAATCCTCAAGGACCGTCCGGATCGCCGGAAGCATCCGGATGGAGTTTTTGAACGCGAGAAGATCCCGCGGATTGGCCGTCTGATAGACAACGCGCGTATTCAGCCGCTCCAGATCGTAGATCGGCTGCATATACTCGCGCAGTTCCTCGCGCTGGATCATGCGCGCGAGCAGTTCGTCCACCGCGTCCAGACGCGCCGTGATCGCCTCGGGATCCGTCAGCGGCTGCTCGATGTCCTTGCGCAGCATTCTCGCGCCCATCGCGGTCTTCGTCTTGTCCAGCACCCACAACAGAGAGCCTCTTTTCTGCTTTTCGCGCAGCGTTTCCACCAATTCAAGATTGCGCCGCGTGGAGGCGTCCAGCAGCATGAAACTGCCGTTGCGGTAAGGCGAAATATGATTGAGCTGCTCTAAAGAAGTCTTTTGGATGTCGCGCAGATATTGCAAAAGCGCGCCCGCGGAGACTGTTCCCATAGGAAACTCCGACAGGCCAAGCGACTCCAGACGGTTGACGTGAAAATGCTCCAGCAGCGTATCGGCGGAACGGCGGTCGTCAAAATAGGCGGCGTCCAGTTTGGAAACGGAGATATGCAGCCTCTCCTGAAGATCCTGCAAGTCCATGCCGCTGATCGCCACATTTTCGTTACAGACGATCTCCGCCGGCGCGAATTTCTGAATCTCGTCCATGCAGCTGCGGGTACTGTCCACTTCCGTCACAAAGAAATCTGCGGTCGTTACGTCCGCCACCGCAACGCCATAGGCGTCCCCATCGAAGAACAGGCCCATGATATAGTTGTTCCGGCTCTCGTCCAGCGCCATCTCATCCATATTCGTGCCCGGCGTAACGATCCGCGTCACCTCGCGCCGCACCATTCCCTTGGCCTCTTTCGGATCTTCAACCTGCTCGCATACGGCGACCTTATAGCCTTTGTTGATCAGGCGCGTCAGATAACTGTCCGCCGCATGATACGGGATCCCGCACATCGGCGCGCGCTCGGACAGCCCGCAGCTTTTTCCGGTCAGCGTCAGTTCGAGTTCGCGGGAAACGGTTTCCGCATCCTCGAAAAACATCTCGTAAAAATCGCCGAGACGGTAAAAGAGTATGTAGTTCTTATATTCTTCCTTGGTACGCAGATAATGCTGCATCATCGGCGTCAGTTCGTTAAAATCCACTTCGTTCGCTTTCATCTTTCACCTGATACTTTTCCATGATCTTTTCCGCGACCTTCAGGCCGTCCATCGCCGCCGACATGATCCCGCCGGCATATCCCGCTCCCTCTCCGCACGGATAAAGCCCAAGGATATTGGATTGCAGCGTCTCGTCCCGCACGATCCGCACCGGAGAGGACGTCCGACTCTCGATTCCGGATAAAATGGCGTCGTAACGGTCGAATCCCTTGATCTTTCCGGCAAACGCATCCATGCCATGGCAGAACGACCGGAGCAGATCTTTGGGAAGGCACTCCCGCAGATCGGCAAAGACCGCGTTTCCTTTCACCTGCGAGGCAAAATCGCCGTAAGAGGACGATACGCGGCCGCTGCAGAGATCTCCGTATAACTGCTGCGGCACTGCGCCGCCGCCCAGCCGATACGCCTTTTGTTCCAGAGCCTCCTGATAGGCGACGGCTCCGAGCGGGTCGTCGGCGTCATAGTCGCCCGGCCCCACGGTCACAACGATCGCGCTGTTGGCGTTGCCGCTGCCGCGGTCGGAATAACTCATGCCGTTGACCGCGGTGCGTCCCGGCAGGGAGGACGCGTTGATCACATAGCCGCCCGGGCACATGCAAAACGAGTAAACGCCGCGTCCGTCCGGCAACTGCGTCTTTAACTTATACGGCGCGGCAGGCAGAAAACGCGCATACGCTCCGTACTGCCGCTCGTCGATAAACGCCTGCGGATGCTCGATACGAAAACCGACGGCAAAGGCTTTTGCCGTCATAAAAACGTTTTCGTTGTGCAGCATCGCAAACGTATCCCTCGCGCTGTGCCCGATCGCCGTCACAAGATCGTTTGTCTCATATGCGCCGCGGTCGGTCATCGCCGCCGTCAATTGCCCGTTTTCCGCCGTAAAACCGTTAAACGTTTCCTCAAAATGTACCTCGCCGCCCTGCCGCACGATCTCGCGGCGCAGATTGCGGACGACCCGAAGCAGAAGATCCGTTCCCACATGGGGCTTTGCATCCCAGAGGATCTGCTCCGGCGCGCCGAAACGCACAAGGGTATGCAGCACAAAATCGCTGCGCGCCCTGTCGTTGACAAGGGTGTTGAGTTTTCCGTCGGAAAACGCTCCCGCGCCGCCTTCCCCAAACTGGACGTTGGACGACGGATCGAGCGTGCCCTCCTCCCAGAAGCGGCGGACGTCTTCCTTCCGCCGGTCGACGTCGCGCCCGCGTTCGATCAACAGCGGCGCAAAGCCGTGCAGGGCCAGCAGATAGCCGCAGAACAGCCCGGCAGGGCCCGCCCCGACGATCACCGGCCGCTTTTGCGGCGAAAACGCCCTGACCGTCAAAAAAGGCGCCGGTTTTTTGTATAAGGAGACCTTGCGGTTCCCGCGCAAACGCCGGAGGAGTTTTTCTTCATTGCAGGAGACGCGGCAGAGGACGCTGTACTCATAGTGGACGTCCGTCTTTTTTCTGGCGTCGATTGAGCGGCGCAGGATCCGGATTTGCGAAATAGATGTTATATCTACTTTTAATAAGTCTGCAATCTTCTGTTTTATCGATTCCTTGGGCTCGTCCACCGCCATACAGAGCTGATCGATCTTAATCATGAAAGTCTCCTCTCCCCGCAGCTTCTCCCGCGATCCTGCCGCTGGTCCATGCCCATTGCAGATTATATCCGCCGCATTTGCCGTCGATGTCCAAAAGTTCTCCCGCAAAAAATAAACCCGGATTTAATTTCGATTCCATCGTGGCGGCGTCGACTTCTGAAAGACAAACGCCGCCGGCGCAGATCTGCGCGTCTTTTTTGCCTTTCGGCCCGTCCAGATCGACCCGAAACGCCTTAATGCCTGCCGCAAGCGTCCGCAATACCCCAACGTCTTTCCTCGTCAAAGGACGGTCCAAAGGAAGTCCTGCTGTCCTCGCAATATAGGAAAGCACACCGCCGTGCAGGCTTCCGGCCGCGGCCTGTTGCAGCGTCATTGTTCCTTTCGCCGCGTCGATCCGGCGGCTCCAGTGCAAAAACAGTTCCTCCTCCGTCTTTTCGGGAACAAGATCCAGCAGGCAGTAGCAGGTTTTCTTCTCCTGCGCCGCCAGCGCCGCATAACGGCTCAACTGAAAGATCACGATACCGGACAGCGTTTCCGCCGTAAACTGCAGTTCTCCGCGGGATCTCCCCGCCGGCGCCCCGTCGATCCAAAGGGAAACTTTTGTATCATGGCAGCGGACCCCTGCCAGTTCTTTAAGATTTTTTTCGGCAAACCGCAGCGGGACCAGCGCCGGTAAAAACGGCCGCAGCGTATGGCCGAGCATCGCAGCGTAATACGCGCCGTCGTCCGTACTGCCCGAAACCGCCGACGCCGGACTTCCGGTCGCAAGGATCAGGCGTTTCGCCAAGATCTCGCCGCCGCGCGGCAGCAGCAGCCGATAAACGCCGTCCTCGCGGCGGACCTGCCGCACTTTCGTGCCGTAACACACCTCCACCCCTTCCAGCGAAAGCGCAAGCGCCAACGCCTCGCGCACGTCGGCGGCGCGCATGGTCCGCGGATAGATCCGCTGCTGTTCTTCGATCGTCAAGATCCCGAGGCTTTCAAAAAAATCCAGCGTTTCTTCTACGGAGACTTTGGAAAAAGCCAACGAAAAAAAATCCTCTCCCCCTGAATCCGAGCGATAAGAGGAAGCGGAAATCCTGCGGTTGGAAAGATTACACCTTCCGTTGCCGGTCGAAAGGATCTTTTTGCCCAGCATATCGTTATATTCGATCAGCAGCACGGACGCGCCCTGCCGCCGCGCCCAGATCGCCGCGGTCATGCCGGCGGCCCCGCCGCCCAGTACGACTACATCATATTGTCCGTTCATCCTCATTCCATCCTTTTAGCCACAATATATTGTAGCACAAGACGCCAAAAGATACAATAATGTTTGCGGAAAAACGAACTTGCGGAAGAAAAACAAATTTACGGGAGAAAAACGCATTTCCGGATCAACTGCTGTAATTCTCCAGAAAATCGTAGAGTTCCTTTTCCGTCTTAAAGGTCACGCCCTCGCCGATCGCTTTTAGCACCTCCTCGGGCAGAGACGTCGTACAGATATCAGTATAGAGATACGCCTGCGTCTCCGTCGTTTTATAGACGACCAGATAGTCTTCTTCTACGGCAATGCGGAAGGCATAGCCTTCCGTCGAACTCGGTGCCGTCTCCTCGTGAAGGCGCGCGGCGGTCATATCTTCCGCGCCCTTTGCGCCGTCCGCCCTATCGTTTCCCTGCCGCGCAAGAAAGATCGCCGCAAAAAGCAGGGCAAGCGCCAATACTAAAAAAATACAAATACGTTTTGCTCTTGTTTCGTTCATCATAGCAAAAGTATTTGTATTTCTTCGCTTAATTATGCAAAAGATGAAATTTATGCGCCAGCCGCACGAGCGCATCGCCTTTTGGCATGGTACGAAGTTCGTCCTCGCTCAGTCCTCGCATCCGCAAAAGCACGACAAAATAAACCGCAACGCCAAGACAGACGCTGATCAGCACCGCAGCCGTATTGGAACGGATCAGCCGGTAGCACGCCTCGTAGGATACAAAGACCGCGATCCCCATGACAACGGCGGAAAAGAACGGGATGATATAGGTCTTCTGCAGATCCGTTCGCGCGCCGCTGTGCTTTCGTATCGCGATCGCGTTTAAGATACAGACGCCCAGACCGTAAATATTGTTCGCGATCACAACGGCGTAAATATGCAGATCAAAAAACTCCATCAGAACGATCAGCACCAAGACATGCACCAGCAGCGAAATGACCGAGTGGATCACCGGACTCATCATATGGTCGATTCCCTGCAGCAGGCCGTTCGTCAGCGTGGACAGCGCAAAAAACGCGATGGAGACCGTACCGAGCATCATAATATACATCGTGGACGGATCGTTGTCCTGAAACAGCATCCGGTTCAGCGGGCCGCCGAGAATCGCCATGCCGATCGCGGAAGGGATCGCGATTACCATAATGAAGCGCGTCGCAATCTCGATCTGCGCGTTGACCTTGTCAAATTCCTTCCCGTGGAACGCAGCCGCAAGACTCGGCACGCTTGATGCGGCAAGCGCGGAGGCAATGGAGATCGGCACGTTGGTCAGCACGATGAACTGTCCGGAGTAAACGCCCCACCACTCGCTGATCTGCCTTGCTTCATACCCCTGAAGCAGCGCGATATTCTTGAACACGCCCTGATCGATCAGGGTGCTCAGGCTGTAAACCGTCGTACTAAGCAGCACGGGAACGATCGTCAACAGCAGCGCCTTTAGCACCTGCCCGTATCCGGCGACGTTCTTATGATGGTCGCGGCTGACTTTTCGCATGAATCGCCTGCGGTAGACAAGATATACAAACAGCATGAACAGCAGCGCAAAAAAAGCGCCGCTCGCCGTTCCGAGCGTACCGCCGGCCGCGCCGTAGGCGGCGGCGTATCCTTCCGGATCCCCAAGGACCGCGCCGACCTTCTTTCCGTAAGAGACCAGCATATACGCCGCCACAACGCTGACGATCGCGTTGATGATCTGCTCCGCGACCTGTGAGATCGCGCTCGGCATCATGGTGTTCAGGCCTTGGAAAAAGCCGCGCAGCACGCCTAAGATGGCAACGACGAACAGCGTCGGCGCCAGTACCTTGAGCGCGATCGCGCTCAAAGGCGTCTTGAGCAGCGTGCCCGTGAAGAAATCGGCAAAGTAATACACGCAGACCGCGCCGAGCCCGCCGCTGACAATCGCTATGCCCATCGCACCCTTGAAAATTCGGAAGGCGTCCTGATAGCGCCGGTTCCCCACCTTGGCCGCCACGAGTTTGGACACCGAAAGCGGCAGGCTGTACGACGATATGATCAGGATGATGTTATAGATACTGAACGCCGTCCCGTAGAAGTCGTTTCCGGTCTTGCCGATCGTGGCGGTCAGCGGGATCCGGTAAACCAATCCCACAATGCGGCTGATAATGGACGCCACGGCCAGCAGCGATCCCTGCAATATGAAATTGGTATTGCTGTTCTTCCTGTTGCTTCCCAATGTTTCCCTCTATTCTGCGGCGCTTTCCTTCTCTGTCAGAACGCTCTCGCCGGCATACTGATCCTGCATGATGCAGACCCATGTCTTGCCCGGATTGAGAACGATCTCTTCGCCGGAAAGATCATAATAATGCGTAATGCCGTCGTCTTCCTTTTCCCATGTGATATCGATCATCCTGCCGCGGGTAAAGAATTTCCCTTCGCCGGAGCCGCTGACCGTGAGGTTTAAGTACGGTGTGCCCTCATAGATCGAGTTGTCGACATTCTGGAAAATGATATTGCTGACGCAGATCTGCTCCCCGTCCACGGCGTCCGTTTCCGCATCGCCAAACTGGAAACGGCGGTAGGTCTTGCTCGTTTTGTCATAGACAAACGACGGCTGATTGTAAAAATAATACGGTTCGATCATCTCGCAGGTCTCGCCGCTATCCAGCGTATTTTCCTCGTCCGCCGCAAAGAGATAGTGACCCTGATACCCTTCTTTATAGGCCGTGCGATAGCCCTTCTTTTCTATGCCGAAAGCAATGCCCTCCCCGCTCGTATAAGCGTTATGCGGCGCGGGACGGTCGTTGGTGCGGTAGAACATATCGTTCAGCGATCCGTCCAGACCGCTCAGATTGTCTACGATCCCACGGTTGAGCGCCTCCTCGCCCTGCACGCTCTGTCCGAAATGAACATAGACCGCGTCAAATTCCGACGCAAAATAGACATAGTACGGACGGCAGCTGCGGACGTTTCCGATCCGTTCAAGATCGGCATAATCCTCATAGATCGCCATCAAACGGGTGATCGAGCCCTCTACCGGAACTTCATAGATGACGCCTGCGGAATTTAAGCCGTACTGCGGCAGCGCGTCTTTGGTGTTTTCCGTCATGATCGCGACCGGACGCTTCTGTCCGATTTCCTTGTCGACCCACTCTCCGGTCAGAAGACTGCGCACCTCATTCGTGTGATCTTCTTTGGCCTGTTGTTCGGTCTTGTCTTTGGTCTTTTTTGCCGTTTCCTTTGGCATGGCCGTCAGCGCGATGACCACGGCCGCCGCGACCGCTGCGACCGCCACCAGGGCGATGATCACTGTTTTTTTCTTATTCATCATTGTTCCTCCCTTGTAATATGAAGTCCTTCGAGGATCTCCTTTTGTTTCTGTTCCATGACCGCCGCCTCCTTTTCCTCCTCATGGTCGTATCCCATGAGATGTAACATGCTATGCGCGATCAAAAACGCGTATTCCCGTTCCTGCGAATGTCCGTACGCCTCTGCCTGCGCGATCACATGATCGACGGAAATGACGATATCCCCCAGAAGCGCCTCGCCGCTCTGCGGATGGAAGCAGTCCGACCGGTCCTCCAAGCCCTCAAACCTCCCGCCTTGCTCCAGCGGAAGCAGCGGAAAGGACAAAACGTCCGTAGCCGCGTCGATCCCGCGGAACTGCGCGTTCATCCGGCGGATCGCTTCGTCGTCCGTCAGCATCAGCCCGAGTTCGGCATCATACGGAAAACCTTCATGGCGCAGCGCGGCTTCCGCCACCGTTTCCGCGATCTTTTGATAGGCAAAGGAAAACGGCACTTCCGTCTCCTCCCGAATCTCCAATGTCATAACAGCGTTTCCTCCGCAACAAGTTTTTCCCGAATCTTTAAGAACTGATTGATACTCAGGCCGGATTCATCATAGAAGCCTTTCTGCGACCATTCGTTCAGCGACTGGTAGATCACCATGTCCTGATTCCACGTGCTGGACATCGTGTCCTGATCCAGCAGTTCGATCTTTGTTACCAGCATATCGACCATATGCACGATCGCCGATTCCGGCGTCTGCGGCAGACGTATGACGCCGCCGTATTCCTCCATGATCAGCATGACGTCCGCAGGAAAGCAGTGGTCGTTGGCAAGTTTTAGCGCGTTGTCGATCTCCGGCTCCCCTTCCATCTTGCCCAACCGGTAATAAAATCCGGCGCACGCGCAGCACAAAACGTTCGCGCCGATCTCTTTGGCACACATCGCCGCAAGACGCGAGACGCGCATCGCATGACGGTATTCCGCAAGGGAATACCGCCGGATATCACCGACCAGAGGATAATCCTCTTTCAGGATCTTGCGGTAATTTTCTTCTACGGTCCTGCTGATATCAAGAGAGAGCGGCCGGTAAAAGATCAGGATCAGCGCCGTTGTGACAAGGCCGTTTCCCACGGCGTAAAAAAACAACTCCGACGACAGTTCCAGATAGGTCATATAGTAAAACAGGATCGGGACGATACTGTTGACCAGAAAATAGAGGAGGTAGACCTCCATGCCCTCCAGCCGCTTTTTGCCCCGAAGATACGGCTGAAGCATGATCCCCGCCATGTCAAGCAGACAGTAACAGTACAACGCCTGATTGCCGAGTCCGCCGAATACGCAGAGCAGGAACACAAAATAAATGCCGAAACACAGCGCCAGCGCCGCGTCCATGGACAACGACAGCAGCAGCGGGATCAGCATGACCGGAATAAAAAAATCCGGACAGAACACAAAAAGGGCTTCCATGCCCCAGCAGGCAAGAAACGACCAGAAGATCCTGCCGTAATCGTCCGCCTGCCCAAGAGCCGTCTCTCCCGCGATCCGCCGCCGGACAAACGCAAGGATCAAAAGCAGGACCATGATACAATGCAGGACGCCAAGACAGAACAACTCGTCCAATAAGACCTGACTGCGGAACGCAAAAAACGCGAGCCCAGCCGCAAACGTCAGCGCGATCCCCGTCATGAACAGCGCGCGTCTGGCTGATATTTTATTCTCTTTGACCGGACGCACCATGCTTCGCTCCACCTTTTTTCTTTTTTCCGCCGGAAGCCGCGTTTGTTTCGTAGATCTCGTAGGCGTTGACGATCTTCTGCACCAGAGGATGGCGCACGACGTCCCTGCCGTCCAGACGGCAGACCGCGATCTCCGGCACGGCCTTTAACACCCGGATCGCCACGTCCAGCCCCGAGACCGTATCTTTCGGAAGATCCTTCTGCGTATTGTCTCCGGTGATGACGGCTTTGGAGCCGTATCCGATCCTCGTCAGAAACATCTTCATCTGCGCCGGCGTCGTATTCTGCGCCTCGTCCAAGATGATGAACGCATTATCCAGCGTGCGCCCGCGCATATACGCCAGCGGCGCCACCTCGATCAGCCCTTTTTCCATGTTGCGGGCAAAACTGTCCGCGCCCATGATCTGATAGAGGGCGTCATAGAGCGGCCGCAGGTAAGGATCCACCTTGCTCTGCAGGTCGCCCGGAAGAAAGCCGAGTTTCTCCCCCGCTTCAATAGCGGGACGCGTCAGGATGATCCGGCCGACTTCTTCACGCTGGAAGGCCGTGATCGCCATCGCCATCGCCAGATAGGTCTTGCCGGTACCGGCCGGTCCGATCCCGAACGTGATCATGCCTTCGCGGATCGCGTCCACATAGGTCTTCTGGCCGATCGTCTTTGGTTTGACCGGTTTGCCGCTTGTCGTATGGCAGATACACTCATCCTGTAATTGTGACATTGCGTGGGATTTTAACTCGGCGGGATTTAAGCCCAGAACGTAGGAGATCTCCTGCTCCGTGATCACGCTGCCTTTTTCGGACAGGCGGGCGAGTTCTTCCATGATCCGCCGCGCCCGAAGGACGGCGTGCTCCTCGCCGATCATTTTCAGCCTGTCGTTTCTGGCAATGAACGCGACATGCAGATTCTTTTCCAGTAATTTTATATTCGCGTCAAACTGTCCGAAGATATTTTCCATATCCCTGACGGACAGCGAAATGGTCTCCTGAAACTCACCCATAAGATCAACTACTCCACATCGGGAACCGTTCCTGCTCGCAGTTCTTTGGCGGGATAACGCAGCAAAACGTCTCCCTCCATAGAATATACATTTCCCTTTCTTAATATAATAACATTTTTGTCTGTGATTTGAACCCCTTTTTTCCCTATTTTTTTGGCAAATTGCCGATAACGGCGCAGCAGGATCTCCTCCGCTTCGCTCCTGCTGTACGTCTGCGGCTTGAGGCGGTACAAACGCGCCTCATAGCGGTTCTGCGTCAAAGGCAGTACAATGCTGTGAAAGAGGCGGAGCGGTCTTGTCTCGCAAAAGACCACCCGCTTTTCGTCCGGCAGGAAATAGCGGATCAGATCCGCGTTCACGCCTGCCGTTTCAAACGTGACATAGCGAAGCGTTTCTGTCCACTGCTTTTTTTGATAGGCGGCGTCAAGCTGCTCGCGGTAAGGCTGCCTCCTTTCGATCAGGACGTCGCCGTCCGCCGCGACGGGATCGTAATGTTTGACAAGCGTCTCCATATCGTCGTAAACCGGCACCCAGCCGTGGATCAGGACATCGCCCTTTTTCACCTCGTCCCCCTGCGCGACGGCCGCGGTGCCGCTGCGGACAAAAATTTCCGCAACCTTGCCGTCCGCCGGAGCGATGAGATCCTGCACGCCCGGCCGCTCCTCTTGTTCCTCTGCCAGCCGGATCTGCTCCTTGAGCGTGATGTGCAGCGAAGTGCCTTTGATATAGACCGACGTCCAGATCACCTCGGGAAACGCCTCGAGGATCTGTTCTTCCAGCGCCACCGTATCGATCCGGCCGGCGCGGCAGCCGATATACGCCTGCCGTTCCTCCAAAAAAGCGCGCATATATTCTTCGGTCAGATAGGAATTGCCCGACAGATGCACGCTCCAGATAAAGCCCGTCAGATACCAGAACAGCAAAAAGGCGCAGAGGATACTGCCGCGGAAGGCGATCTTCCAGCGGTAGCGCAGAAAGAAAAACGGCGCGCCCCGCCTTTGACAGATCCGCAAGCGGCATCCGGTCTTGCGCAACACCGGCCGCAGCCGGAAGACGTCGCGCGCGGACATAAAAAAAGAAATCTCATCCGCGCCTTCCGAGGAGATGTCAAACAAAAAAATACGGTAGGTACTGCACAGCCTCAAAAACCTTGAAATTTCTTTTCCGGTAAGATTTACTTTGACAGAGCCAAACAAAGATAGAAAGATACTCAAGCGCCGCTTTCCTTTACTTCGATTTTTTCAATAGATCCTACGACAAGCATCTCGTCTTTGGCGTAATATTCGATCTGCAGTTTCCGTCCGCCGATGGCCGCCGTCTGCTTTTTGGACTGTACGATCACGACGGATTCGTCGAAATAAACGATCCCTTTGAAGTTCTCGACCAGAAGCCTCCGGCTTCCCGCTAAGGTCAGGCGGATCTCGCCGGGCAAAAACGCATCCGCGCTCTCCTCCTCCCGCCATCGCCACCGCCGCTGTTCCAGAAACTCTTTCATATATACACTATATGAACGGCGGCGGAACTTATACCAAGGATCACTTATGGTAGGGTTCGCCGCGGATCAGACGGAAACTCCGGTAGATCTGCTCCAACAGGATGACCCGCATCAGCGGATGGGGAAAGGTCATTTTGGAAAAACTAAGCGAAAGATCGCTTCTTTTGCAGACCGCCGGAGAAAGCCCCAAAGACCCTCCAATCACAAAGACCAGACGGCTCGTCCCGCATAGCATGGCGCGCTCGATCTCCTTGGAAAAAGCGATCGAATCCATGGCTTTCCCCTCGATCTCCAGCGTGATACAGAAGTCGTTGTCGCGGATATGCTTCAGCAGACGGCCGCCTTCTTTTTCCAAGATCTGCGCGCGTTCTGCAGCGGACGCCTGCTCCGGCGCTTTTTCGTCCGCCACCTCGATCACCTGCGGCCTGCAATAGCGGCGCAGACGCTTGAGATATTCGCCCGCGGCGTCGCTGTAAAATTTTTCTTTGAGTTTGCCGACGCAAAGAACGGTGATATCCATGACAATTATTGCGGCAGATAGCGGTAATTGCACTGCAAAACGTCGCTTTGCATACCGTGCTCGTCCACCAGCAGCAGGGAAAGGATATTATTGCCTTCCGGAATCGCGAGCGGTTCCGTACATACGGCGGAACTTTCCGTCGGGCGGCTGCCGTCCCATGTATAATAAACCGTGCAGCCCTCCGGAATCGTCACCTGCACGAAGGTCGGCGCAGTAAATGACCCCTCGGACGGGGAAACTTCCGGATAATCCGGCTTTTCATAAGCGATCTCGTAAGTATTTTCCGTCACAAGGCTGTAATTGCCGTCGGCGTTTCTCGCGACGGCTTTAACTGTGGTTGATCCTTCCGTCAACATGATGGTTCCTTCATATCTCGTCCCGCCTTTGACCGGATCCGAGCCGTCCAAGGTATAGAAGATCTCCTGATCTCCGTCGCAGGACAGCGACAGTTCCAGATCGTCGCCATAGGTTCCCTCTTCTTCGGAAAATTCCGGCGGCGATACGAGAAGTTTTTGGAAGAGTTTTTGTACTTCCGGCGTGACGTCGGCTTCTTTGAGACGCTCGAGCGCGGCGTCATCCTTTGTCGCGACATAGAGTTGCAGGAGCGTTTCATAGGCTTCTACGTCGTTCGGATCTTTTTCAATGGCAAGAAGCAGATAGGATTCCGCTTTTTCATAGTCTTTCAGCAGCAGCAGATCCGCTCCGGCCAGACGGTAGGCTTCCGCCCTATCCTCCCGCTTTCCGATCGCCTTTTCGTAACAGGCGACCGCCTGCGCGTAGTCTTCTTTTGCGTCGCAGCGCTTTCCTTTTGCAATGCAATAGGAATAGGACGTCAGATAGAGGGCGAGGACGACCACGACAAGCGCCGCGGCGATCACCGCAAGGATCGCGGCCTTTTTTTGCGCGCTTCCCGCCTTTTTCTTTTCCGGAGTTTTTCCTTCCTGCTCCGGCTGCTCCTTTTGCGGCTGCTTCTCCGCGTTTTTTTGTTCGTTGAGATACGAAACGATGATATCGTCCTCAAGCACGTTATAGTCCGGTACGATCTGCGCCGGTTCGCCGCAGTTCTGGCAATATACGCTTCCTACTTTGATTTCTTCGCCGCATTTACAACACTTCATAAATTTCTCCTACTTTTCCTGTATCTTGACGCTTTCTACGCAGTTATACATGAGCATCGCGATCGTCATCGGGCCGACGCCGCCCGGAACGGGCGTGATCGCGGAACAGAGCGGTTCCACGGAAGCAAAGTCCACGTCGCCGCAGAGTTTATTTGCGGCATCCCTGTGGATGCCCACGTCGATCACCACGGCGCCTTCTTTGATATATTCCGCCGTTATCATCTTGGGTTTTCCTACCGCCGCGATCAAAATATCCGCCTGCCGCGTAAGCGACGGCAGATCCGCGGTCTTGGAATGTGCGATGGTCACGGTTGCGTTTTCGCGCAGCATCAGAAGCGCCATCGGTTTTCCCACGATATTGCTCCGGCCTACGACCACGCAGCGTTTCCCTTCGATCGGAATGGCGCTGCGCTTCAACAACTGGATCACGCCCGCCGGCGTGCAGGAAACAAATCCCGGCAGGCCGATCGAGAGCGCGCCGACGCTCTGCGGATGGAAGCCGTCCACGTCTTTCTTCGGATCAATGGCGCGGATCACCTTCTGTTCTTCCATATGCTTTGGCAGCGGCAACTGTACGAGAATGCCGTTGACGTCTTCCCTGCGGTTTAACTGTTCGATCAGTTCCAACAACTGACGCTCCGTCGCAGTCTCCTCCAGTTCATAGGAAAGCGAACGGATGCCGATATATTCGCAGGCCTTTTTCTTGTTCCTGACATACACCTGTGAAGCCGGATCTTCGCCGACGAGGATCACGGCAAGCGTGATCTCGACACCCTGCGCTTTCAGCGCGCCGACTTTTGTTTTCAGTTCCTCTTTGATCTGTGATGAGATCGCCTTTCCGTCAATGATCTGCGCCATACCTCTCTCCTTGTTAAAACAAACCTGTGATCACGCCGTCGCCTGTCACGTCGATCCTGTTGGCGGCCGGTTCCTTCGGCAGTCCCGGCATCGTCATGATCGCTCCTGTCACGGCGACGACAAATCCCGCGCCCGCGGAAACATAGACTTCTCGCACATTGACCGTGAAATTCTGCGGACGTCCGAGTTTCGCCGGATCGTCGGACAGGGAATACTGCGTTTTCGCCATGCAGACCGGAAAATGCGACAGCCCGAGCGCCGCGATCCTCTCCAGTTCTTTCTTTGCTTCCGCCGAATAGGTCACGCCGTCTGCGCCGTAGATCTCTTTTGCGACCGTTTCGATCTTTTCTTCGAGAGAAAGCTGATCCGGATACAGCGGGGCAAAACGGCTTGTCTCTTTCTCAAGGACGTCAAGGACCGCCTCCGCCAGAGCAACGCCGCCTTCGCCGCCTTTCTCCCAGACCTCGGACAATGCGAACGCGCAGCCGCGCTTCTCGCAAAATTCACGGACGAATGCGGTCTCTTTTTCCGTGTCGCTGACAAAGGAATTTAAGGTCACGACCACCGGCACGCCGAATTTCTGAAGATTTTCGATATGCTTCTCGAGATTCACGATGCCGCGTGCCAATGCCTCGGTATCTTCCTTCGCCAGATCCGCTTTCGCCACGCCGCCGTTGTATTTGAGCGCGCGGACGGTCGCCACGAGGACCACCGCATCCGGCCGCAGTCCGGCTTTCCGGCATTTGATGTCAAAAAATTTCTCCGCGCCGAGATCCGCGCCAAATCCCGCTTCCGTGACCACGATATCCGCCAGTTTCAGCGCCGTCTTTGTGGCGCGCACGCTGTTGCAGCCATGCGCGATGTTGGCAAACGGTCCGCCGTGTACCAGCGCCGGCGTATGCTCCAGCGTCTGGATCAGGTTCGGCTTCAGCGCGTCCTTCAGCAGCGCCGCCATCGCTCCGGTCGCCTGAAGGTCGTCGGCCGTCACCGGTCTGCCGTCGTAAGAATAGGCGACGATGATACGTCCCAGACGCTCTTTCAGATCCTCCATATCCTCCGCCAGACAGAGGATCGCCATGATCTCGGATGCTACGGTAATGACGAAATGATCTTCCCTCACGGTCCCGTCCGCCTTGTTGCCAAGACCGACGACCACATTTCTAAGGACGCGGTCGTTCATATCCAGACAACGCTTCCAGACTACCTGACGCGGATCGATCCCCAGCGCGTTCCCCTGCTGGATGTGGTTGTCGAGCAGCGCCGCAAGCAGATTATTGGCCGACGTGATCGCATGGAAATCGCCGGTGAAATGCAGATTGAGATCTTCCATCGGCACGACCTGCGCGTATCCGCCGCCCGCTGCGCCGCCTTTGATTCCGAAGCACGGGCCGAGCGAAGGCTCGCGCAGGGCAAGGATCGCTTTTTTCTGCAGTTTGCCGAACGCCTGTCCGAGACCGACGCTGGTGGTCGTCTTCCCTTCGCCCGCCGGCGTCGGATTGATTGCGGTGACAAGGACCAGTTTTCCGTCTTTTTTCGCAGCCAGCCGCTTTATGCACTCGTCGGACAGTTTGGCTTTATACTTGCCGTATAACTCCAAATCCTCCTCTTGCAGCCCGACCTTTGCGGCCACTTTGGCGATCGGTTCCATGACGGTTTCCTGTGCGATCTGAATGTCTGTTTTCATCCTGTTCTCCTTTACTCTTTACTGTGTTTATTCCAATGTTTCGTCTACGGGATATTCTTCTTCGATATCCGAAGCGCGGTCGGGATCAAGGTATCGTTCAAACTCCTCCGCGCTCATTAAGACGGTACGCGGTTTTGTACCCAGTTCCGGCCCGACGACGCCGGCTTCTTCCAACTGATCCATGATCCGCGCCGCCCTGTTAAAGCCGATCTTAAAACTGCGCTGCAGCATACCGATCGAGCCCTTTTCCTTGCTGACCAAAAGCCGTCCGGCTTCCGCAAAATAGGAATCCACGCTGTCGTCAAATCCGCTGCCACCGCCGATGGCGACCGCGCCCGCGTTCCCGTTTTCTGCATTATTGTCGATCGCCTGCGTGATATGCTCGCTGTATTCGACGCTTCCGTTGTTCTCCCTGATGTAATCGACGACCTGCTGGACTTCGGTATCCGATACGAACGCCCCCTGCACCCGCAGCGGTTTTGTCAGGCTTTGCGGGTAATAGAGCATATCGCCGTTTCCAAGCAGTTTTTCCGCGCCGAACATATCTAAAATGGTTCTGGAATCCACGCCGCTGTTGACGGCAAACGCGATCCTCGACGGCATATTCGCTTTGATCAGTCCGGTCACGACGTCGACGGACGGACGCTGCGTGGCAAGGATCAGGTAAATGCCCGCCGCTCTCGCTTTCTGCGCCAGACGGCAGATGGATTCTTCGACTTCTTTCGCGGCGACCATCATCAAATCGGCCAACTCGTCCACGATGACGACAAGTTCCGGCATTTTTTCAGCCGCGCCCTCTTTCTGCGGATCCGCCGCTGCGCCGCCTTTTTCCTCAAGCCTGCGGTTATAACTTTTCATATCCCTCACGCCGGCGTCCGCGAATTTCTGATACCGGTCGTCCATTTCCGTCACGGCCCAGTGCAGCGCTCCGGCCGCCTTTTTCGGATCCGTGACCACCGGGATCAGCAGGTGCGGGATCCCGTTATAGATGCTCAGTTCCACGACTTTTGGATCGATCATGATGAATTTCACTTCCTCCGGCGTCGCCTTATAGAGGATGCTCATGATGATCGTATTGATACAGACGGACTTTCCGGATCCCGTCGTACCGGCGATCAAAAGATGCGGCATTTTGGCGATGTCCGCCGTGATGACGTTGCCGCCGATGTCCATGCCTACGCCAAACGTCACCTTGGAAGCCGACGATTCAAATTCTTTGGACGAGATCACTTCTTCTAACGATACCATGACCTTTTCTTTGTTCGGCACTTCGATCCCGACCGCGGCCTTGCCCGGGATCGGCGCTTCGATACGGATATCCGTAACGGCCAGATTCAGTTTGATGTCGTCCGCGAGATTCGTGATCCGATTGACTCTGACGCCGACCTCGGGAAGCAGTTCGTATCTTGTAACCGTCGGGCCGCAGGTGACGTCCGTCACGGTCACGTTGATCCCGAAATTGCGCAAGGTCTGTTCAAGTTTGTCCGCGGTCTTGTCCAACTCGGTTTTATTGCCGCTTCCGCTTCCCGCTTTCTTTTTCTTGAGAAGGCCCACCGGCGGGAAACGATGATCCGACGGCCTTTGCGGTTTCTTTTCCGCAATGAAAGACGCCACTTCCTCGGCGCTTTTTTTCGTCTCCTCGGCGGATCTCTCCGTCTTACGCGGCCGCCTTTTCTCCTGCGCCGGCAAAGGCTGCGCCGGTTCTTCCGACAAATGGCGCGCGGTTTCCGTTTTCGCGATCTTTTGTACGGATCCCTTCGTATTTGACGAAAGCGGCACGCGGTTGACGTCCCTGACCTGCATTTCCTTCGACGGATCCATATGTACTTCGTTTAAGCCGTCCTGCCGCTTGTCGACATACAGCGGCGGTTCTTCCAACGCGGTATCAAACGCCACGCCGGAGATCTTGCGCTGCCTGCGCGTTTCGGTCTTCTGCTCCGCAGCTGCCTGCTGCGCCCTCTTATCACGGTCGATCCTCTCCAGCCGCTCCTGCCGGTCGTCCTCCGCGCGCCCCCTACCGGTCTCGCGCCGCGCGCGGCGTCTTCTGCCTGCGGAAGCAAACAGCGCGTGCTCCGTGATCAGAATGACGGAAACGATCATAAGGATCAGCGTAATGACGTAAGCGCCGATCAGGCCGAACCCGCTGACCAGTCCGGACGCCAGAAGGCCTCCGAGCAGCCCGCCGCCGGACTGCGTCTCCCTGCTTTCATAAAACGCGCGCAGCGCGCCGACCGTCTGCGCGCCGTGCGAGAAAAGTTCCAGCAGCGTGGCCAGAAAGATCACGAACGCCGCGCCCGCCAGACATTTGACCGTCGCGATACGGTTGCCCCAGTTGGAAACGACAAAAAACGTCCCGATCAGTAACAGGATCGGCAAAAGATAGGCCAGCAGTCCGAACAGCCCGAAGAAAAAGCCGCTGACCGCGTTGCCGATCACGCCGCCGATCCCCAAATTGCTTAAAAACAGCAGTACGCAAACGGCCAGCGCCAGCCAGAGCGCGATCTCTTTGACCGATTCTACCTTTGCTTTATCCCAAACCTGCGCTTCCACCGTTACGTTTTTCTTTTGCGTCGTCTTTTGCGGGCGGGCGGACTTTTTTTTCGCCGTATTGCCCGTTTTTTTATTTGCCATGGTCTGCACCCTTTCTAATGGTCATCGCACTTCTCATAACTTCATCTGCAGCGCTCCGGCCAGCGTCGTCAGCATGCCGGCGAGCAGACAGTACACGGCGAACACCGTAAACTTTTTCTGACGCACGAGGACCAGCATCGTCCTGATACAAACATAACCGACCAGCGCGGCGGTCAGTATGCCGGCGGCATAGACCCCGAGTTCCGCAGTCGGAACGGAAAGCGCGGCGGCGTCCCTGCACTCAAGGACCGCCGCTCCCAAAACGGCCGGTATCGACATGAGGAACGAGAATTTGACCGCGTATTTGCGGTCGAAACCGCAGAGCAGGCACGCCGTGATCGTCGTTCCCGAGCGGGAAAGCCCCGGCAGCGCGGCGACGCCCTGACTTGCGCCGATCCATACGGCGTTCAGCCATGAGGTGTTTTTCGGCGTCTTATCGCCCGCGGCGGTATGATCCGCCACAAACAGCAGAACGGCCGTTACGATCAGCCCGATCCCCGGCACAAGGAGAATGTCCGACGCCTGTTCGATCAGTTTTGACAGCGCCATGCCGATCAGTCCGGTTGGAACGGCGGATACGAGCAGAAGCAGGATCAGTTTGCGGTAGGAACTGTTGACCAGACGGCGATAGCCGTTTTCCCTGCCCCGTCCCGACATCCAAACAAAGAGATTGTGACAGAGATCCCGCAGAAGGAAAACCGTCTCGCAGAGCATTTCCCAGATATCCCGATAATAAACGGCAACGATCGCTGCCAGCGTGCCCAGATGCAGCAGCACGTCGAAAAGCAGCCCCGATTCCATTTCTATGTGAAAGATATTTTTAACGATCGCCAGATGTCCGGAACTGCTGACCGGCAGAAATTCCGTCAAACCCTGAAGCAGCCCAAGAAGAACGGATTGCAGTAATGACATAAAAACCTCCGTAAACGTCTATTTCAACTTTCTTATATTACCATATTTTTACGGGGGTGTCATTATAACTTTTCGCTAATTCTTTTCTGAAATCATCGCCTGAAGTTTACATATCGCCTCGGTCACGCCGCCGACCTCGTCGACAAGGCCCGCGGCCACCGCCTCGCTGCCCACGAGCACGGTGCCGAGATCCTTTGCGATGGTATCCTTGGCAAACATCAGCCGTTCAAACTCCTCCGGCAGGATCTTAGAATGGCCGCAGACAAAGCGGACGATCCTCTCCTGCATCTGGTTGAACTGAAAAAACGTCTGCGGCGCGCCAAGTATCGTACCCGTCGTCCGCACCGGATGTACCATCATCGTCGCCGACGGGACGATAAACGCATGATCCGCCGCCACGGCCAGCGGTATCCCGATCGAATGGCTCCCGCCCATGACAAGCGATACGACCGGTTTCCTCAGGGAAGCGATCAGTTCCGCGATCGCCAGACCGCACTCCACGTCCCCTCCGATCGTATTGAGCAAAAGCAATATCCCGTCCACCGGCGCATGATAGTCCGCTTTTATCATCTGCGGAATGATATGCTCGTACTTTGTCGCCTTGGCGCTTCCCGTCGTCGTATCGTGTCCTTCGATCTCGCCGATCACCGTTACGATCTGCACATTGCAGCCCTCTGCAACATGGATCATGCCCTGTCCGTATTCCCTGATCTCGTCCATCTCTTATCTCCTTTACAAAAAAATAGAGAGCACAGTGTGCCCTCTATATTTTGTGGAGATACGAAAAAAATTATGCCCTCACTCGCCGAGCAGATAGGAATACAGCCCTTCGTAATCCCGCTTGGAGTTGGACCATGAATAGTCTTTCGCCATGCCGCGGTCGATGATCTTGTTCCATTCCGCTTTCTTTTCAAAATAAATGTATTTTGAATAGTTGACCGTGTTGAGAAGTTCGTCGCCGTTGTAATTGGCAAACGAGAACCCGTCGCCGGTATGCTCGTATTCGTTGTAAGGAATGATCGTATCCTTCAGGCCGCCGGTCTCCCTGACGATCGGCACCGTACCGTAGCGGAACGAGATCAACTGCGTCAGGCCGCACGGCTCAAAGCGCGACGGCACAAGGAAGGAATCCGCAGCGGCGTAAAGTTTATGCGCGAGGTCTTCGGAATAACAGATGTTTGCGGAGATCCGGTCCGGATATTTCCACGCAAAATGCCGGAACATATTTTCATACTGCGATTCGCCGGTACCGATCACCACCAACTGGGTGTTGTCGTCTACGAGGCGCTCGATACAGTAGTTAACAAGATCCAACCCCTTCTGATCCGTCAGGCGGGAGATCAGGCCGATCATATACTTGCGCTTGTCAACGGTCAGACCGAGCATTTCCTGAAGACGCTCTTTGTTGATCTTTTTATTTGCCCTAAAGGACTGCGCGTCGTACTGCTTGAAGATCGCAGGGTCTTTGGCAGGATCGTAGGCGTCGTAATCGATGCCGTTGACAATGCCCCGCATGTCAAAATGCCTTGCGCGGAGCAGGCCGTCCAAGCCTTCCCCGTAATACGGCGTCTGGATCTCATTGGCGTAAGTATTGCTCACGGTCGTGATATAATCGGAATACACCAGACCACCCTTTAACATATTCGCGCCTTTCTTGAACTCGAGTTTGTCCGGCGTGAAGACTTCCCTCGGCAGGCCGGAGATCCCCTGAATCGTCTCGATATCCCAAACGCCCTGAAACTTGAGGTTGTGGATGGTCGTGACCGCTTTGATTCCCCAGAAGAACGGATTGCTTGCAAATTCCGTCCGCAGATAGACAGGGATCAGTCCCGTCTGCCAGTCGTGGCAGTGGATGATGTCCGGCTGGAAGCCAACGACCGGCAGCATGGATAAGACCGCCTTGTCAAAGAAACTGAATTTTTCAATGTCGTATCGGGCTTCGGAATACGGATAAAAGCACTCGAAATATTCGAGATTGTCGATGAAGTAATAGGTGATCCCCTGATACTCATACTTCATCACGCCGACATATTTTTCTCCGACGTAAGGACCCATGCCCATCTGAAAATGACAGACATATTCAAAATGATCCCTGAACTGCGGCGGGATACAGGTGTAGTCGGGAATGACCACGCGCACATCCCACTCCTCCTTGTCAAATTCTTTCGGCAGAGCGCCGACGACGTCCGCAAGACCTCCGGTCTTGACAAACGGCACACATTCGCTGGACGCAAACAGAACTTTTTTCATAACGACCTCCTACTCGTCCCAATTGTGATAGACTTCCTGCACATCATCGTCTTCATCCAACAATGTCAGGATCTTATTGATACCGTATATATCCTGTTCTTCCGTCAATGCTACATAGGTCTGTGGAATCATGGTGACTTGCGCGTCAGCCATGGAGATCCCTTCTTTTTCCAAACTTTCCCGCACGGCGGAAAAATCGTCCGGCGACGTCAGTATCTCAAAACTGTCGTCCTCCTCCGTAAAATCTTCCGCGCCGGCGTCCAAAGCCATCATCATAAGATCGTCGCCGTCCGTCTTGCAGTCTTCCTTATCGATCAGGATCTGCCCCTTCTCGTCAAACATATATGAGACGCAGCCCTGCGTGCCGAGACTGCCCTTGCCCTTGGTAAAGGCGTTTCGCACGTTGGCCGCCGTCCGGTTTTTGTTGTCGGTCAGGGCCCGCACGATAATGGCGGTCCCGCCCGGGCCGTAGCCTTCATATGTAACGGATTCGTAATTGACGTCGTCGGCGGAGCCCGCCGCTTTTTTGATGCCGCGCTCGATCGTATCGCTCGGCATGTTGTTCGCCTTTGCCTTTGCGATCACGTCGCGCAGACGGCTGTTGTTGTCCGGATCCGGCCCGCCTTCCTTGACGGCGACGGCGATCTCGCGGCCGATGATCGTAAAGATCTTGCCTTTCGCCGCGTCGTTCTTTTCTTTTTTGTGCTTTATGTTTGCAAATTTTGAATGTCCTGACATAGATCTTCCTCTTTTCTAACAGTATCTCTTTTCAGTGTATCATTTTTCACTCCGGCTTTCAAGATACGCCGCCGATCTTGTGAAAAACATGGACTTCCTGAATCATGCGGCCGAGCACGTCCTGCACCTCAAAGATGTAGGATTCATATTCGACCTTAAACTTTTCGTGTTCTTCCGGTATCCGGTCGATCATATGGATGATGAAGCCGTTTAACGTATCGTAATCGTCCGGAAAGGCGATCTGCAGCACCTCGGAGGCTTCCTCCAGCGTCGTGCTCCCTTCCATCCGGTAAAAATCCTTTGTAATGCGCGAGATCGACGTCTCGTCCTCGTCGTGTTCGTCCTGAATGTTGCCCACGATCTCCTCAAGGATATTTTCCATGGAAAGAAGTCCGCTGGTCTGCCCGTATTCGTCCACGACGATCATTAAGTGCATTTTCTTGGACTGCATCCTTGCGAAAAGCGTCGTAAGGCTGTGGGTCTCCGGCACAAAATCCACCCCGTGCACGATCTCCGGAAAATCCTTCAGCCGCCGCTCGTACACATCCGTATTCCTTGCGAATGCCAGCGCGTCTTTGATATGTAATACGCCGATGATATTATCGACGTCTTCCAAAAAGACCGGATAACGCGAATACGAAGATTCGATCATGGATTCCAACGCCTCCTGAAACGTCAGTTCCCCGTCCAGCGCGACGATCTGTTTTCGGTGGATCATAATATCTTTTGCATTCTTGTTCCCAAACGAAAAGATGTTGCGGATCATCGCCTCCTCGCTGGATAGAAGGACGCCCTGTTCGCGCCCTTTTTGAACCATCTCGATGAGTTCCCTTTCAAATGCTTCTCCGTTGTCGTCCTTCCGGAAGACGTTCCAAAAACCGCGCTTGCGGTTATGAGACGCCTTCTTTTGATTCGACCCTGTGCCGTCGTCCATTGTCTCCTCTCCTTTGTCTGCTCCTGTACTGTTCCTTGCTATTTTTATCTGCTATGTAAGCAGTTCCAGACTGATCTCCAGCGCTTTATCCACTTCAAATAAGGCTTTGTGGTCCAAGTGGCAGATCTTGTCTTTGAGTCTTGTCTTATCGATCGTCCGCAGCTGTTCCAGCAGGATCACCGAGTCCTTGACAAGATCGTATTTCCCGCTGTCCAGCGAAACGTGGGTCGGCAGTTTCGCCTTGTTCATCCGCGATGTGATTGCCGCGCAGATGACCGTCGGGGAATGTGCATTGCCGACGTCGTTTTGAATGATCAATACCGGACGGATGCCGCCCTGTTCCGATCCTACGACCGGACGTAAATCTGCATAATAAATGTCGCCTCTACGAATTGTCATAATACCCTCTCCAAAATTGATGATAAAAAAAGTATTTCCACAATTTCAAAAGCTATTCACATTAGATTATGCAAAAAAATCGATCTCGCCAATCTTGCGGCCGCCGCTGTAATAATAGCGCGGCACGCGGATTCCCCAGTCGCAGGCCAGTTCATAATTAAAGCGCCCCGAAAGTCCGCCGAGTTCTTCCATCGTGATCGCGTCGCCGCCGTCCTCCCCGATGAGCGTCACCGGATCGTACAGCTGCGCTTCCTTTATGTCCGTAATATCGACCATCATCTGGTCCATGCACACCCGCCCGACGATCTTCGCCCGCTTGCCGCGGATCAACACCGACCCCCGATCGGAAAGCGTCCGCGGATAGCCGTCGCCGTACCCGACGGGCAGGGTCGCGATCCTTTGTTCGCCCGCGGTGCGATACGTTCCGCCGTAACTGATCGGCGCGCCTGCAGGAAGCGTCTTGATATGGACGATCCTTGTATGCAGCGACATCGCCGCCTGCAGCGGAAAACTCCGGTCGATCTCCTCCGACGGCCAAAGGCCGTACAGCGTGATCCCCGCTCTGACCATGTCCATTTTTGTCTGCGGGCTCTCTAAGATCGCCGCGCTGTTCGCGCAGTGGCGGAGTGGAAACGCAACGCCCCGCTCTAAAAGCGCGTCGCAAAAACCAGTAAACGCCCGGTACTGGGCGTTCGTATGGCTTTTATCCGCCTCGTCCGCCCGCGCAAAATGGGTAAAGATCCCTTCTAAGCAGAGCATTGGAAGACGGCGGATCCTTTCGATCTCCGAAAGCGCGTCTTCCGAAACCGGAAAGCCGATCCTGTGCATACCGGTATCGATCTTGATGTGGAGATACGCCCGTTCGCCGACCCGCGCGGCCGCCTCGGAAAGTTCCGCCGCCATTGCATAAGAAAAAACGCAGAACCGTATCTGCTCGCGAATCAGTTTTTCATAGTCCTTCGGAAACGTATATCCAAGGATCAGGATCATTTTTTGTATGCCCGCGCGCCGCAGCTGCAGGGCTTCTTCCGCCGTCGCCACCGCATAACCGCAGATCCTGTCGTCTTCCTCCAACATGCGGGCGATCGGCACTGCACCGTGCCCGTAACCGTTGGTCTTGACGACCGCCATGATCGGCGTGCCGTTTATGTGATCGTACATCGCGGAAACATTGGCGCGGATACGGTCCAGATCGACCGCTGCATACACTCTTTCCTTTCCTTCCAACTTACATTCCTCTTTCTTTATAGATCGTTTTCATTCCGGCGATCAGATCCGACGCCGTCATGCCGCGCATACTGTTCTCCTGCGCCGCGCAATCTCCCGCGAGGCCGTGCAGATACACGCCAAGAGGAGCCGCCCACTCGCCCGCCGTCCCCTGCGCCCGAAGGCCCGCCAGAATACCGGCGAGGACGTCGCCGCTGCCCGCCGTAGCCATACCGGCGTTGCCGGAATCGTTGAGGAACAGCCTGCCGTCCGCCAGCGCCGTCATCGTCGCGGCGTCTTTTAAGACGAGGGTCACGCCGTACTCTTTGGCAAACGAGCGGCAGATCTTTAGCCGGTCGTCCAAAACATCCTGCAGGGAAACGGATAAGAGCCTTGCCATCTCCCCCATGTGCGGCGTCAATATCAGGGGCGCCGACGTTTCATGGAAAAGTTCCGGCCGCCTCGCAAGAAGCGTGAGCGCGTCCGCATCCGCCAAAAGCGGTAAAGAAGCGCGGCGGAATACACAGTCGACGATCGCCTCCGCGGTTTCGTCCGTGCCAAGCCCCGGGCCGATCACGATCGAATCCGCCCATTCCATGGCAGCAAGCAGCATTTCTTCGCGATACGTTTCGTAACCGTCGACCAGCGCCTCCGGCAGGCGGCTCAAGATCGCTTCACGGTTGCAGGAAGGCGTATAGATCCTTACCATGCCGCACCCGCTCGCCAGTGCCGCATGCGCGCAGAGACAGGCCGCGCCTCCCATGCCGCGGCTTCCCGCGATACAAAGCACGCGCCCCCTGCTGCCTTTATGATCGTCCGCCAAAAGCGGAGACAAATGCCCCAGATCGTCCGGCGTACAACGAAAACAATCCGGCTGTTTTTTTGGATCCGGCGTGATCCCGATGTCCGATACGACCAGTTCGCCGCAGTATTTTTTGCCCGGATAGACCAACTGTCCCGCTTTTGCAAAAGCAAACGTGACCGTCAGATCCGCGGCCAGCGCTTCGCCCAATCGCTTCCCGCTGTCCGCCGAAACGCCGGACGGCATATCCACGGCGACCTTAAACGCAGGCGCTTCGTTGATCCGGCGTATCAGGTCTGCATGATCTCCCGTGACTTCACGCGAAAGCCCGACGCCGAAGATCGCGTCCACGATCACCCGGCATTGCAGGAGTTCCTGCAGACTGTCGGAAAAGCGGACCTGATAGGTCTTGCAGATGTCGCGCTGCCGCGTACAGTCCTGCGTCATTTTATTCCAACTTCCGGCCTGATAGACCATAACGTCCGCGCCGCGCAGGTGCAGCAGGCGCGCGATGGCCAGACCGTCGCCGCCGTTATTTCCCGCGCCGCAGGCCACGCCGATCTTTTGCCCCAGAAGCCCGCGCTTCTCCATCTCATCGACGCAGGCAAGCGCCGCGCGCTCCATCAGCACAAGGGAAGGTACGCCGTGTGTCTGTATGGTATATTCATCCGCCTCTCTGCTCTGCGAGGCCGTTACAACAGGATCCATCTTTGCTCCGCTTTTCTTTCTTACTCGTTATTTTCTCCGTTTTTTGCAATGGTCTCGACGTCCGAGGTGTCGCCGGTGATCCGGTCTTCCCCCGTGATCAGATCCACATCGCTGTTTCTTACGTCGAACAGATCCATGATATCCTTTCCAAAGATATCGTGCATATATGCGTAGATTTCTTTATTGTTGATCTCCCGATTCTGCTTGCGGATGATGTTTTTCTTGAGTTCCACCCGCACCTGCTTGATCCATTGGGAGATCTCCTCGGCCTCGCTGTAATTTTTGCGCAGCCTGTCATAACAAAACGTCATCGTCTCCAGCATCAGCTGACGGTTGACGTCGCGGATACGCTTGGGCAGTTCCAGAAGTTCGTCTTCGTTTTCTTCCGTCTTCTGCTTGACTTCCTCGATCAGCCGCTTGTTTTCCTCCATGCGTTTTGCCGCAGAATCATCCCTCGCGTCCTGCGTGTCGTCCATGTGCTCCACGATGTCTTTCATCAGGCCGCCCTTGATCTTTTTTAACTCCTTGAGTTCCTGATTCAGTTTGCCCTGCCGCGCCAGCAGCGCGTCCAGTTCCTGTTCCAGTTCCCTGACCGTTTCCGGCTTGCCGTCCAGCGCAAAAAGCCGGTGCCATTTCTGATCCAGAATCAGGATCGGAACATTGACCATGGATAAGGCTTCGGAGAAAAGTTCCTGCTTCAAGTCATCATCCCCTACCTGTCGTTATGATTTGCGATGTTGTAAGATAACTGCATCAGACTGTCGGACAAATGCACGTTTTCCACGACCAGACCTTCCACGCAGTCCAGATCGACGTGCGCAAAATTCCAGATCGCGCCGATCCCGAGGCTCTGCAGCTGCTTTGCGGTCGCCTCCGCGTTTTCTTTCGGGATCGTCAGCGCCGCGATCTCCACGGTGTGATCCTCCAGAAAAGCGGGCAGTTCCTCCAACATCTGGACGAAAAGGCCGCGCACCTGCTTTCCCCGCAGCGACGGGTCGATATCAAAGAGCCCGACGATGCAGAACCCTAACTTTTCAAATTTGACGTAATTGGCGATCGCCTGCCCTAAATTTCCCACGCCGACAACGATCATGTTGTGCGTCCGGTCAAGTCCGAGGATCTTGCCGATCTCATCGTACAGATAGCGGACGTTATAGCCGTATCCCTGCTGTCCGAAACCTCCGAAATTATTAAGATCCTGCCGGATCTGCGACGCGGTCACGCGCATCCGGCTGCTGAGTTCGTTGGAAGATATCCGATCGACGCCGGCGTCCAGAAGTTCTCCGAGATACCGGTAATACCGCGGCATCCTGCGGATCACTGCCTGGGAAATTTCCTTTTCCATTTTTCACTCCTCATCCCTGTTATCGTATATAAAAAATTATAATTTTTTTGTTTTTATCTGTCAACGGATGGCCGCTCGCCGTCCTCGACTTCCTCCGCCAGACGTTCCCAGCGCTGCATTGCTTCCTCGAGCCTTTCCTCACATTCCTTCCGCTGCGCGCTCAACTCGTTCAGGCGTTCCGAGGAACGCGCCACTTCTTCTTTTAAGAATTCTTCGTTGATGCTTTTGATCGTTTCTTCAAGTCCTTCGATCTCTTTTTCGCAGTCAAGAAGCCGCGCCTCTTTCTTTCTCTTTTCGCTCTGCGCCCGCTTCTGCTCCTTCCACTGCTCCCGCCCTTCGCCGGACGGACGGCTCTCCGGCTGCGCTTTTATCTGTTCCTCCTGCGATCCCGTCTTTTTTTGCAAAAAGTCGTCATAATCGCCCAGATATTCCCGAAAAACGCAGCCGTCAAGTTCCAAGATCTTATGCGCGGTGCGGTTGATAAAATAGCGGTCGTGGGACACATAGAGCAGCGTGCCGCTGTAACGGTTCAGCGCCTGCTCCAAGATCTCTTTGGACTCCATGTCCAGATGGTTGGTCGGCTCGTCCAAGATCAGAAAATTCGCGCCGGACAGCATGAGTTTTGCAAGGGAGATCCGGCCGCGCTCGCCGCCGCTGAGATCGCCGATCTTCTTAAAACAGTCGTCGCCAAAAAACATAAACGCCGCCAGGACGTTTCGGATCTTCGTCTGCGTCAGGTTCGGATACGCCTCCTGCATTTCTTCAAACAGCGTCCGCCGGTCGTCCAACTGCTGCTGTTCCTGATCGTAATACCCCACGCTGACGTTCGCACCCAGACGCACAAAGCCCGTATCCGCATCGACCCTGCCGTTGATGATCTTTAGCAGCGTCGTTTTGCCCGTACCGTTGTCGCCCAGAATGGCCACATGTTCGCCGCGGCGCAGCAGAAAAGAAAAATCCTCAAAAAGAGGCCGTCCATTGTAGGACTTCCCAAGCCCTTTGAGTTCCATCACGTCGCCGCCGCTTTCGTGCTCCGGCTCCAGCATGAGTTTCATCTGCTTTTCTTTTGTCTGCGGCGCTTCGATCCGCTCGATCTTGTCGAGGGCTTTCTGACGGCTTTCGGCGCGCCTGATCGATTTTTCCCTGTTAAACTGTTTCAGCCGGTCGATCACTTCTTCCTGATGGGCGATCTTCGCCTGCTGTTTTTCATATTCGCGCAGGAGCGTTTTTCCTTTTTCCGCCTTCTGCTTTACATAAGCCGAATAATTGCCTTTGTAAAAAGCGCCCTGCCCCTTTCCGATGTCAAACACCGCGTTGACGATCCGATCCAGAAAATAGCGGTCGTGCGCCACGAGGATCATCGTTCCCTTATAGGCGTTCAGATAGGTCTCCAGCCATTGGATCGCGGAAAGATCCAAATGGTTGATCGGTTCGTCCAGCAATAAAAGATCCGGCTTTTTGACAAGAAGCCTGCCGAGCGCCACGCGGGTCTTCTGCCCGCCGGAAAGCATGGAGAGCGTTTTTTGCTGCTCTTCTTCCGAAAAACCGAGGCCCTTTAAGATGCCGCCGACTTCGGAATCGTAACTGTAACCGCCCAAGCGGTCAAACTGGGCGTTCTTGGCATGGTACTGCTCAAGCAGCGCCGTCACGTCCTCCTCGGGAAGTTCCGAAAGTTTTTGCTCCATTTCGCGCAGCTGGCGCTTCATCTCCAGAAGATCCTGACGGGCGGAATGTACGATCTCATATACGGTCCCGGACTGCATATCGTTCTGATACTGCGCCAGATACCCGATCGACGTGTCTTTCGCCGTCACCACCTGCCCGCTGTCCGCGTCCAGTTCTCCCGCGATGATCTTCAGCAGCGTGGATTTTCCTGCGCCGTTGCTGCCGACAAGCGCCACCTTATCGCCTTCCCTTATCTGCAGACTAAGGCGGCGAAGCACTTCTTCGCCGCCAAAGGATTTGGAAATATCCTGACAGGATACGATCATGGTCTCCTCCTATTACAGTGTCTCCAGCGTCTTGCGGATCGCGCGGATGAAACCGAGGCTGTCCAATACGATCGGATCCTTTTGCGACGTAATCAGCGCGAGGTCTTTTGTCATCTGTCCGCCCTCGATCGTCTGGATGCACGCTTTTTCCAGTTTGTCCGCAAAACCTACCAGTTCCGGAAGGCCGTCAAGTTCGCCGCGCTTGCGCAGCGCCCCCGTCCATGCAAAGATGGTTGCGACGGAATTGGTGGACGTCTCCTCTCCGGCAAGATGCTTGTAGTAATGGCGCTGCACGGTGCCGTGCGCCGCCTCATATTCATAATATCCCTGCGGCGATACCAGCACGGACGTCATCATCGCAAGGGAGCCGAACGCGCTTGAGATCATGTCGCTCATGACGTCGCCGTCGTAATTCTTGCAGGCCCAGATATAACCGCCCTCGGATTTCATCACCCGCGCCACCGCGTCGTCGATCAGCGTATAAAAATACGTAATGCCCGCCTTGTCAAACTTCTCTTTGTATTCCGCGTCAAAGATCTCCTGAAAGATATCCTTGAACGTGTGGTCGTACTGTTTGGAAATGGTGTCTTTGGTTGCGAACCAGAGATCCTGTTTAATGTCCAGCGCGTAATTGAAGCAACTGCGCGCAAAACTCTCGATGGAACCGCAGAGATTGTGCTGTCCCTGCACGACGCCCGGCCCGTCGAACTGATGGACCAGTTCTTTTTTTGTCTCTCCGTTGTCCGCGGTATAAACCAGTTCTACCCTGCCCTTTCCCGGAATCTTCATTTCCGTGTTTTTATAGACGTCGCCGTAGGCATGACGGGCAATCGTGATCGGTTTCTTCCAGTTGCGGACGCACGGCTCGATCCCCTTGACCACGATCGGCGCGCGGAATACCGTACCGTCTAAAATCGCGCGGATCGTACCGTTCGGGCTTTTCCACATTTCCTTGAGGTCGTATTCGCTCATACGCGCGGCATTCGGCGTAATGGTCGCGCATTTGACGGCGACGCCGTATTTTTTTGTCGCTTCCGCGGACTCCACCGTCACCCGATCGTCGGTCGCGTTCCGGTTCTCAAGCCCCAGATCGTAGTATTCGGTCTTTAACTCTATAAAGGGAAGCAGCAGTTCCTCTTTGATCATCTGCCAGAGGATCCGTGTCATCTCATCTCCGTCCATTTCTACCAGCGGGGTCTTCATCGTGATCTTTTCCATAATTGTATCCTCCTATATTTTATCGCTTTCCAGTATAGCAAAACATCACGTTTTGGTAAAGTTGCAAAGTTTTGAAAAAAAATCTGTCACCGTTTTTCCTTCGCGCCATAAGATACATTGTAAAGATCAAGGAGGTTTCTTATGAGCGACCTGGTAGCAACAAACTGTGGATGTGGTGGAAATGACAATGGATGCAGTTCCATCATCTGGATCATCTTATTACTTTCCCTGTGCGGAGGAAACGGATCTCCGTTCAGCAACGACGGATGCGGAAGCGACAACAGCTGCATCTGGATCATCCTTTTGCTTCTTTGCTGCGGTAATGGCTGCGGCGGCAACGGCTTCTTCTAAAACTGCATAGGAAAAAAAGCGCCGGCCGGCGCTTTTTTATTTTACTTTTCTTTTTGTTTTTCCTCCCGCTCCTTATCGCGGCACGCCTCGCAGCGCTTTTTCCTCTGTTTTTCTTCCCGACAGGCAAGATCTATTTCATAACATTCGTTTTCTTTTAAGATCAGACGTTTCATTTTTTCCCTTTTTTCTTAGTATATGTATTCTATCCCAAACGGAACGAACATATAGTAAAAATAAAAAATGGAAGATCAAGCATTGGATCCTATCTCATTGTATGAAGACCGGGCGCAGAGCCGTGAAGTCAATATCCTAAAGGCCATGCTCCCCTATCTCAATCCCACCTCGCAGAAAAACATCTCCATGGTCATTTCCTTTATGCAGATGCAGCGCACAATGGAATATTTTGAAAATCCGGAAAACACCATGCAGTTATGCGCCATGGAAAAGCAGGACCATACGGCGGATATGCTAAACGCCGTAAAGCAATACTGCACAAAACGCGAACAGCAGCAGATCGACCACATGCTAAACGCCTTACAGATGATATCCACTTACGACATCTTATTCAGCGGAGGTCAGGAAACAGAATGAACGCTTCTTTTATGAACAGTCCCGCCTTTCGTGCCCTTCCCAAGGAAAAACAGCAGTTTTTGGAACAGTTTGCCGCGCAGCATACCTCGGGCAACGTCAACGATCTGGCCGCAGAACTTGCCGCCGCTGCGACGGACGCAAAAAAGCGCGGCCTGCAGTTCACCGACCGCGAGACCACGCTTTTGATCAACATCTTAAAACAGAATATGAGTCCGGCCGAACAGGCCAAGGCGGACCGGATCATCCAACTGGTCCGTCAGTTCCGCCCGCATTGATCGGCCGCGCTCCGCTTTTTCCGGCGGACGCCGGAAATGGGCGGGGCCGTTTAGCCTTTGGCAACGATATTGATAATGCGTCCCGGCACATAGATCTCCTTGACGATCGTGCCGGACAATTTGTCGCCCAGCGCCGCTTTGCCCGCGGCGACCGCTTCTTCTTTGTCCGCGTCTTTCGCGATCCGGATCACGGCGCGGGTCTTGCCGTTCAACTGTACGGCGATCTCCGCTTCGTCTTCTTCCATCGCTTTCTCGTCGTAAACCGGCCACGCCGCCGCAAAGACCGTCTCCTCATGGCCGAGGATGTGATAGAGTTCCTCGCTGATATGCGGGGCGAACGGCGCGAGCAGCAGCACGAACGTCTCCAGCGTCTTTTGATCCACGCGACCGTCCTTCGCCATATCGCACAGACGGTTATTGTGCTCCATGAACGCGGACACCACGGTATTCAAACTGAAACTCTCCAGCCGCGTCGTCACGTCGTAGATCAGACGGTTGCGTTCGCGCAGAGACTCTCTGCTCTCCGGCGCGCCGTCGTCCTTATGGTCGGTGACGAGATGCCAGAATTTCGTCAAAAAGCGGTAGATCCCTTCCAGTCCGCGGTCGTCCCAGATGGAATCCAGTTCCGGCGGGCCGATGAACAGTTCATACAGGCGCAGCGAATCGCAGCCGTAATCGCGGACGATATCGTCCGGCGAGACGATGTTTCCAAGCGATTTGCTCATTTTGGTAGCCGCGCCGGTCTCCTTGTCGCGCCCGCAGACCATACCCTGATTAAAGAGACGGCGGAACGGTTCTTCAAAATCCACAACGCCGATATCGTATAAGAACTTGGTGTAAAACCGCGCATACAGAAGATGCAGGACCGCATGTTCCACGCCGCCGATATACATATCGACCGGCAGATAGGCGTCGGCCTTTTCTTTGGAGACCAGTTCCTTGTCGTTTTTATTGTCCACATAGCGCAGGAAATACCAGGAAGATCCGGCCCACTGCGGCATGGTGTTGGTCTCTCTCTTAGCGGGCGCGCCGCAGCACGGACAGGTCGTGTTCACCCAGTCGTCGATCGCTGCCAGCGGCGATTCTCCGGTGCCTGTCGGCTGATAGGAATCCACTTCCGGTAAAAGCAGCGGGAGTTCTTCCTCCGGAAGCGGCACCGCGCCGCAATTCTTGCAATGCACGATCGGGATCGGCTCGCCCCAATAGCGCTGTCTGGAAAAGACCCAGTCGCGCAGTTTATAATTCGTCGTCTTTCTTCCGAAGCCCATCTTCTCGATCATTTCCGGCGCTTCCCGTTTCAGGACGGAAGACTCCATGCCGTTCCAATCGCCGGAATTTATCATGATCCCTGAGGCTTCGGTATAGGCCTCCGTCATTTCTTCGATCTCGTTTCCGTCTTTGGAGATGACCTGAACGATCGGGATATCGAATTTTTTTGCAAACGCAAAATCGCGGTCGTCATGCGCCGGTACGCACATGATCGCGCCGGTACCGTAATCCGCCAAAACATAATCCGAAAGCCAGATCGGCACCTTCGCGCCGTTTAACGGATTGACGGCATAACTTCCGGTGAAGACGCCGGTCTTTTCCTTATCCTGCATACGGTCCACGGAGGAGCGCAGAGACGTCTGATAGATGTAGTCTTCCACCGCCTCCCGCTGCGCGTCGGACGCAAGTTTTTTCGCAAGTTCATGCTCCGGCGCAAGCACCATAAACGTCGCGCCGTGCAGCGTGTCCGGCCGCGTCGTGTAGACGGTGATCTTCTCGCCGCTTCCGTCCACCGGAAAATCCACTTCCGCCCCGTAACTCTTGCCGATCCATTCGGTCTGCATCTTCTTGACTTTTTCCGGCCAGTCCAACTGCTCCAGATCGTCCAGCAGGCGGTCGGCATACGCCGTGATCTTTAACATCCACTGCTTTAGATTCTTTTTTGTTACATCCGCGCCGCACCGCTCGCACTTGCCGTTTACCACTTCTTCGTTCGCAAGGCCGGTCTTGCAGGACGGACACCAGTTGATCGGCATCTCCTTTTCGTAAGCAAGGCCTTTCTTAAACATCTGCAGGAAGATCCACTGCGTCCACTTATAGTAAGACGGATCCGTCGTATTGACCTCCATGTCCCAGTCGTAGATCGCGGAGATCTCGTTGATCTGGCGCTTGATGTTCTTCACGTTCTCCGCCGTGGAAACGGACGGATGCACGCCGTTTTTGATTGCGTAATTCTCCGCCGGAAGGCCGAACGCGTCCCATCCCATCGGATGGATCACATAATAGTTGTGCATCATTTTATAGCGGCTCCAGACGTCGGAGATCACATATCCCCTCCAGTGGCCCACATGCAGGCCGTTGCCGGACGGATACGGGAACATATCCAAGCAGTAATACTTTTCTTTTGTCCCGTCGTCAACGTTGACGGGATGCTTCTCCCATTCTTCTCTCCATTTTTTTTCGATCACCTTGTGGTTATACGGTACCGTCATGCTAACTCCTCCTATTGCTACGGTGCTTCCCGCCTTATCTTTTTCACATACCTTAAAAATTTTAACATACAGGTAAGATTTGTCAAGAATCAGTCGTACCACAGGCTTTCGGTGTCGAGCATGAGCAGTTTGTCGATCGGATAGTTGCAGGTCCCTTTGCCGTCGCTTCCTTCGAGATACTTATAACTGGCCGTTTCAAACAGGATATAGCAGAGGCCGTCCGACAATGCGATCCCTTCCGATCCCGGCGGCATTTCCACCGCCGCCGTCGGCGTAAACAGATGCGCCCTGAGCGTTTGCGTATCCTCATAGACGTCCAGTTCCGACGATCGCATCCTCCCGTAAGAACGGCTCAGCCAGACGCGGCCCTGTTCGTCAAACGCCAGCCCCTGTACCTTGGATGGCAGCAGGAACGAGTCGCATTTGATGAGGCGTTCGCCGCTAAAACGGTAGACAAAGGCTGACGCGGGCGTATAGACATGATGGGTCGCCACATAGATCCTGCCGTCGTAACAGGCAATGCAGGACGGAATCAGTTCCACGTCATATTGCCGGAAGCACGCGGTGATGTCGATGAAATTCTGGCTGCTGACGGCGATCAGGCGTTGCAAGAACGGATACGAGACCGCTTCCAGTTTCTTTGTATTGGAATGGCAGATCCAGATATACTCGCCGTCGTATGCGATCCCGCCCAGATGGCTGTTGGCCTCCATGCCGAAGGTGATCAGGTATTTTCCGCTTTTCCTGTCGTAAAACGTCAGCGCGCCGAGCGCGTCTTCTTCCAATGCGTAAGATGATACGATGATATAGTCATTGGTCAGGCAAAGCCCCTGCGGGCACTGGTATTCCGACGAATACTTCTGCTCCTCCAGATCCGAGATCCGCGTCCTGGGATTCCCCGGCGTGTCCAACGCAAAGAAGAACTGGTAATTCAGATCCTTCAGCCGAAACTGCTCCTCCCGCATCTGATACGGATAGTCCTGCACGCTCTGATTGGCGTTGATCTGCAGCGTCCATTTTGCGTAGCAGGTCTTATCGCCCGTCGTTTCGATCTTTGTGATGTGCGTGCGAAATTCCGGATCCGCATACCATCCGACAAAATTATAGCCCGCCCTTTTCGGGCTTTCCAGCACAATGGGCAGATCCTGTTCCGTGGCTTTTGCCGGATTCAAAATCGAGTTGATCCCGCCGTTGGTCTCGTATGCGATATGAAATTGCTGACCGCCCTTTTCCTGCTCCGCGACCGCTTCGGTCGCCAAAGCGCGCAACAGACCGAAGCACAGGCAGGCCGCGATCATCCATCCTCTCCTAAACTTTCGTTCCATACGCTTTAGTCTGTCCGTTTTTCCCTCCGCTTATAAGGCGGACGCGCGGCTTCTTATTGACTTTGAAAGGGAAAGCGGATACTATAAATCTAGTTGTTTATCATCAAATTTGCGAAGGAGTACGTCATGTCCTATCACAAAATCGGATTCATCGGCCTCGGCCTGATCGGCGGTTCGATCGCCAAAGCCATCAAACAAACCGCGCCCGATACGCAGATCATCGGCCTTGCTTCCGGCAGGGCGACGCTTGAGGCCGCCTGCGCGGAAGGTACGATCGAAAACGACGACGTCCTTCCGCTGGAGGAGTTCGCCTCCTGCGATCTTTTGTTCCTCTGCAGTCCGGTCAAAATCAATGCGGAATATCTGAAAAAATTAAAGCCGCTCCTTTCTTCGGACTGTCTGCTCACCGACGTCGGAAGCGTCAAGGGCGACATCACCCGCGAGGCGGCGGCCCTCGGCCTGTCATCCCGTTTTATCGGCGGACATCCCATGGCGGGCGCGGAGAGTTCCGGCTATGCGAACGCCTCGGCGGCCCTGTTGGAAAACGCCTACTATATCCTGACGGCGTCGCCCGATTTTTCTTCTGAAAAACTGGAAGGGTTTGCGGATCTGATCTCCTCGCTTGGCGCGATGCCGCTGATCATGACGCCGGACAAGCATGATTTTATCACCGCCTGTATCAGCCATCTTCCGCATATCATCGCCGCGTCGCTGGTTAATTTTGTCTGCGGCGCCGACGAAGACGCGTCCATGAAGACGATCGCGGCCGGAGGCTTTCGTGACATTACCCGTATCGCCTCGTCCAATCCTGTCATGTGGCAGCACATCTGCGCCGCAAACAAAGACGAGATCCTGCACGCCGGCCGCCTCTTTCAGGAAAGTATGCAGACCTTCCTCGCGGCGATGGAAAACGGGGACGACGCCGATGTGCGCCGCCTGTTCCAATCCGCCAAAGATTATCGGGACGATCTGCCGATCCGCAAAAACGGCGTGCTTCCAAGCGTCTATGAATTTTACATCGACGTCAGGGACGAAGCCGGAGGCATCGCGACCGTCGCTTCCAAACTGGCCGCGGCGGGTCTTAGCATCCGCAATATCGGCATTGTCCACAACAGGGAATATGAACGCGGCGTGCTCCGCATTGAAATGTACGACGAAACGTCAAAAGAAGCGGCGGTCGCTCTGCTGTCCGCAGACTATACCGTCCATCAATGACCTCTCTTATTTTGGAAAGGAAAGACAATGGAACTTCATCCGATCAAAGGTCTTGCGGGAACCGTGACGGTTCCCGGCGATAAATCCATCTCCCACCGCGGCGTCATGCTGGGCGCGATCGCGGAAGGAAAAACAGAATTGTCCGGTTTTTTGGACGGGGCGGACTGCCGCTCTACGATCTCCTGCTTTCGCAGCATGGGCGTCGACATCCGGCAGGAGGGCGATCGCGTCACCATCCTCGGCAGGGGGCTGCACGGCCTGCAAAAGCCTTCGGAAGTGCTTGACGTCGGAAACAGCGGAACGACGATGCGGCTGATCAGCGGGATCCTCTCCGGCTGCGCTTTTACCTCAGTTCTGGACGGCGACGATTCGATACGACAGCGCCCCATGAAACGAATCATCGAGCCGCTGTCGCAGATGGGCGCGGACATCCGCTCCCTGCACGGCAACGGCTGCGCGCCGCTTTCCGTAACGGGCGGATCGCTGCATCCCATCCATTATGTCTCGCCCGTGGCGTCCGCACAGGTCAAATCCGCCGTTCTTCTGGCCGGACTGTACTGCGACGGCGTCACTTCGGTGACGGAACCCTCTCTTTCCCGCAACCATACGGAACTGATGCTGCGCGGCTTCGGCGCGGAAGTCGTCTGCGAGGGCGCGACCGCTTCCGTTACCGGTCTGCCGCGCCTTTACGGGCAAAAGATCACGGTGCCGGGGGATATCTCCTCCGCCGCCTATTTCATTGCCGCCGCCGCCCTTGTCCCGCACGCGCAACTGCGTATCAACAACATCAACTGCAACCCGACGCGCGCAGGAATCCTTCGCGTATGCCGCCTGATGGGCGCGGATATCGCATACGAAAATCCGCGCAGCGTTTCCGGCGAGGACGTCTGCGACCTTGTCGTTTCTTCCTCCGTGCTGCACGGAACGACGATCGACGGCAGCCTGATCCCTTCGCTGATCGACGAGATCCCTGTGATCGCCGTGATGGCCGCTTACGCGGACGGCGTCACGACCATCAGGGACGCGCAGGAACTGCGGGTCAAAGAATCCGACCGGATCTTTACGGTCGTCTCCAACCTTCAGGCCATGGGCGTTCAGGCAGAGGCGACCGAAGACGGCATGATCATTCGCGGCGGACGACAGGTACACGGCGCGCCGATCTGCACCTATGGCGACCATCGGATCGCAATGGCGTTTGCCGTCGCTTCCCTTTGCGCCGACGGGCCTACGACCCTCGACGCCCCCGGCTGCGTCGCGATCTCCTATCCGTCGTTTTTTGATACGCTGCAAAAGATCAGTTTAAGGTCATGACTGTTTCAGCTTAAACTGCGCGACCGTATCCATTAAAGACTGCGCGCACTCGCCAAGGCTGGCCGAGATCGCGGCATTCTCCTGCGCGCTGGCCGCATTGCTCTCCACCATGCCGCTGACGGAACGGATATTCTCCAGAATCCCGTCCGCCGAATTTTTCTGCGTGTCTACGAAACTGACGATCTCGTCAACCATCGCCGTGTTTCCGGCGGAGTGTTCCGCACTGTCCGCGATCTTCTCCATGTTGTCCGTCAGCGTCCCCATCTCCTCAGAAGCACTCAGAACGGAAGCGTTCTGCGTCGTCGCCGCCATTGCCACGCTCTCGCTCGTAGCGGAGAGGTCTTTGGAAAATTGCAGCACCATCGACGCCTGTTCATTGATCTCCGCGAAACTTTGGTTCAGCGCGTCCACGATATCGACCAGCGCATTCTTGATCTTTTCATAATCGCCGGCATAGACGCCGTCCACGTCAAAATCCAGATTTTTCTCCGAAATGGCCGTCACGGTGTCGGAGATCTCCGTGATGTAGTGTTCCAGATTCTGCATCGTATCGTTTAACGCAACGGACAGGGCGTTCACCTCCTGCGACTGCTCATCCACACCGAAGTGATAGTCCAACTGCCCTTCCGATATCTTGCTCACATTTTCCGCCAGTTCTTCCAGCGGCATAAACATCGGGCTGATTCCTTTGGTCAGCTGCCGCTTGACGATGCTGCTCAGCGCGAAACACAGTACCGCCGTCAGCACGACGGTGACAAGTACGACGACAAGAACGCCGGAGAGGGACGTCACGGCTACGATATCCCAGCCCGTCGTCTCCACAGGAGAACTGATCGCAAATTTCAGGCCGCCCGCATAATCCCAGATCAGTTTCGTTGACAGGACATCTTCACACACCTTGGCATACTGGCCGCTTAGCGCGTCCGCCACCGTTGTGCTCTGTTCCACCTGCAGCGCCAGATCCTGATCAGGATGCGTCAGGATCAGCCCGTCCTTCGTCGTCAAAAAAACATAATTGCCGCCGTCGTAGGAGCCCTCGATCAGCGCCGCCTTCTGCGCCATCTGCCCGTCGATCTGCGAGCCGTAGAACTGCACCCGCATACTGTTTTCCTTTACCATATAAAACAGGTTGATCCCCAGAACGATGAAACCGGCCGCGGCACATAGCCCCATAATGATCCCTCGCACTGATCGGTTGGCTTTTCTGTTGACGTTGAACTTAATTTCTGCAGCTGCATACGAATCACCTCACCTTATCTCAATTGTCAAAACGGCGCAGTTTCCGCCCTTCACATCTTACCCCCCCGAGCGATCCTGTCAACCGATTACTTCATTCCGTCCGGAAAACAAAAAACTTGGGGCGTCTCTTTCAAAGAAGCCCCAAGTTCTGCTTTTATTTTTTCTTTTCTTCTTCCGGAAGTTCTTTTCGGATCTCTTTGGTCCGGATCTCTTTTAAGAGTTTTTCCATGAAAGCGGCGGGATCCTGTTCGCCCTCGTTGCCTTCAAAGCGGCTGCGTACCGATACGGTGCCGTTTTCTTCCTCTTTCTGTCCGACCACGAGCATATACGGAATCTTATCCTTCCATGTCTCCCTGATCTTAAAGCCGATCTTTTCCGCTCTTGTGTCAACGGAACATAAAATGCCGTTTTTCTTGAGTTCCGCCGCGGTTTTCTGCGCGTAATCCAGATACTTGTCCGAGATCGGCAGGATACGCACCTGCTCCGGACAAAGCCATGTCGGGAACTTTCCGGCGTATTTCTCGATCAGCCACGCCAGCGTCCGTTCATAACATCCCATAGACGTCCGGTGGATGATGTACGGGCGGACCTTATCGCCGTTTTGATCGATATAATACATATCAAACTGTTCCGCCAAAAGCGCGTCCCACTGAATCGTTATCATCGTATCTTCCTTGCCGTAGACGTTTTTGGCGTTGATATCCACCTTCGGGCCGTAGAACGCGGCCTCGCCGATATCCTCGGTAAACGGCACTTCAAGTTCCTGCAAAATCTCGCGGATATGGCCTTCCGTTTCTTCCCAGACTTCCGGCTCGCCGATGTATTTTTCGCGGTCGGCGGGATCCCATCTGGAGAGATGATAGGTGACGTCCTCCGCCACGCCCAGCGTTTCCAGACAATATTTTGCCAATGCAAGGCAGTTTTTGAACTCCTCGACCATCTGATCCGGACGGACGATCAGGTGCCCCTCGGAGATGGTAAACTGCCGCACGCGGGTCAGGCCGTGCATCTCGCCGGAATCCTCGTTCCGAAACAGCGTAGACGTCTCGCTGTAACGGAGCGGCAGGTCGCGGTAAGAATGCTGCGTCGCCTTATAGACATAATACTGGAACGGACAGGTCATCGGCCGGAGCGCCATGACGTCCTTGTCCTCCTTGTCGCCGAGCAGGAACATGCCGTCCGTATAATGATCCCAGTGTCCGGAGATCCGATAAAGGTCGTTTTTTGCCATCAACGGCGTCTTCGTCCGGATATAGCCCCACTCGTTATCTTCCAGATCCTCGATCCAGCGCTGCAGCGTCTGGATGATCTTTGCGCCTTTTGGCATTAACAGCGGCAGCCCCTGGCCGATCACGTCGACGGTGGTAAACAGTTCCATCTCGCGGCCGAGTTTATTATGGTCGCGCAGTTTGATGTCTTCCAAATGCGCCAGATAGGCGTCAAGTTCTTCTTTTTTGCCGAACGCCGTGCCGTAGATCCTCGTCAGCATTTGATTCTTTTCGCTGCCTCTCCAATAAGCGCCGGAAGACGAAAGCAGTTTGAACGCTTTGATGCCTTTGGTGCTCATCAGATGCGGGCCGGCGCAAAGATCGGTAAAGCCGTTGCCCTGACGATAGAACGAGATCTCGGCGTCCTCCGGAAGATCGCGGATCAGTTCGACTTTATACGGTTCCTGCCTTTCTTCCATGAACGCGATCGCTTCCTGCCGCGGCAGCGTAAAACGCTCCAATGCCGCGCCTTCTTTAATGATCTTTTTCATCTCGGCTTCGAGCCGGTCGAGATCTTCCCTGCTAAACGGCGCACATTCAAAATCGTAATAGAAACCCGTTTCTATGGAAGGGCCGATCGCCAGTTTCGCTTCGGGATACAGACGCTTGACCGCCTCCGCGAGCACATGGGACGCGGTATGGCGCATTGCCGCCAGCCCCTTTTCTTCTTTTGCCGTTAAGATCTGCAGCGTGCAGTCTTCGGAAATAACGGTGCGCAGATCGACCGTTTTTCCGTTGACTTCTCCCGCGCACGCCATCCTTGCAAGGCCTGCGCTGATATCCTCCGCGATCTCATAAACCGACCGTGCTTCCTGATATTCTCTGGTCGATCCGTCTTTTAATGTGATAACCATGAACGTTCTCCTTTGATCTTGTTTGCCGCCTTTTACGCGCTCCGGCGTTTCTTTCCGCAGCAGTTTTTGTATTTTTTCCCGCTTCCGCACGGGCATGGATCGTTTCTGCCGATCTTTGCGGTATTGCGTACCGTATGGGCGTTCTTCTGCTCCTTATACAGCGCCTTTCTCTTGTCCTCGTCAAAGATCTTCTCCCACTGCGGAAGTTCGTACAGCCAGTCCGCCTTGGCGTCCACCATGTTTTTATAGAGTTTTTCCTTATCGAAGGCCAGCGAAACTTCGGTCTCTTTTTCCATGGTCTCGATCGGGTTCGGCGTGATCAGGCTGTCGTTGATCCCGTCCAAAAATCCCGTCATGGACATCAGGTCCAACTGAAAACGCTCCGCCAGTTCCTCAACCGTGCCGCGCACTTCCTCGTCCGGATTCTCCAAAAGCTGTTCATAAACGCTTTTTTCCAATAAGAAATACTGATTCCAAAATTTCTGCAGCTGCGCCTGATCCTGCGTCTGATCATAGGCCATGGCCTGCCACTGTTCCAATAATGCCATTGCTGTTCTCCTTTGATCTCCTTTGTGTTTTACTTTACTGTTTAGATTACCACACCGCCCGCGAAAAAGCAAAGAGATTTGACACCGCGGCGGATACGGCGTAAAATGTGAACTATTCCAACGAAAAGGAGAATCCTCATGAAAAAAGCCAAACAGATCCTCGCCCTCGTCGGCGTTATCCTTTTGGTCGCCCTCTACGGCCTGACCATTGTCGCCGCCCTGTTCGATCCGACCAAGACCCTGCGTTATCTTTCGGCGGCCGTTGCCGCGACCATCCTGATCCCCGTCACGCTCTGGCTGCTTCAGATGATGATACGGGCGTTTCATAAAGAAAAAGAAGACGGTCCGAAACCGGAGCAATAACTGTCCGGCCGGACCGTTTTTTATTGCGCCGCTTCGCTTTTTGCGACGATCTGACGGGCGAACTCCGCCGCCTGCGCGCAGTCTTCCTCATTCGGACGTCCGCTGTGCAGATTGGCGAAAGAACCGCGGCAGGCAAATTCTTCCTCCGCGAACGGGATGTTTTTGGCCGCTAAGAGTTTGCTCACCTGCTTATATGTGGATTTGATCAGCGCCGCGGTGCTGAAATTGACGACCTTTCCCACCGTAACGTCGATGCTGCCAACAAACGTTTTGACCGCTTTATCCACGCCGTAGGCATAGACGGAACTTCCCAAAAACAGGATATCCGTATCGCCCTCCAATGGTTTTTCCACCGTTTCGGCCTTTACGCCCACCGCTTCCGCGATCGCCTCCGCCAGTTTCTTCGTATTTCCTCCTCTGGAAAAATATCTCACTGCAACCTTCATCGTTTCTTCCTCCTTCTTTTCCCTTTGTTTTTATTTTTTTCTCCGGCGCGCCCAAATAATGATGCCGATCACGATGGACGCCAGCGGCATCAGGATCCCCCAGAGCAGACCGTAAAGCACGATCGTCCGCTGCGATACGGTGATCGCGGAGACGCTGTAATCCTTTGCGGCGATCACGACCGCAGGCGCCGCCTCGTCTTCTTCGACCATTTCTCCAAGCATCGCCTGAAAGAACGCGGCGTTCCTTCCGGATACGATACTGTCCGCGGAATCATCCAGCATATACGCGGAGCCAAGGACCATCAGCGCGCCCCCGTTATCGTTTTGCACCCGGCAGGCCAGCGAAAACTGCCCCTGCGCATCGCCGTCTTCCGCGGTAAACATCGCCGACTGGTCTTCCTGCGCTGTCCGCTCCCGCTTCAGGTTCTCCTGCGATTTGGCAAACGCCGCCTCCGACGTCGAAAGATACGACACATAGGAATCCTCGTACGCGGCGCTGTCCAGATTCAAAGCCCCCGCATAGCGCAGTCCCACGGCATACGGGGTGAAAACGGACGATTGTCCGGCCAGTTTTCCCGTCGCTTCCGTCGTCTCCACCATCGGCAGGAGATAAAACGGATTCTGATAATAGTAAGAACTGTCCGTCTCCCCGACCAGCGCTTCCGTCGCTTCCAACTGATAATCGGCAAGCAGTTCTCTGATCTTTTCGAGCTGATCCATCGACTGATAGTTCAGGGAGAGGATCACATGGCCCCCGCCGTTGAGATAGGCCCTGATCTTTTCCAAATCGTCCGCGGAAAGATCGGAAGTCGGCGCCGTGATGAACAGCGCCTCGCAATCCTGCGGGATCGCATCCGTCTGCAGAAGATCACATTCCTGCGTCGTGATAAAACGCTTCTCCAGCACATCCGCCACATTTCCGGAAAGCGCCGCCTCTCCGTGGCCTTTCAGTTCATAGACCGTGGTGCTAAGATCGGAAGTCACATACTGCAGCGCCGCCGTCACCTGTCCCTCGCAGTCGTAACCGGTCGCCTGATAGGAATAGGTGGACGGATCCATCTCGTATTCATAGATCTGGCTGTCGGCATAACTGTAATCCGCGCTGCCGTAATCGATCACCTTGTATTTTTCGCCGCAGACCACGACAAGGCTGTTGGCGTTCAGGGCGTTTTCCGAATAGTCGGACGAGAAATCCGGCTGCTTTGCCGGATCCACATACACCACTCTGATATGGTCGGAATTTTCTTCATACAGGCGCAGCGTCTGATCGACGTGCTCGTCTTTGCTGTTCTTTGCGGCGTAGACGTAGATCACGATATCGTCCTTGAGCGTTTTTAAGTAAGAGACCGTATCGTCCGTGATCGTATAGAGTTTCTGCGAGGTCGCGTCAATCTGCGTATATTTGGACGGCAGTTTGGATACGCCGAAATTCAAAAGAATGACGGCGGCTACGCCCGCGGCGATCATGCCCGCGCTGAATACCGAAAACGACCACATCTTCCGGCTGACCTGCCACCGCCTTTTTTGCAGGACCTGCGCCGTAAGAAACAGCGCCAAGGCCGTCAGCGACAGATAATAGACCGTCCCCGCCACGGAAAACGTACCTTCCAAAAAATCGCTCAGCGGCGTATAAAGATCGTAGCAGCCAAGGATCTTCGTCAGAAGATTCCCGGAAGACGATAGCACGCTGCAGATCGACTGCATCATATAACCTAGAAAAATGAAGATGAAGGTCAGCACCGCGGCGATCACCTGACTCTCCGTACATGCCGAGAGAAAGACGCCGATTGCGATAAAACTCAGGCCGTAGAGCCAGAAACCGAAAATGCCGACGTAACTCTCCGCCAGCGGCGCTTCTCCAAAGAGCCGCAGCACCAGCGGCGCAATGCCAATCACAAGGATACAGATCGTATAGACCGCTGCGACCGCCAAAAATTTTGCCAACACGATCTGGCCGACAGAGACCGGCGAGGTAAGAAGCAGTTGGTCGGTCCGGTTTTTCCTTTCCTCCGCGAAAACGCGCATCGTCAAAAGCGGGACCGTGACCATAAAGATAAACGAGATCGCGGACAGGGAATAGGAAACATATGGATAGCCGTAAGATAAATTATAAACAAAAAAATAGAGTCCGAACAGCGCCAGCGTCAGCCCGATAAAGAGCCATCCGGTCACATTCCGGAAAAGAGCGTTAAACTCGCGTTTCCATATTGCCGTCATGCCGTTTGCTCCTCCTTTTCACCTGTCAGTTCCATAAAGACCTCCTCCAATGACCTTCCGTCTTTTGTCAGTTCCTCCAGCGTGTTTTCCGCGACCAGACGCCCTTTTGAGATGATGAAGACATAGTCGCAGACCGCGCTGACTTCCGATAAGAGATGCGAACTCAAAAGGATCGTATGCTCTTTGCCGAGTTCACGAATCAGTTCGCGCATTTCCACCATCTGCGCCGGATCCAGCCCGACGGACGGTTCATCCAAAATGATGATCGGCGGATAGCCCAGAATCGCCTGCGCCAAGCCGACCCTCTGGCGGTAGCCCTTAGAGAGATTGCGGATCAGGCGGTCTTCTACGTCAAGGATCTTCGTCCTTTCCATCACCGCATCCACGCTGTCCTCCCGTTCCTTCTTTTCGATCTCTTTCAGTTCCGCGCAGAAACGAAGATACTCGTACACGGTCATATCCGTATAAAGCGGCGGGACTTCCGGCAGATAACCGATACAGCGTTTCGCTTTGGCGGCCTCCTTAAAGATATCGTGCCCGCAGATCCGGACGCTTCCGGAGGTCGCGCCGATATAGCCGGTCATGATATTCATCGTCGTTGATTTTCCGGCGCCGTTTTTCCCGAGCAGGCCGTAGATCTTTCCCTGCCCGATGTGCATACTGATATCGTCTACCGCGGAAATTTCGCCGTAGCGTTTGACTAAATGTTCGATCTCAATCACTGTTTTTTCTCCTTACCAATCATTTCCATCTGCCATCCTAACATCCGCCTATGCCAATGTCGTGATAAAATCGTGTCGTTTCTGTGAACACCGCAAAAGAAAAGAAGGCCTGCGCGAGACCTTCTTTTGTATCGCATCCGCCAAAACGGCTTTATCGGTAGATGATATCCTCTCTGCCCGGTCCGTTGGAGACCATGGTGATCGGAAATCCGATCTCTTTTTCCACAAATTCGATATAGTTGCGGCAGTTCTTTGGCAGATCCTCGTATCTGCGGATCCCACGGATGTCGCATTTCCATCCCGGCAGCGTTTTCAGTACCGGTTTCGCCTTGTGAAGTTTTGCCGTGACCGGAAATTCCGTGGTCACTTCGCCGTCGATCTCATAGCCGACGCAGACCGGAATCTCATCCAGATAGCCCAGAACATCCAGCACCGTAAACGCCACGTCGGTCGTACCCTGCAGGCGGCAGCCGTATTTACTTGCCACGCAGTCGAACCAGCCCATACGTCTCGGGCGTCCCGTCGTCGCGCCAAATTCTCCTCCATCTCCGCCGCGCCTGCGCAGTTCGTCGGCTTCTTCGCCGAAGATCTCACTGACAAAATCACCGGCTCCCACGGCGGACGAATACGCCTTGCAGACCGTGATGACCTTTTCGATGGCATACGGCGGCAGTCCCGCGCCGATCGCGCCGTAAGACGCCAGCGTCGAGGACGACGTCACCATCGGATAGATCCCGTGATCCGGATCTTTTAACGTGCCAAGCTGTCCTTCCAGCAGGATCGTTTTTCCGCTTTTCCATGCGTTCCAGAGATACGCGGACACGTCGCAGACATACGGCGCGATGATATCGCGATAACCATGCAATGTCTCCAGCAGTTCGTCCGGATCCAGCAGCGGCTTATGATACAAATGCTCCAGCAGGACGTTCTTCATCTCGCAGGTCCTTTTGACCTTTTCTTTGAGCACGTCGTCATCGAACAGTTCGCTGACCTGATAGCCGACTTTCGCGTACTTGTCGGAATAAAAAGGCGCGATCCCGGATTTGGTGGAACCGAAGGACGCCTTGCCCAGCCGTTCTTCCTCGTATTGATCGAACAGGATATGATACGGCATGACGATCTGCGCGCGGTCGGACACCAGAAGTTTCGGCGCAGGCACCTGCTGCTCGGTAATGGAGCGGATCTCCTCAAACAAAACCGGTATGTTCAAGGCGACGCCGTTTCCGATCACGCTTGTCGTATGTTCATAAAACACGCCCGACGGCAGCGTATGCAGCGCGAACTTGCCGTAGTGATTGACGATCGTGTGTCCGGCATTGGCGCCGCCCTGAAAACGCACGATGATATCCGCGTCTTTTGCGAGCATATCCGTGATCTTTCCTTTTCCTTCATCTCCCCAGTTGGCTCCGACAACTGCTTTTACCATGATATTGTCCTCCTCAATGATCGCGCGAATACACGCTTACTCCTCCAGCATCTTGGTACAGGTGATCGCCAGCGCCCCCGGCCCGATATGGCAGGATACGCTCAGCGACAGCGGGTCAACGAAGATCTCCCTGCCCGGCCAGCGTGCAAGCGCCTCCTCCCTGAACCGCAGCGCCTCGTCTTCGTTGGCGGTATGCGCCATCGAGATCACGGTATGTTCGCCGGTCGGATCGTGCAGGACGTTCTCCATATCGGCGGCGATGGCGTCCATCATGATCTGCTTGCCCTGCTTGACGGTCCTTGCCTTGGCAAAGGTATCGAGTTTTTCACCCCGTATCTGCAGCACCGGCTTGATCTTCAGCAATGTGCCGATGGCGGCGACAGCCGGCGTCAGGCGGCCGCCTTTTTTCAAATATTCCAGCGTATCCACCATGATATAGATCGTGGAATCGAACTTCGTATCTTCCAGTATCTGCTTGATCTCCGCCGCCGTCCTGCCTTCACGCGCCAGACGCATGGCGTCGAAAACCGAAAGTTTCATCGTAACGGAGATCCTCTGGTTATTGACTACCTGCACCTTTCCGTCATAATCCTGCGAAAGCATATAAGCCGTCTCGCAGGAACTGCTCAGGCCGCTGGACATCGGGATATAAACGACTTCATCATACTCTTTCAGCAAAGCCTCCCACTGATCGATCAGATCGCCCACCAACGGCATGGACGTTGTGATCTCTTTGGACTCCTGCAATTTGACGTAAAATTCTTCCTGCGTCAGGTCGATATCCTCATAATAAAGCTGTCCGTCAAAATAAAACGGCATCGGCAGCACGCAGATCCCCAGTTCTTTGGCTTCCTTCTGGGTGATCCCGCTGTTGCTGTCCGTCATGATCGCTACTTTGCTCATAGAACTTTCCTTCCTTTGTATGGTTTGCGCTTTTACACACAAAACAGATTTTATCATACTTTGCGGGAAGATACAAGAAAAAAGGCCGCTACTTCTAGCGGCCCTCCTCGATGTGTTTTACATCATTCCCATCCCTGCCGGGTTCGCCGGCATTTCCGGAACGTTTTCTTTGATCTCCGCCACAACGGATTCTGTCGTCAACAGCGTGGAAGCGACGGAATTTGCATTCTGCAGCGCGCTTCTCGTCACCTTGACCGGATCAAGGATACCTGCGGAAACCATATCCACATATTCTTCTTTGTATGCATCGAAGCCGACGCCCGGCTCAGACTCCCGTACTTTATTGATGATGACGGAGCCTTCCAGACCGGCGTTTGCGGCGATATAGTACAGCGGAGATTCCAGCGCCTTTAAGATCACATTCGCGCCGGTCTTCTCGTCGCCTTCGAGTTTGTTTGCAAGTTCTTCCACCGCCTTGGAAGCGTGGATATAAGCGGAACCGCCGCCTGCGATGATTCCTTCTTCCACGGCCGCTCTGGTCGCATTTAAGGCGTCTTCCATACGGAGTTTGCTTTCCTTCATCTCCGTCTCCGTTGCAGCGCCGACACGGATAACGGCAACGCCGCCGGCCAGTTTTGCGAGACGCTCCTGCAGTTTTTCTTTGTCAAATTCTGACGTCGTCTCCTCGATCTGCGCGCGGATCTGTGCGACTCTGGCGTCGATCGCAGCCTTGTCTCCTTCGCCGTCTACGATCACGGTGTTTTCTTTCTGTACCTTAACGGATTTCGCGCGTCCGAGCTGATCCATCGTAGCGTCCTTCAGTTCAAGTCCGACTTCTTCGGAAATAACCTCGCCGCCCGTTAAGATCGCAATATCCTGAAGCATTTCCTTTCTGCGGTCGCCATAACCCGGCGCTTTGACGGCAACGACGTTAAAGGTTCCGCGCAGTTTGTTGAGGATCAGCGTCGTCAGCGCTTCGCCTTCCACATCTTCGGCGATGATGAGCAGGCGGGATCCGGACTGTACGATCTGCTCCAGCAGCGGCAGGATCTCCTGAATATTGCTGATCTTCTTGTCGGTGATCAGGATATACGGATCGTCCAGAACCGCTTCCATCTTATCCATATCCGTAGCCATATATGCGGAAATATAGCCGCGGTCAAACTGCATACCTTCGACCAGATCCAGTTCCGTCTGCATGGTCTTGGACTCTTCGATCGTGATCACGCCGTCGTTGGAAACTTTTTCCATTGCGTCGGCAACCATGCTTCCGACTTCCTCATCGCCTGCGGAAATGGCTGCGACCTTGGCGATCTGCTCCTTGCCCGTTACCTTCTGGGACATTGCAAGAATGGAGTCTACTACGGCGTCCGTAGCCTTCTTCATACCTTTTCTTAAAATGATCGGGTTCGCGCCGGCCGCAAGGTTTTTCATACCTTCCTTGATCATGGCCTGCGCCAGTACCGTTGCCGTCGTCGTACCGTCTCCGGCGACATCGTTCGTCTTTGTCGCTACTTCCTTGACAAGCTGCGCGCCCATGTTTTCAAACGCGTCCTCAAGTTCGATCTCTTTTGCGATCGTAACGCCGTCGTTGGTGATGAGCGGCGCGCCGTAAGATTTATCCAAAACGACGTTGCGGCCCTTCGGTCCGATCGTTACGCGGACGGTGTCCGCCAGTTTATCTACACCCGCTTCCAGTGCTGCTCTTGCTTCTGCGCCATACTTAATTTCCTTTGCCATTTTTCATTCCTTCTTTCTATGATTCTACGACTGCTAAAATATCATTCTGACGTACGATGATGTATTCCTCGCCGTCCAGTTTTACTTCCGTTCCCGAATACTTGGAATAAATGACCTTCTGGCCTTCCTTGACCTGCATGGTCACTTCTTTGCCGTCAACCATCCCGCCCGGTCCGACGGCGATGACTTCCGCTTCCATCGGTTTTTCCTGTGCGGCGCTGGCAAGAATGATGCCGGATTTTGTGGTCTCTTCCGCTTCACACTGTTTTAAGACGACCCTATCTACCAAAGGTACTAATTTCATGTTGATTTCCTCCTTTTATTTTTCGATTTGTTAGCACTCATTTTGTTTGAGTGCTAATCATGTTTTTAATAATAGCACACACGAATAAAGTTGCAAATTCCATTTTTTTACATTTTCATCTTATTCAATCTCTATGCTCGCAAAAATTTAATGTTTCCTCTCGTTTTCTCACGTTTTCTCCGATTTGCTCAAAAATCTGCTGCTTGCCTTGGAAACAAACGTTTCGCCGCCGGAATAAGCCAGACGCAGCAATACGTCCTTTAAGGCCTGCTGCTGTTCCGGCTGCAAACTGCCAAGTTTTCGCGTCACTTCGTTCACCAGAAGCAGTTTGCTCTTGGAAAGTTCGTCCAGCGTCTTTGCTCCGGTGGATTCCAAAAAGTCAAAAAGGATCTCGACGAACTTCTGCCGCTCCTCTACGCTCAGGCCGTAGATCCAGTTCTTTAACGTCTTATCCAGCATGACGCTGGTCTCGCTGACCGAATCGGCAAAGACCGGAGCATTGCCCTGCACTTCCCAGCTCATCAGGTCGTGCTGCATCGCGCCGGTCTGCGTGCTTTTTACGATCTGATGGTCCATCGGGTTCTCTAACAGCAGGCCGACGATGGAGGATTCCGGAATCAGGCTGGTGACTTTCGGCAGGATCTTTTGGTATTTTCTCGTCTCCGTCACTTCCTTCAGGAAACCGGGGCCGTCGTTGGAGTAGACGCTTTCGATCCGCTCCCATATCTCCTCGCGCGCGTTCATCGCCGCGTAAACCGCAAAATTTCCGCCTTTGGAGTGCCCGCCGACCCGCAGGCGGCAGTCCTTTCCGGCAAATTGGCGGTTCAGATATTCCGCCGCCTTCAACTGCCCGGGCGTCTCGTACAAAAACGACATGTTAAAATCTTCTTTCCACCCGACAATGCTGCTGTCGGTCCCGCGGTACGCCACAAAAGCCGAACCGTCGTCCAGCAGGACCGTGACCGCCGAAAACTGCGACTGACCGTCCAAATCGATATCGTTGACATAGCCGGTCAGTTTTGCATTGCAAAATCTGTCGGTCTCCGCCATCTCGCGCATCAAAAACGGGGCAACCTTCGTGGACGATACCGAATCCATGATCTCGTCCGGCGTGTAGCGTTCAAAAAAGCGGCCGCATGCTTCCGTCAGCAAGATCGCGTCCCCTTGCCCCGGCTCCGGAACGATCCCGTCAAACCGCGTGTACGCCAGTTCCGAAAGGAGCATATTGTCCACCGCATTGAACGGATCTTTTGAAAACGGCAGGTCTCCCCGCCACATCAGATAATCCGAAAGATTTCCCATGTCCAACTCCTTTCCGCGCTCAGTCTTCCCGCTGCGCCGGTTCTTCCTGTTCTTCTGCTTCGGCAGCGGCAGCCGTATCCTGCGCCGCCTCCGCCTCGACTCCGCCGTCCCCGTCTACGCCGTCCTGTTCCGCTTCCTTCGTTTTTTCGCGCTCCTTACCGGCGTACCACTCCTCCAACTCTTCCAGATGGCGGCTGTTCTCGCGGTCGATCTCCTTGTGATACTTCTTCGTGCGCCATGCGACAAAACAAAGCGAGATCAGGGTAAAAACACCGACGGCGATCAGCAGGAGATACAAAATCATTCCATTCTTTGAGATCATATGTCCGACGTCCAATAATATGACAAGGGACGCCGCGACGGACAGCAGCGAAAACAGCAGGCTCACCGCCCAAAGTTTTCCCCGCAGATTTTTCAACTGCACCGTATTCTGTAACATGACGACGCCCTCGATCAGCACGATGATCCCCAGATAGTCCGGCAGGCTTTCCGCGATCTCCTTCGCGCGGATCAGATCGACGGCTCCAAGGATGACGACAAGCGTCCCGATGGAAAATCCGTAATTGGTCGTCTCCTGAAACTCATGCCGCAGAAAATAGCGGCTGATCAGCCAGATCCCCCAGACCAACAGACAGGCGCCCGCGCCGTAGCAGAAATAGACCAGCTGCACTTCGCCGGCAAAAAGCATCACAAGCCCGAGCACGACCAGCAGCAGCGATGTAAAAACAATGGCAAGATTCCCCGCAATGTTCGGCGCATCCTCCGATACATAGACTCTACTCTTTTTTTTCATATCTCTTCCTCCTGTGTAAGTTATGCGCTAAGGACAAGCGCAAGAATGTTTGTCAGCCCGTGCGCCGCCATGACGACCCAGAGGCGCGACGTCCTGTCATAGACGAAGCCGATGACAAGTCCGACCACAAAGCCGTAGCAGAACTGTACGATATTAAAATGCATGATTCCGAAGCAGAACGCGCTGATGGCGATGGCCGCTCCCCTGCTCATCCACAGGCGCAGCTGCCCCAGCACGATCCCGCGGTAAACCAGTTCCTCAAGGATCGGGATCGCCATGCCGTTGACAAAAAGTTTAACGGCAAAACCGCCGTCATACAGCGTCCGGTTCGCCTCGATATAGCCCTTGGACCATCCGATCAGCGGCGTATGCGACAGGATCAGGTTAAAAAGCAGGCCGGCAGCAACGATCGCAAAGATCCCCAGCAGTTCCTCCGGCAGTTTCTTCCATTGTATCGCGGCGGTTTCCCGAACGATCGGCAGCGTTTTGTAAATGTGATACATCACCGGCACCGTGCCAAGGCTTGCCAGCCCCAGCCACAGCAGCGACGGCAGGCCGAGACCGGAAAACAGCAGCCGCAGCAGGGTGTAGAGCAGATTATAAAAAAGATAGTACACCGCGATCGGATACAGGATCTGAAACCAGCGGTTTTTTTTCATGCGCATAACAACACTCCGTTTTTCTTATTGTTTAAGCAGCATCCGATAGAGATCGTAAACGCTCCTTCTTCTGACAGGGTGCACCATCCCCGGCGCGATCTGCGCCAAGGGTTCCAGCACAAAAAGGCGGTTGCACATATCGATATGCGGGACCACCAGTTCCTTGCAATCGATCTGTTCGTCGCCGTAAAGCAGAAGATCCAGATCCAGCGTCCGCGGGCCCCAGCGGATGCTCCGCTCCCTTCCGGCTTCCTGCTCCAATTCATGCAGCACGCCAAGCAGTTGCTCCGGCGGCAGCAGCGTATCAAACACCGCCGCGCCGTTTAGAAAGGGATCCTGATCTGTATAGCCGTAAGGTTCCGTTTCGATATAGTCGGAGACCACAAGGTTTTTCACGGACGGATGACGCAAAAGTTTTTCCATCGCCTGCGTCAGAAACGCCTCCCTGTCTCCCATATTGCTTCCCATGGAGATCGCCGCCCTGTTCCAGCGCCTTGACAGACGCACGCCCACGCCTTCAAATGTCATCGGGATCGGCGCGTGCGGTTTGCTGACGGTCAGCGTTACGCCCTCAACGCCGGGAAACGCATAGAGGATCGCCAGCGCCAGTTCGTCCGCCGCCTTCTCGATCAGATCAAACGCATTCTCGGCAAAAAACTTCCGTATAAAGAGGCAGAGATTTCCGTAGTCCGTTGTCTGGGAAAGTTTGTCAAGGGCTACGGCACGGGCAAAGGACACGTCGCAGACGCAGTCTACCAGAAAGATCTGCCCGTCTTCTTTTTCTTTTTGGTAAACGCCGTGACGGCCGAATACCTCTAAACGCTCGATAAAGATCTGTTCCATCAGTCTCTCCTTTGCTCACGGATCCGTTCCGACATCCTTATCAGGCGGACGTTTTCTTTGACGTCATGCACGCGGACAAAACCGCAGCGGCACCTGACCGCCTCCGCAGTGACGGCGAGCGTGCCTTCCAGGCGCTTTTCGACCGGCAGATCCAGCACATGGCCGATCACGGATTTGCGTGAAACGCCAAGAAGGATCGGGCAGCCTAACTGCGTAAGGCGGGAAAGATTTCCCAAGATCATCAGGTTCTGCTCCTGCGTCTTGGCAAAGCCGATCCCCGGATCAAGAATCAACTGCTCGCGCTTGATCCCCGCTTCCAGCGCGCGGTGAAGATCGTCCTCCATCTGCGCGACAAAGCCGTCAAGGGTCAGATCTTCCGTGATCTTCGTCCGATTGTGCATCAGGCAGCAGCAGACGCCGCTTTCGGCGATCACCCTGCTCATCCCCTCTTTTTGCAGCCCCCAGACGTCATTGATCAGAGACGCGCCGGCCGCGATCCCTTCCGCCGCCACCCTGCTCTTTGACGTATCCAGCGAAAGCGGGATCTCAAATCGCTCGTGCAGACGCTCCAGCACCGGCAGAACACGCTCCATTTCCTCCGCTTCCGGCACGCTCTCATGGCCGGGCCGCGTGGATTCGCCGCCCAGATCCAGAATATCGGCGCCCTCCGCGATCATCTCCTGCGCGCGGTAAAGCGCGCGGTCCATGCGCTGATAGCGCCCGCCGTCGGAAAAAGAATCCGGCGTCAGGTTCAGAATGCCCATGACATACGTATGGTGTTGTGTGTCAAATTCACGATTGCCAAGGTACATCTTCCCGAAACCTTTCTTTGATCCGCGGAATCTTTTCGTCCTCCCGCCATTTACACTCCCGCCGCGCCCTGCACCGGTAACACGGACGGGAAAACTGATCCGAAAACCGCAGCAGCCCTTCCAGCGTGCGTATGCGTTTTCGCGCGTACCACATCCGCGCGGCGTCTTTGCGGCGGCCGTGCGAACGGATGGCCCGCAGGATCTTTCGCCGTTCCTCTTCGGAAACCTCAAGTTCGCGGAGAAGCCCGTCCGCCAGTTCTGCGGAAGCCATGCGATGATCCGCGCCGCTTTCATATTCCTCCACCCTGCCGAGGTCGTGCAGCAGGGCGCATAAGAGGATCGTCCCGTCGCTGTACGCCAAGCCATTTTCCCGTTTCATCCATTGCCCGATCTCCGCGCATTTTTCCATGTGCGCCAGATCGTGGCGGCAGAACGCCCGATTCTTTTCGATCTGTTGAAGTCGGCGCAGCCGGTCCTGATAGGTTTCCAGCCGCTCCAGACGTTTTTGCACATCCATCGCTTTAGTATCCGATAAAGCGGAAAAATTTATCCTGCAGCGCAATATCCGTTTCAAACGCGCCGCGCGCAACATACGTCACCGTCTTGCTCCCGGGCTTGTTTACGCCGCGCATCGTCATGCAGGTATGCTCCGCTTCCACAAACACCATGACGCCCTGCGGCTTCAGTTCCCGCTCGATCGCATCCGCGATCTGCGCCGTCATCTGCTCCTGTATCTGAAGCCGCCGCGCAAAGATCTCCACGGTCCGCGCCAGTTTGCTCAGGCCGACGACTTCGCCGCTTGGGATATATGCGATATGCGCTTTCCCGAAAAACGGAAGGAGATGATGTTCGCATGTGCTGAAAAACGTGATGTCCTTTTCCAGCACCATTTCGTTGTTCTCCGACAAAAAGCGCTTGGACAGCGGCACGGCTGCATCCCCCTGCATACCGCCGAAGATCTCCCTGTACATGCGCGCCACTCTCTGCGGCGTTTCCTCTAATCCCGGCCGCGCCGGATCCTCTCCGATTCCTTCCAAAAGAAGCCGCACGCCTTCTTTGATCTTTTCTTCATCAAACATCTTTTTTCTCCTCCAGCAGACGGCAAAACGCCCTTTTCCACTCCCCGCGATAAGACAGGGAGCCAAAGGCCAGAAGCAGATCCGCCGTCTCCTCCGCGGCCAGCCTTGCCGCTTCTTCGATCGACTCCGCGCAGACGGCATTCCCGCCGCGCTTCCTGACTTCCCGCGCCAGCGTTTCGGCGTCCAATGCCCGCGGATTGTCCGGCGTCAGCGTAATGACCTTTTGCGCCAGCGGCAGCAGAAGATCCAACATGCCGCCATACTCTTTGTCCGCTAATACTCCTATTATATAGGTTATCGACGCGTTTGTAAAACACTGCGTCAGCGTCTCTTTCAACTGACGGGCCGCCGGTACGTTATGCGCCCCGTCCAGATAACACAGCGGCTTTTGTGAGATACGCTCCATGCGTCCCTTCCACCGGGCGCGCGATATCCCTTTCTGCACCGCCGCATCGCTGATGTCCACGCCCTGCCGCCTTAAACACCGCACGGCTTCCAGCGCAAGCACGACATTCTCGCGCTGGAAACTCCCCTCCATGGAAAGCCTGACCGGCAAAAAACCGCGGTACATACAGAGGTCTCCTTCCCAGCGCACGTCCGCCCGCCTGCAAATCACAAGCGAAGCGTGCTTTCTCTCCGCCTTTTCCTTTAAGATCTTTTCGACCGCTTCCTCCTGCCAGATGGAGACCGCGCAGCCGCCCTCTTTGAGAATGCCCGCCTTATGTGCCGCGATCTTTTCTTCCGTATCGCCGAGAAACGCCATGTGGTCCATGCCGATCGAAGTAAAAACACTGAGCCTGCTTTTCCGGATCACGTTGGTGGCGTCTTCATCCCCGCCCATGCCGACTTCCAGAATGACATGATCGCAATGCCGGTCCCGAAAGAACAAAAACGCAAGCGCCGTCTCGATCTCAAAGAGCGTCGGATGCGCCAGCCCTTCTTTTTCCATCGCCGACGCGTGCTTCTCCAGAAGGAGAAGATAAGAGACCAGTTCTTCATTGGTGATCGCCGTATTGTTGACGCAGAACCTCTCATGATAAGAAAAGACCGCCGGAGACGTGTAAAGGCCCACGGTATAACCGGCCTCCCGCAGCACTTCCCGCAGGAAACAGCAGGTGGAGCCTTTGCCGTTCGTCCCCGCCACATGAAGGATCGACATCTCTTCCTGCGGATCGCCCAGCCTTTTCATCAGTTCACGCATGGAAGAAAGCCCCAAGACGCTTCCGTACCCTGCGGCTTTCTCCCAAAACTCTTTTGCTCTCCTGCCGTCCATTATTTTTTTACACCCTTGGTATCGCGGTTTCCGATATGAAGGCGGTTTAAGGAGATCTCCTTCTCTTTCACCCTGACCACTTCATTCTCTCCCGCATTTAATACATAGACATGGCGCAGGACGTCGCCCGCTCCAAGTTTCATTCCCCGCACGCCGAGCGCGGCTTTTTTCTTGACGGGGAGCGACGCCGTCTCGATCCGCAGGAACATCTCTTTTTCGCTTTCCATGACAAGCGTCTGCTCCGGATCCAGCAGGGCGACCGTCAGGACCTCGTCCCCGTCCGCCAGTTTGGTCGCCGCCGTCGTCCTTTTTGATACGTCAAACTCGCCGCCATCCACGACTTTGAGCATACTCTGCTTTGTCGCAAAGATCAACCGCCTGCCTTTGAGGTTTTCCAGCGCCTCCATAAACAGGCTCTCCTCGCGGCTCGTATCAAAATTGCTGACATTGTCCAGCGGCTGGCCCTTATCCCGAAACCTTCCCAACGGCAGATCCTGCACCTTCACCAGATGCATCTGGCCCTTGTCGGTAAACAATGCGAGTTTGTCCGTATTTTTACAGTAAACGATCTGTTTGCACTCGGCCTCGGCCGCTTCCCGGTTCCGCTCGAACGTCGGCAGATCCACCACGCGTCCGTAATTGAAACGGTCGATCAGCACCGCCACATCGATCTCCTCAATCGGCTTTTCTTCCACGACCGCTTCCGCCACGTTATCGATCAGCGTTTTCCTTGGCGCGGCATAGGTCTTCTTAAACTCTTTGAGTTCTTTCATGATGACCTTCGCCATCGACGCGCGGTTCTCCAAGATGTCGGAATACTCCTGGATGTTTTTTATGGTCTTTTCATAATCGTCCATGAGCGCCTGCAGTTCCAGCCCGATCAGTTTATACAGGCGCATATCAAGGATCGCCGTTGCCTGCCGCTCCGTAAAACGGAGTTTTTTTGCGTCTTTTTTGGACTGTTCCGAGCGGAAGCGAATCCCTTCCGTCACGCCTTCGACCAGACAGGCTTTCGCCATCTTCATATCCTTGCTGCCGCGCAGGATCTCAATGATCAGATCGATCACGTCGCAGGCTTTGATCAGGCCTTCCTGAATCTCTTTTTTCTGCCGTTCCTTTGCCAGAAGGTTCGTATATTTGCGCGTCGCGAGTTCGTACTGGAAATCCACATGGTGGCGGATGATCGGCACGAGCCCCATCGTCTCCGGCCTGCCGTTTGCAACGGCAAGCATGTTGACGCCAAAGGTATCTTCCAGCCGCGTTTTTTTATAGAGAAGGTTGCACAGATTTTCAGCGTCCGCGTCCTTGCGCAGATCGATCACGATCCGGATCCCTTCTTTGGAAGACTGGTTGGAGATGTCGACGATGTCGTTTGTCATCTTGCTTTCCACCAAATGGTACACATCGTTTAAGAACTTGCCGATATTCGCGCCGATCATAGGGTACGGGATCTCGGTAATGACCAGCCGCTGCCGCCCGCCGCGTACTTTTTCGATCTCCACTTTGCCGCGGATACGGATCTTGCCCGCTCCGGTGGCATAGACCGCGTGCAGTTCGTCCTTGTTGACCACGATGCCGCCGGTCGGGAAATCCGGTCCCGGGATATATTCCATCATCTGTTTCGTATTGATGTCCGGATTTTTCATATAGGCGATCACGCCGTCGATCACTTCGCCGAGATTATGCGGCGGAATATTGGTCGCCATACCGACCGCGATCCCCTCCGCGCCGTTGATGAGCAGATTCGGCACGCGCACCGGAAGCACTTCCGGTTCTTTTTCGGTTTCGTCAAAATTCGGAAGGAAATCCACGACGTCCTTATCGAGATCCGCCAGATAACATTCCTGCGTCACCTTCTGAAGGCGCGCCTCCGTATATCGCATGGCGGCGGCGCCGTCGCCTTCAATGGAACCGAAGTTCCCGTGCCCCTCGACCAGCGGCAGCCCCTTCTTAAAATCCTGCGACATGACGACCAGCGCCTCGTAAATGGAACTGTCCCCATGCGGATGATATTTACCCATCGTATCCCCGACGATCCTCGCGGACTTCCGAAACGGCTTGTCATAGCGGATCCCGAGTTCATACATATCGTAAAGCGTCCGTCTCTGCACGGGTTTTAATCCGTCCCGCACATCCGGCAAAGCACGGGAGACAATGACGCTCATGGCATAGTCGATATATGACTTTTCCATGATCTCGGAATATTCCATCCTGATCAGTTTTTCCTGTTCGGCCATCTCTTTTTCTCCTTGTCCTTTTCGCTAAAACTTAAATGTCCAGTTCCGCATCCCGCGCGTGCTCATAGATAAACGCGCGCCGCGGCGGAACTTCATTTCCCATGAGCATCTCCGTGACGTCGGACGCCATGCGGCCGTCCTCAATCTCCACTTTCTTTAAGATCCGGCGTTCCGGATCCAACGTCGTTTCCCAAAGCTGCTCGGCGTCCATCTCGCCCAATCCTTTATAGCGCTGCAGCGTGAACTGCCCCGTATGCCTTTTGCGGTAGCGCTCCAGCGCCGCGTCGTCATACAGATACTCCTCGTTTCCCTTCGACGGGATCGCCTTATACAGCGGCGGCATGGCGATGTAAACATGACCCTCGTAGATCAGTTCCGGCATAAAACGGTAAAACAGCGTCAGCAGCAGCGTGGAGATATGCGCGCCGTCCACGTCGGCATCCGCCATAATGATGATCTTGTCATAGCGGAGTTTTGTGATATCAAAATCGTTGCCGTACCCCTCCGAGAAGCCGCAGCCGAACGCGTTGATCATCGTCTTGATCTCCGCGTTGGCAAGCACCTTGTCAATGCTGGCTTTTTCGACATTCAATATCTTCCCGCGGATCGGCATGATCGCCTGATACATACGGTTCCGCGCCATCTTCGCCGAGCCTCCGGCGGAGTCTCCTTCCACAATGAAGATCTCGCATTTGGAGGCGTCCCTGCTTTCGCAGTTGGCGAGTTTGCCATTGCTGTCAAAGGAGAACTTCTGCTTGGTCAGCAGATTGGTCTTGGCCCGCTCCTCGGTCTTCCTGATCTTCGCCGCCTTTTCCGCGCAGGAAATCACGGCCTTTAACGTCTCTAAGTTGCGGTCAAAATACAACTGAATCTCATCGCCGACCACTTTTGCCGTCGCCTTTGCCGCATCCTGATTGTCCAGTTTGGTCTTGGTCTGTCCTTCAAAACGCGGCGCGGGATGTTTGATCGAGATCACCGCCGTCATGCCGTTTCTTACGTCCGCGCCGTTGAAATTGGCGTCTTTTTCCTTCAAGATCCCAAGTTCCCTCGCGTAACTGTTGATCACGGTCGTAAATACCGTCTTAAAACCGGTGATATGCGTTCCGCCCTCCGCGTTATAGATATTGTTGCAAAAGCCGAGAATGTTTTCGTGAAACTCGTTGCAGTACTGGAACGCCGCCTCGACATGGATCCCCTCGCTGTCGCCGGAAAAATAAACCACGTCGTGCAGCGCCTCGGCGTTTTTGTTCACATCACGGACAAAGCCGATGATACCGTCCGGCTCGTGGAACTCGATGTGTTCCGGCGTCTCTTTCCGCAGATCCTCATACACGATCGTCAGCTGCGGATTGAGATAGGCCGTTTCGTGCATACGGCTCTTGATCTCCTCCTCCTTGAAATCGGTCCTTTCAAAGATCTCGGGATCCGGCAGGAAGTTGATCTTCGTTCCGGTCTTTTTCGTCTTGCCGAGCGTCGGCAGCAGGCCTTTTTCCAGTCGGATAACAGGGTTTCCCTTCTCGTAGCGGTCGTGATGGATCATGCCGTCGCGGAACACCTGCACGTCCAGATAGGACGAAAGCGCGTTGACTACGGACGAGCCGACGCCGTGAAGGCCGCCGCTGGTCTTGTAAACGCTGTCGTCAAATTTTCCGCCCGCATGCAAAGTCGTGAACACGACGCGCTCCGCCGACATCCCCTTGGCGTGCATTCCCACCGGAATCCCCCGCCCGTTGTCTTCCACGGTACAGGAGCCGTCCGCTTCCAGCGTCACAAAGATCCGGTCACATTCCCCAGCCAGATGCTCATCCACGGAATTGTCCACGATCTCATAGATCAGATGGTTCAGCCCCTTGCGGGATACGCTGCCGATATACATGCCGGGCCGCTTGCGGACCGCTTCAAGCCCCTCCAGAACGGCTATGCTGTTTTCATCATACACAGTTTCCTTCGCCATGATTTACCTCTCGTTCCGGCGGAAGTCCCGCCGCATAATAACATAAACATTGCGCCAAGTGTTTCTTTGGCGCAATCCTTAAACTCTATAATTTTGAATATCCGAAGCCGTTGACCATCGCCTCGATCGCTATGCCTTTTTTGCAGTAAGGACATTCATGCGGATTGTAGGTCTGGTATCCGGGCAGATCGTTGGAAGTAAAAAGCGGGAAGACGTCCATCCGGTCCAGATGCTCCATCGTTCCGAAGATCGTCGCCACGCCGACGGAGGTTCCGCCGTAATACTCGATACATTCCAAACTCCTGCGCACCGTCTCGCCCGTAGTCATCGTCGCAAGTAAGAGCAGGACGCTCTTGCCCTCGATGGACGGCCGGATGTTTTCGCGGAACAGCAGTTGGTTGATGCTGTTGACCTCCGGCGAGACAACATAAATGGTCTCATGCTTATTGTTGTTGATGAAGTGGCCCTTTTCCAGTTCTTCCGCCAGATAGCCGCCGATCACTTCCGTCCCGTCCATGCAGACGATCGTGTCCACCGTAGAAACGCGGTGCAGCATCTTGTTCTTCAGGCTCCGCGCGACTTCGCGCGCATCTTTCGCCCGCACCTTCAGGCTCGTCACATCAATATAAAAATTGATGTGGGAAGAACTCGTCGCAAAATGCCCCGGAACGGCGTTCAATGAAATGGAATTGTCGTTTTCGGCAAAAAATTTTACCATACGCTCTCTGATATCCTGCGTTATACCTGCCATATTTCCCTCCTACATCTTTCCTGTGGAACCAAAACCGCCCGCGCCCCGCGCCGTCTCCTCCAACTGTTCGGTCTCAACGAAAGAGACCGGAAGGAACGGCAGGATCACCAATTGTGCAATCTTTTGCCCGGGCAGAATTTTCCTTGCATTATTTCCGTCATTATGTAACGCGACCTTGACTTCGCCGCGATAATCCGCGTCCACTACGCCGGTACAGTTCGCCGGCCGCAGCCCTTCTTTCGCGGAAAGACCGCTTCTGGCAAAAATACCGCCGAAATACCCTTCCGGAACGGCCAGCGCCAGCCCCGTCCCGATCATCACGGTCTCATGCGGCGGCACCTCCGTCTCTTTGCCTACATCGGCAAAAAGATCGTAACCGGCCGCCGAAACGCTGCCGCGCTCCGGCAGTTTTGCCGTTTCGGTCAGTTTTTTGATCTTCAGTTCCATTTTCAACTCCCGATTCTCATTCACAATGCAGTATGACCTTTCCCGCTTTCCTTGATGCGGGCACGTCGATCACACGCTGGTTGGCGCTCCCGCGCCAGAACAACTGATTGTCCTTCTGCTCCGCGATAAATTCGCCGTCCACCAGTACGTCGACGTCGTCCATCACCGCAAGATCCTGTATCGTCTCATAGGTAAAACCGGTATAAAGCCATACCGTCTTATCCGAAAAGCGCTCCCGTATCTCCCTAACGAGCGCCGTCACATCTTCACGGTTGCCAAAGTAGAGAGGGTCGCCGCCGCTTAACGTGACGCCGGATATATAATCCTTGCACAGTTCCGCAAAAAGTTCTTCTTTTGCCTGTGCATCAAACTCCAGACCGCCGTTCGGATCCCATGTGATCGGGTTCTGACAGTCTTTGCAGCAATGGTCGCAGCCGGCCAGCCAGAGCACGACGCGCAGCCCGTCTCCATTGAGCATATCGTCCTTTGTGATATTATGATAACGCATTCCTTTCCCCAATCCTACATACTTTTTCTCTCCGCGATCTCCGCCATCTTGGCGTCGTTCAAGCGGGTGTCGCCCTTCACGCGCGAATAGGACAGGTAACCGTTCATACGGTCGATCTTTGTCAGGTTCCTGCTGCCGCAGACCGGACATACGTCCATTTCCAGTTCTTCGTGTCCGCAGTTGTCGCAATAGGACAAGGACATGTTCACGCCTTCATAAAAGCCCATATCCATCGCGCGCCTTACCAGCGTCTTGACCGCTTCGCGGTTGTAACTGATCGGATACTTCACATACTGGATCTTTCCGCCGTTGGAAAGTTCCCAAAAACGGTATTCCAGATCCTGCTTCTGGATCGGCGTGATGTCTTCCGTCACATGGCAGTGGAAACCATTGCTGACGTATTCGCGGTCGGAAACATTCTCCACGATCCCGTACTTCTTGCGGAACTGCTTGACCTGAAGGCCGCAGAGGTTTTCCGCCGGCGTCGCATAGATCGCGTAGAGATTGCCGTCCGCTTTCTTAAATTCATCGATCTTTTTGTTGATGTGCTCCAAGACCTCGATCGCGAACTGTCCGTCCTCGACCAGTGACTTTCCGTTATATAACTGCTGTAACTCGTTAAACGCCGTAATGCCGAAAGACGCGGTCGCCGTCTTCAAAAGCGGCTTTATCTTTTCATTGTACTTCAGATGGCCGCCGTAGAAGCCGCCCTCGCAATATGCCAATGGGTTTGTGGAAGCGCGCATCTCGCCGAGATACGCATACGTCCGGATATGCAGTTTGCGGATCAGTTCGAGGTAATAATCCAGCACTTCGTAGAAATCCCTGTTCTCCTGTCTGGCCTTGGCAAGGATCATCGGTAGGTGCAGGCTGACGACGCCGATATTGAACCTTCCGACAAACACCGGCTTGTCATTCTCGTCCGCCGGATACATGCCGCCCTTTTCATACCACGGCGACAGGAACGCCCGACAGCCCATCGGACTGATGATCTCTCCGTACTGCTTATACATGCTGGCGATATAGCCTTTGCCCGTCAGGCTGAGCCAATCCGGATACATGGTCTTGCGGGAACATTCGATCCCCGCTTCAAAGACGTCTTCCAGCGGCTTGCCCGGGCCGTGCAGATTCTCATCGTACAGGAAAACGATCTTCGGGAAAAGCACCGGTTTTTTGAAGCCTTCCTTGCCCTCGCCGTTCATCCGCACTTTTAACATGCTGATCGTCGCAAGTTTGGCAAACCTTGTCGTGCCGGTACCCGCCGTGACCGTAATGAACGGATAGTCGCCGCGGCTGCTTGCCACAGTGTTGAATTTGTACTCCCAGCCCTGAAAGCCCTGCTCAAATTCACGCTTGACGTCCTCGTATGCCACTTCTTCCGCTTTTTCGCGGCTCAGTCCGAGTTCGGTATATTTTTTGATGTTTCTCGCATAAGATTTTTCCGCGTACTTGTCCAAGATCAGATCCGCGCTCGGCACGGTAAAACCGCCGTACTGCTGGCTTGCCGCGCTCAAGACGATGTCGCCGATCACGTCGAACGCCACATCCAGCGTCTTTGGCTCGTTATACCAGATATTGCCCATCTCAAAGCCGCCTTCCAAGACCTCGCGGATATTGAACAGGCAGCAGTTCATGGTGTCGCGGCGTGCCGCCATGTCGTGCACATAGAGATAGCCGTCGCGAATCGCCTGAATCTCCTCCGTCGTCAGGAAGAACTTTTTATAGAGTTCCCTGTTAAACTCGTTGAAGATCAGGCTGCGCTTTGTGGAAACCAGCGCGCTGTCCGTATTCGCGTTCTCCTTGTCGCCGATATACATGATGGACTGGCTCTTGGTATAGACCTCGTCGAGCATCTGGACAAAATCCTGCTTATAGTTCCGGTAATCCCGATAACTCTTCGCCACCGTAGGATTGACGCGCTCCAGCGCCCCCTCGACGATATTGTGCATCTGCGCGATCTGCACTTTATCAATACCGAGTTCATTGACCCTTTCCTCGACAAACTGACAGATAAACTTTTCTTCTTCTTCCGTAAAGTCGATCAAGACGCGGCAGGCCGATTTATTGACAGCGTCAACCACCTTTTGCACGTTGAAGGCTTCCAGCGTCCCGTCTTTCTTAACCACCTGAACCATACGTTTCTCCTCCTGCGTATTTTCCTTCACGCAACAATATATTGTGTCTAAAGATTATTTTAGCACCACAAAATGTGGTCGTCAATCACATTTTTTATTTTTTTGATGAAAGTTTCTTGGACGCTTGCAAACCGCATTATTCTTAGCAGCCATCACAAATTATCGGTAGTATCTAAGAAAAATATCTGCGAAAAATGGAGATAGACACACATATTTCGCGGACTTAATATCCGTTTTTTGCACTGTTAGATTGTGTTTTGTCACAATATGGAAGAAAAGAAACGTCGCAGGAATATAAGAAAATAGGTCAGAAATCTGTCGCGGTTATTTTTGATATTGCGCTCGAACAATTGCTCGGTTCAGATGAGTGGCAGAAACTAAGAATTTCATTTTTTCCTGTTTTTATTATATTGTACTTAGTGATTACGTTGCAGAAACTTATGAAGCCCACGACTGGGAAGAGCCTGCAGGTCTCTCCCTTTTTCATTTTATGGAAGTCTCTACTATTATAGATGATGGAAAATGTCAGGCAGGAAATGATAACCTATGCTAAATTCAATAACTTTTGCCTTCTCGTTCGTAATGGGATGACATATCCATACAAATATTCATTTATATGCTCATTATTTTGCCGATTTTCTCCTGTTGCAGTTTTTACATAACATCTGCAAATTCTCTGGCGTAGTATGCCCACCCTCGCACCAAGGTGTAATGTGATCGCCCTCCATTTCATTCAGTTCATAATGCTGTAAACATTTTGGACACATACCACCTTGTTTTTCATACTGTGTTCGCATCTGTGATGCTGTAAATACGCGAATGGAAAGATGTTTTTCCTCCCCATCAATCAGATATTCATATATGCCTGACTTCTTAGTAACATCATCGTCCATCATAAGACGCTTTACATCATTTTCAAGATCTGTGGGGATAAAATTCTTATCCTTAAATCGATTATAATATAAGCCCCACGGTACACCTTTCATCTCTTTTCTATACTTTGGGAATATTGCTTCTACCCAGTCAATGACGGATTTGAAATACAACCACTCTTCGTGTGCATCAGCATCGTGCTGGTGTTTTGCCATATATTCTTCAAGTGCTATCCCATCACGATCTGAAACCCAAGATAACATCGTCTGAAGATAATCCTGCCTGAGAGGGGTCCCACTCATATAATTGCTTGCGATGTTATAAGCGGGACACTGGCTCTTACTAAAACGTTTCTTTGCATCCGCAAGCCAAGTTCCTGTGTAAATTGCATTGCGAAGTTCCTGCTCGGTAAGTTGCTCTCCCGCTATGTTGATTATCTTAAACCAATCCAGTTTCTCCTTGTCGTTGCCCTCACATATATATACCATCAGTTTATAGTCTCTGATCTGCTGCTTTTCACTCTCTGTCAAATTGTGAAAATACTGATAATTTACAGAAAAATCTCCGTTAAGATACTGGCATATACTTAGTGTCCTCTGCTGACCGTCCATCAGTTCATATCCGTCCTCAGTCTTTACCCAATACATCACATTCAACGGAAAGCCTTTCCGTACAGTATTGATCACTTCATCACGCTGTTTATCCTTATAGACAAATTCGCGCTGAAATGCAGGACGTATATTCAATTTACCCCCATATCCGACAACTCCCTCATCGTCACTGTCTATGTATCCCTCAAACACCTCGCTGATAGGAATTTCATGCATTTTAATATCCATTACTGTTTCCTCCTGATAACCAATCTTGCATATTGCGTTTTTTCTTTACCATTTATCATCAACTTAAATCTTCCGCCATCGGAAGTAAAATTTTTATCAATTCCTAATATGTCAAATTGCTTAGGGTTATGTTTCGCTAAAAAGGTAATTGGAACACCCATTACTCCATAATAGTCTTCTGGTATTTTCTCCGTTCTTGATACTTCTATTGCATTACAATTTGTATATTTAGGATATTCTGTATCTGTATAATGCTTATACAATATCAAATCCTCATATCTTTCAGGATAGTCCATATTGGTATACCAGCATATATTCCCCATTCGCCGCCATTTAACACCATTCTCATCAATCTTAAAGTCAGTATTTTTTTCCTCATACCAATCAGGTACTCTAAACCAAAAGTGACCACTATTTCTTCCAAGCCAAATCTCATTGTGCATTATCAATGGCGTTATTTCCTTGTACGTTATATTATTAATATTGCCAATTATAATGAAACTTTTGTTAAATTGAATAAGTTGTGAAATATATTCCCTAAATAGACTAAATGGCGGATTAGTAACAACAATGTCTGCCTCTTTCAGTAATTCAACACATTCAGGACTTCTAAAATCCCCATTCTGTGAAAGTGCTGTTTTTATTACGTCATCTACATTTATCTTTTTATCTCCATTAGTGTCTCTTGATAATTCCAGTTTGTATGTAGGCTTTTCTGCATCGTAATGTGTTGCAATAAGTTTTTTTAATCCAAGAAACTCAAAGTTGATTGCAAAATATCTCCAAAAGTTAGACCACGTTGGGTCGTCGCAATTACAAAAGATTACTTTATCCTTAAAATGATTTCTATAATACTTTAGTTCCCTTTCTATCATAGAAATTTGCGTATAAAACTCATCTTGTTTATTTCTTGCAGAGTCGGTCAAATTACTATTTCCTGCCATAATCGCTCTCCTCTTTGAATCTCCACGCTTTTTCCGCAATCGAAAAAAGCATACTTTTTCAGATAGGTTTTTTAATTTCAGTCTCTTTGCGATTTTATATAAGAAATTGATGAATTTTGACAAGATTTGTGATATGATATTATAAATATTAGCGAAAGCGGTATCAAACGGAAAAAGTATGCTTTATCAGTTTGATACCGCTTCTTTAATTAGACTTTTCATATTTTACGGCTTTGCTATAAAAAGTCTTAGGCAGCATATTACAATCCTTTGCTGCCTGTTCCATAGAAATTTTACCCTTGCGCCAATCGCTGTGTGCCTTGTAAAAATTATCAGGTATTGGTATCGGCGGTCTGCCAAACCTAACGCCTCTTGCCTTTGCTGCAGCAATTCCTTCCGCCTGCCTCTGCCTGATATTCATACGCTCATTCTCTGCAACATAAGAAAGCAGCGCAAGCACAATGTCGCTGATAAGCGTTCCTAACAGATTCTTCTCCCGCCTTGTGTCCAAGAGTGGCATATCGATTACGACGATATCCGCACCCTTTCCCTCGGTGATAATGCGCCACTGCTCATTCAAGTCAGCATAATTACGCCCCAATCGGTCTATGGACTTCACGAACAGTACCGCATCGCTGTCTAGTTTCTTCAACAGTTTCTTATACTGCGGTCTGTTGAAGTCCTTTCCCGATAGTTTGTCGACGTATATGTTCTTTTCAGGTACGCCCATTTCAATCAAAGCCATCCTCTGTCTGTCCTCGTTCTGTTCCCTTGTGGATACTCTCATATAACCGTAAATCTTTGCATGTTCCATATCCTACCTCCATAAAAATAACCATTGTTGTATAAACAATAGTTATCGTACCATAACTCTCCTTTTTATTTACAATGCCATCTCCCCCGAATCAAAAGGCAAGTACAATCTAAAGAAAAAGCGCCCACGTCAAAGCGGGCGCCCCAAATAAAAAACGCCGCCCTCTGTCAGCAGACAGAAGACGGCGTTGCTTAATCCCTTTTAGAACGAAAAGAAAGTTTGTTTTCATTGCCCTGCAGGAGCCGCCGGATATTGCTGCGATGCAAAAACACCGCCAGCACGGCGATCAGGGACGTTACGATCTGCGCTTCCAAAAGGTCGCTTCCCGCAAACGGCAGCCAGCCGAGCCGCCCCATGACAAAGACCTGAACGATCACGGCGAGCGCCGCTAGGATGGAACCGAGCGAAACGTATTTGGTGATCCCGACCGCCAGCGCGAAAAGCAGCACGCATACCGGTAAAAACATCGGATAGATCGCGATGAGCATACCAAAACTTGAGGCGATCCCTTTCCCGCCCTTAAACTTCATATAAACGGGGAAGTCGTGCCCTAAGACCGTACCGAAAGCCGCGTAAAGTTCAATGAGTTTGATATGCTCGGGAAACGCCTGATGAAACAGCGCGTAGGCGATCGCCACCGCGGCGATACATTTCAAGCAGTCGCACAAAAGCGTGACCGCCCCGACCTTGAGGCCGAGGATCCGCATCGTGTTCGTCGTTCCCACGTTGCCGCTGCCCTGCGTTCTGATATCGATATCCTTGCTCTTGCCGATGAAAAAACCGGAAAGGAACATTCCGCATAAATAGCCGATCGCGGCGGCGCCCAGTCTTGCTGCTATCATATTAGTCATCTTTTCTCTCCCTAATAATAAATTTCAGGGATGTGCCTTCAAAGCCGAAAGCCTCCCGAATCCGATTTTCCAGATATCTCACATAGGAAAAATGCATCAGTTCCCTGTCGTTGACAAAGATCACAAACGTCGGCGGCTTGACCGCCACCTGCGTCGCGTAAAAGATCTTGAGCCGTCTGCCCTTGTCGGACGGCGGTTGCTGCATTGCGACGGCTTCCGTGACGATCTCGTTCAAAACGCCGGTCGCTACGCGCATCGCGTTGTTTTCCATCACCGCGTCGATGTTTTCATAGATCGTATTGACCCGCTGTCCCGTCCGCACGGACAAGAACAGGATCTTTGCATACGGCATGAACGAAAGGACCTGCCGGATCTTATCCCGATGCTCATACATGGTCTTGTCGTTTTTCTCGATCGCGTCCCATTTATTAACGGCGATGATGATTCCCTTGCCGCGGTCGTGCGCGATACCGGCGATCTTGGCGTCCTGTTCGGTCACGCCTTCCGTTGCGTCGATCATGACGATCACGACGTCCGCGCGCTCCACCGCCGCCACGGCGCGGATGATACTGAAACGCTCCAGTTCTTCCTTGACTTTGCTCTTGCGCCGCAGCCCCGCCGTATCGATAAAAATATACTCCTTGCCGCCAAACGTCACGCGCGTGTCGATCGCGTCTCTGGTCGTTCCGGCGATATCGGAAACGATCACGCGCTTTTCACCGACCAGCCGGTTGATCAGTGATGACTTCCCGACATTCGGCTTTCCGACCACGGCGATCCGCGGCAGCGTCTCCTCTTCTTGCTCCGTCTCCATTTTCGGGAAATACGCGGCTATGGCGTCGAGCATATCGCCGAGCCCAAGACGGGAAGACGCGGAGAGCGGAATGGGATCCCCGAGCCCCAACTGATAAAATTCATACACGTCCGGCATGAACTTTTCAAAACTGTCTACCTTGTTTACGGCAAGCACGATCGGCTTCTTGCTCCTGCGCAAAAGATCCGCCACTTTCGCGTCAGCGTCCAAAAGCCCCTGCCGCACGTCCGTCATGAACAGGATCACGTCCGCCGTTTCAATGGCGACGACCGCCTGTTCCCGCATCTCTTTCATCATGGCGTCGCCGGTATCCATTTCGATACCGCCGGTGTCGATCATGGTAAACTCATAGTCCAGCCATGTGACATCCGCATAAATGCGGTCCCGGGTCACGCCGGGCGTATCTTTTACAATGGAGATCCGTTCTCCGGCCAGCGCATTGAACAGTGTGGATTTTCCCACATTCGGCCGTCCGACGATGGCCACTACCGGTTTTCTCATATTCTCCTCCAAAAAGCGGCGCGCCTGTCAGGACAACAGCGCCGCCAGCAAATCTTGACCGCTTGATTTTACAATATCTACCGGCACTTGTAAAGTTCTATTTACTTCGTCCACCGTCACGTCGTCCAGAAAATCCCTCTCCTGCGGACGCACCATGTTCTGCGGCAGCAGCAGCCGCTCTCCCAGCGGCCGTCCCTTCAACTGCGCGATCAGGTCGCGCCCTGTCACAAGGCCGGAGACCGTGATCTGCCCGCCGAAAAAATCATTGTGGATCGGATAGACGCGCACGGTGACTTTCGGGAATTTTTTCATCAGTTCTTTCGCCAGTTCCTCGATAAACGGCGCCGCCAGTTCGCCCGTGGCGATCGAAACGGTCTTTTTCCTTCCAAAAATGCGACGGCGTTCCCGACCGAGCGCCTCCATAAATTCCTCTTTCAAAAGGCGGAGCATCCCGACGCCGTTTTCCAATTGCAGATACCCGTCGTACCGTTCTTCTTTTGGAAGCGGCTCTTTTGCTAACAGATACCACTCGTCCGACGCCTGCACAAAATAACTTCCGCTCTCTTTGAAAAAGTGTTCCTGCAGCGCATGGATCAGCGAAAGGACATTTGCCGCGTCTTCCTTGGTAAACGCCTCCAAAGGCTCCAAATTGTCGCGGTACTTCGTCAGCCCCACCGGCACCACCGAGAGGCTTTTCATATAAGGATAGAACGCAAACAGATCCAAGACGGTCTTTTCCAGTGCCGCGCCGTCGTTTAACCCTTTGCAGAGAACGATCTGGGCGTTCATTTCGATCTGCGCGTCATAGAGCCGCCGGATCTTATCGAGGATATCTCCGGCAAATCGGTTGTGCAGCATACGGCATCGCAGCTGCGGATCCGTGGTATGCACGGAAATATTGATCGGCGCCAGCCGGTAGCGGATAATCCGGTCCAGATCTTCCGTCTTCATGTTGGTCAGCGTCACATAATTTCCCTGCAAAAAAGACAGCCTCGTATCGTCGTCCTTAAAATAGAGCGTCTCCCGCATCCCCGGCGGCATCTGGTCGATGAAGCAGAAAACGCATTTGTTATGACAGGACCGGTAATCGTCCATCAGCCCGTTTTCAAATGCAACGCCGAGATCTTCTCCTTCGTCTTTTTTTACGGTAAGGTGCAGCATTCCTTCGCCCGGACGCTCCAACAGCACCTCAGGGTCGGCTTCGTCCGCGTAATAATAGTAATCAAAGATATCCAAAAGCCTGACGTGATTTAGTTCCAGCAGCGTATCGCCCGGACGTATGCCCGCTTTCTCCGCCGCGCTTCCCGTCTTGACGGAAACGATCTGGTGCGCGCCCATCACACGCCTCCTTCCGGTAAAATCCCCAAAAATGCGCCGAGATTTCCGCGCCGGCCGCCGCTGGCACGATGGGAAAACAGCACATCGGCATTACAGGCGGTGCAGATATTCGTGACGGCAATATGCTCCGGCCGCACGCCTGCCTCTTCTAACATGATCCGGTTGGCCTGCCAGAGATCCAGAAAATATTTTTCTTTTTTGCCGTGCCGCAGGATCTCGCCCGTCCTTCTGCCAAAACGCGCGGCAAAGACGTCCGCCACTTCCTCTCCCACCTCGTAGCAGTCCTGACAGATCGAAGGGCCGACAGCGCAGAGCAGGTCTTCCGGATTCGTGCCAAACGCTTCTGTCATCTTTTCCACCGTCTTCCTTCCCATGCCATCCGCCGTACCGCGCCAGCCGGAATGGGAAAGCCCGACGGCCCTGTGCTTTTTGTCTACAAAATACAGCGGGACGCAGTCCGCATAGAACGTAGCAAGGAGCAGCCCCGGCGTATCCGTGATGAGGCCGTCGACCCCGCTATAATCGCGCGGCGATGTCAGCCCTTTTCCGGCGTCTTTTTCATCCACGAGCCGTACGTTTGTCGTGTGCGTCTGGTCTGTGGTCACAAACGCGGAAAGCGGAAAACCCAGCGCTTCGGATACGCGCCGGTAATTCTCCCGCACGTCTTCCTCCCTGTCGCCCCGCGTGAAACTGAGGTTTAAGGACGAAAATTCACCGCGGCTCACGCCGCCGCGCCGCGTCGTGAAGGCGTGACGGATCCATGTCTGCCCTTCCAACAGGGCAAACTCCAGAAGCGGCAGTTCCGCCGCATTGTTTAACGTATAGGTTTTTTCGCGCAGAACGGTCTGCCGATCCTTGGTCTTCATCTCGTCTGATAGGAAAAAGCGTTGCGGTACAGTTGGAGCGTTTCTCCAAGGATCGCCACGACGTCAAAGCGCACGCCGACGTCAAATCCCGCGGCATGAGATAAAAGATAGTAGTCCGCCGCCCGGCTGATCCTTCGCTGCTTGTTTGCGTCCACCGCCTCCTCGGGCCACCCCATAACGCCGCTCCTGCGGTATTTGACTTCTACAAAGCAAAGATATGCCCCTTCTCTTGCCACAATGTCGATCTCGCCAAGGCGGCAGCGGAAATTTTTTTCGAGGATCTCATATCCCTGCTTTTCCAAATACTGCGCGGCCATGGCTTCATAGCGCGTTCCCACGCTCCGGTGATCTGCTTTCGTTCCTATAACCTCCCGTCTAATTTTGCTTTCATTTTTTCCATGCCGTCCACGAAGACAAGGATCTCCGCCACCACTTCGTAAAGTTCCGGCGGGATGGCTTCTCCGATCTCCAGTTTGGAAAGCGTATCCGCCAGTTTATTGTCTTTATAAAACGGCACATTATTCTCTCTGGCGGTCTCCATGATCTTTTCGGCCATGTGCCCCTTGCCGGTCGCAAGGATCTTTGGCGCCACATCGCCCGGCTCGTAAGAAAGCGCCACCGCCGTCTTGTCCGGATCCGTCTTCTTTTCATCCAGCGCAGGCGGCTTCCATTTCTGCTCTGCCATAGTTTACGCCCTCACGTCAAAAGAATAGCGGTGTACCTGTCCGTCGGATCTTCGCTTTTCGTTTCCCTTGAGAAAATCTTCGACAAAATCGATCTTCTTTTCTCCTTTTTCCGTCGTTTCTACGTGCATTTCGCACTGATAGCCTTTTGCCTCAAGACGCTGCGTCAGCTGCGGGAGGTTTGCTTCGATCATCTCCATCGCCTCCTGCGACGCCAGATACCAATTCGTCGTCACGTTGCGATGCAAAAGTTTGACGGAAATATCCATGCTGCCGAGCATCTGCATATCAAAATGCAGGAACGCGCTCAGCGGTTCGTCTTCGCCCTTGTCCTGTTTCGCATTGCGGAATACATACAGTTCGCTGTTGATATTCTGTCCCTGCAGTTTGATCGGGATCTGCACATAGGTATAGAGCTGGTTGATCTGCTCCATGAACTCGATGTTGGAAGAAAGATTGCCCGCGGCGTTCGCCACCGTCTCCCCGACTTTCGGATAGTTCCCGACCAGTTCATGCAGCCGCTGCAGCTGCCCTTCCATCTTTTGGTAAAGATCCCGCACGGAATGTTCCTCCGTCAGTTCCTCGGGACGCAGCGTCCACTGGTCGGACATCATCTTTTCCGCCAGATGGCGGTAAGCCTTGCCCGACAAAAGTTCCATGACCCCCTCGCGTTTCAGAGACGGCGCGGATGCTGAGAAGAACTCTGCAAGGTCTTTTAAGAACGTCCCCGTCTTCGTCTCCGGCTTCCACTGGCCGTTCTCGTCAAAATACTGCGGATATTCTTTGATGAATTGCGGAAACTTGCTGAGTTTTACCTGCATTTCTTTGATTTCCTGCGGCTCCAATGCCGCGCCGACCGAGTCTGCGGGATATTCCTCCATCGGAAGGAGTTCCTGCGTAAATACAGACGTCCGTCCTGTCAAAACGGCGGCTTCCTGCGGGCTTAGCGGGATCGCGCGCGCTTCCGGCGCGGCGAAGGCCGTCTCCATGTCCGGCGTTTTTTGCGCTGCCATTTCCTGCGTTTTTTGCGCGGCCATGTCCGGCATCTCTCCCGTAGCGTTTTCGGTAAAAAACGAAACGATCCCGCGGTTGAGTGCGACGCCGTCCTCCAGCGAAAGATCCGGCTGCTCAAACATCGACGTGATCTCGTCCACCAGTTGATTCATCTGGCGGATGACCTGCCCCTGATCCTCTTTATAACTTTCAAACTGCATGATATTGCCCGGCGACAGCGGGATCTGAAGTTTCGTCATCTCGACGACGGTAGCCGGAGACGCGCCTTTATCCTGCAGCAAGAGCCGCGACATATCCTGAAGGCTCTTTGCGTCGATCGGCATCTGTTCCTTCATCATGGCGTTGACCATGTTTAGATTCCGCTCCGTGACCGGAAGCCCCGCCGCCTCAAGCGCCTGCGTCAGCGTCGGATTGCCCGCCGATCCCTGCATGGAGATCGGTTTGATCCGCACCTGACTGCCCTCGTTCGCTTTCACCTGAAAAAAGACCGACTGCCCCGGCGTCAGGACGATCCCTTTGTCCAGTCTGGCCGTAATGTTCTGTCCGCTGCTCAGACCGAGGATGACCTGATTGCCCCTGACGGAATTGACGGTCCCCTCAAAGATGTTGCCGACGGTCAGCTGCTTTGCCGTTTCGACCAATTCTTCGATTCCCTTTGTGCCGGAAGAGATCTCGCTGCCGGACGACAGATTGTTCTGGTATTGAATGAGTAGATCGGATATCTGCATATTTCCCCTTCTTTCAAAGACCCCCGTCATCGGTCAGAGATTTTGCAAAAACGTCCTCCGATGGATCGGGCTCGGCCCGTATTGCCGGATCGCCTCAATATGTTCCCGCGTCCCGTATCCTTTGTGCTTTGCAAAACCGTACTCCGGCATGATCGCGTCGTATTCACGCATCAGCCGGTCTCGCGTCACCTTCGCTACGATACTGGCGGCGGCGATCGAAACACTCTTGGCGTCCCCTTTGATGATCGGCACCTGACGCGTCCCGACTCCCGGAATCGTCACAGCGTCGTTTAATAATATATCGGGCGGAATCTCCAATTGCGCAAGTGCATCTTTCATCGCAAGATACGTTGCCTGCAGGATATTGACTTCGTCGATTGCTTCCGGCGACGCCATTCCGATTCCGACGGCGTCCGCCTTTTCCATGATCTCCTGAAATAAGGCCTCGCGCCTTGCTTCGCTAAGTTTTTTGGAGTCGTTGAGATAGAGGATCTCGCAGTCTTTCGGAAGGATCACGGCGGCGGCGCACACCGGACCGGCCAGCGGGCCGCGCCCTGCTTCATCGATCCCGCAGATATGCAAAAAATCCCGTTCGTACTTTCGTTCATAGACGCGCATTTTCTCCAGCCGTTCCCGCTCCAGCCGCAATTTTTCCATCTTTTTCTGCGCCTGCGTGATGAGTTTGGAAACGCCCGGCCTGCCGTCCGCGACATATTCTTCAATAAAAGAAGGCAGCATCCCCATATCCGCCGCCTCATATTCCGCCTGAATCTCTTTGATCTTTTTCTCTTTATCCATAGCACTCCCGCCTACTGATGTACGATCACTCCGATCTTGTTGAACGGATAGATCCTGACCCACGCTCTGCCGACGATGTCTTCGCCGCGCACCGGACCTACCACGTCAAATCTGCTGTCCGTGCTGTTGTTCCGATTATCGCCCAAGACAAAATATTCGTCCTCGCCCAGTTTCAGAGGCACGGCCGCCAGTCCGGCGTAGGACATCCGATCCAGCCCGTAATCTTCCTGCAAAAGGGCGCCGTTGATATAGATATCGCCGTTGGCATTGATCCAGACCGTCTCGCCCGGCAGCCCGATGATCCTCTTGATGTAATAGGTGTCCTCCTCATACTGATACGGAAAGACAATGATATCAAAGCGCTCCGGATCGTGAAAACGGTAAGAGATCTTGTCCACGATCAGATTATCGCCGTCGCTGAGCGTCGCTTCCATGGAAGACCCCATGACCCTTGTCCTCTGCCCCACATAAGTGATGATAAGAAAACAGAGCAGCAGGACGACTCCCACATACAGGATCAATTCCAATATATCTTTTAGCGTATATTTTTCTTCTTCTTTCATGACATCCTCTCATCTATGATCTGCGGCGTTTCCAGCGTGATCCTTCCAAGCATACCGCTGCGGAAGTCGTCTACGAGGAGCGACGCCGCCTTGCCTTCATCCAACAGGCCGCCTTTGGTCCGGCAGTTCCTCTGTTCCGCGATCCGGCCAAGCATCAGCGGCAGGTCTTCCGTTTCCTCCGCGCCGTAGCGCTCTTTGATACAGCCGGGATAACGCGCCAAAAGCATCCCGCAGAGTTCCATCGCCAGTTCTTCCGTCTGAAGCAGTTCATCCTTGATGGAACCGATACAGGCCAACGCCAGTCCCACATTCGGATCTTCAAATTTCGGCCAGAGGATCCCCGGCGTATCCAGCAGTTCGACGTCCTTATGGATGCGGATCCACTGCTTGCCTTTTGTCACGCCCGGCTTGTTGCCGGTCTTGGTGCAGGCGCGTCCGGCAAAGGAATTGATGAACGTTGATTTTCCGACGTTCGGGATCCCGACCACCATGGCGCGGATCGGTCGGTTCTGGATTCCTCTGGCGCGATCCCGCGCGATCTTTTCGGTGCACGCTTCATGTACGACGTCGCCGACTTCCTTCATGTTTTTATGGTTTCTGGCGTCCATGCTGACGACAAAGCAGCCCTTTTTTCGGAAGAATTCCTTCCATTCCCTTGTCGCCCTTTCGTCCGCCAGATCCGCTTTGGTCAGCAAAATGAGCCGCGCCTTCTGCCGCCCGAGTTCGTCGATATCCGGATTCCTGCTGCTGTAAGGGATACGCGCATCCACCAGTTCGATCACCAGATCGATCAGTTTGATATCTTCCTGCATCTGGCGTCTCGCCTTTGTCATATGCCCGGGATACCACTGATATTCCATAACCGCTCCTATTCTATCAGACCAAATCCCGGAAAGGAAAGGTCAAACCATACTTTTCCCAGAAGATCGCGCCGCGCTACGTTCCCGATGGAATCATAGCGGCTATCCTCGCTGCCGTTGACATTATCGCCAAGGACAAAATATTCGTCCTCCGCCACCTCGATCAGCGCCGCCGCCCTTCCGGCGTCTTCGATGGACACCTCTTCATCCTCCAGTTCCACCGCTTTTTCATTGACGTATAATTTGCCGCCCGTGATCTGCACCGTATCGCCCGGCACGGCGACGATACGCTTGACGCTGTCGCTCGCCGTCGGGTTGCCGTCCGGCTTGAACGCCACGATATCGCCGGCTTCCGGCTCGCCGATCCAATACGCCAGCCGATTCAGCCACAGGGTGGAATCCTCGGCGATCTTCGGCTCCATGGACTGTCCGTTGCAGACGGTCCTTTTGCCGAAGGAGAGCGTCAGCAAAAACGCCAGTCCGACGACCAGCGCCACTTCAAGAACATAGACGACACAATACCTGACCTTGGAAGGTTCGATCTTATGCCGTCTGCGGTGAAAATTCAAGCCGTCCTTCGGACGGATCCTGCGCCTGATGTTCTGTATGAAAATCCGCAACTCTCTCTTTCTCATAGCATGTCGCTCTCCAGCAAATCCTTTCTATAATATACACGAAATCCCGACGTATGGCAACTGCCGTTCCTTCGTCGACTAAAAGACGCGCTCCATCTCCGTAAGCGCCGCCGCGGTGCAGCCGGCGGTATGCGGGCTGCCGTTACATAAAAGGATCTTTGCCATCTTTTTCCTCCCTGCCGTTTTTTTGAGCGATCCGCTCCATGAAAATCATACCACAATCATCTGTATTTTCCTAATTGTTTTTGTAAACTTGCCTGCCGACCGTGCGCCGCCTAATATCTGATCCCCAGTTCCACGGAGACCGACCGCCTTCTTGTATCGTTTGGATCGATCGCATACAAAGAGATGCGGATGATCTCCTCCGGCGGCATTTGCAAGAGCTCCGTCTGCCATGATGTCCCCGTCAGCACGTCTTCCGCCCGCCTGTCGTTTCCGATCATGACTTCGATACCGTACAGGCAGGACGGCTCCGCTTCTTTCCACCGCACATACAGGATATCTTCTTTCACGAAAGCCTCTGCATCCTCCGGCGGCTGCACCGGCAGCGCCAAGACCGGATCGCTCCATTGGCCTTGACGGGCGCGATCGACCAGACGCACTTTGGCCTCCCCGTCGATCTCCCATTCGCAGGATAAGGCCTGTTCGTCCAACGCCAACACTCTGCCGTCAGGATAGACCAGTTGTTTGTACTCTATGCCATCCACTGCAAGGACGGCGCTCATGATTCCGTCCCCGTCGCATACAAATTCCTGTATTACCGGCAAGGGAAGGCGTTTCCACAGTACAGAAACCTCCTCCGAGATCCATCCTACGCACACCTCATTCATCGGTTGGATACAAATGTGATAGCAGACGTTTTCCTGCAGTTTTTTCGCATTGATCACCGCCTGCGTCTCCTGATACACCGCATCTTCTACTTCTTTTCCCGCTTCGTCCAGACAGAGCAGCCGGTATCTGTCGGCATAAAAAACCTGCGTCCATGCAAGAAAGATCCCTTCTTCTTTATCATACCCGTCGATCTTTTCCGGCGGCTTTAAGTCATATAGAAAACATCGCCCCGATGCCGCAGCAGGGCCGGATACATGCTCCGTCTTCCCTCGGACAAAGACTTCGATGACCTGAGACGGTTCCTGCTTTTCATAGACCGCTTCGCATACGTCGGCGTCATATGTCACGATCTTCTGTTTTGCCGCGCCATGCTCCTGCCATCGTCTTGTGACTTCGTACTGCCTTGCCTTCTCCACACGATCCCATGTAATACAGAGACGCTTTTGTTCACACAGATAGCGGACTGTTAAATTGGTTGGACGCTTTAACAGATAGATGCCCGTTTCTTTGCCAATTGCATAGCCCTCATGATTCCACGCATAGATCTTGATTTGATAGGTAAAACCATACGATGCCAGATAAAGGCTCTCCTCGTCGCTGCCCGCGATCTCCAATGCGGTATCTCCGGTGCTTCCTGTCGCCAGTTCGATCGCCGTTCCCTTCTCATCATTTCTTTGCACGATCGGGCTGTATCCCTGCGCGCCCTTGCAGACATTCCAACGGATCGTCAGTTTCTCCTCCTGAAAGCAAACGGTCGGCGCTTCCGGCGTCTGCGGGTTTTTCTGCTGTTCTTCCTCCCCGCCCTTCGGCGCTTTTTGTTCTACGGTATAACTTCCGTCCGCACTCAGCGCTCCTAAAAGTCCTCCCAATACCAAGGTATAACCCAGACCTTCCCACGACGATACCTGAACGCTTGTCAGCGCTGCGACAAACGCTTCTGCCATAGCTTTTTCCAAACCTTCGCAGACCAAAAAACTGACCAGTTCATTGATTCCCCATGTAAGGCCCGCAATAGACAGAAATTTGACAATGTTTTTCATTCCTTCTTCCGTCAGGACGTTATCAAAGATCTGTCCGGTGATGACTTGCTCCGCCGTTCTTTGCACCAGATTGACGATATTGTTTCCAAGGATCTCAAGGAACGTTTGAAAGGTAAATTCCTGAAATGCGTTCTTGTCGGCGCTCAATGCCAGACCTGTGAAAACCAGTTCTACAAAATCATCCCCGCCCTCGCCGGAAAAAGAAGATTCCGACTTGATACAAAGCGTCAGATCAAATGCCGCCTCCAGCATAGAATCATCTATGTGAAACCCCTTGGACTCCACTTTTGGAACCGTTTGAAAGGTGATTTCCTCCAATACCCTCACCTTGCACTTTTGCTTTCCAAATTCCATCTCCGGCAGTTTAAAATCCATTACGGAAATATTGCCGATCGCGCAATTTTCCAAATAAAATCCTTTTTCATCTGCGATAAACCCGACTTCTCCCGTGATCGGAAACTTTTCGCCAAAAGAAAACGTTCCATGCATCCTGTCTTTGCCGACACGGATCTGCACTTCTCCCAAATCTGCGGAAAACATCGTGATACAGGTCGTCAGCGTAAAACTCCCCTGATCATTGCCCGCCTGTATGGCGATCTTTGGTCCGTATTCTCTTTCTCCCTGTTTGGTATAAAGCCGAAGAAAGGCAAGTTCGACTGCCTTCTTCATCCATGCTTCGGCTACAAGCGCATCCTCCCGCCCGATATCCACGGACAACGTAAACTCCGGCAGAAAGAAAAGTTTTGTGTCAAGCTGCGCATGGAAGCCCTGCTGATATTCCTTCTGCCCGATCTTAACTTCTTTTCCACAATACCAGATCCGTCCGTTATACAGTTGAATGTCCAAGAGATTGGGCCATGTGAAATCACAGTATTGCCTGACCAGCCCGCTGATGGAGATCCGCTGGTCTTTTCCGATCGTCAGTTCCACAACGGCCGGTTGTTTCTCTGCAATATAAATTGCTGCCCCAACCTGAACCTTTCCGATCCGGGCCTGCCCCTGAAAAGAAACACTATCTCTTTTTTCCGTGGTCTTTTCCCGCTTCAACGATTCTGAAACGGCAATGAATTTTACTTCTTCCAGTTTCGTATTTGGAATCCCAAGCGGCTTCTCCAGAGCCTTACCGACTGCGCCGGAAAGCGTCACCCGCTCGCTCGTCTGGTCTTCCTCAAAGGAGAAAGCGGCATGGAACTTTGGTATCTGCAGTTCAAAGAAATGCAGTTCGATATTCCCTTCGCCTTTGAACAGGAAGTTCTCCGCTTTTGCTTCTTTATACAGCGTGATATCGATCTCTTTCAACGTCAAAAACTTCAAAAAAACAAGGTCGCCTATATGTCCTGACAGGACGATCGCCTCCCCTTGGTCCTTAGGAATATATCCGGCGATCCTGCAATCGCTTGGAAGTTTCAGTACGTCGTTTAAGTAACTGTCGCAAAACTGCGCGTTGATCCGAAACGTCAATCCCTTATGCACCTGCACCATACCGGTCCCGTCAGAAAAAAAACAGTCTTCCTGCAGTGGAACCTCCTGCTCCGTATTGGAAAGAAACACCTCCGCCGACACGTTATCCAACGCCAGAAAACGGTCTGCGCCTTCCAGTGCCGATGAGATATCCGACAGTGTAAAGTTATGCAGCTGCGCGCCGATCCACCATGCGGATCTTGTCTTTGGCTCTGCAACCTCCTGCGCCGTCTCATCCGACATGCCAAAACCGATTACAATGGCGGCCTCCGTTTTTGGCTTCATCTGATAACTTCCTGCCAGCAGAAATGTCCGTTCCGTCAGATTCAGCGTCGCATCCAGTCCAAAGGCTTTCTCAGGTCTTATATAGTCCGCAGGGAGCGGAACAGAATCATAACTGCCTGTTCCGGATATGGAATCAATGAGGTTCAAAAGATCGACCTCCGCCTGAGCCTTTTCCACCTTTAGCGACAGCACCGTTGAGGAGATCTTCTTGCCCGAAGATAAGGCAAGCGCCATGTCCGCCCGATATTTTCCCAATAGGAACTTCCCGTTCAAAGCAAACCGGTAGGCGTTGTCTTTTCCCCCCAGATATTCGATACGGCCTGTAATGTTTTCCACGACAAACGCTGCGTCTCCATAGTGTCCGCACCAGTTCTCGGTAAAGCAAACGACAATGCCGAATGAACCGTCCGAGAACTGATACCACACTTCCGCCTTTTCTTCTACGTTCTGATCCGTCCGAAAATTATGCTCTTTCAACTCGTCCAGATAAACAGACTTGCCGCCGAATAACTCGGCGGCCTGTCTAAAATCCATCGTCTGTCCAAAACGTAACTCTCCAAGGAAACGGTCGGGTTTGCCATCCAGAATATCTGCTGCAAGACGTCCCTGCCCATACTCCCCTATCCGAAAAACCAGCAATATCTGTGCATCCATATGTTATCCCTTTTCTTTTGCTGCGAATTTCTATGACATTATTTTTGCTCTAACTGCTCCGGCGTCCAGATCTTCATGCTCTCCAATACTTTCTGGTTGGTGGTATCCCACACATTGATGTAAACATCCCTGATCTCAAGGAAACTAAAGTCTGCCGTGCTCGGATTGCCCCCTTGGATATGGATCCCGATGGCATACTCCATGAGTTTGCTGATCTCCTTTTGCGCTTTCGTTGTGCTTTGTGAAGCCGGATCGTCCACTTTAACACTCTTATAGTGGATAAACGTCTGCACAAAGGTCAGACTTACATCTTTAAGCCCTACAATATCCAGCGCACCTTGTATTTGCGTCTCATTTACTTTCTCAGGAATCTCCGTCTTTTCATCCGCCTTGGCGTTATGCTCGATCTCATAGATCAGTTTGTTGATTTCTTTCACCACTTTTGCAACCGTGATCGGCTCATTTTTGTATAATGCAGACGGCATGACTAAAAATTCCACCGTTGTCTGATGTTGCTCATCTTTTTCGTCTGTCGTCTTGGATATCATCCCCCTCATATTGGCTCCAAGAATCTGCGCTTCTACTGCTGCTTGAACATTTACATCCATTTTGTGACCTCCTCCTTAATTATTTTTTATATAGTACGGTCTTTCCCTCATAAGAGCCCCCGTATTTGATCCTGTAAAACAAGGAACTTTCTCTGCTCATCCGACCGGTCATTGCCGAATATGACGATCCCTCCTTCCCATTCCTTTCTTGTAAACGCCGCTTCCCACGGGGAGCCATGCGCTTCCTCGCAGATCCGGAGCAATCTCTGCTGCGCTTCCTCTTTTCCTTCGCTCCACAGATCCCATCGCTTTGCGTCGTTTGCCCATTCGGTGACGGAAAAACGTTTCCCTTTCTTCACCGCCAAAAAGATCGCCTGCGCCTCCCATGTCGTTGGCTCGAAGGTAAATTCCCTGCCCGACTGTTCGATGCGGAAATGATGGCACGCATCCCTGATCTGCGTTTGATAACCGCAGGCCGCCCTGTCTATGCCCTGCCAAAACGATACTTCGCTCAAGAAGATCTGTCCGTTCGGATAAAACCGCGCCAGCCTGTCACATTCTTCCATGGGATACCCCATCTGCCCCGCCCTTTTCAGACTTGCTTTATCGATCGTGTAGGGTATGGAAAACAATTCGCTGTCGCGATGGTCGAGTACAATAAAACATTCCTCCGATACGACCGCCTGTGCCAGCGCCTTATCGATCCGGCAGAGGGCGATACCGGGGATCTTACGTTCTTTCCCGTACAGATTGAACCAGAGGATATCACGCCCGCAGACGCACATCTCGAAGGCTTGCGCTGTAAAATGCGCATCCTTGTGATACGCCATCCGGCATCCTTCCTGCAGCCTCCTGCGCCGGAACCGTTCCATTTTTTCTCTCGTCCGCGTCTCCTTAGGCGGAAGCACCGGCAGCGAAGTACAGACTTCCAACTCCGTCCCCGACGCGTAAAAAGGCGCATGGATCTTCAACATGGCTGCGCCCGCCTCGATCCGTAGTTCCAGCCTGTCCCCATGGCGGATATGAAAAACCCCTTTTTGTTCCACGGTCGCATCGCCATCCGTCAGGAACACCCCTTCTCCGAAAGGCGCAAGGAAATATTCTTCCTTTCCTCGAATAAACCGAAACGACAGCGTCTCCATTTTGACAGGCGGAAACCCCGTAATGCCGATTTCCGTCTCACCGGAACATGCGAGCCGCGTTTCTTTTTGAACATCCCAACATACTTCCGCCTTGATTTTGGCGGCGGACGCTACATGTTTCTTATCGCTTTCCGTTGCCCAATGCGGCTCTTTCGTCCTGCACCGGACGGACAGCCGCCGTTTCGTAAAAGCGTCGTATCCGCCCCATTCATATCGGATCTGCGCTTCCTGCCGGAACGCTTCCCCCACGCAAAAAAGAAAGCGGAACGCCCCGTCCCATGAGAAAAAGCCGTCTTCACATTCTTCCGGTTCCGTTTTCCCAAAGCGCATCCTTGCGAAAGAGAGCCCTCCGGCGTCCGCCCTGACTTTGCAGTCTGTCGGAACAAAGATCCGAAAACCGCAGATGGTTACGATCCCCGCCTGCGCCATCCGATCGCCGTTAATATACCAGCCCTGCATGTTCCAATGTCTGGCATGATCTCCTTGATTGTCAACAAAAAGAAGCGCCGGCCTGTGCAGAAAACTCTCTGCCAGGGCAATCAGTCTGTCCTGCCGGACTTCGATGGGGCGCCGCAGATAAAGAAACGTTCCGCCCCGCTTGTAGATTTCCAAAGCCTCCGTCTCCTGCGCCGGAAGTTCCTCTCCTTTCCGCAGGCAGGCATAGACGGCTTCCCCTTCCAGCCGGTATAAAGACGGCGATATCCGGACAAACCTTCCTATCTTCTGCATATGCGGTCTCCGATATAAAGCGGCAGTTCGTCATTGGCATCCAAAAAAGGAAGATAGCGGTCCTCATACAGCCGCTCCAAAAATACGTCCCTGCCAAGTCCATACGCGCTCACGATATCCCCCAGTGTCGTACCAAGGGCACATAACTGCGGATGACCCTCCACAAAAATATGGATCATAAGTTTCACCGACGTCCGTCCGCGGAAACATACATACGCCGCTTCCTCGGACGGCGATGCCTGTTCTTGGAAAAGTCTGGCCGCTTCTTCCAATTTGTCATAACGGTCCGCCGCTGCCAGACAGACATTGTCGTAGTAGTACATGCTTCCGTGGTTCAGATGTCCGCTCTGCTTCCATTGCAGGGGATACAGCAGTTTCACAAAAGGCGCGCGAAACTGCGCAAAAAGCGTATCCCATATGCCTGTCCCCATTGCGATCCGACCGTCCCGTTCCGCCTGCGGCGCTTCCACGGTCAGCCTGCCGCATTGCACCGCCTCCTGCGCAAACGGCTCAAACGTGATCGCGCCGTCTCGTAATATGCTGCGAAACATACTGCTCCCGCTGCCCGTAAATCCGCTCAAATTGCGGTCGGAAAGCGTCTCCGGACCTTCCTCTTCTTCCAAGTATCTGTCATCTTCCGGAATATTCTGATACTGCGCAAAGTCGAAACACAGGCTCATGCCCGCCCGTATATCGCACGCCCCCTGCTCCGGTCTGTATCCGTACCGTACCGCCAGCATATCCTTTGGCCGCAGGGCCATATCCCCGAAACACGCCGACAATTCCTCAATCCGCGCATAGGACGTGCCTTCTGCTTTCAACAGTTCCCTGAAATCCTGCGCCACGGTCTCATGGTTTCCCGCTTTTATGCCAAAGACACACGGCCCGTCCTGCGCCGTCATCCGAAACGAGCCGTTATCAAATGCTACATACTGTTCCGACATGAGGCGTTCTTCCGCCCGTTCGTGCCGAACGTAAAATCCGTCCCTGACTTCAAAATGATACTGCGCCTTCTCCGTGATTCTGGCCGCCGGTCCAAGGCTGAGCGTGCTGCCGTACTCGTCTGCATAACGTATTTCCGGATCCGTTTCATCGACAAGTTGTATTTCGTCTGTCCATCCGTACGTCTCCTTCCAGTAGTAGCATCCCTTTTCCTGCATCCTGATGATCCAGTCCTGCGCTTCGCGGCGGACGCTCTTAATGAGAGGAATTTCGGTGAGGATCGGAAGCGCCGTCGACCAATACGAACACGTCTTTACATTCATGCAGGCAACGGATAGCGCATAGCGGCCTCCCTTCATATTCAGCATATCCGTGGAAAATCCGTAGCGTATCTCCGCGCTCTTTTTCCGCTCGCACGGCAGCGCCCTGCAGATCTCCTGACCGTCGCGGTAGATCTTTGCGTATAACGGCAATTTTGGTTCTTCTGACAATTTCAACTCTATGCTCTTTTCGTCTCTGACGACCCGTTCGATTGCCGGCGGGGCGATCACCATGGCAATGGAGGCGACAGGGCCGAAGACCGCCGTCCCGTTCTCATCGACCAAACGGAAACGCATCTGCATGTCCACTTTGATCCGTTCCTCAAAAAAGATCCCTGCCTGCGCTAGATCAAAGACGAACACACCGCTGTCCAAACAAACTTCGCCCCTGTTCTGCCCTCCCTGCATAAACGTAAGCAGGAGTCCGGCCGTCCGGTTATATTGATCCAATCCGGTCTGTACGATCTTCACCTGACCACCGGATTGAAGCAGGATCTTCTGCACCTTGGGAGGTCTTGTCAATATGCAAACGGGCGTATCGTATTTGTCGCCGCTTTTGACAAACACATAGGCGTACGACAATTCTTCCAGGATCTTCTTCTCAACCGACAGTTCCTGTGTGATGTTTCCGGAAGCAATGACGTTTTTGCCGGAGCGGTCTTTGCAGAGAATGAGTTCATCATTTTTTTGGAGGACCGGAAAAATGGAAAATACATATTTGCCTGCGTCTTCTTCCACCATTACGCTTTTCAGACTCACACGCTTCTCCCTTCATTCGCTTTTGCGCGCCGCTTTCCTGCTACCGTCTGCCATAGAGCAGCCCCGCCTTTTTTGCGTTGTCATAGTCCGTCTTCCATTCCTCGGGAAGATCTTCGCGAAGCCAGTCCCGCCCTTCAAACACATCGCCGCTGTCCGAACTGTGCGCCTTCATTCCGTCCGCGTACAACCACTGCCCGCCTTCCAGAAACAGCGCATATACCTTGTACATCTTGTCACAATGGGGAATGATCCGCGCGATCCTTCCCGCTCCGTCTTCGGTCAGCACTTCCTGTCCTTCTTTCAGCCGAACCGCCGGAAAGACGCCGTCTCTGGTCGCGACCGCATGGCCGTCTGTCACGGATAACGTCCTTCCATCTGCAAGTCGTATCCCGATCACCTGACAATCGTCCTGCACCTGCACTTCCTTAACCCTTGCCTGTCCTCCGTCCGGCGTCCTGATCAGATCGCCTTTTTTGATCGTTTCCACGGTTTTCATAGCGCCATCCGCCATACGGATCTGCGTCCCCTGCGCAAAGCAGTCCAGATAGGCATCGATCTGCGGGATCTCGCAGATACTTTTCGCTTCGTCCTGCCGGATCAGGGACTTTTCATTTGTAACGATCAGGCTGATCGTGCGCAGCGTGGCGTCTTGGACGCCAATGGTCAACAGATAGGCAACATCTGTACTGATGGTCTTTAGATCAAAACAATCCGAAAGTTTGACGCCCTCCCAGCGTTCATCGATAGAATAAGAGATCTCGCTGTCCGAAACTTCCGTATGCACTTCACACGCCGCCGCTTTTAATCCGCTTTTGATCATCAGGTTTCCCGACGCGCCCAATATTTTGACGCCCTCTACGCTGATCCGGCCTTGTGATGGGAAATACATTTGATCGGTATCCCGTCCCGGATACACATAATCATAAGCGCTGACCGGCGAATAACGGTAATAACTGATCCTGATTTTTTCTTCCTGCCGGGCCGCCCGTTTGATCTTGGGCGCGTCGACGGTAAAGATCGCGCTGACGGCCTCGGCATTAAAGCGATTCAGCGGGATGGTCTTAGTCGCCATTGTTATGTCAGGGCCGACCATGGCCATGTCCATCTGTACGCTGCATTGATCAAAAATATCTTTGGGAACGGGCAGGCTAGCAAAGGAGACGTCCCCTGCAAAACTGACAAAATGATCCTGCGCAATGGTCTTGCCCGGTTTGTCTGCGACCTTCACATAACAAGAGTTCAACACGGTTTTGTTCTTTGCCGTCAACCGGCAGATCACACGGTTATTCCGCGCATCGTGCGGGCCGGCCCAGATCACCTCTAAAGCGTTGTCCGCCTCTTGCGCCGCCTGCTTCTGCGCCTTTGGAACCGCGTGCTGCGACGCGATGCAGCGGTTTGCCTGAGGAAACAGATCCGCGTGCTGAACGAGTGTTTTCAAAGCCTCATTTTCCATCGTTGGAACATCCATGGCGTCGCTCCCTTTCGCTTGAATATGTGTACTCTCCCATATTCACATTATAACAGGGGAAAATCATCTTCCTGATTCAGTACAGCAAAAAACTGCCCCGTAAGGACAGTTTATGCTGCGCTCTATAAAGATGACATTTCGTCGCCGCAGACGCCGCTGCGCTAAACGAAAACATCTATTTTCTGACCGGCCATCTCCTCCGGCTGTTCCGCCGCCTCCTCCTGTATTTCTTCTACGCTTTCTTCCAGTTCACTCTTGTGCTCGTCGGTTCCAAGCGCTTCTTCCACCAGTTCCTCGCGCCTTTCTTCGGCTGTCTTCGGCTCGAACTTCTCGCTCTCCTCGGCGATCTTTTCGCCAACCTCTTGTGCTTTATCCATCGTGTGCCACATCTGTTCCTGATTATACTGCGTTTTGACCGCGGCGATCTCGCTGTCATACGAATGAAGCCGCTCTAATTTTTTTGCGATCGCCTCCGTCGTGCCGCACTCCAGATTTTTCAGACTTTCCTTCTGCTTTTCCCAAAATGCGATCTGGCTTTGCGCATTTTGCCGGCGCTTTTCCATCTCCTTCGCGCTTTTCAAGCCCGTTTTCTGCATCAAGGGAAGTTCTCTCGCAAAGATCGACTTTCCCGCGCCCTGCGCCGACTGCAAAAAAGTTACGTTCATCAATACCATCCTCCCGGTTTTTACAAATACAGATCAAATTGTATAATCGACCTGTGTTCCTTTCCCTTCTTGGGAAATGTGCGAAGCCTTACCCGCAAGTTTCTCCG
>CANQBH010000001.1 GCA_947589155.1 uncultured Lachnospiraceae bacterium | reverse complement strand
TCTCTTACCATACTCTGGTTTATTGATGCCTGTTATCTCCTCAGATAACCTTTTCCCAATTTCCCAATACAAGGTGATCATTGCGTCATTAACAACTTGTTTAACACTACTTTTTTTCTGCTTTATTAACAAACCTATTTCTTCATATACTTGATTAAGCGCATCCAACGGCATTATCTCTTTCATAAACATTACCTCCAAAAGTTGTGACAGTGTTACAACTTTTTATAATTTAGTCATCAATCTTGATATGCTTTAATAAATTTTGACCAAATAAAGTTATATGGAATCGATCTATATTATTTTGACTAATTATACCAGTTGAAGATATAAATTCCAGTTGCACAACTCCTTTACTCTGCATCTTTAGCAAAGCACGAATTAAAAAGCCCAATCATACACTTCAAAACCATCTTCATTTTTCCCCGCCTTATTCAGTATTCTTCCCATGTCATGTATATTAGTTAGTTTGAAAAATTCCGTAAAATCTTTCCAAAATATTGTATTCTCTCCATAAATAATATTTCTATCATACCATTTGTGCGGGGTGTATGCCTTATTCATGGTAGTACTTTCTTGGTTTACAATTTGAGGTCGCCTTTGCATTTCCCTTATATCACTTTGATACTCTTCTATCATCTGCTGATGATATATCCTATCCCCATGCTTCATATATTGCTTTATTATTTTAAGCAGTTCAATATCATTAGCATTGCAAGAACATATTATTTCGCACAATTCTTCATCCATATCTTGTTTTTCATTCATTAAATACGAAATCAAACACTCTATAAGTGGTTCTGTTGTTTCTGGCAATGCACTTAAGCAAAGATGCTTGATATTATTTCTAAAAACATATTGGAAATGTTCATTCAATAAATCAATGCTCTCTTGGAGCTCATTAATGGTGATTGCTTGCTCTTCAATTTTTTTCTGAAATTGTAATAGCCTTTTTTCCACACTCTTTGCATCAAAATAAGCACATGATTCGTTGTATACACTTGCAATAATTGGTATTGATAAAAACGCTGGATTAATCAGCGATAACACTGAAGCCACTGGCGAACCAACATTTAAAGCAGTTTGAATAATCTGTTTCCCTTTGCCTTTTTTATTTTCTTCCATAACTTTCCTCATATAGACTATATAGTACACAACAACAATATTTAAAAAAGTTACTTTCATATGGATCATCACAATTACAAAATACTGTTTTCCCTCTAAAATGGGAACGATAATGTTTGATTTCATTCTCTATCATCACAAGATCTGTATAATACTCATCTTCTCTTGCATCTTTTGACATATGCAAATTACTATTTCCTGCCACTATCTTCACCTCTATTCGATTTTCTTCCCCTTTTCATGCTTTCAGGTTTTTGTGCATTATCAGGTATCAGCCAAACACCACTTTTTTGAATGGCTCCACTTATTCTACCGCCCTTGCATAACGTGGTCACACGCCGCGATGATATATTCCATTTCTGTGCAATTTCTTCAGAAGTTAAATATTCCATACAAACCCTCCAAATTTGTATATATTATATTCCTTTCTCGGAACAAATTCAATGTCATATTGTATTTCGAACGTGTAAATTTATTGTAGGAAATGAATAGACAGAGTATCCCTGAGATCTGTTCCAGAACTGAAGATCTTTCCATCATTATATCCCTTTTATTCTCTTTTACAAACCCCAAATATGATTTTTGATTGCTGCCATTGTAAGGTTACAATTGATGTGACACCTTCCACTATACAAAGACGGCTGAATCCTTTAGACTGTTAATCGCCAAAAACTTCTACAAAAGGATACTCAACCATCATGAATACTATATCTCATTTGCAACGTTATTTACCACATGAATTTATCACCAGATTGCACGCAGTCAAACTTTACCGCTCCGGCGTTGATATCGCCTTTGTATACAGACGTTAGCATATCTCCAAATCTTCCCCCTTACGAGGGGGATTGACTTTGCAAAAAAGCGATCGTCCATTTCGGGTACCTGCCACAGACCCTTCAAACAGATAATGGACCTGAGTTCACCCATCTGGCAAAAACCGAAAAGGAACACCCGCTGGACATTCTGTGCCGCCAGCTTGGGATCCGCCATCAACTAATACGCCCCCGTACACCCAGACATAACGGGAAAGTGGAACGCAGCCACCGCAATGACCAGAAACGCTTTTATAACCATATGTCCTTTTACAGTTATGCGGATCTGATCATCCAGATGAAAAGGTACCTCCGGCGTTCCAACAACATCCCCATGCAGATACTAGGGTGGAAAACACCGCTGCAAAAGCGCATTGAACTTGAGGCATAAGCAGAGATATAAAGGTTCCTTGTTCACGGATTAGCATTCATTGTAGCAAACTGCCTTTTTTATTTTGGAAAAGTTGGTGTCACATCATTGACTAATATACACAACTATTTTTTAACACTTTCACTTAACTTCCCCTCTCATTCTCTCCACATACACATTTCATTTATCCTTCTCCTCATAGTCTCTTGGTTCATTGATTTGATCGTCAAGTTAGGGCTTTGTCCAAATACGATACAATTATCCGGTATGTCCTCATTGATCACATAGGAATTTGCTGACAAAATTACATTGTTTCCCACATGACTGTTTCCCAACACTTTGCTGTCGGCACACATAACAACATGGGAACCTATGGTCGGATAATAGAGTACATTGTCATTTCTATTCCCGCCGATAGTCGTCCCCTGATATAAAAACAGATGGTCAGCAAGCTGCGCCTTTCCTACAACGGAACCCATGGGATGCTCTGCAGAAAAAACTGTTGGAAATTTCACTGCATAAAACCATTCCACACAGTTCATGACCTTATTCAGATAATATACTTTTGCAGCGTTTGCTTCATCATCGTCCAAATACAGTTGATTAGAATATAAATATAAAAAAATGGCGTACTGGACGGAATGCGTGACGCTGAATTTTACTTCTCCGTTTTCTTCATAGACTTTACCGGCCTTATGTCTAAAATTTTCCTCCAATCGCTTTATTGCGATTTTCAAAGAATGAACTCCGTTGTCATTTACCCCCCCGTATTATTCCAAAAATTGCGAATCTGATGATTTACCAGTTCAAAGAGTTGTTGATCATTATACTCACAAATCATGTTTATTCTCCTTTGTACGATAAAATCCCCTTATTGTTTATGCTTATCGCTAATGATCTCCATTGCATCACCCGCCATGATCATCATAAACGGCATGATTTGTAAAATATATCTTGACTTCAACTCATAGACGATCAGCGCTAAGAATGTGGCCATGATAATATAATAAAACAATCGAAAATCGGCTCGTCTCTTTGTTTTTGCAAAAGAAAAAATCATCAATGCAAAAACGACCAAATACTGTGCACGCATCAAACTGTTGAGAAGAACGCGCAAAGGCTGATCATCTCTGAGCAAATGCCCTGTCAAAAACGTGTCATATTCAAATTTATCCGTGCCAACAGCCACATCATTTCCGAAGGCATATCGCTGCGCCTGATACGTTCCCTGGCTCCATAGCCAAAAGGTCTTCTTTATCAAGATTTTCCCTAAGCGGATCGGTCCATATTCTACAACACGATCAATAACATCCTGCGCCGTACGATCATAACTGAAATCATTATCCATAAATCCGAATTCCGCCTCATTGATACCGATGTAATACTGATTCCAACCGGGATATCTTGGATATTCTCCTCCAACAGCCAGTTTCTCTCTGACAACCGCTGTAATTCCCTTCGGTATGATCAGATATATGCACAGTGCAAAAATGAAGATCAGAACTTTTCTGCCCAATAATTTCTTGCGCAAACTTTCTTCCGTCCCTCTTGTCTCTCCTCCTTCTTCTTTAACCAATCCAAATACAAAAATAAAAACAAGCGCCAGCGCCCAAATTTGAGCATTTTGCCGGAAATACCTTGCTATGCCAAGAAAAACGAATGCCGCAATCACATGTTCACGTTTATAGAGATAGACTGCCAGCAATAGGAAAAATGTAACCGGTATATCCATATAAATATGTCCCGCATAGAAAAAAAGCGGCAAAAAAGTCAACGTAAGCAGATATACGATCGCATAATATCGCACTCCATAAGCCTGCGCGATCTTTCTGGTCAAAAAAATCACTCCATATGTCATGAGTCCGTTCAGAATCTTCAATGACAAGTAAGTTTTTGGGAAAGGTAATAACAAAGTCCCCCAAAAAGCACACTGCCACATATTTCCCGGAAAAACATTCCAATATTCATCCGAAAAAAAGGATGTCCAATCTGATTGGGAAAAATGGATCGCACCGCGTGCCACCGCCCCCATATCAGAAAAAGGAATCAGCGGAACCAGATTAAAATACAAACAAACCGCGCCAAAATAACAACCAAACAGAATAATATAGCAATAACGCCGCTTTTCAAAGAAGCCTTGAATCTTTTCACGGAAACGATACAAAACTCCAACTCCCAGCAACGCTACTACAAGAAAGATATAATCGATCAGGGTGTTGGTTGTAAAATACGGGCTGTCATCAAAACAATACATTGCCTTAATAAACATTGCTGCAATCAAAATGATTGAAAAGACAACGAGCAGTGTATTTTTTGCGATCGCATCCATCATCTTTCGTAATGAAATTAAAACACTGTTCATAAGGGATCCTCCATAAATACAACTTTATGCCGTTCAAAAACAATATGCACCATATAGTGAAAATCATCTCCATAGTCCATAGGGAGTTGCCAGATTCCCAATCGCGCGTCTACATTATCGATCGGCAACTTGATCATATCACCGTCTCCTCTGCTGTAAAAATCATAGAATCGGTATTGCATACCCTCCTCCGCAGACAGATCCCGTATCGACCGATATCCTGGCACCATAGCATAAATACCGTTAATGAGATATCGGTTTTCCGTATTTACCCCTTGCGGATATGGTTGATAAATAGAAAATCTTGAAATATATCGATTAAAGTCAAAACAACATAGGTGATCCGGATTTTCTTCCGCGATCTCCATGATATCATATAACGCCTCTGTGTTCTCGCGGCTCGTTGTCATCGCATCTGAGAAAATGTAGTACAATGCTATCCCTGTCAAAGCACAAAAAACAATGAAATATCTTACCTTTTCCGTCTGAAAATCCCTTAAGAAACTTCCAAGATACATCAACGCCGGCAAATACGCGATCACACCTAACTGCTGACTTTCATAACCATACAAAAAATATGCAAAGCAATATGGGATACTCGCTAATAACAGCGAAACAGCCACATGAAGTGCAGTTTTTATGGATGGCTTTTGATAAAGTAAGATAACCGCGAGCATCATCCAAAGATAAAACATACCTGTGTGAAAAGCCCGAATTGGTACTGTATGGAAAAAAAGCAACAACTTTTCCGTATTGATCGTCTCATGCTGTTTTGCCAAGAACTGTAAAAGAGCAAACATATCCAAACGATCCGGATAGATTCCCTCCTTTATTGCTTCATATTCTCCTTCTGTGAGATCCGGAAAACCGTTGTCCTTCAAAACATCCTCAATATCGTTATATGCCGGAAATCCGCAGGAATATAACTGTTCATATGAATTCCTGATACCGGCAATCGTATTCCATTCTGCATTTCTCTGATAACTATATTTATCCGCCATATTCATAGCAAGAGAGAACAATAAAATGCACGCAAACGTACATTCTACATATAAGACGCTTTTGGATATTGCAGTCTTTCCGTTCCTGCGTGCTTTTGCCCATGCACGGATACGTTCGATATTACCCAGTACCATCACAACAGTAGAACTTAGAAACGTCAAAAGAAATACGCGATAACTAACCAGCGCACCTATTAACGACAACACACCTGCCAGTATATAAACTATCCGTTTTTTTTCGGTGCTTTCCAAAGAGCACCAAAGTAATAAAACACCTGTCGCTGCCAGTAACGCCGCAGTCTTCATATACATAGGCATGAGATAACATTCATACCCCAAAAACACTGAGACCACCGTTGAAACGACCTTACCTGTATTGTTTTGAACACGGCAGAGAATAACATAGGAAATGACTACCAGACAAAGATATGCCATTGCATAATGAAAAACCGTATACCACGCGATATGAGGCATCAATTGCATCAACAACGTCAATATTTTCCCCAAAATAACATTGCTGAAAATAAGATGTGCGATAAAATCTCCTTCTTCGCTTACCCCATAGAGTAACGTCTGCATGATAATATCCAATTCGCTCTTATAGGCAGCATAAAAAAACACTACCAGAAGCGCCATAACAACAACATTCATAAAGATGGGAAATCCCCATTGCTTCTTTAATTCTTTTGTGATCTCCGCTTTCGTCATACCCTCACCTCAATACGAATATTTACCGGCACATTGCTCCGGCCGTTTCATATATTTTTTGTAAACCAGAATCTGTTTGGCAATAAAACTCATGTAAAAACTGCATCATCTCAAAATCTTCTTCTGAATCTATATCCAACACAAGAAAATCCGGCATGACCGCAATGCCGCATCTATAATCTAAGATCGTCTTTCCTATCTTTTGCCTAAGAAAATCCGGCTGATACGCATATATGCTGGCATTTAACTCATAGCCCGCCGGCGCCTGCTGCCTTGCCGTATAATCCGACCTGCATATTTTTCTGAAATATCCGTCCGGCTGGGATTCTACCATATTAAAATATGGGCTCCGTCTGGCGTTTACCACACTAAAGACAATGTCGTACGGTTTCCTTTTATATTCGTTTATAATATTCTCAATATCTTCCACTCTCCGCAAAGGGGATGTAAGATCCAGATCGATGACAACATCCACGGCATCAAATGCAAAAAAGGTATCGCGTATAACATCTACCTTCGGGACCCTGTCTCCCGCCAGTTCTTTTTTTCTTTCCACGCACTGCAGTTCCAGTACATCCTGACTGCAGGCCAACGTCGCCAACGCCTGACTATCCGTATTCAGCGCAACTGTCACCTCGTCCTCTGTATGTGCATCGCTATATTCTTTGATTGCCGCCAATGTATAAAATATCAGCGGTATCCCGCGCATCTTTTTGAGATTTTTATTCTTAAATCCTTTTGATCCCGCTCTGCCGCAAATTGTAAATAAAATCTTCATATTTCTACTTCCCTTCCGTGACCTGTAATACGCGAAGTCCATGGCGATATCCGTCTTCCGCTTCTATCTTTCCACTGACCATATCAAAGAAATGCAACAATTCCCTGATCTGATAATCATCGCGTTCTTCGTGAAAATCAATCACATCTCCTTTACGCAAAAAACGGATCGTATTATGGTTCAGGTCGCCGATGATCGTGTCTTCTTTCGTAAATAACTGGATTTCCCGCAACGCATGTCTACCAAAATAATCAAGATGAAGTTCCGCTATCCTGTCCGCATATTCCGCAATATAAATCGCATAATCGTCGCTGTCTATCTCCAGATCTGATTTCTTTCCCCGCATGCTTTGCACTTTTTGAGGCCAGCCAAATAAATAGGCCAGATAATCCCATTCATGAATCAGATCGATACTGACACCGCCTCCCATATCCTTATGTGCGCTGTATGAATCTTTATAATTCTGTCCCGGACGCCATTCAGGCAGATAACTTGAGCAAATGCTTCTTACCGATATCACATCGCGCGGATCCACATTCTTTTTGATCCATTGGATAACTGCATGATATCTGAGCGGCGCCGCCACATAATATACTTTGTCACGGCATAGCGGAAACTCCTTCGCTTTTTCCATCTGCTCCGGAACAACGACCGGTTTCTCAATAAAGAAATTTTTTCCTTTATCATGAAAACTTATCAGACTTTCTAAATGCAGCGCAGTAGGATTGGTAATAAAAACGGCATGATAATCGCAAGGCACATCTTTGATCGCTGTATAAATATGGTCAACGCCGTCAACCTTTATCTTTTCTCTCCTGTACGCGTCTATCCTGAATCTGATCCCTCTTTCTCGACCGATCCTTCTGATATTTTTTATATGTCTTTGTGCAATCGACCCAATGCCCACAAAACAAATCCGCATTTCTTCCATATCAGGCTCCTAACGAATCTATGATCTCCAGTATCTTTTTATCTTCCGCAAAGCCATAGGACGGTTGCCTATGACCGACAACAGTTTCAAAAAAAGCCTGAATCTCATTTTTATAGGCATTTTCTACAATAAACCTGCTATATCCCTGTTCATGTTCTTCTTTCTCGTCTAACGCCACGCTTTTCAATAGTTCTTCTTTCGTATCAAATTCACTAAGACTATCCGGCGTACCGCCCCAAGAAAGATACACATTTTCAGCATATGCCTCTAATTTTCTAACCGCAACCGGAGATACAACGTCAACGATCACAACTCCCTTATTGCCATTCTCATGCCTGATCTGAATCATATAATTATCGGAATATCCGATATCAAGATCTGACATTTTATCGGAAACAGCATTGACCGACGCGATCTCTCCAAAGGTTTCCGCTAACCACGGAAATTCTATCGCCATAAGTTCTCTGCAACCGTTCGTTCTCTCGTTCCCGACAAAAAAATCTTTGTAATTTTCCCACGGATGCCATGTCGGCAGATATTGTCCGACATGATAAATATAATTCCACTTCTTTTCTTTCTCAATTTTTGATCGTATATAGTTGATTTCTTCACGGTAAAGGAATGTGGAAGACAAAAATAGTATGCGGTTTTTTTCCTGCGCCAGCCGTATGTTATCCGCATACCGATCCGCCACAAGATTGATCTCCGTAAAAACATGCCAGCCTTTATCTAAACATTCGGTTATGATATCCGCATGTGACAGAGGCGACGTACAGACAAATGCACAATCCATTTTTTCTTTTATATCCGTGATCGTTTCATAACAAGTGATTCCATGTTTACTGATCGCCTCGTTTCTCCTGTCTTCTCTCCCGTCAATGCCTGCAATTTGAAATTCAGGATACATTTCTTTAATCAAGCGTATCCTGCGTTTTCCCATAGATCCCAATCCAATAACAACAATCTTCATGCCGCGCACACCTCTTTTCCCAGAGTTGTGTCTGCGACTGATACAAGCAGAACCTCCTTCCCTGCAGGAATAACGCTTACGACGGTTCTATATATTACCCCCCCGCACTCAATAATTCAGCAAATCTAAAATCCATCCATGTATCGATATCTATGCTCCTGTCCTGTGGCATGATATATGCATAACTTCCCTTTTGATAAAAAAACTTGTCCTCCTTAAATCTGTCTGTTTTAGCAATATAGATCGCACCGTTGATTCTATAAAAAGTCCCTCCATCTTGTCTCCGATTTACTTGCTTTGCGCTGACAAAATCTGAGAACTCATGATCATCCGGCAAATGCCCGCACCAAAGCGGCGAATGTTCCGCCACACACACAGAGACCACAGCAAAAGAAGCCTTCTCCCTGAAAAGTTGATATGCCTCCCTGACATCTTCCGCAGTCCGCAGCGGGGATGTCGGCTGAAGCAGGCAGAAGGTGTCAAAATTCCGTCCTTCCCTCTCATACATCTCCAAAACTTCTTCGACTGCGCTCCAAGAAGATGCCTCATCTGAAGATGCCGCTTCACTACGCAAAAACGGAACGTTTGCTCCATATTTCTTTGCAATATCCGCATAGATCTCAGAATCGGTAGAAACCATGATCTCATCAAAACATCCTGATTCCATCGCCGTTTCGATCGCAGATGCCATCAACGGTTTCCCACAGAACTTTTGTATATTCTTGTCTTTTATTCCTTTTGATCCGCTCCTCGCCGGTATGATCGCTATGTTTTTCATATCAACCGCCTCCAACTATTGACTGTTGCTCTGATGTATATCGTTTATTCTATCTGTTTTAATAAAGAAAACGCCTCCGCATATCTACTGGCTATATGACCTCCCCGATAAGAGGCAACGGCTCTGATATTATCCAAACTGCGCGGAAAAGGCACTTGATCGATTTCCGTATCATAGATCTTCATTGCACCTATTTTCCCTTCTAATTCGTCTGTAATATCCACGAAGAAATTCGGTTCAAACTTTTCTTTCTGAAAGCCAAATTCTGTTTCAGATACGATCTCCATGGTCGTGATTCGTTTAATATACGGTGCACGGAAAGATTTCGCGCATGCCATACAACAATTATAAACAACATGGTGATCCGAATGCGCATCATACTGGCCGGGCAATATGATCCAATCCGGCTTTACTTCCTCAAAAACCCCTTTGATTTTACCGATAATACTGCCTTCGTCCATTGCTGTCAATTTTGTAGGCGGCAGTTTCAAATTATAAAAACCGTCGAAGCCATAGTACCGTTTTACATCCTTGATCTGCTCCTGCCTGTGTGTGACCAGTTTTTTGTCCCAGCCTTCTTCTTCGCTCATATCCGTGATGTTGAGCCAAAAAACACTGTCTCCTTGCTTTTTTAATTTTAATATCGTGCCGCCCGCTCCCAGAGTTTCATCATCCGGATGCGGAGAAACGACCATTACATTCATATGATATATTCTCCTTTCTGTATCTGCAGTTGTTCAAAGTCCATCAGTCTGACCGCTCCGTCCGCCACCTTAACATCTATCGTACCATCTTCATGGACGTCCAGCACTTTGCCCGGCTCAATATTTTCCTGACCGTCTAACTGCAGTTCCATAACTTTCCATACCTTATGATCCTGTCCCTGATAGACGAAATGGGCGCCTACGTATGGTCTGGTAAGACTCCTCACAAGATTATAGATACTCCTGCCGGACATTCTCCAATCAATGCGTCCATCTTCTTTGCCACGCTTTCTCCACGAATTACCTTCCTGCGGGCTTTGCGGTATGAACTGAATCGTCCCCGTTTCATACGCCTCTGTAAACTCGATCTCCTGTTCTTCCGCTTCATTCAATATTTTATCATATAACGTCTTCGCGTCATCATAATAACTGATCTCTATCTTGCGCTGCGAAACGATCTCTCCCTCGTCGGCTCCGACATTCATCATAAAAAAACTCGAAGCCGTTTCCTGAAGTCCCAGCGCCAGTGCCCAGATGATCGGATGTCTCCCACGGTTATTTGGCAGCGCCGCCGGATGGAACCCCACCACTCCACGCGGAAACATTTGGAGCAATTCTTCTTTCAATAGTTGCGACCACCCGAAACAATATCCGATATCCGGCGAAAGCGAGCGGATAAACTCTATACTATCTTCATCATTCACATTATTTACATAATGACAGGGAATCTCATGTTCCTTACACAAAGGCATCAGATCCACAAAATCCGCATTGAAGTTACTTCTCTCTCTGGTAATAACGCCTACAACGTTCTTCTCCTTCTCGATCAGTTTCAGCAGCAATCGCTGAGAACTTTCAACGCATCCGATAAATAGTATCCGCATCTGTTCCATGTTTCGCTCATCCGGCGTTGATAGCCAAACACCGTCTCCTTTCACTTGATTTCCCAGTGTTTCTCATTCAAAAGAAAACATCTTATAATTTGCATCACTCTCGCCGCTATCATGAGCTCCGATCATAAATTCCGCATACAATATAACAACTGTATCATAATCCCCTGCCTCGATGTAATCTCTCAGGCTGCCATCATATGAACGCAAGATCAGAGAATCTACTTCATGGACTCCCTGTGCAAGAAATGGAACCACACATTGGGAATAAGAATCTCCAAGCAACAGGATCTTGCCTTCGCTCTGATCATGGTTGATGATCTTTGTCTGACTGATGCCTCCTGACAAATAAGAATAATGCATCGACAGTGCACTGTACACATCCTGCGTAAACGTATAGGCTCCTTCATTGATAAAAAGTTCGCTAAACGTGCCGCTTTGTGTTCCGGAAGGAGTAATCAGGTCAAAACTTGTCTCATAATTCGGTTCTATTCTAACATAATCATCCAATCCAACATAAGCCTCTCCCACCTTACGTCCTTGTTCCCCCAGCCAGCACTTCGGATATTCCGTAACCAAATACTTGTCCTTATCATATATCCCTTTATTGATCTGATAGCCAAAATCCCAATTCAAGCGCTCAGTTATTTTTTCTGTCGCCCAAAATCCGCTTTCTACCGTCCAGTGATGATCCGTTCTATAAAACATATCGAAGATATTCTTTCCATCCGATAACAATTCTTCTCTCAAATCCAAGAAGTCTATGCCGGCTTCATCAATACGTTGCAGAAAAAGGTCAGCATTTGAATTTGAATAGGACGGGACACCAAAATTCTGTATAAAGATATTATCATCTAAAAATTTCACCGGAGCATTCACATACAACAGGCCAATGTCCCTCTCATCCAAAAAGTCCTTTAAGGAACAAATCTCATCGTATTCATAATCTGCAGATGTCTGCCCCTCGCCTCTTGTTATAATATAATCATCCCCCAGAACATACATCCCCATGTCCTGATAGAGGCCTTTGATATGCAATTTTCTTGCCATAAAACCATTCAGATCAATCCACGCATGCTGCGGATAAAGATTCGTTTGGTACGCTGCAACCACATCTGCTCCCGTTTGCCATCCTCCTTGTGGCTGAAAAGACAACGCTCCTACTACCAACATGATCCCAGATATAATAACCGCCAATAACTTTTTATCCTTCATACAGTTTTCCTCCTAGAAGTTCGCATAAACAAAAGGATCATTTGCACCTGCAACCACATATGAAACTGCCCAAAAGAACAAAAAAATACTGGCCACTACAAAGAAACATTGATATATCACATTGGTCGCACGATACTTTTGACATTTCGATCGAATCCAAGGAATGATCGGAACTGTAAAAAGTAAAGCGAAGATCAGAAAAACAAAATTATCCTTTATCAAAAACTGTACTCTTGCATTGATCATACTGTCAGCATGGTAACTAAACATTCTTCCAATAAAGATCAATGCTGTCTGAATATTATCTGCACGAAATACTACCCATAAAATATTAATGATAAATAATGTAATGATCCTATATAAAAAGGCGGCGACCGGCGAGGAAAAGCGTTTGGGTAAACCCGTTGCTTTTTCTACCGCTATCAATACAAAATAGGCTAATCCCCAGATAACGAACGTCCAATTCGCACCATGCCACAATCCTGTCAATAGCCATACAATAAATAGATTCCGATACAATTTCCAGTTCTTATCAACGCGTGATCCTCCCAAAGGTATATAAATATAATCCCGAAACCATGCACCAAGCGTCACATGCCATTTTCGCCAAAATTCTGATATGGAACGCGTTGTATAAGGATAAAGAAAATTTTCCGGACAGTCATAGCCAAACATCATCGTAAGGCCTATCGCCATGTCCGAATAACCCGCAAAATCATAAAATAACTGGAGCGAAAAACAAATCGATCCCATCCATGCCTGCGCTGTGGTAAGATCTCCTGCGTTTGAACTATATACCTCCTCTACGATCCCATAAAGCGGGTTAGACAGTAGCACTTTTTTACAAACGCCTGTCACGAATCGGCTCATGCCATCACAGAATTTGTTCCAAGCAATTTTGCCCCCCCCGTGCGGCGTTGGCAATACGGTTGCCGCTCTCGCTAACGGTCCGGAAGATATCTGCGTAAACAGCGTAAGATATAACGCTGCATATATTGGTGAACTCGGATTTTCAATCTGCTCGGTATAAACATCTATCAAATATGAGATCGCCTTGAATACAAAAAAAGATATTCCAAGAGGCAGTGCTATTCCACGCGACAGATACTCCGCCCCCTTCCATCTCCAAAAACTGCCCAGAACGAAATCCGCATATTTGTAGTAAAACAAAACTCCAACATTTATCGCAATACCAAAGGCAAGCAAAATGATACGACTCTTACCATATTTCTTTGAACATCTTCCTATGGCATATCCTATCAATACATTGAATGCCGTCGCGGCAACGAATAGAAAGAAGTACTCCTTCGCTCCGCAGGCATAAAAGATCAAACTGGCTACCAAAAGAATATACGGTTGAAGAGAGTTCTTACTTAAATGATAAAGGACCAGCAATCCCGGTAAAAAAAAGAAAAGAAAAAACGTATCTGTAAATTGCATATAAGTATCCTCCTATGTTTAACGAACTTTATCATAAAGATATCTGTCTCAAAGATCGTAAAATTGCTTTTTCAAATCGATCTTATCATTTAAGAAAACATCTTTGATCACGTTCAGTATTTTTTCTGAAGTGTGACCGTCGCCATATGGATTCTGCGCCGTGCGGATATCTTCCCTGAAGCGCGGATCCAGCGCCTTTTCTATGGCCTCGCCAATGGCGTCTTCTGCCGGTTCGCATGAAATCACGGTCTTTCCTGCGATCCTTCCTCGCTGCCTATCGCCTATATTGATCGTCGGTATATGAAACGTCGGAACCTCGATCAGACCGCTCGAAGAATTTCCAATCACAAACTCTGCATACCTGAGCGCACTTAAATACCGCCTCATCCCCAGCGAATCTACTAGGCAAAAATTGACATGCGTCTTTGCATAGTCGCTCAACATTTGATTGATAATTCTGCCGTTTGCATCGGCATTTGCCTTTGTAAAGAGGAAGCGCATAGACGGATAACGATCGATCGCATTCAATAATGCCATCATCTGCTCCTGCGCCGTGGCATTTTCCAATGTGAGCGGATGGAATGTCCCGACCGCATAGGCCGTTCCTAAAGGAAAACCTATATCTTCACTTAACTCCTCCGCCGTCATCAGATCCACATGCAGCGCATTCTCTACTCCCATAGCGCCGACATTAAAAACACGCTCCGGCGCTTCCCCCAATTGGATAACCCTGCGCCGATACGGCTCGGTGCTTGTAAAATGCAGATAACTCATTTTTGTAATGCTGTGCCGTATCGCTTCGTCGATCAGCCCCTCCGACGTCTCTCCTCCATGCAGATGAAAGATCGGGATTCGCGCATTCATCGCAGCACAGCATACAGCAAGCGTTTCATATCTGTCGCCCAACACTAACAAAGCGTCCGGTCGACATTCTTCAAAATACTCTGAAAAACTTATCATAGCCAGTCCCATGGCTTTTGATACGGCCACCGGCGTATCCGAACTCAGAAGAATCTCGATTTTTTTGTCTATTTTTATTCCGTCTGCTTCGATCTCCTTTATGGTCATACCAAATTCCGGTGACAGATGCATACCGGTCGCCACGATCCGCGTATCAAAAAACGGATCCGTCAACATACCTGTCATAAGCGGTTTTAATAATCCGTATTCTGCCCGCGTTGCCGTTAAGATCACCACTTTTTTCATAATTCTATCAATTCATCCTCCTCAAAATCTCTGCCGGCTCTCATCCCCAATACCTCGTTCCACTTCATAGGGCTGATACCCGTTCCCGGCCGTTTTGTCGTTATGTTTTCTTCCGTAAAGCATTCTCCGGCTCTTATCTTTCTTCCGGCTACAATACTTTTACGCACCGTTTCCCTATTTCGTAATTCTGTTTCAGAAAGTTTTTTTTCTGTCGATCCCAATGCCGCTTCGATCTTCCTGATACCGTCTACCATCAACTTCAACTCATCCGGCTCAAGACTTGCTTTGTGATCCGGCCCCGGAAGTCCTCGATCCAGCGTAAAATGCTTTTCTATGACCGCTGCTCCAAGTGCAACTGCAGCCAGATCGACTTCAATTCCTTCCGTATGGTCGGAATAGCCGACCGGATAACCGAATTCTTCTCTCATGCGCTCCATCGCCCGTAGGTTGACGTCTCTGATCTCTGCCGGATACTCGGTGGTACAATGCAAAATAGTAATATCTTTTGTACCGTTTTCTTTAAGTAGTTTGATCGCCTCTGCGATCTCCTCCATTTCCGCCATACCCGTAGAAATGATCACCTTTTTTTTCGTCTTTCCAATCTCTACAAGATAAGGATAATTTGTGATCTCTCCGGAAGGGATCTTCCATATTTCCTGAAGATCATCCAAAAAACGGATGCTCTCGATATCAAATGGCGTCGATAGGAATTGTATGCCAACTTTTTTACAATGCTGCGCTAATTCAATATACTCCTCGTGTGTAAGAGCCAGTTTGCTCAGCATATCCGCCTGCGTTTCCTCTGTCCCCAGATTTTCTTTCTGATATTCCGCCATCGCTGCATACTTTGAAGCCAGTTTCTTGGAATGAAACGTTTGGAATTTAACAATATCCGCGCCGCATCTTTTGGCTTCCTCCACAAGTTTTTTTGCCATGCTTAAATCGCCGTTATGATTGACGCCTGCTTCTGCAATGATTAAAGTCTTTTTCATATCATTCTGTCTCCTAGGGTGATTCCAAATTCTTTTTCACCAGTGTTGTTCTTTTACAATTCCATACACTTTCATGTCATCCTCCACATCTATCAGCACCGTACTATTGGCGCCGACAATACTGTTGTTGCCTATGGATCTTCCTTGGATGACCGTTGCATTTGCACCGATCATCGCATGCTCCCCCACACAAACTTCTCCGCACAGTGTCGATCCTACGGAAATATGGGAAAAATCCCCTACGCAGCAGTCATGCTCTATAATCGCGCCGGTATTGACAATAACACATTTCCCTATCTGCGCATTTGTATTAACGACCGCTTTTTTCCCAATAAAACACCCTTCGTCCAATTTTACGTCAGAAGCAATGACAGCCGTATTATCTATGATATTTGGCATTTCAAAACCGATCTCTTTTAGGCTTTCATATACCCGTCGGCGCACATCTTTGCGCCCTAAATAACCGATTCCTATGCAGGCTTTCCTGATACCGGCGGAATATATTTCCCTCAGATCATGATCCGTTCCTATCGTATGATAAGACCTAAAGGACATTTCCATCCCCTGTTCCGGCATGACAAATCCCGCAATCTCATATCTTCCCAACGCCTCGATCGTATCTACCATAGACCTCGCATGCCCGCCTGCGCCTAAAAGAATGATCCGCTCGCTCATTGTTTTATCCTTTCCTCCATGCGCTTCATTTCCTCAAATTCTCCCATGTCCAGAAAAGCTTCTTCACTTACCGGATACATTCCGACCCGCTGTCCGGATCCGAGTACTTTTTCTACCAGATCTGTCATATGAAAACACTCATCAGCGGGGATGAGATCGATCAATGCAGGATCTATCACATACATTCCTGTATTGACAAAATAGGCAGTGCATGGCTTTTCTTCCATTCCAACGACTTGACCATCCTCTTGCGCATGAATAACGCCATAGGGAATGGTCGTATTCTTTAGAGATGTGACGATTGTAATGGCATTATGGTTCTTCTTGTGATATTCATAGATATCCGCATAATCCGCCTGAATCAGTATATCACAATTTGTAACAAAAATTGGGTCGCTAAACTTTTTTTCGATCAGCCGTATGCTGCCCGCCGTTCCCAACGGGCGATCTTCTTCCACGTAAGTCAACTGATACTCTGTATCCTGTTCAGAAAAATATGATTTGATCATATTTTTCTTGTAATTCACTGTGATATAGTAATCCTTCATCCCGTATGTGCAGAAATTATGGATGATCCTTTCCATAATAGGAATATCTCCTATTGGTATCAAAGGCTTCGGCAGGATCTTGGTGAGCGGATACAGTCTTGTCCCTTGTCCCCCTGCCATAATGATAACGGACGCATTGACCGATGCGGTCTCTTCGACCTTTCGCTTCTTCAGGGTCTCCATATCAACAACACGCAGCGAATGATCTACAATAGGAATTGCGCGTACGTTATAGCGTTCCATCGTCTCTCTGGCAAGCCGTCTGTCTTCCTCGAATAAATACTTCGGCGACATATTCATGATCTTTTTGATCTCTGTATCCAGTACGCCGTTTCCTAAGATCCATCGCCTGATATCTCCGTCTGAAACAGCACCGTACAATTTTCCTTCTTCATTTAATACGAAAAGCACGCCGTCAGCATTCTGATCGATCATATTCATGGCATCTATCAGTTTCGTATTTTCGTTTGCCAGATAGCGCTCCAGATATGTTTTATTCATATGACATTTCTCCCAAAACATCTGTAAGTACGGATGCGACCTCCCGTATCTCCTGTTCTGTGATCTGCGTACTGCACGGTATATTTAAGATCCTGCCGCTATAATAAACCGCCTTCTCGATCTGATACGCGATCGCGTTTTTATATGGTTTTTGTTCATGTACCAGTCCCCATATTGCCCGCGTCTGTACACCGCGCTTTTCCATCTCATTCATAACATCATACAGACTTCCACAGATCTTTTCCATAGACAGATCCAGTGCATAAAACCACTGATTGGAATCTGTCCCTTCCCGAAACGGCAAGATCTTTACTAACGGCATATCACTGAACAATTCCTGATACAGTGCGTAATTCCTTTGCTTTCTCCGTATAAACTCCGGCAATTCTTCCAGTTGTGCAACACCAAGCGCCGCCTGCAAATTCGTCATTCGGTAGTTATATCCCACTTCATTATGAATATAAAGATGCGGATCATCCTTTGCCTGTGTGGAAAGATATTTGATATGTTCCGTCATTTCTCCGGTCCGCGCAATCGCCGCTCCACCGCCGCCGGTCGTAATGATCTTGTTCCCATTAAATGAAAATGCGCCATAGTGCCCTATGGTTCCGGCATATTTTCCTTCAAAACGCCCGCCGATATAATGCGTTCCCAAAGCCTCCGTGGCATCTTCAATAACGATCAGGTGATGGTCTTCTGCAATCTCCATGATCTGTTCCATATCTGCAAGATTTCCGAAAACATGAACCACAACAACCGCTTTTATCTGTTTGCCGTTTCCTTTATAGATCAGCCTGCCATCAATATCGTCACATTCTTCTTCACAAAACTTTCTGAGTTTTTTAGGATCTATACATAGCGTTTCATCACAATCCATAAAAATCGGTTCGGCCTGCTGATATTTGACGGGATTGACCGCTGCAATAAAAGTAAGCGTCGGTACGATCACCATATCTTCTGCACCAACGCCGGCATCCACTAAAGACAGATGCAGCGCAGCCGTTCCGCTCTGACAAGCCGCGACGCTCTCCGCCCTTAAATATCCCGCCATCATGTTTTCCAGTTGCGTGATATAAGCGCCGCCCGTAGAGACCCAACCCTGCTCCACGGCATCTTCTACATATTTTTTTTCATTACCTTCAAAATTAGGAATCGATAAAGGTATCATCCTCATGCCCTTCTTTCTTGAAAAAAACCCTACATCTTGCCATCCAGAGATCTTCCGGTTTCAATATGAGAGAAATTCGGCAGATATCTTTCCATGGCATATACGATATCCGCTTTTTCGATATGATCCTGACTAAACAACGCCATAAGACGATCCAGCAATTCATCTATCTTGTCCAAGTCGCAGCGCTGCTTGTCCGTAATGACTCCTAAAGCGCAGAATCGGTCAAGATCAACCGTTTCCCCTTCCGTATAAAATTCTTCAAACGATTTCTCGCCCGATGTATCGGAAACCTCAAAATGAACCGGATATTTCCCGCTTTGAACAATGTCCTCCGCCTTTTCTATCGCTTCGCTGTCAGAATTACAGAAAACGACGTCATATCCGGATTCCTGAATTAGATCCATGGCGATCGCATCGAATGTCGTCATCTGATCCTCGCATAATTTTGGAAAAAAGATCTCCCGATTTTGTCCCAACATGCAGGAAAGCATACAAATCTGTCCGCTCTCTTCCGGAGAAACAAAATACCGCCGCACATCCGACGGTGCGCTGATCGGCTGCTTTTTATTCATCCGTTCCAAGAAGCCCGCAGGCAGAGAACCGTTGGAAAACGCCACATTTGCAAATCGCGCAGTCTTGACCGGAAAACGGTCGGAATAACTAAAAATCAGATCTTCCATTATGCGCTTGCTCGCCCCCATGATATTTACAGGGTTAGCCGCTTTATCCGTAGATACACAAAAATATTCCTCAGGCGGATATTTTGTCAGTAAGTCTAAAAGCGATTTCGCATTTAATACATTATTGCGCAGCAACGCTTCGATAGAATAAACGTCTTTCTCGCTCCGCACATGCTTATGCGCAGAGAAATTCGCGACGATATCAAACCCTTCCCTGCCGCAGAACATCTTTTCAAATACAGGCGAAGCATAGTCCATTGGATAGGTCACATAATCATCCGGTACATACATCCCTGCCGTACTTCTCAGATCCCTCGTCAGTTCCGCCAACGCATTTTCATTAAGATCGACAACGACCAGACTTTTAGGTTCAAACGGAAGCACCGCTTTGATAAACGAACTTCCTATACTGCCGGCGCCCCCTATAACCAAAATACTTTTTTTCCGTATTTTATCTATGAGCTGCTCCCTGTTATTTGTGATGTCTGATAAAAACATACTTTCAGACCGCTTCGTAACATATTCACCTATGAAATGATCCAAATCAAACATGATATGCCTCCTATTACATGAATGGTTTCATAATCTAAACTTTACGGAATCTGCCAGTGCCTTCTTATACGTCGCCAATATACACAACGCAAACGCACCTGCGGTCAAAATGCCTGTGATGATCCTGACAACAAACGATCCTATCATAAACTGCATGACCGATGTAACGCACAGCATTGCAATCAAAATAAAGATCACAAATCTATCCTTTAACAGTCTTTGTGGAATGGTTTTTCTTGTGATCAGCATATGCATAAGCAACAAAAACACATAGGCAGCGATCGTTGATACCGCGCCAAATTGATAGCCGCAAATTGGAAGGAAGATAAAATTCAATACGATATTGATTGCAGTGCTGATGATCGTCCCCGTTGTAATCCATACAACCTTTTTATGATAATATTCTATATTATAATAAATGGTATATAAAAAATTGATAAACGTGGCCAAAATGATCCAGTTCACAAACTGCTGTCCCTCTTTATATGCTGCGCCGCCAAACAACACCGTCACCTCAGGAGAAATACTAAGCATCAATACGCTCAACGCGCACATTCCAAAAATAATGATCTTCTGATAATATGTGACATCCTTATATTCCTTCTTTTCCATCTTGCGGAAAAAGACCGGAAGATAAACCTTATTGATCCCTTCGATAGCGACGGTTAATAAGATCCCACTGGTATATGTGACTGCATATATCGCTGCATATGTCGCGCCATAATAATATTTGATCATGATCCTATCGGCATTACTGAGCAATATAAGACTAATCCCATTCGGTATTAGCGGTACTGCGTATTTCAGCGTATATTGTATATACTGTTTTTTTATGCTCCATCCGCCTCTGATCTGATATAGGAGAAAAGCGCCTATTCCAGCAATGGCCGTCGGAAATAACGCACCGTTAATCCTGTCCCAATAAGCAGAAGAAAAACAATCTGTCAAAATAAACAGAATAGAAAGCACGACATTGGCTATCACATATGACAAAATATAAAACATACATGTTTTATATTGAAACTTATAATTTAATTCTGAGACTTTATAAGTCGTGATAAAGAGCATATAACTATACAGGATCAATGCGTTCAACGACGCTCTTTCACTACGAAGATTCGGATAAAAACTACATAAAGCGTTTACAAACAACGTAATGATCAGCGTATGGATCAGCGTCATACTCATGACTGTCGACATATATTTGTTGATATCCTGTTTGAAATCAATAAACGCCCGCTCTACTATACTAAATGCCGATAATCCAAAAAAGAAATAAAGGATATACGATGCCGAGAAAAAAACATCACATGACCCATAATCTGATGTCGCAAGCAATCTTGTAAAGATCGGTATGCTGATCAGATTAACTGCCCTCACTAATACCGTCGTCACTATGCCGGTCATTCCATATTTGAATACACTATTATGAAATATGTCCTTTATTTTCTGAAAATTCATCGCACTAATATGATCCGCTATATCCCTACTCGTTTATCGTTCCACCTGTTTCAATGATATGATACAATTCCATATCGCTTAACTGCTCGACAATCGTTTTCATATCCTCACACCTAGCATGTAAAAATGCCTGCGTTTGTTTATATAGTCCTGGCTTATATGTGACATCGTCCGTATCATCCAGTTCCACCATACTGATCTTTACAGAATCCAATTCTTGAATCTGCAATTTTTCCATAGGACGGAAATAAAGCCGGTGCTTCTTTGTCAGCACCTCGACGCCCCATCTTCCCGGAGCCTCCCAATTTGCCTGATACGTAAATAACGCATTTCTGTCAGTGACACCTGTTCCGGCAAAAATACTACTTTGCGGGTGCCAATCAAGTCCTCCTGAAACATTCGCCGCCATTGTCACCGGTCTTCCACCTAAAAAGAACGCCAGATCCACCACATGTGTGCTATTACACAGAAACCATGATCTTAAAATTTCCTGTCGTTCTTCATACATTGGCAGAAAAGTATTGGGCCATTCCGTAAATTCAAATGAAAATGACGACACTCCACCATCTTCGCGTATGATTTCTCTTGCCCGTTCCGTAGCCGCATAAAACCGCCTGTTATAAGCAACAAAAACATTGCTTCCTGTTTCCTCTGCTTTTTTTACAACTTCGGATATCTCAAGAGCAGATAGTCCCGCCGGTTTCTCGATCAATATATTTCTAACACCATATTCCATTACGTCAAGAACACACTTAGATAATGAAAGTACATCCGTGGCGATAATAGCATGCGTTGGTTTGGAAGATGTTTGCGTGAAATATTCGTCTACCGTTTTTCTGATTACGCTCTTTCCCGTTACCGAATAAAAATGATCCGCACTTTGCTTTCCACGCCCAAGCACATCATAAGAAACATCCAATCCCTCTAAAACTTTGCTGTACTCCAGTCCCATATTGCCCGGACCAATCAAAAGTACTTTTTTATTTGTATCCATTATCATCTTCCTCCATTTTCTATCAAGTAATAGGGCAACTTCCGTCGCCATATCCATACTCCGCAAAATACTCTCCCAGCCGTTCGATAAAGCCTTCGTGTATAATAACCGAGTCTTCGAAGGTCGTCAACTCGCAATCTCCCTGTTCCAAAATCTCTCTTACAAAAATACCGGTAAGGTGTGAGACATATTGCGCCTGAAAATGCAGTTTTTGAACCTCATGCCCGCTCTCCAACACCGTCAACTCTCCTCTGGTTTCATCGATTACATATTGCCTTTTTCCAATCACTTTACAAAGGAGTGCGCTGCTATCGTCCTGACAGGAAATCGTAAAACCAGTGCATTTCCCGCACGATCCTAGGATGGTTCCATAAGCCTCCTTATATCCAACTCTTTTGGCTGCGACAGGCGGTCCATCCATTTTCATTTTTTTGATCTGGAGCATTTTTGTGTTTTCTGTCAGATAGCAAATAGCGTCTAAATAATGTACCGTATTGCAGCACAATCCCCAATTTCCTCCGGAAATACAGATCTCATAAGTTTCTTCTTTTTCCAGAAGTCCTTTTAAGGTATGCCACAGTTCCATGCCTCGCCTCGGACAATTAACCCATGCGCAGATATGAAGTTCATGCAGTTTTTTCTTCACATAATGATAATCTTCTACTTTTTGAAAAAGCACTTTTTCAAATATAATATATTTTATATTACATACGGATACGAGTTGATCAAACACCTCCCTTCTGACGGCGGATGCTGTCGCTATAATTGCTAGTTCTATCGACTTTGGTAAAGAGGACATTTCTGAAGTCACCCTGACGAGAATATTCCTTGATGCAGCCTCAGCAAGACATCTGTCCAGTGCCTCCTTATCTTTGTCTACACAATAAACGGTTAAATGTTCATTGCCCCCCCCGAGATACTCAAGAGTTCCCTGTAAATGCCGGAAACCAATATTTCCGCATCCTACGATTAAAAGATTTTTCATTTGACTTTCCCCCTGCTTATAAATCTGTAAATCATCATACCATCTATTTCTTTCACTAATTTTGCGTGCGTATCTTCTTGATAATGCTCACTCAGATATGTTGCTATGGTCTCTGAATAATCTCTCTCCTTATCCATTGCGCAATAATACACCTTATCATTGTTTACAATATTTCCATATAAAGATTCGCCTTCACCAAAAAAACGTTTGACCGTATATCCGTATGTCGGCATACTATACTCATTCATCAGAAAGAGATTTCCATAAAAATCGCGTTCCACAACTTCGGATGTGACCGTAAAAGCCGGATAGGTCACACCTGTTTCCAGCGCCCCTATCAAATATAAGTGGTCATGATCTTTGGAAAGTATGCTCAGCCTGTCATAATTTTGTTCCATTTGCTCTCGATATGACAAAACAAATTCACTGCTGCCTTTATAATAATAAGAACTATGCGCAAACGCTTCATAAAACCATCCTATTGCAAAGATCCCGACCGCCAAAGACAAAATCGAAAACCCTATCTTTTCTTTCATACTAACGGCTTGGGGTCGCAATGTAAAAATAAGAAGTATGATCCCCGTTAAAATAATGATGGCGTCAACATGAGACTGTACTCTGCCTCGCAAATATAAGTAAAGATATCCTCCCATCATAGCAACTAGGATGATCTGTCCTTTCCAAAGATCTCCTTTTGCAGAAAAAAGAAAAAACACAAGTGCCGCAAGAACAAATCCCGCCATAATAACTTGTGAAGAAATGTTGATAAAACAGTAACGCGTTCCCTCTAATACAGTGTCCCAAAAATCTTTCTTAGATTCAGATCTTATACTTGCTATGTCCTGCAGAAGTTCAATCGTAAGAACGTCCCTGTCGCTGTAATTATAATCTACAAACCACATTTTATAATCATTTTCCGATACGCCAAGCGCCTCATATTCTTCTGCATAGTCCTTATAAGAAGGGACTCCGTAATCATACACACCCGCGCGCGCAGGATTGCTATCCATATAGAATCTCCAATCCTCCGTAGCATCATACGCATTTTGCGTCGTAATAGCGGATAGCCGGCTTGCACCCAAAATACAAGCGGAAAGCAAGAATATCTTTACCGTTGTTTTTAGAAATCTGCTGGAAAAAATTTGCTTTCTGTTCTCGATAAAATAAATCCCGTAAAGAGACAAGAACAATCCCATGACCGCAACAGTTGCCAGATCGCGCATCAACAGTGAATTTATCAGCAAAAGAATCGCCAACGGGATCCACCGCATATATTTCCGATGATATATTGCATACGACAGCAACAGCATCCCAGCGATCGCTACCAGTCCGGCGATCTTTGTAAATGTAAAACGTATGAAAAAATCGTAAATAATCAAAAAACTGACGATTGCATATGCTACGCCAAAAGCCGGTTTGCTTCCATATTCGCTTATAAAAAGATAATGGAAACAGAAGCATGATATAAAAACCATAGATGTCATATAGATCGCATACCAAGGCAGATTCGGTACCCACCGAAGTAAACACACCAATAGACGTCCTAATAGCGGATGCGGATAAAGCATGTGATAATCATAGTTGCCATCAAATGCGCCGTACAAAAAACAACACATATCAAAATCATCGGATTTTTCTGTTGGCTCAAAAAAAAGCAGACCAACTGCAAACTGTATGACCGTCATCAATAAAGCGCAGCATATTTTGTTTTTTCTTACTTTAGCGATCAATTCTCCCATATGCAATCCAACATCAATATAAATGCGACTGTTGAGGAATACGCCGTCACATCAATCTCAGTGATCGACTTTGGCTCATTCACCTCTATTTTATTCTTTTGCACAGTCTTAGAATGAACCAAACGGTTATGGCATATCTCAAAAATACTCTTATCCTCTTTCATCTGCGGCCAAATAATATTAGCAAGCATACCGACCGCCACTTTTTCAAACAACCATGTCCCTGATAATTTTGGAATCAGCGCCCTTCTTACACGGCTGAAGAGACTGCTTGTGATCCTTCCGGATCTTCTGTCCAACTCCGCATAGGCATGTCTGGAAAAAATAGGAACCTCTAAGAGTTCATCGCAAAACCGATGAATCAATTCTATATGCAACTTGCTTCCCTTTTTATAATCCGGATCCATAGACACTGCTACATCATGCGTTGCTTTCATGCCAAGCGTCGGGAAACTGTAACAAAACATATTGGCAATACAATACGCCCAGTCTTCCAAAACATAATATTGTTCGGCAACCAGACGGTCGCAATCCTGATATGTGAGATCGCTTAAATCCATCTCCGGTGTGACAAAATTACATTTTGCTGCATTGCCTATTGCCTCTTGGATCTTTCCTGATTGATCTTTAAAGAGTTTTTCCGCTATGTTCAAATGACAGAATTCATCCCGCACAAATTGTTCAAACGAATACGGTCGTTTATAATTTTTTGCAAAGCCATAATCATCCCTTAAAGGTTCCGACATCGCGCCAAAATTGATAAAGTCAATGTCTTCATCTAAATTTGCAAACATCTCTTTCCACTTTGTGTTATTTGCAAAAGTATTCACCCATTCGCCATATTTATCGCATTGCTTTTTGTCGATACGATCAAAACTGTATGTCAGATCTTCTGATACGTCAAACAAACTAAATTTGTTTCCAAACATTTCCGCCATTCTTTGTGAGAGTTTGGCGTCTTCTACGCGACCGTTCGAGATTCTGTCCTTTCCTAGCCAATACCCAATCGTTACATTTTCGCCTTCAAATACATTCAAAGCATATTCCAGACGGGAATCTACCCCCCCCAGTCAAGTACAAGATAGATTTATGGAAGACTTTTTTCTTTATTCTTCCAATATTGGCAAGTTGCCTCTCCAATTCATCCGCCGTCCTGTCAAAATCATCCAGATGAAGACAAACTTTCTCAGCCGGATATTCTTGGATCTCACAAATTTCTCCATTTGCTACGAGCAATTCGTCTTTTCCTAATTTACGGACACCCTGAAAACAAGTAGAACTGTCGTAATACGATCTTACGCTCAACCATTTAAATAACTGCTCTTTGTCAAGATCTGTCTGTGTCTGCTGCGCAATATGATATATGGTTGATGTCGCCAGATATCTGTTGTTGTCAACAAAATAAAAAAATTGATAAATACTCTCATTATCAACAAAGATATAAGTCGTACCGTCAATTCTCATAGCGACTGCATACATGCCGACAGCCTGCTCTCTCAATGAAAGAATGTTGCTTTTCCCTATTGCTTTTGCATCATGCAGAAATATAGACAAAGCCTTTTCACCAATTTCCTCTTTGTAAATGAACGTGCCCGCACATGCAATACAGTCTTCTCCCTCCTGATAATAATTTTCATTATTGATATTGAGTTTATGGAAAACAGTTATCTCGCCATCATCGCCGGATAGGCGGAAACCGCTTTCTGTAAATTCCTCTACAAGTTTGCCTTTCCACTGATGATCATTTGTTACTATCATTCTTCCCATAATAACCAAGACTCTCTTTCCTTTTTATTAATCTAAGATCAACTCTCCCCTATACAATCCAACATAAGGATAAATGCCACTGTTGAAGCATATGCCGTAACGTCGATTTCGGTGATCGACTTCGGCTCGTTTACTTCAATATGATTTTTTTGTACCGTCTTAGAATGAACCAAACGATTATGACACACCTCAAAGATTCTCTTGTCCTCTTTCATCTGTGGCCAAATGATATTAGCAAGCATACCGACTGCTACTTTTTCAAACAACCACGTGCCTGATAATTTTGGAATCAATGCTCGTCTTGCGCGGCTGAAGAGACTAAATTGGATCTTGCCCGTCTTTCTATCCAGTTTTGCATAGGCATGGCGCGTAAAGAACGGTACCCCCAATAAGTCATCGCAAAACCGATGTATCAGTTCTATATGCGGCCTACTTCCCTTCTTGTATTCCGGCTTCATCGAAACCGCCATATCGTGTATGGTTTTCATGCCCAGCGGCGGAAAACTATAACAGAACATATTTGCCACCAAATACGCCCATCCTTCCGGAGCATAAAACAATTCAGCAACCAAATGGTCATAGTCCTCATATGTAAGATCTTTTAGATCCATCTCCGAAGTCGCAAAATTGCGCTTGACTGCATCGCATAAGAGTTCCGCAATTTTCCCAGCATCGCTTCTAAAAAGTTTTTCTGCGATATTCAAATGCAAACATTCATTTTGCACAAATTGCTCAATCGAATAAGGCCGCTTATAATGCACATCAAGTCCCACCTCTTCCCGCAACGGCTGAGACATGGCTCCAAAATTGATAAAATCGATGTCCTTGTCCAGATTTTCAAACATTTCTTTCCATTTAATGTTGTTTGCAAAAATATTAACCCACTCGCCGTATTTATCGCAATATTTTTTATCGATCCCATCAAAACTGTCTTCCAGTTCCTCCGATACGTCAAACAACTTAAATTCTTTTCCGAACATCTCCGCCATTCTTTGAGAAAGTTTGGCGTCTTCTACACGGCCGTTTGAGATCCTGTCCTTTCCTAACCAATATCCGATCGTTACGTTTTCATCACCAGACACATTCAGGGCATATTCCAGGCGGGAGTCTACCCCCCCCCGTGAGATACAGGATGGATCTGTTAAATACTTTCTTTCTTATCCTTCCGATGTTTGCAAGTTGTTTCTCCAACGCATCCGCCACACTCTTAAAATCTTTCGATTGCCAATTGAGGCGTTCCATCGGATAGTGTTCTACTTCAAGAATATTTCCATCCACTACAATCAACTCGTCTCTTTCTATTTTTTTGACACCCTTAAAGCAGGTGAAACAGTCATAATAGGCTCTCACACTCAACCATTTGTATAAATTGTCCACATCAAGTTCCGCCTGCGTCTGCTGCGCAATATGATATATGGTTGGCATTGCCAGATATTGATCGTTTTTCGCATAATAAAAGAACTGATAAATGCTCTCATTATCAACAAAAATATAAGTTATGTCATTGATTCTCATAGCAACCGCATACATTCCGATTGCCTGATCTCTCAACGAAAGTATCCCCTCTTTTTCTACTTCCATGGCATCATGAAGAAACGCGCGCAACGCTTTTTCACCGATCTCCTCTTTATAGATAAGCGTGCCCGCACATGCGATACAGTTTTCACCATCCTGATAATAGTTTTCATTATCAATATTCAATTTATGAAAAACCGCTATATTGTTATCATCTCCCGACAGGCGAAAACCGCTGTCCTCACATTCCTTCACCAGATTATCTTTCCACTGACAATTATTTGTTACTATCATTCTTCCCATAATGATCATACCTCGCTTTTATAATTTAATGATGTTTACGGAAAGTCCACGAATCTTCCGCACCGTCTGTATTGCATTTGAAAAACTAGATGTATAATATGCTTGATCCGCCAACCCGGTAAATTCAAAAATATTTACGCTTTTTTCACTGTCTTCAAAAGCATCAAGTGTGCTCGACGGAAACATCAGATATATTTCCTGATTGCATAAATTTTTAGCAATAATTTCCCCGGGTATCTGCGGATTTAACGAAATAACATCACATCCCTGAATAACATAATCCTCCTGATCTCGAGGATGCCTCTTTACCGCCACTTCCGTGTATTCTTTATCAGCCAGATATTTACACGCCAGATCAATATAATACAGATAATCTTCCGAAAAATCTTTCATAGCGGTAGTATAAAGAATCGCCTGCGCATTACTATAATCCTCAAGTTCTCCAAACGTCTTTCTCATCAGATCGTCATATTCTCCGGCATTCACGCAAGACATGTCTCCAAGCAGCCGCACTTCCTTATACAACTCTTTGGATAACGTTTCCGGCTTCGCTGAATACCTGCAACATTTTTTTGTCGACTTGAGTGGAAATAGACCATTCGGATTACAGTAACCCATTTTAGCAAAAAAATAGGCCACTAAATAAAAAGGTTCTTTCAACCTGTATAGTTCCAGTTTTGCATGAGCATCAGTATTATCGCCATAACCATCTTCCATCAGGTCGATGCTGATAGAATCATCTGCTGCAAGTGCCATCATTCCACATGTAACTCCACGAACTGTCGACAAACACATATGTTCATAGCGATTCATATCCATAAATTTTGCGATTTCTTTTTTGGCATATTGTTTGCTCTTTCCAAACAACCAATATAGACCCATCGTCGCGCCTATTTTAACCAATTCTTTCTTAGAACGCGATAAAAAGGAATCGGGCATATAGATCTCTTCAAATAATCCCGATTGTCTGCATACAGTTTCCAACCCCATCTCTTTATACATCGGCTGGCATACAAGATCCCATACATAATCTTTTCCGTTTGCGAGATAATACCATATAAAATCCTGTAACTGTCTCGGCCCGCCAATATAAGCAATCGCCCTTTTTTTCATTACTCTTTACTCCATCGTAATTTTTATCTTACTATTAAAGTTCCTAACCGCTTGCTCCATTTCGTTTTCCGTTTCATAGACATAATAAAGATATCCAATCCTTTCTGAAAGATAGTTCTTGACAACGTCTCCTTCTTGCATCAACTTATCATATTCCACAACATGACTCATGATTTCATCCGGTATCTCCGTTCCACGATATATCCCATTCTGTGTTGCCATGATAGCATGATGTCCGGCGTAGGCGGATTTTTTTCCCTCAATAGGCAAAAATGCACAATCCATCCCCAATTCGGCCATCGTCATTGCTTTATACCAATTAAATCCGGTAACATATGATACCGGAAAAAGAAAACGGTTTCCTAAGCAACGCCTCATCATCTCTATGATATAGGGCTGTCCGTCTTTTACAATGTACTGAAGCGTAATCAATCCATCAACCAGATTTAATTGCTCAAATAATCTTTCCGTGATCGTGATCAAACTTTCCTTTAGATTCAAGAAATTCTTACTTGGCATTGTTTCTGTTTGGATCAGGTATGGATTGATAGGTGAATAACAGTTGCATGCCGTACAAACTTTTACTTTTTTATCTACGACAAACGCTACAAACGATTCCTGATGACCTACAATATACGGTTCGATCACTATTCTTTTTTCTTTTGATTTGTCAAATGCTCCTCGAATGGCTGTGACCGCTTCTTTGAAATCATCTGCACGCATGATCCCTATACCGCTTGCTTGATCAACGGCCTTTACAATAATGGGATATTGCACCTCCTTCGCATATGAGATTGCCTGCTCCTCAGATAAAAAGGGGGTTGATCTTGGATTGGGAATCTTCAGATCCTCACACAAATTTTTGAATAGATCTTTTTGATGCAATAAGCATGCGTTTTTATATGAATCATGTCCTGGCAAATTTAATTGTTCCGCCACATACGCACTCGTAACATAAGCTGTGTCATATGCACACGAAACAATACCGTCTATATCCTCTTTTTTAGCAACTTCAAGGATTTCTTCTTTATTTGAATAATCACAAAAAATATAAGTATCTGCCAATTTATGCCCCGGCATGTCCTTTCGAGTGCCAGATGTGATAATATAGCAGCCCATTTTTTTTAATTCTTCAATGATCGGTATTTCCGTATGTCCTGCATTTAGCAGCAATACGCGTTTTTGTTTACTCATCCTCTGCTTTGTCCCCTTTTGATATTTCCTTTATAACATATTGCGGAGTATTGTTAATACACATATAAATTCTTCCTATATACTCTCCTATCATACCAAGAACGCAAAGTACAATTCCGAACATAAATAAAAGAAGTGCCGCAAGGGAACTCCATCCCGCAACCACATTATGCACAACCAACCTTTGAATCACAATAACGATCCCGTAGATAAACCCACATATGGCACTAAAAATTCCCAGTCCCACTGCCATCCTTAACGGCAGAATGGAAAATGCCGTGATACCATCCAGCCAAAGAGATATCAATTTCCTTAAAGAATATCCGCTGCTGCCACTCAGACGATCCATCTGCTTCGTCTGGATCGTCGCAATATTATGGGTCGTTCTAAGCAGCAATCCGATGATATACGGATATGGATTCTGATAACGAATCATCTCTTCTATGATATATCTGCGTGCCAAAAAAAAGATCGAAACGATCATCCCTTTTGGATTGTCCATCAGAACATTTGTCATCTTCTGATTTATCATTGTCCCGATCTTCCGAAATAAGGAACGTTTTCCCCGATCCACCCATTCTGTTGAAACTACATCATAGCCTTCTTTGATCTTTTCGAGCATGACGCCTATCATTTGCATTTGCGTCTGACCGTCGTCATCACTAACGACCACATAGTCGCCCGAAACATAATGAAATCCCGCCATGATTGCCCTATGCTGCCCGGAATTTTTTGCCAGATCGATTGCCGTCACATTTTCATATTTTTTTGATAAAGATCTGATCACATCCCAAGTACGATCCAGCGAACAGTCATTGACAAGAATAAATTCATAATCATCTATTCCCTGTTCTTTGAATATCTGTATATTTGTACTAATAACATTACCGATATTTTTTTCAGCATTGTAACATGGTATAACTACCGACAATTTTCCGTTCATTTCCACTCTTTCATCTTAAATCTAATTGAATCTTTGCTTCTTCTCTTGTGAGGAAATTTGCAAGGCAATAACCCCATCTTGACGAACTATCCGTCACCGGCTCTCCTTGCTTTCTCACCACATCGTATTGGAGAACGTTTTTGGGATGGAGTTTAACAAAACCCTCAATCAGATCACAATCCTTATCATCAAACGCAAACTTCACTGCAACAACATTTTCTTCCGTCTGCATTTTGACGATCGGTTTTTCACCCATTGCGCACTGTATAACCAGCGCCACATAATCATTTCCGGTAGATTGCATGACCAGATGGCTTCCTATAAAATCTCCCCCCATCCGAGCGCCAATTTCGATCAATTTTATTTTTCCCGCGGCATCGATTTTTAATTCCGTATGCGATGCACCTATTGTTACGCCAAGACTATCCAAAGCGTGCTCTACAACATTTCTAATATCAGCAACCTTGTCATCATCCAATCCGGCAGGCTCCATATGTCCCGTTTCTATGAACAGCGGCGCACCAGTTGTAAATTTCTCTGTCACAGACAGGAAACTATGTCTGCCCGCAAACGAGATATATTCAACGCTATATTCCTTTCCTTCTACATAATCTTCAAGTAAAACTTTTTTCTGGAAACTCTGCTTCTTTGCATTTTCGATTGCCGCGGCTAATTCATCTGCAGAACTGACTTTATAAATGCCTCGGCTTCCCGATCTGTCGGTTGGCTTGACAATAAGAGGGAATTGCAAATCGTATTCTTCCGCTTCCTCAAGCGAAGAAACCATCCTGCTTTTAGGAGAAGGATCTCCGTGTTCCTCAAAACATTGGCGCATGAGATTCTTATTTGTCGATCGAATACTGGTTTCTACAGAATTGCCCGGCAACCCCATGTGTTCAGCCACATAACTAACTGTAATCGTCGCCAAATCGGAAGCAATCGTACAGATCCCATCAATACCGATATTGCGACATTTCTCTAAGATCTGTTCTTTTTCCGTGATACTGATCGGATAAAAAAAATCAGCAACTTTTTCTCCCACATCACCGGAAGCCCATGCAAAAACATGCGTCTCTAATCCCATATCTTTTGCTTTCTTGATCAGCGGTTCCTGAAACTGAGAGGCGCCAATAATCGCTATTTTTTTCATATGTTCACTCTTTTTACCTGTTCCAATAATTTGATAAACACTCACAAATCTGATGGATCACTTCGGCTCCCATACCGTAATATAGCGGTAGTCTTATCAATCTTTCGCTCTCTTTGGTCGTATAGCGATCTTCGCCATGAAATACACTGTACGCATTTCCGGCCGGAGCTGTGTGTAACGGCACATAGTGAAATACGGCCCCAATGCCATTACCTTTCAACCAATCCAACATTTGTGTCCGTTCCTGCAGATTTTTCATTTTGATATAAAACATATGTCCATTGTGTACACATTCTTTCGGAACGATCGGAAGTTCAATATATCCTTTTTTTGCCAGCGGTTCCAGAAGTTCATAATACAAATTCCAAGTATGCAGCCTATCATCTATGATCTGCTGCGCCTGCTCTAACTGTGCCCAAAGGTAAGCCGCATTAAGTTCACTTGGAAGATACGAAGATCCCGCCTCGACCCATGTGTATTTATCGATCTCTCCGCGGAAGAATTTTGTACGGTTCGTTCCTTTCTCGCGAATGATCTCAGCACGCTCTACATTCTTAGCATCGCGAATCAAAAGCGCTCCGCCTTCTCCCATACTGAAATTCTTGGTCTCATGAAAACTGTAACAGCCATAGTCTCCAATACTTCCCAAAGCCCGTCCCTTGTAAGTACTCATAATCCCTTGTGCCGCATCTTCAATCACAAGCAAATGATGACGTTTGGCGATCTCCAAGATTGTATCCATCTCACAGGCTACCCCTGCATAATGAACCGGAACGATCGCCCTCGTTTTCGCAGTGATCGCGTCTTCGATCAAAGTCTCATCTATGTTCATCGTATCCGGTCGTATATCTACAAATACAATTTTCGCTCCGCGTAAAGCAAAAGCGTCCGCTGTTGATACAAACGTATAGGAGGGCATGATGACTTCATCACCCGGCATGATATCCGACAACAATGCTGCCAACTCCGTCGCGTGAGTGCATGAAGTCGTCAGCAGTGCCTTCGCCGTACCGGTTTTTGCCTCGATCCATGCATTACATTTCCCGGTAAACTCTCCATCACCGCATATCTTTTTATTTTTTATTGCCTGCGCAATATACTTTTCTTCCGTACCAACACAAGGCGGTTCATTAAAATTTATCATTGCCATGGCTCCTGCCTCTATAACATTGGATTCCTGCATAAAATGTAGAAATTTGCCGTATGCTAAATTATATTAACTCAAAAAGTCTAATCTGTCAATCTTATGACTATCATCGACGGTATTGGACCGGTATGTAGAGCAATGAGAGTATATCCTTTTCTCAGTTTTTATATACTTATACGCCGCAGATCGTCGAGATCATATACGCGAAAACCGTTATTCTTTATCAGCAACATAAAAAACGGCAGGATGGAAGGTTTACCCTCTCTCCGCCGCCGGAAACGAATCCTTTTATTCCCATCTCATGCCCTTATACTAAACAGCACAACGATCATCTGTTTCTGAAATTTCTTTTCTCCATGTGTACCTGTCTCCTGAAAAAGGCGCGCTTTGGCTGCGCGCCTTGTAAAACCTCCGGTATCGTATCCGCTACTTTTCGGGCGTCTCCCGCGCTCTTTTCATCTCGCCTATGGAAATTTCTGAATCGTAGCCTTTATTAAAAACTCCCATACTCAAGTTGCACATTCTCTGCACCTCCTTGCTCATTTCCCTATTCACACTGATCTTAAACTCGTTCTGCAGTGCATCCTGTTTCTCCTTATAACTGAGATCGGTAGAAAACATCTTACTCAACAGCCGGATCGTGTTGTCACCGCTCGTTTCGCCCTTGCGATAGTTATCCCACTGTATCTGCATAATCTTGCTGCTTTCTTTGGATTTGACTATTCATTTTTGCTGCTCTTTAGTCGCACTTTTAGTTTCTTTAGTCGCACTTTCAGCCTCTTTAGTCGCATCATTTACAAGACTATGTCTTCAAACTTGCCTTCTTTTACAATCCCCAAATCTTATTTTTTATGCTTCGGATCAAAAATATCCTTAAACCCTTCCGCCAGTTCAAACTGATACTTCTTCAGCAGCAGGCGCAGTTCGCGGATCTTGTGCGAACTGAGATAGGTCGAAGAACGGTCCTTCATGTGCACGCCAAAATTCTCCAGCGTGTCCAGTTCGTACAGATTGATCAGACACGAGCGATGGCTTCTGAAAAAGCCGAAATACTCCTTTACCATTTTCTCCACTTTCGTCACGGACAGGTTGCACAGATAGTCGCCGGTCCGCGTATGGATCCGGACGTGCCGCCCATCCTTCTGGGCGTAGATGATATCCGCCACCGGCAGGACCAGCGGGCCTCTTTCCAAAACAGACAATTTAATATACTGCCGTTTCATTTTGAGATGGTGCACCGCACGGAGCGCCTCCGGCAATTCCTCTTTCATCCGCGCTTTTGGGATAAAGCGGAACGCGTCCACCAGATACCCGCGTCTTGCCAGTTCCTCATGGTCGGTCAGGAAAACGATCTTGCTCCCGTCATGCTTTGTCCTGTACGCCTGCACCATGGCAAAGCCATTCACCTCACCGATCTTGACGTCCGTAAGGACGACCTCGAAGAACCGGTCCGCGCTGAGGAATTCCTCCCCTTTGGTGTAGATCTCAATTTCCGGCAGAACGTCCTGATACAGGCCTTCTATGTACTGCATCGTTCGCCTGCACCAGAAAACATCTTCGTCAACAATCGCTATCTTCAGTAATTCCTTTGGATGCAGCATATCCATCACACTCCTTTGTATTGATTATAAATACAAACTCCGAAAAAGGAAGTTTGTTTTCGACATAGGTTTTGTTGGTTCCTGTTAGTTATTGTTGTAAAGCATTAGAAAACGTCGTATAATATAAAAAACGGAGGAAACCATGAGCGTACAAAAAGAACTGACCGTACTGCTGGTGGAAGATGACAAAAGCGCCTGCGACGAGATCCGCCTCTACATCGACCAACTGGACGACATCCGTCTGGTCGGTGTGACGGACGACGCCACAGAGGCTCTGGACATGGTAAAATACCATATCCCCGACGCCATCATTCTGGATCTGGAATTACATCTTGGCGGAGGGAACGGGATCTTCTTCCTTTCCAAACTCCACGATCTGGCAATGGAAAGGATGCCCTATGTGCTTGTCACAACGCAAAACACCAGCAACGTCACTTTGGAAGCCGCCCGACAACTGGGCGCAGATTTTATCATTACGAAATACGAGAAAGATTATTCCGGGCAAAGGCCCGTGGAAGTGCTCCGCATGATGCGTAATACCATTCAGCGGCACGCCGCAACAGAGACGAAAACACTTCCGTCTCCCGCAGAACTTGACCGGAAACTCAGGATCCGGATCCATCATGAACTGGATCGTGTCGGCATCAGTCCAAAGGCTGTTGGATACAACTATCTGACAGAGGCGATCCTGATCGCCACCCGCGCTCCTTCGCCTAATCTGGCCCGCCAGATCGCCAACAAGATCGGCAAAACACAGGCCAGCGTGGAACGCGCTATGCAGAACGCCATCAACCGCGCTTGGTCCGCTGCCGATCCGGTCGACCTCAAGAAATACTACACGGCCGCTATCAACTGCGAGCGCGGCGTACCGACTTTGACGGAATTTATCTACCACTATGCCAATATCCTGCGGAATGAGTTGTAGGGATTACTTGCGTGTAATGTAACTCCACATATACATGACTCTTGCTAACCACTCACGCATCCTTTCTCACCTCCTCGTGAAAAAGGATACCTTGTCGGTTTCGTTTAAGATATTATTTCTGCTCTGTTATTTTTTGTTTGAAAGGATCAATTATGTTTGCTTCTATCATGAAAAATCTCAGCGTCGCTTTTTGTTGTATTCACATGATCTCTATTCTTTCCGGACAGAAACATATCCTTCAAAAGCATTATATACCATGCGGATTATCTGCTATTATACTTTGCGTCGAAACACTGCTGTTAAAAAGTTCTTATCCCGAACTTTCTTATCTCATTCCATTTTTGACGCTGTTTTCTTTCACCCTGCTTTTCTATCGTTTTTCAATAAAAGACAGTTTATATTATTCCCTTTTGTCATATGGAATAAATTTAATTGCCATTGAAAGTATTACACTCTTACTTTGTGCATCTCTATCTCCTCTGCCATTTTATAGCAACCGACGATTTTTAGATCTTCTCACACTGATTATTACCGCCGTGTATCTTGTTTTATATCACATCATTTCTCACAGCAAACGTTTTCAAGCCGGCAGTTCCATTCTTCAGTCAAAACCAATAATAAATATCGGTTGTTTCATATGCACAACCATTCTTGTCATTGTGACTTTAGAACAAATTTATCTGCCAAGCGTCTCTTTCTCTTATTTGCGATTTATTCGTATTACCCTCGTCTTCCTCTCCGCCTTCCTCTTTATCCTCTGGTGGCGGACGCAGATCACGAAGTCGTATCGGGATAAACTGCGGATCCTGGAGATGGAGAACCTGCGCGCGGAGCAGTTGGAAAAAGACCGCTATATCGCGCGTCTGGAAACGGACAACGAGCGGATGGGGCTCCTGATCCACAAGGACAACCGCCTGCTCAACGCCATGGCCGATTCCGTCAGCCTGTATTTAGAGACCATGGATTCGGTCCTTCCTCGGGAACAAAAAGAAAAGGGCCTTGCCCTTTCCCGCGAGATCGCCGCCATCCGCTCGGACAGGCAGGAACTTCTCTCGCAAAGCACCGCCTCCATCAACACCTTCCCTTCGACGGGTTTTGTCGGAGTCGACGCCCTGCTCGCCTTCCTGAGCAAAGAAGCGGCGCAGTATCATATCGACCTCAAGTTTCACTTTCAGGAGGCGTTCTTCCAACGACCCTCGCCCTGCATGGAAGAAAACGATCTGGTACATCTCTTGTCCGACCTGACCGCCAACGCCATCACCGCTTCGAGGTATGCGGGCGGCGGAGCCATCGAGATCTCCCTGCTGGTCATCAAAGGCGTCCCCACGGTTTCCATTGCCGACAGCGGCATTCCCTTTGAGATCGCGACCTATATGAACTTTGGCCTGGAACGCGCTTCCACCCATACGGACGACGGCGGCAGCGGTATCGGGCTTTTGGATATCTGGAAATGTAAGAACAAATATAGACTATCTCTTTATATTCAGGAGTTTTCAGACAACACGCCTTATCAAAAGCGCATCACTTTCTTATTCGATCGAAAAAACCGCTATCTGATCTCTTCCCCTCGTTATAACGAAATCCTCTCAAAGCAATCCCGCACCGATCTGATGATCGTTGACCCTTCCAAAAACAGTATGTTTTAACTTGCCAGCGACCCTTTCGATGATTCCGCGTGATCGCAGAGCCATGCGCAGCGCGCGCACTTAAAGAACAGGGCTTCCCCGATCTCCGCGATACAGTGATTGGCAAGCCCCTGCTTATAGACAGGTAAAAAAGAAAGCAGGTCTTCTTCCTCCATGACGGCAAATTCCATAGTGGACGTCACCATGGCATGGTAGGAACCTTCCTGCTGTTTTGCTGCTTCGTCATAGACCTTTCTGATATCTTCTTTCGCATAGATCACGCTGTTGCGCAGCGCCTCGATCATCCCGCTTCTCGTGGGATTTTGCATCTGCACTTCCAGATTGTGATAGGTCATCATGACCTGCACCAGATCGGCGCACTCCATCATCGTCTTCAAATCACTCATTGAGATATAAGAATGATCCATGATTTTCTTGTAATATTCCATTTTTTTCCCTCTTTTCTTTTTTTCTCGCAGTATCATCCCCCTTTCTTCCGCTGAAATGTGTCGAATTTTTTCTAAAAACCGGCAAAAATATATTTTTCTCTCAGGCCCACAGATACATCCACAGCGTCTGCGCCTTTGTCGTCCGTTCTATATGGTATTTTTTATAAAAACGCAGGCGCGCGCGTTTGCTCTCCCCGCCAAGAGATACATATTGCGACAGGAAGCGCCGGTCCTCTTTCGACAAACTCCGGAGTTTCTGCAATTCGCCCGCCGTGTCGCGCGAACTTTGCAGGAACGCCTGCTTTTCCGCGCGGAATCTGCCGGAAAAAAAGTCGGAAAAAATACGCCGGATCTTTTCCGGCAGGCTCTTTTTCTGCGCGCCCATCACGTTATTTTCATGCTGTCGGTAATAAACCAGCGGTTCGTCCAGTCCCGTCGCGACGCCCAGAAGCGAGGCCGCCGCAAGAATGAACTGGTCGTGCATTTCAATCTTTGAAACGTCCGCGCGCGCCACGGCCTCGACGATCTCGTCCCGCAGCGCCCTGCCAAAGAACATCGTGCAGCCCGCCGCCGGATTGTCCATCAATATCTGTCCGGCCGCCGTCCTTTCGATATCGCGGCCGATCGCGCGGATCATGGAATCCGAACGGACCTCCAGCGTTTCGTCCGCCACATACATATCCGTAAAGACGCAGGCGAAGTCCCGCGCCGCTTTCGGTGCTTCCTGCGCCGTCTTCCGATAAAACGCCACGGTCTTTTCGACTTTCTCCGGAAGCCAGACGTCGTCCTGATCCGCGAACATATAGTGATCCGCTTCGACTTGGGAAAGCATCCAGAAAAAATTTGCTTTCGCCGATCCCAGCGGCGCCCCCTCAAGAATACGAAACTTCTCCGGATCCTGCTTTGCATAGGCGCGGAGAATCGCGACGGATCCGTCCGTCGATCCGTCGTCGTGAAAAAAGACGACAAACTCCCCGCAGGTCTGCGCCAGAAGCGATTCGATCATTTCTTGTAAATACGGCGCGCCCTGAAAAACCGCCATAAGGATCGCCGTCCTGCCATCTCCGATCCGCTGCATCACAGTCCCTCGGCCACTTCCATCAGATACTTCCCGTAATCCGTTTTCAGAAGCGGCTGCGCCAGTTTCACCAACTGCTCTTTATCGATGAAGCCGCGCTTGAAGGCGATCTCCTCGATACAGGACACATACAGCCCCTGACGCTTTTGCAGGGAAGACACGAAATCCGCCGCAGCCAGCAGCATATCGTGGTTTCCCGTATCCAGCCATGCAAACCCGCGGCCCAGCGTCTCCACATGCAGATCGCCGCGCTCCAGATACGCGTTGTTGACCGCCGTGATCTCCAGTTCCCCTCTGGCCGAAGGCTCTATGGTCCTTGCGATATCGACGACGGAATTGTCATAGAAATACAGGCCCGGCACCGCGTAATTGGACTTCGGTTTTTGCGGTTTCTCCTCAATGGAGATCGCCACGCCGTTCTCGTCAAACTCGACGACGCCGTATTCCCGCGGGTCGCGCACATAATAACCGAAGATTGTCGCGCCCGCTTCCTGTTGCGTGCGCTCCGCCGTGCGGCGCAATACCTGCGAAAAACTCTGCCCGTAAAAAATATTGTCGCCCAGCACGAGCGCCACCGGATCCGCCCCGATAAAATCCGCGCCGATCAGAAACGCCTCCGCCAGACCGTTCGGCTGCTCCTGCACCGCATAGGAGATCTCCATGCCCAATTGCCCGCCGTCGCCGAGCAGATCCTGAAACACCGTCAGGTCGCGCGGCGTGGAAATGATGAGCACCTGACGGATCCCCGCCAGCATCAGCGTTGACAGCGGATAATAGATCATCGGCTTGTCATACACCGGCATGATCTGTTTGCTGATCGCCTTTGTCAACGGATAAAGCCTTGTTCCTGAGCCTCCTGCTAAAATGATCCCTTTCATCTTGCGCCTCCCTGAAATTCTTTTTCTACAAGTTCCAGCGCCGCCATCAGCACCTTGTCCATATCGTAATATTTGTACTGCCCCAGACGTCCGCCGAAGATCACGCTGCCCTCGGCTTCCGCCAGCGCGGCATATTTCTCATACAGCGCGTTGTTCTTTTCGTTGTTGACCGGATAGTACGGCTCCACGCCCGGCTTCCATTCGGAAGAATACTCCCGTGAAATGATCGTGACCGGCTGCGTGCCGAATTCAAAATGCTTGTGTTCAATGATCCTTGTATAAGGCACTTCCCGCTCGGTATAGTTGACGACCGCGTTGCCCTGATAATTCTCCGTTTCAAGGCGTTCCGTCTCAAAGCGCACGCTGCGGTATTCCAGCGGGCCGAAGCGCTCGTCAAAATACTCGTCGATCTGGCCCGTAAACAAGATCCTGTCGTAGGCGATCTTTTGTCCATTGGAAAGCGTCGCCGTCGTTGGGCAGAGGACTTTTCCGCAGGACGGGCAGACCTTCTTTTCACCGGCTTCGGCGGTCTCTCTCAGCGCAAAGAAATCCTCGCCCGTTACCACGTCGATCCCCTCGAGCATTTTTTCCACGATCTGCGTATAGCCGCCAATCGGGATCCCCTGATAACGGTCATTGAAGTAGTTGTTGTCATAGGTGAAGCGCAGCGGCAGCCGCTTGATGATGAAGGCGGGAAGTTCCCTGCAGTCCCGTCCCCACTGCTTTTCCGTGTAACCCTTGACCAGTTTTTCATAGACGTCCCTTCCGGCCAGCGAGAGCGCCTGCTCCTCGAGATTCTGCGGATCCGTGATATGCAGTTCCGCGATCTGCGAAGCGATGATCTCTTTTGCCTCCTGCGGCGTGCGGATGTTCCACATCTTGCTGAAGGTATTCATGTTAAACGGCAGATTGTAGAGTTCGTCCTTATAAACCGCGATCGGAGAGTTGATATAATTGTTGAACTCCGCAAATCTGTTGACATATTCCCAGATCCGTTTGTCCGACGTGTGGAAAATGTGCGCGCCGTAGACATGCACGTTGATCCCGTCCTCCTGACGGGTATAGATATTTCCGGCGATGTGATCCCGCTTATCGATCACCAGCACCTCTTTTCCCCGCTGCTTTGCTTCATACGCGAAGGTCGCGCCAAACAGGCCCGCGCCTACGACAAGGTAATCATAATGTTTCATCTCTTTCCTCCGTTCCTTTGATCTCCAGATAGGATTCCCAGAATGTCCGGCTGGTGTACTCCGGCTTTTTCTCCGCCCAGCGCTTCATCATCGTTTCATGCCGGAAAAAGATCGTCGCCATGGCTTTCAGATAACCGCCGAAACAGCGGAACGCCTCGCGGTAACTCTTTTCCGTCACAATGACCTCTTTTCGGATCTCGTCCACAAAACAGATCCGTCTGGCGCGGAACGCGCAGCCGATATCCTCAAGTCCGGAAATCCTCGTTTCATCCTTTGACGGAAGCAGCCAGCAGAGCGCCGCCCGAAGGAAGACGTGTCCTTTCATATCCTCCGCCTTTTCATGCAGGATCTCCTCCTCCGCGATCGTATCCGGCAGCGGCTGCGTCCGGTAATTGTAACGCGCCAGCTGCTTATGATTCTCCACCGGATCCAACTGCATAAAGTATTCCGGCCCGCGGTAAAAATCCGCAAGCCCATGGAACACGCAGTCGATGACGCGGTAGCGGTAGCGCAGGATATTGCCCAGCGTGCTCCGTGTGATATGTCCCATGACCTGTCCGCGGCTCGCGCGGTCGGGCAGATCGCACATCGCGATCAGATCGTTCCTCACGTCATAATAGTTCATCGCGACCGGCGCTTTGTTCGGCCCCTGCGGATGCCAGACGCAGATCCCGTTTAAGAGGATCGTCCCTTCTTTTTCATTTCTTGCGCCAAACTCCACGTCGTCGCGGTGAATGAAGACCGGAATCGGCAGGTTATGCCGCACATACTCCGTCGGGACGCAGCAGTACCACCAGCCGTTAAAGTTCATCGGATTCTCGATCTCGTTGGCGGAGACCGCGTCTCTTTTTCTCATATCCCAGCGTTGGTTGTAAGACTGGATCACCGTCCCGCGGAACGCCGCGCCCGCCTCGAACTGCAAATAACGTTTGTCCAGTTCAAACAGTTCACCGCCGACCATGGCGCCCGCGTATTCCTCTTTTAACAGGCAGAGGAACAGGTAGTTCCGCTCAAGCACGTTGCGGTCCAGAACGATATCGTCGTCCATCAGAACCACATGGGTAAACGGACTGTCTTCCCCGCGCAAAACCGACTCGATCATCGTCCGCGTAAAACCTCCCGCGCCGCCGGCGTTCTTGTTCGGATACAGGTGGATCAGCGGGTTTGCAAACGCATCCGTTGGCAGCGTCTGTCCGTTATCGGAGATAAAGACCTGCGTATGGCCGTAGAGCGGGGACGCCGGCGATTCCAGAATCTGCGTCCGTATCTTCTCCACGTTGCGCTTGAGGAACTCCTCGCGCTTAAACGTGCAGATACAGAGCGCAAGATCCACCCTGTTCGTTTTGCTCTCCGTTGTCATATAATGGCCGCCGTAGAAGACCGCGTCTTCTTCCGCTTGGATCGTGACGTAGACGATCCCTTCATCGTACAACTGCGGAAACGTCAGTTCACAGCCGTCCTCGGTCTGCCGCCTCTCGACCGCGATCTCCTCCCGCCGCGCTTCCCGATACAGATAAACGTCCTTGGTGTTATCTCGGGGATCGCCCTCGTGGTACGCGCTGCCGACGGCATGAAAGGCGCGGATCCCGACCCTGCCGCGGACGTACAGCCGGAGCGTCAGATCGCCAAGCCGTGTGTATTTTTTCCATTTGCAGACGGAAAAGGCGTTGAAATAGGTCTCCAGAGACAATTCCTCTCCCGCCCGCAGAAAGATCTCGTCCGCCTTGTCGTTTGTCCTTGCTCCGCCGTGGAAATACATTTCCCACTCGCTGCAGATATCCTCTTCCGGAAACAGTATTTTTTGAACGATCATGTTACTCTCCTTCTTGTCCTCTCCGGCGTTTCTTCTCCACCCATCCGCGGACGATCTTGAAAAATTCCTGCCAGAGGATCTTAAATTCCTCGCACCGCCCGTACAGCAGAAAAATGACGCCGTTATATAGCACGGTGCATACGGCCAGTTTCAACAGGACTTCCAAAAAACCGCCCGTATGGATCAGCGCGCAGACGCGATAGGTCAGCCAGCCCACCGCGACCGTCGTAACGGTATAAACGGTAAAGACCTTGAAATAATGTCCGACCTTCCGATGGAAGCCGTACTTATACGTCACCAGCGGTTCCACCCAGAAGCAGGTCGTCATCGTACTGATGAGGGTGCCGAGCATTACGCCGATCGTACCGAAACGGATAACGAGCACAATGGAGGCCGCGAGATTGACCAGCACTTCAAAGATCGGTTTATAACGGTCGTACCAATAGAGCCCCATGGCGTCCCGAAACGTCAAAACGACCCGCCGCATACCGCCCATGTAAAAATTGGCGACAAAGACGAGCAAAAGCGCGGTCGGGATCTCCAGCGCGTCCGCTTCGCGCCCGACGGCGGCCGCCCAGAAGCGCATGAACGGCGGAAAAAGCGTCATAAACGCAACGGAGCAGAAACTGTACAGCCAGAAACATAAAAACTCAAGCGTCCGAAAGACCCGAAAGACGCTTTCTTCATCCCCCTCGACGCTCAGGTTTCCGATACTGGCGGTAAACGCGCCGAAGATCCCGTTTAGGGCTGTGACGATACTGGCCTGGATCATCTGGTAGTTGGAAAGGATCCCCACGATGGAAACGCCCACAAAGGACGACGTGATAAGGTTGTCCGTATTGTTGACGACCACGTCCCCGAGTTTGTGAATGGACATCGCGCCCACATTCTTAAAGATCCCTTTGCGCGTTTCTTTGTCCGGCAGGCTTGTCTTGTCCGCTTTCAGATACGGATACATCCGATCCGCCTTCCTCGCCACCAGCAGGTTGGTAAGAACGCTGCACGCGATCTGTATACTCAGATAGAGGATAAAATCGCGGAAGACGAGCAGTACGACGATCTGACAGAGGAACTGCGCCGTCGTAAAGACCGTGTTATAGATCGTGCCGATATAACTTTTCTGATGGCCGTCGATAATGGCGCGCTTGTATCCCCACAGATAGGAGACGACAGTGTTTGCCAGAAACATCAGATAGATCAGCGTGATTCCCGGAAGATCCGGCTGGTCTTTCATAAAAACGTCAAGGAACGGCACAAGGCAGAGCCCTGCGATACCGACAAAGGAACCGACCACGGTATAAAGCACGCGGTAAAGGTTCATCAGTTCGCGGATCCGCGTCTCATCCTCCTCCGCGATCGGACGGTAGAGGTAATAACTCATCGCCGTACCGATCCCGAGTTCCGACAGGGAGAGCACGGATAAGATATTGCCGAACACGCCGTTAATGCCGAGATAATCGAGGGAAAGCACATGGATAAAGATCGTCCGCGTAATAAAGGACAGGATCAGATTTATCATGTAACTGCCGCTGTTCGCCATAAAATTGATGAATGAATTTCTGGTCCGCATAATACAAAAACCTTATCTTTCCCTCATAGTAAGCGCATCCCGCTGTAAAATTATCATCATTGTAACATAATTGCAGGCAAATGTAAAAAAATACCGTGCCTGCAATTCAACTTGCAATTCAAAACCGGATTGGCGATAATAAAAGTATCTTATGAAAGGGCAAAGGGATCAACTCTATGGAGCGGGAACAAGCGGCGGTCATCTCCGCCATCATTCCGATATACGAAACGCCGGAAGCGTATCTGCGGGCCTGCATTGACAGCGTCCTGTGCCAGACCTATCCGCATTTTGAACTGTTCCTTGTCGACGACGGCTCCAAGAACGGCGCGGCGCTTCTTTGCGATTCCTATGCCAAAAAAGACGCGCGGATCACCGTGATCCACCAGAAAAACGCGGGCGTCAGCGCGGCGAGGAACGCGGCGCTTCCTCTGGCGCGCGGCGCGTATCTGACTTTTTTGGATTCCGACGATCTCCTGCTTCCGGACGCATGGGAGCGAGCGGTTGCGGCACTGGAAAACGCCCGCGCCGACTGCGTGGTATTCGGCTGGAAAGATTTCTCGCAGGACGCCTCGTTCGACCACATCGTCGCGGAGCGGCCGCAGATCGTCTCCGGCGTCTATTTTCAGGCGGAAGTCGCCGCGGACAACTACCGCTGCGGCGGCGGTTATCCGTGGAACAAACTCTGGCGCGCTTCGTCCCTAAAGCGGGATCCGTCCGATCCGTCGGCGCCGCTTCCCTTCAATACCGCCATCAACATCTACGAGGACAAACTCTGGATCCTGCAGGCCGTCGCCAACGACGCGAAGATCCTGCTCATGCCCGACGTCCTCTACCACTACCGCTATCTTTCCTCCAGCCTGACGCAGGACGAATCCCGGCGGATTCCGCGCCTTCTCGCGGCGTATCATTCTTACGACCTGATCCTTGACTGCCTCGAGGAAAAAAATAAAGCTGCATACATCACTGCATACAACTTTTATTTTTCTTTCTGCCTGCACGACCTGCGCTTCCTGAAAGAAGACGAAAAGGCAACGGGCCGCGACCACAGACGGCAGTATAAAAAGACCCTGCGCCATTTTCACGCGCTCTGCCGCCGGATCCGGCCGCGCACGCTCCATGTTCCGGTCCGCAGCCGCGAGTTCGCCCTCTGGCTCTTTTTGCATTTCCTGCCGCTCAGATCTCCGGAAACTCCGTCTCAGGCATAAATCTCCTGCCTTCTTTTTTCCCCTGCCGCATTACGGCGAGGCGCTTGCCCTTTCCTTCCTTGCTCAGGAAGATCACGCGCAGGAAGTTGAGGCAGTACGCCATGTGATATACCATGACCTCGCGGAAACCGCGCTTTCTCGCCGTCGCCAGATCGTTCCGGTACGCGTAATAGTAGCGGTGGATCCGTTCCAGATCGTCCTCCACGATGTTCGATCCCACGTTGTTCTTCGTCTTGTGAACGACGACGCTGTCCTCGACTTTATAGCAGTTGCGCACATTGGAAAGGCGCAGCGTAAATTCCTTGTCGTCCCCCCAGATAAAATAGTCTTTCAGCGGCAGACCGATCGAAGTGATCATACCGGCCGGAATCAGCAGGGAAACGAACGTCGCCGATTTGACCGGAATGATCCGATCCTGCTCCATCAGGCGGCGCTGTTTTTCGTTCTTCGGCTCGAGTTCCTCCTGCCGGTTCATCCGGCACGGCTCGCCGTCGGACCAGACCGCCTGCGAAGACAAAAAACCGAACCTCTCGTTCGCGCCCTTCAGCGCGATCATCGCCTGCACGAGTTTTTCCAGCGCATCCTTTTCCGGTACCGTATCGTCGTCCATCACCCAAACATAAGTGGCGCCGTGCTCCACGGCGTATTTCATTCCGAAGGAAAATCCGCCCGCGCCGCCAAGATTTTCTTCCAGCCGGATATAGGACAGATTATTCGGATGCCTGTCGATCATGTCCTGAATATATTCTTCAGTGCCGTCCGTGCTGGCGTTGTCCACTACAAGCACGTCAAAATGAAAACCGCCCGGGCCGTACTGCTTGATCTTGCTGACGCCCAGATCCTCTCCGAGAAGGTTCGCGACCGTCATCGGTTTCGCTTTCTGCGCCTCCAGCGCTTCCAGACATTCTCCCAGCATCTGCTTGCGGTTATTCGTTACCACAACCGCCGTAATATTGCATCGTTTCATATTAACCCCCTTGTCTCCTACGGATGGTAAGCGGCGTTCTTTCCGAGCGCGCCCCTCTTTCCGTCACGCAACGCATCGTGGATCACGGCCAGATCGTACCGGCCCTTCTCCCTGTTCTCCTTTTTCAGCATGAGGATCCTGCTGCAAAATGCGATCATACGGTATTCCGCGGCAACGCAGAAGGCGCTTGCCGCCCCGAAGTGGATCTTCGCCGTGTCGTAGCGGTTGCGGTAGCCGTAATACTGCCGCCATCCGATACGATCCAGCAGACCGGATATGGTCATGCCCTCCGCGGAAGCCGCGGTCTTGTGCTCCAGCACCGCAGACGCCGCCAGCGTGACGCCGCCCCGCCCGCGCAGCCGCAGGCAGTATTCCACATCGTCATACCAAAGGAAATATTCTTTCTTCGGCAGCCCGATCTCCCGGATGGCCGCGCCGCGCACCGCCAGTCCGCAGAAAGTGGCGCAGTCGCAGACCGGCGCGCCGCCGCTTTTGTATTCTTTCTCCGGCACGGGCCGCTCAAGAAACAGCAGCGGGACGGATATGCGTCGCCGGTGGCTCAGATCGATCCTGCCGTTCGTCCATACGCTTCCCGCCGCGGCATAGACCGTGCGGCCTTCCCGCCGTTCTCTCTCCTCCGCCGCCTCGAGAAGGCGCTGCATATAATCCGGCGCGATCATCGCGTCGTCGTCGATCAGAAGCACCCAGTCGAAACCGCCTTCCCGCGCCGCTTTCACTCCCTCGTAAAAGCCGCCGGCCCCGCCGAGGTTTTCCTCCTGAAACAGAAGTCGCAGCCGCGGATCCGAAAGCCCCCGCAGATATTCCCGCGTGCCGTCCGTACTGCCGTTATCCACCACAAAGACCGCCGCAAACGGAACGGTCTGCGCGAACACGCGCCCGAGACATTCTGTCAGCAGTTCCCGCCGGTTATAGGTTACAATGACGACTCCGTTTTTATTTTCCGGCATACATGTCCTCGTAATATTTCTGATAATCTCCGGAAGTCACATGTTCCATCCATTCTTCATGTTCAAAGAACCATGCGATCGTCTTCCGGATCCCGTCCTTAAACATCGTCTCCGGCTCCCAGCCGACCTCGGCCTTGATCTTGTCCGGCGCAATGGCGTAACGCCTGTCGTGCCCCTTCCGGTCTTCCACATAAGTGATGAGTTCCTCGCTGACGTTTGCGCGGCGCGGATCGTTTTCCGGCAGCATCTCAAGGAGCGTATCTAAGATGATATGGATGATCTCGATGTTGCGCTTTTCGTTGTGGCCGCCGATATTATATGTTTCAAACAGCCGTCCCTGCTCCTGCACCATATCGATCCCTTTGGCGTGGTCGTCCACATAGAGCCAGTCGCGGATGTTCCTGCCGTCGCCGTACACCGGAAGTTTCCGTCCGTGCAGCGCATTGTTGATGATGAGCGGGATCAGTTTCTCCGGAAACTGGTACGGGCCGTAGTTGTTGGAACAGTTCGTGATGTTGGCGGGGAAACGGTAGGTATCCATATACGCCTTCACCAGCAGGTCGGAAGAAGCCTTGCTCGCCGAGTACGGGCTGTGCGGGTCATAAGGCGTCGTCTCGTAGAAATACGCGTTCGGATCGTCGTCGAGCGAACCGTACACCTCGTCCGTGGAAACGTGCAGGAATTTTTTGTCTTCGGCAAACGTTCCGTCTTCTTTTTCCCACGCCGCTTTCGCGCAATTGAGCATGACCGCCGTCCCTAAGACGTTCGTCCTGACAAAGACCTCGGGATCCCGGATCGAACGGTCCACATGGGACTCCGCCGCAAAATGCACCACACGGTCGATCTCGTTTTCGGCGAAGATCTTTGCAATGGCCTCCTTGTCGCAGATATCGGCGCGGACAAAGGTATAATTTTTTCTGTCCTCGATATCCTTCAGATTTTCAAGATTGCCGGCGTAGGTCAGTTTGTCCACATTGATGATGCGGATCGCATCGCCGTACTTGCGGAACATATAGTGGATATAATTGCTCCCGATAAATCCCGCGCCGCCTGTTACCAAATAGGTTCTCATCTTTCCTCCTCCTGTGCTCCTTCTTTTTGAACGTCTTCCTCATAGCCGCTCCCGCGGATGGAAGCGATGATCTCTTTCGTCTCCTGCTCGCGGCTCTTGATGTTGTCGATCCTGCGGTGCAGGAGCGCGATCTCCTGCGTCAGCCGCTTCGTCCGCCGCGTCAGGTTCGATATGACGATCGTCTGCGAAAAAATGATCATCAGTACAAACGCAAATCCCAGAAAAAACAGCATATTGATGGGCAGCGTGATCCCCAGCAGTTCCGTCATGGAATTAAGCAGCCCCGGCGAAAGGTCAAAGACCAGAAGCAGGACGCCGACCAAAAACCAGATCAGGGCGTATTTGAGTTCCAGCCGCCGGATCCGTACCAGATTTCCTATATAGACCAACGCGATCACGGCCGCCGCGGCAACCACGATCTGTACTTTTAATGACATCCTTTTCTCCTTTACCACTCCGCTATCGTAAAAACAGTTTCAGATAAATCCCGCCCAGAAAACTCATCAGTTTCCTGATCTGCACGCTGAGCGCGATCTCCGGCCGCGAGAGTTTCAGTTTCTTCGCGTATTTTTCCACCAGCCGCCGGTGTTCTTCGATGTATTGCTCCCCTTTGTCGCCGTTCATCACCTGTCCGGTGTTGGAATCCTTCCGGATACGGAACGCGTTCAAAGGTTCGTGGATGATATAGACCTTGCCGCGGCAGCAGAGTTTCATGAAAAAATCGTAATCCACGATATAGACGAACGCCGGATCGAACCCTCCGAGCCGCTCATACGCGGAACGCCGGATCAGATTGGCAAGCGGCGCTCCGAGATAATCCCTCGTGAACAGCGAAAAGCGGCAGGCCTTTTTCCCTTCCACAACGCCGGAGCGGTAATATCTGCGGTAATATCCCGTAATGCGGCCGCTGACGTCAATAAACTTTGTATCGCTCTGAACCAGATCCACCTCCGGATGGCGTTCCATCATCTCCACTTCGCGGGCCGTCAGTTCCGGTTCCAGCAGATCGTCGGCGCACAGCAGTTTCATGTATGTTCCGGCGCACAGTTCCAGACACCGGTTCCAGTTGCCCGCCATGCCGAGGTTGCTTTCGTTCTGATAAAGGCGGATCTCTTTTTTTGCATCCCCGCCCGCTTCTTTTTCATAGCGCGCCTTCTCCGCCGAGATCACCTGAAAAGTGTCGTCCGAAGAACCGTCGTCCACGACGATCAGTTCCATCCGCGGATAGGTCTGCGCCAGCACGGAGCGCATGGTCTCGGCGATCGTATCCGCGCTGTTATACGTCGGTATGCAAATACTCACTAAGGGCTGCCGCATCTCTCCTCCTTACCGTTCGATCCCGCCTAAGTACGCATCCAGCGCGTCCTCCCACTGCGCCATGGCAAAACCGTCGGTCGTCAGGCGCAGCATATAGTTGTCGAGGATGGAATACGCCGGCCTGTTTGCCGCCGCAGGATTCATCTTCGCGTATTCCGCGCTCGTCACATGGCGTACCCTGCAGTCCGTTCCGGTCTTTTGAAAGATCATGTCGGTAAAATCCGCCCAGTTGGTATCCCCTTCGCAGGTGCCGTGGAAAACGCCGTAGTTGTCCGTGTTTTCCAGAAAACGGATCATCTTCGCCAGTTCCGCCGCGGACGTCGGCGTTCCGCGCTGGTCGCAGACGACGCTGACCTCGTCGTGCGTCTTTGCCAGTCCAAGCATCGTTTTGACGAAATTCTTTCCGTCGCCGTACAGCCACGCGGTACGGATAATGAAATATCTCTTTGCAAAGGCCTGCACAAACTTTTCGCCTTCTAATTTTGTCTTGCCGTAGGCGCTCACGGGATTCGGCGCGTCAAATTCGGTGTACGGGCGCGTCCCGTTCCCTTCAAAGACATAATCCGTAGAGATATGGATCATCTTCGCGTCCATCTCCGCCGCGGCAATGCTCAAGTTCCGCGGGCCGATGGCGTTGATCCGATACGCAAGATCCCACTGCTGCTCGCAGGCGTCGACGTTCGTATGCGCCGCGCAGTTGATGATGACGTCCGGCCGCTCTTTCCGAACGAGCGCCGTTACGGCGTCGATATCGGTGATATCCAAAGAGACGATCCCGTCTTGCTGCGCCACGTCCGTCAGCAGAAAATCCGCCTGTTCCGCGTATTCACATCTGACGGCCCGCCCCAGCTGACCGTTGCATCCCGTTACCAAAATCTTTTTCATTCCGTTTCCTTCTCCTCATCCGCAAACATTCAGACATAGTCGTTCGCTTTTTTTACAATACGGTTCAACGCGGAAAACATTCCGCGGATCGAAGCCCTCGTGATGTTGGAACTTACGCCGACGCCGTAGGTGACGTTGCCGGAGCGGTTATCCCGCATCTCGATATAGGCCGCGGCTTTCGCGCCGGAACCTTCGCCCAGCGAGTGTTCGCTGTAATCCAGCACCGTGATATCCACCTGCGGCACGCACTGGCGGATCGCGGTCTTGACCGCGTCGATCGGGCCGTTTCCGTCCGCCTCGGAATGGATCTTCTCGCCGTGATAGCAGAAGTCCAGCGATACGTGCGTCTCGTCGTCTTCCATATTGTCGTCAATATCCACAAAGAGCAGCCGAAACGGCTCTTTGCACTCGAGATATTCCTGCTTGAACGCCTCCATCATCTTCTGCGGCGGCACCTCGCCGCCCTGCTTCTCCGACATATACTGGATGACGTCCGCAAATTCCCGCTGCATTTTTTTCGGCAGTTTGTAACCGTAGACCGTGTCCATGACAAAGGCGACGCCGCCCTTTCCGGACTGGCTGTTGATCCGCACCACCGGCTCGTACTTCCTTCCGATATCCGCGGGATCGATCGGCAGATACGGCACTTCCCAATAAGGATTGCCCCGCTCCTGCATCGCATGGACGCCTTTGTTGATCGCGTCCTGATGGGAACCGGAAAACGCGGTGAATACCAACTGCCCCGCATAAGGATGGCGCATATCCACCTGCATCTTGCAGCAGCGCTCGTACACCTCGACGATCTCCCGAACGTTTTCGATCTCCAGTTTCGGATCGATCCCCTGTGAGAACATATTGTAAGCGATCGTCAGGATATCGACGTTGCCGGTGCGTTCGCCGTTGCCAAGAAGCGTTCCTTCCACGCGGTCGGCGCCTGCCAGCAGGGCAAGCTCGGTGATCGCGACGCCGGTGCCGCGGTCGTTATGCGGGTGGACGCTCAAAACGATGTTCTCCCGCTCCTCAAAATGCGTGCTCATCCATTCGATCTGATCCGCGTATACGTTCGGCGTGTTCATTTCCACCGTGGCGGGCAGGTTGAAGATGATCGGCGCATCCGTCGCGTGATCCCACTCCTTCTGTACCGCCGTACAGATCCGCAGCGCGAAGTCTACTTCGGTTCCGGTAAAACTCTCCGGCGAATATTCCAACTGCACATTGCCGTCGAAATCCGAAAGATGTTCCTTGACCATCCGCGTGCCTTCCACGGCGATATCGATGATCTCATCCTGGCTTTTGTGGAAAACGACGTCTCTTTGCAGCGTGGACGTGGAATTATAGATATGCACGACGACGTTTTTGATTCCCTCGATCGCTTCAAACGTGCGGTCGATCAGTTCCTTCCGGCACTGCGTCAATACCTGTACTTTGACGTCGTCCGGAATCTTGTTCTTTCTGACAAGTTCCCGCAGAAAATCGTACTCGATCTGCGACGCCGCCGGAAAACCGATCTCGATCTCCTTAAATCCCAGTTTCAAAAGGAGTTCAAACATCTCCATCTTTTCCGCCACGTTCATCGGCTCGATCAGCGCCTGATTGCCGTCGCGCAGATCTACGCTGCACCAGATCGGCGCTTTTTCAATCTCCTTATCGGGCCACTGCCTCTGCGGATAGTGCAGCACCGGATTGCGTTTATATCTTTTATAGTTTAACATCTCTCTTTTCTCTCCCTCTTATTCTCCGAAACCGTTTTCTACCAGCGCGACCAGTTTTTGCAGCGCCTCTTCTTCGTCTTCCCCTTCGCACACGATCTCTATTTCGTCGCCCGATTTAATGCAGGCGCCCAAAACGCTGAGTACGCTTTTTGCGTTGGCCGTTGAATCCATCCTGTATCGGAACGTGATCTTCGACGTATAATTCATCGCTTCCTGACAGAATATGCCGGCCGGTCGTAAATGCAATCCCGTAGGATTGACGATCTTCACCTTTTGACTGACCATACCATCACCTCGTTAAAGCATTGTCTTTGTAATCAGTTTTGCCAATTTCTTTGCCTCGTCTTCTATCTGTTTCTGGTCTTTCCCTTCGATCATGACGCGCACCAGCGGCTCCGTTCCCGACGGCCGGATCAGCACCCTGCCTTCGCCCGCAAACTTCGCTTCCAGTTCTTCGATCGCGCCCGCGATCTCCGGATACTCCATAAAACTTTCTTTTTTGTGGTTCGGCACCTTCGCGTTGACCAAGGCCTGCGGCAGGACTTCCATCACCGCCGCCAGTTCCGATAAGCGTTTGCCCGTCGCCTTCATGACTTCCAGAAGATGAAGGGCGCTGAGCAGTCCGTCGCCCGTCGTATTGTCGTCCAGAAAGATCACATGGCCGGACTGTTCGCCGCCGAGGTTGTAGCCGTTCTCCAGCATGTTTTCCAGCACATAGCGGTCGCCGACTTTGGTCTTTTCGATGTGCAGCCCTTCGCGCTCGCCCATCAGGGTAAAGCCGAGGTTTGTCATCACGGTGACAACCACCGTATCGTCCTTTAACGTCCCTTTTTCTTTCATATAATTGGCGCAGATCGCCATGACCTGATCGCCGTCCACGATACGGCCGTTTTCATCTACCGCGAGCATCCGATCCGCGTCGCCGTCGAACGCGAGGCCGAGCGCCGCCTTCTCGTAAACGACCCGCGCCTGCAATTCCTGCATATGGGTCGAACCGCAGTTGGCGTTGATGTTGGTGCCGTCCGGATCCGTATGGATCGCCACGAGTTCCGCGCCGAGTTCCTGCAGCGTTATCACCGACGTTTCATAAGCCGCGCCCTCCGCGCAGTCGATCACGATCTTCATGCCGCGCAGATCTACGGGAACCGTTTTTTTCATAAAGTCGATATATTCCCTCGACATATCGAACCGGTATTCCACGGTCCCGATATCGGAACCCGTCGGCAGTTTGAGTTCCCTGCCGCTTGTAATGAGTTCCTCGATCTCGTCCTCAAGGGAATCGGAAAGTTTGTAGCCCTCGCCGTTAAAAAATTTGATCCCGTTAAATTCCATCGGATTGTGGGAGGCGGAGATAACGGCTCCCGCGTCCACCTTATGTTTCCGCGTCAGATAGGCGATCGCCGGCGTCGGCATTACGCCGACAAAGATCGCGTTTGCGCCCACGGAGCAGATCCCCGCCATCAGCGCGCTTGCCAGCATATTTCCCGAGATCCGCGTATCGCAGCCCACGATGATCGTAGGTTTATGCGCCCTCTCTTTTGTCAGTACATAAGCGCCCGCCTGCCCCAGCTGCGTGGCGAGCCCGATCGTCAATTCCTTTCCGGCGACGCCGCGGACGCCGTCGGTCCCAAACATTCTCCCCATATATGTTTCCTTCTTTCTGTCTATTGCGTGATCTCGATCTCTACGGCCGTCGCCTGCACCTGATATTTCCGATCCAGTCCGTCCAATACCAGCGCGACCCTGTGCGTGCCCGCGCCCAGTCCGGCGGCGTCCACATGGCCGCTTAATCCGGCTTCCGTCAGGCTGTTCAGATCACTCCTGCTGCCGGAGACGGTAAAGTTTATCGTATCGTCCAAAAATCTCACGTTCAGTCCGTCCGCCAGATTGCGTACCTCGATCTTTGACGTCGGCAGGTTGAGATTTTTCGTGCTTCCGCTGCCAAGCGTCACGCGGATCTCGATCTGCGAATGGTTCTTATCCGCCAGCGTCGCGCCCTCCGGAAGGTAAGACGTCAGATCGACCGTCGTCGTCAGGCTTTCGGTGATCTGCGACAGATCGATCACGGTCGACGGTATCACGACCGCGGTGATCCCGTTCAGCACGTCGCTGTCCCCGAGCAGTTCCACCGTATTCGGTTCGGCGGTCACGCTCTCAAGGACGAGCCCTTCGGCAAGTTCGCCGCTCGCGGAGACCTGTATCGGGACGGATTTGCGGTGCGTCACTTTCACCTCGAGCTGCGCGTGGTCAAATTCCACGTTCAGCCTGCTCAGATCCACTTCGTTGCCGTCCGCGTCGATAAAATGCAGCAGCGCGTTCGCCGACGTATCCTCGTTGAGATCCGTCACATCCGCGTAAGCGACGACGCGGGCGATCCGGCGCACATTGTCCACCGGCCCCGTGACCGTAACGGCGTCCGGCTGCACGGAAGTCTCCGTGACGGCGCATCCATTGGCGGGTTCGCCGGTCGTCTCTACCTCGATCGGATATTTCGTGGACATCTCGTCGCCGACCGTCACCGTCAGATAGACCCGCTTCGTGGAAATGGCAACACCATTATATGTGCCTTTATAGACGATGGTGACAGGGATCCGTCCGTTTTCATCCAGAAAATTCATATCCGCCGTCGCCGTAAAATCGCTTCCCGAGAGGCGCTCGATCACGGAACGCTTCGCCGTTACCCTGAAACTCACCGTCCGGCTGCTGTCGGCGATATCGTAATACTTGCCCGCGTCGGTCAGTACGTCTTCGTTCAGGATCTCGACCGCCGTAGAAAACGTCCTGCTCTGCGTCGGGTCGTCCACATTGACCACAAGCAGCCAGAGAACGAAGGAAAGGATCACGGCAAGGATCTTTAAGCCGATGTTCTGCGTCAGTATCCGCTTAATCTTGAGGGACATTTGCTGTTTCATCGTCTTCCCTCCTTCCCTTCGCGGATCCGGAAGCGTCGTCCGTTTCCGCAGGATTCTGGATCCTGCGCAATTCTTCGGTCAGTCTTTCCTCTCCGATGTTTCTGATGATGTCGCCGCCCTGCGCGATGGAGACCTCGCCGGTCTCCTCGGACACTACGATCACCAGCGCGTCGCAGACCTCGCTGATCCCGACGGCCGCGCGGTGGCGCGTGCCCAGTTCCTTGCTCAAAGAAAGGTTATCCGAAAGCGGCAGATAACAGGTCGCGGAAAGTACGCGGTCGCCGCGCACGATTACCGCGCCGTCATGCAGCGGCGTGTTTTTTTCAAAGATATTGATAAGAAGCTGCCTTGACAAAACCGAATCCAAGGTGATTCCGGTACGCACATACTCGTCCAGTCGCATCTCGTTTTCCACGACGATCAGCGCGCCGGTCTTGACCGCGCCCATCTCGAAACTCGCCTTGACCATATCGTTCATCGTGCGGTCTTCAAAGCGGCGTCCTGCGTTCCTGCCCAAACCGAGCGAGGAGAGGAAAGAAAAGAGGTTTTTCCGTCCCAGATCTTCCAGCGCCTTGCGCAGTTCCGGCTGAAAGACGACAACGATCATGATGAGCGCGATGTCAAGCAGTCGCTCCCCCAGCCATAGGATCGTGTTCATCTGAAACAGCGCCGCCAGCACAAAGAGCGCCACGATCACGAGAAGCCCGCGGAACAGCATCCACTTCTGCGTCGTCTTGAACCAGTTGAGGATCGTATAGATAAAAAACGCGATAATGATGATCTCGACGATATCCGTCACCTGTATGTTCGGGATACTCAGGCCGAAGAAATCATCCAAAAAAGCGTCGATATCGTTGATGAGATTTTCCAAAAAGTTCACTTCCCTTCCTCTGACGGCCGCCGCTGCTTTCAGTTCGTGACGTCGTCATCCGTGATCTTTTTAATTTCCTTGGACGGCTGCGCGATGTGGCTCTTTGGTACCGCCGTTACAAAATAATAGTATTCGTCGTCTTCATACTGTACGCGCTCCGTCCTTGCATAATCGAGCCCCTGCAGGAAGAACACCGCCAGATATCCGAGCCCCAGAACGATCAGATTGCCGATGATCAGCGACGGGATCTCCGAACGGCCGCCGGAAAAGAGGCAGCCCGCCAGCATGAGGATAAACTCCGCCGCCAGCCCCGCCGATACGGCGACGAACCACGCGTAACTGATCTTGAGCGTGCGGATATAATAAACGGCCAGATAGCAGACCACCAGCGAGATCAGATAGATGTAAAACATATTGTTGTTCAGAAGCTGATTCTGGAGCAGGCGCGTTACCGTCATGTCGGACGTCTCATCCAGAAACAGGGAGGCGTTGTCCCTGACGACGCTCAGATAGAAAGACAGGATCCCTCCGCAGATCACCGTCGTGATCTCCTCCATGCGCCGCAGCAGTCCTACGCCAAGCGGCATGGCAAACGGGATCTTCAGATACAGGAACAGCGGCATCATAATGAAATTGTATGTGTCCCCCGCGGAAAAATACGCGCAGACCGCGTAACTGACCACGATCAGCAGCAGCGTGACGCCCGCCACGCCGGGCGAGAGGACGAGCAGCTGGATCATTCCGAAAAACAAAACGACGACGGTCAGCCCCCGTATCGGGAGGAACATGCACACCAACGCAAGCAGCAGCGCCACCCACCACTGGCTTAACGTCTTCTGATAACCGAAGTTCTGATTCAACGCGAAAAGCGCCACAAAAGCGATGACAAAACGCAGGATGCGTCCGGCCCATTCTTCGTGACGGGAGATAAATTGTTTGATCGATGTCCTGATCTGAATAAAAAACGTCATGTCAATTCCATCCTTCAGGGCTCTTGAGAGCCTCCTCTTTTTCGTAGAACTGCAACAATCTCTGCAGAGCGCCGCGGTACTGTTTTACGAGTTCGCGCCCCTGCCGGTAACGCAGTTCCGCCCTCCTTCTGACGATCCGGAGATAGAAAAAGAGATACAGCACATAGCAAAGCACGCCCAGTATGATACAAAGGAGAAAGAGCATCATGCTGATATTTACGACCACCGCGCTGAAAAGCCACGCCAGCACGCCGAGATAGACCGCGGCGTACACAAGGCTCCCCACCACGAAACCGCGCATCGTGCACAGGGAAAGATAGTCTTTTTTCGTGTATCTTTCCGCGGGCTGCATCTTTCTTCCTTCTTTTTTTTCAAACATGGCCATTCTGGTCATGAGTTTTACGCGTTCTTCGCTGAGCATACTTCACCACCTTGTATGATTACGATTCTTTTTTATTATATCATATTCGGGTATGAAAGCAAATCCAAACGAAAACATGACATAAAAACTCCCGCAGGGCTTGCGGGAGTTTGTCTTTTATGATGCCGCGCGTTCTCAGATGAAGCGCATCTTATCGCGGTCACGCTGCAGTTTCCGTTCCGGCTGCGGCTCCGCCTTCGGTTTGGCGTAAGCGTGGCTGAATTCGTTCTGCATACGGCTCTTGCAGGCCTCGCAGAAACGTCCGGTCCGAATATTCGCGCCGCACATCTCGCACTCGATCCCGACCGGAGAGTCCTTGGAAAATTCCAGCCGCTCCTCGCGGATCCACTGACGGATCTGCGGGATGGACACGTCGTTTTCCTCCGACACCATCTGAATCGTTGCTCCCGGGTTGTCACGCACAAATTCCTTGGTCTGCATAAACTTGTCTTCCAAGGCATCTTTACACGCCGGGCAAAGAGGCACGCCACCCAGATAGTTGAATAGTCTTCCGCACTGCTTACAATTTCTTACTTCCATTGCACACACCTCCCTAACACCCGTTACCTATGCAGACGCTCAGACCGCATACGAGATGCGCTCCGCCGTCCAGAAGCGCTCCGGCTACCCCTTCCAGAGTGCTTCCTGTGGTATAGATGTCATCAACAACTAAAATACGATTTAATTTTACACCAATCCTGCGGATTTTGAAAGCATTTTTCAGATTATTTTTTCTTTCTGCGGCATTTAACGTCTTCAGAGGCCTCGTATCACGGATCCTGACCACGAGATCGGAGCGTACCGGCAGCCCCGTCGCCTTCCCGAGTTCCTTTGCAAAGACCTCCGCCTGATTGTATCCGCGCAGGTTTTCCTTCCTTTTATACATCGGCACCGGAACGATCAGCGAGAACGCCTGCCCCCGTATCCATTCCCCGTACATCCGCGCCGCGTCCCTCGCGTAGGCTTTGGCATACTCCCGTCGGTTTCCGTATTTGAACCGGTACATCGCCGTTTTCATGTCGCCCCGATAGAGATACACGCCTTTGTTCTGCAAAAACGTTTTTCGTCCCCCGCGTTCCCCGCGCTCCCTGCAATCGGCGCAGTATTCCTCCGTGGGAGAGGCGATCGGCCTTCCGCACCGCATACAGTGGGTCTTTGAGACCCTGACGACATTTTCCCTGCATTCCCCGCAAAATCCGCCTTCCCACTCGTCTTTCGCCAGCAGCGTATCGCAGCAGGCGCACCTCGGAGGGAACAGCAGATCTTCTATTTTTCTGTGAAATGGCATTGACTTTCTTTCTCCTTCTCATTAAAATTTATGTAAATGTTCCGTCTCAGGAGGATACCCGTCATGTTTGAAAAAAAACGTTTGTTATGCGCCGCGTCTCTGGCCCTCTGCCTTTCTCTGACGGCCTGCGCCGAGAAGCAGTCGGTCACTTACGATCCGCTGCCGGAAGATAACGACGCGGTCTACGCGATCCATATCTGTCAGGACAAAGACGACGATTACCATAACGCGATCGCACTCGGTTTTTCCGAAGCGCTGAACGATCTGTTCGGCGAATCGCATATCCGCCTGACCTCAACGGTCGTCTCCAGCGAAGAATCGGACGGCCTCAGCGCGGACAGCGATATCGCCATGCACCTCTCCGACGAAACGCAGTTATTGTTTGCCAACGGCCCGGAAAGCCTCGTCGTCGCGGCGGAAATGACGGAAAGCACGCCGGTCGTCGGCGCGGGCGTCATGGACTTTCGGAGCACGCTGCACCTGACGGGATCTTCCGACGGCGAATGGAATAAAAAGACCGGCACCAATGTCACCGGCGTTTCTTCTCTGCCGGACATGGAAGCCATGCTGTCCCTGCTGATCGAATCGACGCCGGATCTCCGGTCCGTCGGCCTGCTCTATACCTCGGACGACCCTACGGCCGTCTTTCAGAACCGGATCATGGAGACCTATCTGGATCAGGCGGGTATTCCATGGAAAGAATATCTGCTGCCGTCTTCCGCGGACAGCGCCGAGCCGGAGGAGAACTATTTCACTGATCCGACCGTGATCACGCCGTCCAAGATTGTCGCGCCGTCCGCCACGGAAGGGCGCTATGCGGATGCGGAAGACATCGGCGGCAGCGGCCTGATCGACGGTATCATCGCGCCGGAAAGCGTTCACGCGCCGTCCGTTTCCGCGTTCTGGACGGATGATCTTTCCGCCGCAAATACCGAACCCCTGCCCGAGGACGCTTCCACGGAGGAGATCCTCTCCTACGCCTGCAGGGAGTGCAGCTGCCTCTATCTTCCCGCCGAAAACCGCTTCTCGGACGCGCTGCCGCAGATCATGCAGACCGCCGCGGAGGCCGGCGTCGCTACCGTCGGCGGGGACAGCACATCCGGAAAGGATACGCTGACCTGTCTGTTTTCCGACCCGTACGCGATGGGCTATCAGGCGGGAAAGATGGCGTACCGTATCCTGATCGCGCAGGAGGATCCGGGCGATATCCGGATCGCCTCGTCAAACGCCGACAATATCAAACTGTATAACGGGGAAATGGCGGAACGCCTCGGAAGGACTTTCCCGAAATCCTTCCAGGAGATCCACTCGTTTTTTGAAAGTTATGAGATCGGCTCCGGCACGGAAAGGATCACTGATCAGGAAGAAGACGAAGAATGATCCGTCAGAATAAAAGGCTTTTTTAGAAATTCTTTGAGATACTCAGATCTGAAGATCGAGCAGACGCTCCTTCAGTCCTGAGTATCTTTTTTGCTGCGTCGTATTGTCGATCATATCGTAAAAGACCCGTTCGTCGCCGACGATCGCGATACATTTTCTGGCGCGGGTAACGGCCGTATAGAGCAGGTTGCGGTTCATCAGCATCCTCGGCCCCGGCAGCAGCGGGATGACGGCCGCGGGGTATTCGCTCCCCTGCGACTTATGGATCGTGATCGCATAGGCAAGTTCGAGTTCGTCCAAACCCTTGAACGGATACTCGACCGCCCTGCTGTCCTCGTAGCGCACCGTCAGAGACGACGCAAACTCGTTGATCTCCTCGATCACGCCGACGTCGCCGTTAAAGACGCCGGTCCCGCGTTCCGACACAAGGCCGTATTTGCCGCGCACTTCCCATTCGAGCTGATAGTTGTTGCGGATCTGCATGACCTTGTCGCCCTCGCGGAACAGCCTGTCGCCGCTCTTATACTCTTTTTTTGCGGCGGACGGCGGATTTAAGTATTGCTGCAATATCCCGTTCAGCCGCTCCACGCCGAGCAGCCCTTTGCGCGTCGGCGTCAACACCTGAATGTCCTGCTCCTCCGCCCCGACATAGGCGGGCAGTTTTTCATGCACGAGCTGCAGGATGATCTTAATGATGACGTCCGCCCTCTCGCGGCGCAGGAAAAAGAAATCGCGGCTCTGATTGTCCGCGGCGATGTGTTCTCCGCGGTTGATCCTGTGGGCGTTCACCACGATATCGCTCTCGGCCGCCTGCCGGAAGATCTTTTGCAGCGTGACCGTCGGGAAGCAGCCGGATGCGATGATGTCTTTCAACACGTTGCCGGGGCCGACGCTCGGCAGCTGGTCCGTATCCCCCACGAGGATCAGGCGCGTATCTCCGTCGATTGCCTGAAGCAGCGCGTAAAGGAGCGTGATATCCACCATGGACATCTCGTCGATGATGACGACGTCGGCCTCCAGCGGGTTGTCGGCGTTGCGCTCGAACATCCCGCGCCGCCCCTCGTTCTCCTCCACGAGCGCGCCGTTGACTTCAAGCATCCGGTGGATCGTGCGCGCCTCGTAACCGGTCGCCTCGCTCATCCGCTTTGCCGCGCGTCCGGTCGGCGCGGCGAGGAAGATATCGTATCCTTCGCGCTCAAACAGGCGGATCATCGCGCGGATCGTCGTCGTCTTTCCGGTGCCCGGCCCGCCGGTCAGAAGGAAAAGCCCGTGCGTATATGCCTGCCGGACCGCCTCCAGTTGTCCCTGATCCAGTTCGAGCCCTTCTTCTTTTTCGATGAACTTCACGGCCGTTTCCCACTCCGCCGGAGAAATGTCGTAGGAGCAGTTTAAGGCGTGCAGCATCCCCGCCGACGCTTCCTCCATCCGGTAAAAGGAAGCCGCGTAGACCTTGTCGCCCTTCATGACGATCCTGCGGTCCATCGCAAGTCCGGCCAGCTGCGCGTCGACGCTCTCCCACGGCACGCCGAGAAGTTCATATGCACAGCGGCGCAATTCTTCTTTTGGAAGGTAAGTGTGCCCCGCCGACGCGGCCTGCGTCAGGCAGTAGAGGATCCCGCATTGGACGCGGTAGTCCGAATCCGTGCGGATACCCACGCGGGAAGCGATCTCGTCCGCGATACGGAACCCCACCCCCGGCACTTCCTCGGCCATCCGGTAGGGATTTTCGGAGATCACGCGATAGACCCCGTCGCCGTAACGCTGATAGATCTTCGCCGCCAGATTTGCGGAAATGCGGTACTTCGCGAGAAAGAGCATCGCGTCGCGCAGATCCTTCTTTTCTTCCATCTGCTCGGCGATCTCCATCGCCATCCTCTCGCTGATCCCTTTGACTTCCGCAAGGCGCTCGGGCTCCTCCTCCATGATCCGGAGCGTGTCGCCGCCAAATTCCCGAACAAGCCGCGCGGCCAGTTTCGCCCCTATCCCCTTGACGGCGCCGGACGCCAGATACCGCTCGATGGAGACGGCGTCCTCCGGCGCGCGCGTCTCAAACGACGCCATCTTAAATTGCAGGCCGTAGCCGGGATGGCGGGTATATTCCCCGCGAACGAAAAGAACCTCCCCTTCGCTAACGACAGGGAAGATTCCTACGCACGTTATCTCGTCTTCATCACATATCAGATTCAGGACCGTATAACCGTTATCCGGATTGCGGAAAATGATCCGGTCCACATATCCTTGCAGTTCTTCCATCACTCGATCCCGTAATTCACCTTCATCTGTTCCACCAGATCTTTGGTCAGCGTGCCGCCGTACTCGGAAACCATCGTCTTTGCCATTTCACGGATCGTCGCGTCCATATACATATCCTTATACTGTCCCATGACCGCGTCCTCGTCGTCCTCATCGCTCGTCATGCTTTCCTTTAACTGCTTTAAGACCTGCTCGACCATGTAACTTTCAAACGATTCCACCGCTTCCGTCAGTTCTTCTTCGGAAGATTCGGACGAGAGGCCCGATAACGCCTTCTGCGCATCGTCCGCTCTGGCCGCGCTCCTTGCGGCGGCGTTCGTCGTATCCAGATAAGATGTGATCCCGTCAACTGAAAAACTCATCTCTCATGCCTCCTATCGTCTGAGGTTGTTTGCCTGTTCCAGCATCGTATCCGACGTGGTGATCGCCCGCGAGTTCAACTCATACGCACGCTGCGCCACGATCAGATTGACCATCTCGTCCGCAACGTCCACGTTGGACGCCTCCAGATACCCCTGCGAGATCACGCTCGGCGTAATGCCCGCGCCGTCCCTTTCGCTGATCGGCGCGCCGCTGGCCTCGGAAGGCTGGAAACGCGTCTGTCCGGTCTTGACCAGACCGCGCTTGTTGTTGAACTGATACAGCGCCACCCGCTGTCCCGTCTGCACATAGGTGCCGTCGGCCTGCCGGTATGCCACCGCGCCGTCCGTTCCGAAAGAAACCGTATCGCCGGAAGCGCCGTCCGGCAGATAGATCGGATTGTTGTCATAATCGAGAACCATATTTCCTTCGGCATCCGCCAGCACGCGGTTGCCGTTATCGTCCAGCGCCCAGAGAAAATCGCCGCTTCTGGTGTAATAGAGTTCGTTGTCCGCGCCGCGCACGGCAAAGAAGCCGTCGCCGGAAATACATAAGGCGGTCGGGCTGTTGTTCGCCTGCATGGCGCCCTGTTTGAAATCGGAATTGGTCGATGCGACCCTCGTACCGAGACCGACCTGCGCGCTCGTCGGCTTGGCCGCGCCGTTCGCGGTGGTCGTGGCGGTCCGGATCGTTTGATATAAAAGAGATTTGAACTGCGTGGATTGTGATTTGTATCCCACGGTATTGACATTGGAAATATTGTTGGCAATGGTGTCTACATTGGTCTGCTGGGCCTTCATTCCCGAAGCCCCGGTCCACAACGCTCTCATCATAACGGATGCATCTCCTTCCTGCTATACACGTCCTACGGTGTTCACTGCTTTGTCAAGCGTAGAGTCTTCGGTCTGGATCACGCGCTGTCCTGCCTCATAGGCGCGGGAGATCGTAATCAGTTCCACCATTTCATCTACGATGTTGACGTTAGAGGCTTCGAGGCATCCCTGCTCAACGGAAGCATCTGAGGCGATCACCTGTCCGCCATCTACGATGTCGTACAGATTTTCCCCATACTTGGATATGAAATTGTAGTCCGCGAAATCCACAACGCCGACCTGCCCGATCATCTGGCCTTCCTGAAAGATGAATCCCTGCTGGTCTACGGCAAAATCCTGATTCGGATCCACGCGGACATAGTTTGCTTCTATGTTCTGCGAATTCAGCGCGCCCGCGCTGTTCAGCAGATAATCACCGTCCGACGTCCGCAGATAACCGTCCGCGTCGACGGTGAACGAACCGTCTCTGGTGTATTTGATGGAAGTCTCGCCCTGTTTGTCGGTAAACGAGATCGCAAAGAAGCCGTTGCCGCCGATCGCCAGATCCGAAAGCCGGTCCGTGATCTGATAGCCTCCCTGATCCCAGTTCGTATAGGTCTCCCCGACCTTGACGCCGAGCGTCACGTCGCCGATCCGCCGCGGCAGGCGGTAACTGGAAGTATCTTTGATCCGGATCGCCAACTGCTCGTCGAACGACTGGTTGACCATGCCCTCGCGCTTGTAGCCCGTGGTGGTGGCGTTCGCCATGTTGTTGGCGATCACATCCAGACGTTTCTGCTCGTTGACCATGCCGGTATAGCCGGTGTAAAGTCCCTTGACCATGCTGCCTCCTTTGTATCTCTTATCGGACACTGTTTATATCGGCAGGATCCGTAAAAAACTTTAGCCCGTCGTTATTCTTCACCGGTTTCGCCGGAGAGGAATTCTACAAATTTTCCGGTGCCGATGGCCACGCAGGTCATGGCTTCCTCCGCCGTCATCGTGTTGATGCCGGTGCGGTCCTCGATCAATTCTTCAAGGCCGCGCAGGAGCGCGCCGCCTCCGGTCAGTACGATACCGCGATCCGCCACGTCGGCCGCCAGTTCCGGCGGCGTCTTCTCAAGCACGGAGTGGATCGCCTCCACGATCTGAAGCGTCGGCTCGCGCAGCGCTTCTTCGGTCTCCTCTGAGGATACCTGTATCGTCTTTGGAAGTCCGGTCACGAGATTCCGGCCGCGCACGTCCATCGTCTCCGGCGCAGGCAGCGGAAAGCAGGTGCCGATCTTGATCTTGATGTCTTCGGCGGTGCGTTCGCCGATCAGAAGATTGTGTTTCTTTCGCATATAGCGGACGATCGCCTCGTCAAAATCGTCTCCGGCGATCTTGATCGACGTGCTGACCACGGATCCGCCCAGTGAGATCACCGCGATATCCGCCGTACCGCCGCCGATATCGACGATCATATTGCCGCACGGACGGGAAATGTCGATTCCGGCTCCAATCGCCGCCGCGATCGGCTCCTCGATGATGGACACTTCACGCGCGCCCGCCGCATAGGTCGCGTCCTCGACCGCGCGCTTCTCCACCTCGGTCGCGCCGCTCGGAATACAGACGCTGATCCGCGGCTTGCGGTAACTCTTTTTGCCCATCGCTTTCTGGATGAAATATTTGATCATCTTTTCCGTGACGGTATAGTCGGAGATCACGCCCTGCCGCAGCGGACGCACCGCTACGATGTTGCCCGGCGTCCTTCCCAGCATCAGACGCGCCTCCTCGCCGATCGCCTTGATCTTGTTTGTGTCGCGGTCGAACGCGACCACGGACGGCTCTTTTAAGACGACGCCTTTTCCCCTCACATATACCAAAATACTGGCCGTACCCAGATCGATACCAATATCGCTTGAAACCATATTGTTGCTCCTTTCCCTCCGTTTTTGTTTATCACAGAACGTCCGTCCGCCCGGTCAGAAGCGCCGCGGCGGAAAAATGGACATACCTCGCCTAATGACAGTTTTACATTCTATCTTCAATTATATACAAATATTACCAATTTTCAATGACATTTTTCATAAGGCTTTATGAACAAAAGTTTAGCGAAAGAAAAAACATTTTTCATCTTTTCTTCACAAAACCGTCACACAGCCTCATCATAATAAAGACCGTACTAGCTGATAAGCTATTATATTTTTCATAACTCAGCTCTGGGAGAAATCCCAGAGCACTCCCCGAATACAAGGAGTTCTCCTCTCTTATTCATAGTGAAAAGAACAAGCCCGCGGCTTGTTCTTTCTTTTTATTTGTGCTTTGTTCCCTTGTCCGCTTCCAGATATCTTTTGACATACGCCCCCGTATAGGACAAGGGATGCCGCGCCACTTCCTCGGGCGTTCCCTGCGTGACGACCGTTCCGCCCCGATCGCCGCCGTCCGGCCCCATGTCGATGATATAGTCCGCCGACTTGATGACGTCGAGATTATGCTCGATCACCACGACCGTATTGCCGCCTTCGGAAAGCTGCCGGAGGATCTGCACCAGTTTGTTGACGTCGTCAAAATGCAGGCCCGTCGTCGGCTCGTCCAAGACATAGATCGTCCTGCCCGTGCTGCGGCGGCTCAGTTCCGTCGCAAGTTTGATCCGCTGCGCCTCGCCGCCGGACAGCGTCGTGGACGGCTGACCGAGTTTCAGATAGGAAAGCCCCACGTCGTAAAGGGTCTGGATCTTTCTCTGGATCGAAGGCACGTTCTCAAATAAGCGCAGCGCTTCCTCCACCGTCATATTCAGCACGTCGTAAATGGATTTTCCTTTATATTTTACCTCCAGCGTCTCCCGATTATACCTTTTTCCGCCGCAAACTTCGCACGGCACATAAACGTCCGGCAGAAAGTGCATTTCGATCTTCAATATGCCGTCGCCGCTGCAGGCTTCGCAGCGCCCGCCTTTGACGTTGAAACTGAACCGGCCTTTGTGGTAGCCGCGCGCCTTTGCGTCCGCCGTCGACGCGAAAAGATCGCGGATCATATCGAAAACACCGGTGTAGGTCGCCGGATTGGAACGCGGCGTGCGCCCGATCGGCGACTGGTCGATCGCGATGATCTTGTCCAGCTGGCGGATGCCTTCGATGTCGTCATGCTTTCCCGGCACTTTGTGCGCGCGGTTGAGGTCGCGCGCCAGACGCTTATACAGGATCTCGTTGATGAGCGAACTCTTGCCCGAGCCGGAAACGCCCGTGATACAGGTCATAATGCCAAGCGGGATCTCGACGTCGATATTTTTCAGGTTGTTCTCCCGCGCGCCGCGGATCGTCAGCGTTCCCGTCGGCTTGCGCCGCTCCTTCGGCACCGGAATCTGCAGGCGGCCGCTCAAATACGCTCCGGTGATGGAATTTGGGTTTTCCATGATGTCCTGCGGCGTGCCGATCCCGACCACCTCGCCGCCGTGCTTGCCCGCGCCCGGCCCGATATCCACCAGACAGTCCGCCGCAAGCATCGTATCCTCATCGTGCTCGACGACGATCAGCGTATTGCCGAGATCGCGCAATCCTTTCAGGGACGCCAGCAGTTTGTCGTTGTCCTTCTGGTGCAGTCCGATGCTCGGCTCGTCGAGGATGTACGCCACTCCCACGAGGCCGGAACCGATCTGCGTCGCAAGGCGGATCCGCTGCGCCTCGCCGCCGGACAGCGTCGCCGTCGGCCGCGACAGGGAAAGGTAATCCAGCCCAACGTCCACCAGAAATCCGATCCTTCCGCGGATCTCCTTTAAGATCTGCCGCCCGATCTTTTCCTGCTGCTCGCTCAGTTTCATATTCTCAAGAAAGACCTGCAAGTCGCGGACCGGAAACTGCGTGATCTCGAAAATATTCTTGTCCATGACCGTCACGGCCAGCGATTCTTTTTTCAATCTCTGCCCTTTGCAGACCGGACAGTCGCTGAAATACATGAACTCCTCGTATTCTTTTTTCATGGTCTCGGAGTGGGTCTCGCGATAACGGCGGTTGACGTTCGCGATCAGCCCCTCGAAGCAGATATCGTACACCCCGACGCCGCGCTGCCCGCGGTAATGCACCGGAACGGTGCGGTCGAACCCGTGGATAAACTGATAGCGGATCTCCTCCGGCAGGTCGCGGTAGGGCGTATCCAGTGAAAATCCGTATTCCTTCGCCAGCGCTTCCAAGACCGCATGGGTAAAACTCTTGGGATCCGGCGACGACTGCCAGCCCATCACGGTCACGCAGCCCTCATTAAAACTCAGCGACTTGTCCGGAATCATCAGATCCTCGTCAAATTCCATCCGATAGCCCAGCCCGTAACACTCCGGACACGCGCCGAACGGGTTGTTGAAGGAAAAACTGCGCGGCTCGACCTCGTCCACGCTGATCCCGCAGTCCGGACAGGCAAAGCCTTCGGACATACTCATCCGCTCGCCGCCGATCACGTCCACATAGAGCAGGCCGGACGTCAAATGCAGCACCGTTTCGATCGAATCGGTCAGGCGTTTCTCGATCCCTTCTTTGACGACGAGACGGTCGACAACGATCTCGATATTGTGTTTGATGTTCTTGCTTAATACGATCTCCTCTGAAAGTTCGTAGGGATCGCCGTCGACGATCACGCGCACATAGCCGCTCTTTCTCGCCTTGGCAAAGAGTTTTTCATGCGTGCCTTTGCGTCCGCGCACCACCGGCGCGAGCAATTGGATCTTCGTGCGCTCCGGCAGTTTCATGATCCGGTCCACCATCTGATCCACCGTCTGTTTTTTGATCTCCTTGCCGCAATTCGGGCAGTGCGGGATCCCAATCCTCGCATAGAGCAGACGGAAATAATCATAGATCTCCGTCACCGTGCCGACCGTCGAACGCGGGTTGTGGTTGGTGGATTTCTGGTCGATCGAAATTGCGGGCGGCAGCCCCTCGATCTTTTCAACGTCGGGTTTTTCCATCTGTCCCAAAAACTGGCGGGAATAGGACGACAGCGACTCCATATACCGCCGCTGCCCCTCGGCGAAGATCGTATCGAACGCCAGCGAAGATTTTCCCGAACCGCTGAGGCCCGTCAGCACGACGAATTCGTCCCGCGGGATGTCCAGACTGATGTTTTTCAGGTTGTGTACGTTTGCCCCTTTGATCTTGATGTATTTCCTATCGCTCATTTCTTTTCTTTCCCTTCGGCCGTTTCGCGCCGCCGTCTCCTTTATCCGACATATCTCTCAGCATATTCTTGACAACGATCAGTTTGTCGCGGTATTCCGCCGCCGCTTCGAAGTTCAGATCCGCCGCCGCTTTTTCCATCTTCTTCTTGAGTTCGTCCCTGCGCTTCTCCAATTCCTGCCGGTCCATCTCTTCCGGATCCCTCTGGAAAGCCAGTTCTTCTTTTGCCGCTTCCCTGCCGATACTGATCAGATCCCGCACGGACTTTTCGATCGTCTTCGGCGTGATACCGTGCGCCTCGTTGTACTCCTGCTGGATCGCGCGCCGCCGCGCCGTCTCGTCGATCGCCTGACGCATGGAATCCGTGATCTGATCCGCATACATGATGACGCGCCCCGAAGCGTTCCTTGCCGCGCGCCCGATCGTCTGTATCAGCGAACGTCCGGAACGCAGGAAGCCTTCCTTGTCCGCATCCAGAATGACCACGAGCGTGATCTCGGGGATGTCCAGCCCCTCGCGCAGCAGATTGATCCCGACCAGCACGTCGAAAACGTCCAGCCGCAGATCGCGGATGATCTCAGCGCGCTCCATCGTGTCGATATCGGAGTGCATGTATTTGACGCGGATCCCCAGTTCCGCCATATATTCCGTCAGATCTTCCGCCATCCGTTTGGTCAGGGTCGTGATCAGGATCTTGTGGCCTCCCGCCGTCTCCTTTCGGATCTCGCCGATCAGGTCGTCGATCTGCCCTTCGACCGGACGGACCTCCACTTCCGGATCGAGCAGCCCCGTCGGCCGGATCACCTGCTGCACGCGCAGCAGTTCGTGTTCCTCCTCGTACTCCGCGGGCGTCGCGGACACAAAGAGGATCTGGTCGATCTTGGATTCAAATTCCGTGAAATTCAACGGCCGGTTATCAAGAGCGGACGGCAGGCGGAACCCGTAGTCCACCAGCGTGGTCTTCCTCGCCCGATCGCCCGCGTACATACCGCGCACCTGCGGCAGCGTGATATGCGACTCGTCCACGATCAGAAGAAAATCGTCGTCAAAATAATCCAGCAGGCATTGCGGCGGCTCGCCCGGCTTCTGGTTGGTCAGGTGTCTGGCGTAATTCTCGATCCCGCTGCAAAATCCCGTCTCGCGCAGCATTTCCACGTCAAAGTTCGTCCGCTCCGCGATCCGCTGCGCCTCGATCAGTTTGTCCCGCTCCTTGAAGAAACGCACGCGCTCCCCCAATTCCTCCTCGATGGTCCGGCACGCCTGCTCGATCTTTTCCTGCGGCACCACATAATGGGACGCCGGAAAAACGGCGACGTGATTCAATTCGCGCCGGACTTCCGCGGTCAGCGGGTCGATCTCTGTGATACGGTCGATCTCGTCCCCGAAAAATTCCACACGGTACGCGTATTCCGACGTGTTGGCCGGACAGATCTCCAGCACGTCGCCCCGCACCCGAAACGTACTCCGCCCGAACTCCATGTCGTTGCGGAGATACTGCATGTCGACCAGACTGCGGATGACCTCATCCCTGTCCTTTTGATCGCCGGGCCTTAGCGATACCATCATGTTCTGGTAATCCTCAGGGCTGCCGATCCCGTAAATGCAGGAGACCGAAGATACGATGATGACGTCCCTGCGCTCCGAGAGCGCCGCCGTCGCGGAAAGGCGAAGTTTGTCGATCTCGTCGTTGATCGAAGAATCCTTGGCGATATAGGTATCCGTCGAAGGCACATACGCCTCCGGCTGATAATAATCATAATAGCTCACGAAATATTCCACCGCGTTCTCGGGAAAAAATTCTTTGAACTCGCCGTACAGCTGGGTCGCCAGCGTTTTATTGTGTGCAAGCACCAGCGTCGGCTTGTTCAGCGCCTGAATCACGTTTGCCATCGTAAACGTCTTTCCGGAGCCGGTCACGCCGAGCAATGTCTGACACTGGTTGCCCTCTTTGAAGCCTTCGACGAGGGCTTCGATCGCCTGCGGCTGGTCGCCGGTGGGCTGATATTTTGATACTAATCTAAATTTTTTCTGTCCGCTTTCCACTTTAATATCTCCCGATACGGCTGATAGCAACCGGAAAATTTGATGTGTTTTCCCATCCTTTTGACATCTCGCCCGAATACGTTCTCCATCACCGTTTTTCGGACAAGATTGCTTCAACCGCGCCGCGTTTTTCATACAGAACACAGCCGCCGACATGATCGTCGGCTAACAGATCGCCTTGGCGCAGGGCGACAAACAGCGGCGACTTCAACGCTTCTCTCAGAGAGGTGTCGCGCACATTGACGTCCGAGTACGGAGAAAACGGGCAAGGCTCCGCCCCGCCATGGGAATTGATATGGAAAAAGCCGCGGCCCGCGGCAATACAGCCGCCGGAACTTTTCTCGTCGCCGGGGAACGATACAAATACCATTTCCTGATATTCCTCGCGCAGCCGCCGGATCCCCTCTTTCAAAACCGCGCGTTCCGCTTCCGCGGGCGCGAGTTCCTTGCTTTCCTCCGTGACAGGCACAAATTCCACATAGACTACCAGTTTACAGCTGCGCTTTGCCAGCGTATCCACAAACTCGCGGGAAATGACCTCGCGGACATTTTGCGTTGTCACCGTGGCGGAAACTCCAAATAACAGTTCCTTGTCATGCAACGCGTCCATGCCGGAGATCAGTTTTTCATATACGCCATTTCCGCGGCGACTGTCGGTTTCTTCTTTGCCGCCCTCAATGCTCATGACCGGTATCAGATTGCGGCACCTGTCAAACAACTTGAAGTACGCCTCATCCATATACGTCCCGTTTGTAAAAATCGGAAAGATGATGTTTTGCATCTTTCCGGCCGCCTCGATAATATCCCGCCGCAGCATCGGTTCCCCTCCGGCCAACAGGATGTAACTCACGCCGATCTCATCCGCCTCCCGAAAGATTGCAAGCCATTCTTCATCGGTGAGCTGGCCGACCGGCGCGGCGTCCACCGTAGCGTGATTGCATCGGGAATAGCAGCCGGCGCAATGGAGGTTGCAGCTGCTCGTGATACTTGCGATCAAAAACGGCGGGATGTGCTCGCCCGCTTTTTCCGCTTCCGCCCGCCGCTTGGACGCCTTTTTGCTGGCGGCGGCAAACCGTACCATGAAAGCGCTCTCGCGCGGGTCTTTCATCGTGGCTTTCAAAGATTCGGAAACGATCCTTTCCACGCCGCGCGTCATATAGGCCTGAATGTCAAATTTTTCGTCCATAGTTTACCTCTCCTAAACCTCTTTTGCACGACTTAACCGATATGCAGAAAGGTTTTGTACATCAAGCTGCATACAGAACGACTCCTTCCTTAACCATATTATATCCAACTTAGCAAAAAGACAAGAAACACAATAAAAATTTTCAACTCCCAACCCACATATTTCTATGGCAAACTCCACCGCTCCTGTGGTAGAATAGATTTTGCCATCACAGCGCGGTATTTCATCAAAGGTTCAGGGAAAGTAGGAATTTTCATGCTAAGAATAAACGAAAAAACAAAACAAACGATCAGGATCCTGATGATCCTGATCGGAAATATCATTGACGCCGCAGGTTTTGTCCTGTTTGTGTCCAGCACCGGCCTCATTACCGGCGGCACGTCGGGCCTCGGTCTGTTCCTCAGCAGGCAGACGCACCTGCCGACCTCGGTCTTTGTCTTTATCATCAATGCAGCCATGCTCCTTGTCGGGCTGGTCTTTCTCGGAAAACGCTTTGCCTTTTCGACGGTGCTCAGCACGTTCTGCTACCCGATCGCCATGTCTTTGGTGGAATATTTCGCCGGAGGCCTCCTCATCACGGAAGACGTTTTCCTGTGTACGTTCATGGGCGGTATCATGATCGGTATCGGCGCAGGCATGGTCATCCGCGCCGGAGCATCTTCCGGCGGAATGGACGTTCCGTCGCTCCTTTTGAACAAATACCTAAAGATCCCGCTTTCCACGGCGGTCTATATCGTGGACATCTCGATCCTCGCGCTGCAGGCGCTCCAGACGCCTGGGGATCATGTCCTCTACGGAATCGTCCTTGTGCTGATCTACTCCACGGTCATCGACAAACTCTCCCTGATCGGGCGAAACCGCGTCGAAGTGCAGATCATCAGCCAGAAAAGCAGCCTGATCCGCGACGCGATTCTTGCCGATCTCGACCGCGGCGTCACGATGATCCAAGGCCGGACCGGCTATCTCGGCAAAGAGACCGAAGTCGTGATGTCCGTGATCTCCAGCCGCCAACTGACCCGCGTGGAGCGGATCGTGCACCATATCGACCCGTCCGCCTTTATGGTCGTCAACCGCGTCAGCGCCGTCGTCGGCGAAGGCTTTACCTATCCGCCCGCCGCGGATGTTCCCGCGGAAGACGACGGTCAGACCGGCCGCGTTTAATGTTTCTTTTGCCGATCCTGCAGCGCCAGTTTCAGAACCGCAATAAATTTTTCGCGGTTCAACGGGATGTAATGCCCTACCGTTTTTGTCCCGTTGTCGGTGGCGCGATCCGCCATCGTAGAAAAATCCCGCTCATCAATGCCCAGTTCATCCAGCGTAGTGCGCAGTTTCAGCGATCGGAAAAACCTGTTCAGTTCCTCCGACAACTTTAATGTCCGTTCTTTTTCAGAAAAGTGGTACGGATCGATCCCAAAAACGCGGGTCGCGAGCTGCGCCGGTTTCCAAGGCTTTTCTTCCGCGGCAAACTTTGTCCATGCGACTAAAACCACGGCCATTCCTTCGCCGTGCGTGATCCCATATTGCGCACTCAACTCATGTTCGATACGATGCGATCCCCAATCTGCAATCCTTCCGGTATCCAGCAGATTGTTGTGCGCAATGGATGCAAGCCATTGCACTTCCGCCCGTGCATTCAAATCATCCGGATGTTCCACAAGGCGCTCTCCGTTGACGAGCAGCGCCTTCACCGCGCCTTCGATCAGGTAATCGGTAACATCCGTGTGATCGACATCGGAAAAATACCTCTCCAGAAGGTGCGATAAAATATCCGCGACACCGCAGGCCGTCTGAAACGCAGGCAGTTTTAACGTATGCGCCGGATTCATGATGGCGAATTTTGGGATGATACGGTCATCTTCATATCCAAGTTTCCATTCCCCGTTGGAAAGTATCGCGCAGTTTGACGTCTCAGAACCACTGGCGGGGAGCGTGGAGATCACTCCGACGGGCAGTACCTTTGACGGTACGGCATTGTTTCCGAAGAAGTCCCACACATCTCCGTCATACGGGATCCCGAGCGCTGCCGCCTTTGCCGTGTCGATAGAACTGCCGCCGCCGACAGCAAGAATAAAATCTATATTTTCTTTTTTGCCGAGCGCCGACAGTTCACGCACAAGATCAATGGAGGGGTTTGGCACAACATTTCCGTTTTCGTGAAATGGAATACCCAGTTCGCGGCAGGCATTTTGGACGGTGTCGTAGATTCCGAGCGCCGCCGCCTCCTTACTGAATATTTTCTCTCCAGGTCGCAGGCCGAAATTCGTCTTTGATCGGCAGCAGCCTTTCGTCTACATCGATCTGCAAAACAGAATTAAAGTTGTTCGTTGCGATCATCTGCGCACCAAAACCGACGATGACTACGATCTCCTCATCGGTATAGGTTTTTTTCAGACGGGCAAACAACTCGTCGGACACGCTTGTCGGATCTTTCACGATCTGCTTTCCAAGTTCAATAAGATCCTGCTCCTTTTCGTCTGCGACGAAGTCTTGCGGTTCGATCCCAAGTTCTTTCAGATCGCTGATAAAGAACAGAGAGCAGAGTTGGCAGCTGTTCGTTGTAGAAACGGCGTGCGCATAGATGGTAGCGGCTCTGATCCCGATAACTTCAACCAGTCTTTCCCAAGAAGTGTACCAGCCCATAAAAGCGTCATAGGTGGCATAGTCCTGAAGGAGCGCCTTCTTCATATTGGTCAGTTTGCCATGGCTTTCCAGATCGACGTACGCCTCTTTTGCTTTTCCCTTCGCTTCGTTTTCTGTAATAAATTTTACTCTTGCCATAATATAAAACTCCTTTATAAAATTTGTTTTGCCTCTATTGCCTTACTTGATCGGAACAACAGCGCCGTCATAAGTCTTCTCGATATATGCGCGGATCTCATCGCTCTGCAAAACCTCGACCAGTTTTTTGATCGCCTCGTTGTTCTCGTCCTTCTTCTGCACTACTACGATATTTTCGTAAGTCTTTGCAGCGACGCCCTGATCTGACTCTACCGCAAGCGCGTCTTTCACTTTCAATCCTCCTTCGATGGCATAGTTGCCGTTGATGACAGCCACATCGACGTCCGGAAGCGCACGGACAAGCTGCTCCGGTGCGATCTCCTTAAACTGAATGTTTTTTGGATTGTCAACGATGTCATTGATCGTCGCGTTGATATCCACGCCATCTTTCAGCGTGAGCAGGCCTTCCTGCTGGAGCAGGAGCAGGGCCCTCGCTTCATTCGTGGTATTATTCGGGACTGCCACGGTCGCTCCGTCCGGAAGATCGGAAAGGTTCGCGGTCTTTCCGGCGTAAATGCCAAACGGTTCGTAATGCACGGCGCCTACGGACACAAGATCCGTTCCGTTTTCCGCATTGAAGTCATCCAGATACGGCTGGTGCTGGAAGAAGTTGGCGTCCAGACTGCCCTCTGCAAGACTTGTATTCGGTGTTACGGTGTCTTCGATCTGTATGATCTCAAGATCGATTCCCTGCTCGGCAAGGATCGGCTTTGCCTGCTCCAAAATTTCCGAGTGCGGTGTGACGCTGGCGCCGACCTTGATCGTCACCGTATCGCTTTCCTGAGAATCGGAAGCGGCGGAAGAAGAATCTGCGGATGAACTTCCGCATCCGGCAAAAGCGCCCAATACTGTAACAGCAATCAGTGAAAGCGTGATAAGTTTCTTGGAATAGTTTTTCATGATCAATATCTCCTTTTCTTTTTTCGTTTTATGAATGTCTGATTTTCTTTGCAAGGATCGTTCCGGCTTCCTGAAAGATCTGAACGATCAAAATAAGAACCACTACCGTGATAAGCAGTACATCGGTTTGATAACGGTACCAGCCGTAGTTCAGCGCGATCGCTCCAAGGCCTCCGCCGCCGATACAGCCCGCCATTGCGGAGTATCCCAAAACAGTCGCCAGATTGATCGCTCCGCCGAGCAGCAGCGACGGCATGGCTTCCGGCAGGATGAACCGGAATATGATGGCTGCGGGAGACGCCCCCATCGATTCGGCGGCTTCTATGATACCCGGGGATACTTCTTCCAATGAAGACTCCACCATCCGCGCAACGATCGGGATCGTCCCCAATATGGTATGAACCACTCTGTTCTGCAGGATATGATCCTTTCCCGTAACAACAAGCAGGATGCCAAGCGGAAGCCCGATCAAATACGCTAAAACCGTTGATATGACCGTCATCTGCAATGCGCGCTCCCTCTGCTCTTTGCGGGGAACATGCGCGATCTTCAACGGCAGCATCACATTGTCAAGAACCGTTTTCTGCGTGAGCAGATTAAACCCCTGAAAGATCATCGCCATAGATCGCCTTACGACCCTGAGTTCTTTGCTCGAAAGATCTTTGTTACATTCTTTAATTGAAACAATGCTGTTTGCTCACCCTTCTTTGAAATAAACCACTCCTCTCTTTATGGAACATAAAACGGAGGCCATTCGTTTTTGTTTACGAAAAGATTATAACCCGACGTCGGCTTCCCGCCTAATACGGGAAAACAATGTCGGGTTATAGATGAAACCTATAAGTGCGATATGCTCTTATGCGATCCGCAGATATTTTTTTATTTCCTCGATATACTTCCGCCCAATGCTGCTGAGCGAACTGTGCTTCCTGCTGATATATCCGATCTCCATTACGCTGTCTTCTTCGACAGAATCGGCTTCAAACGGCACGGCAATAAAATCGTCGCCGTTAAGTTCCTCGCAGATGATGCCGGAGCAAAGGGTATATCCGTTAAGGCCGATCATCAGATTCAACATCGTCGCCCGATCGTTCGCTTTGATCGTGCGAAGATATTCATTCGTGCTTAGGATCTCCTCCGCAAAATAAAACGAACTGGTATCGCCCTGCTCAAAAGAAAGGCATGGGTAATCCGCAAGTTCCTCAAAGCGGACGGCACTCTTTTTTGCAAGCGGATGGCCCGCCCACAAATACACATAGGCGTCGCAGTTGATCAGATGATGAAATTCCAATCCGGCGGTACGCAGAAGTTTATTGATCGCGGCGCGGTTAAAATCACTGAGATACAAAATGCCGATCTCGCTTTTCATTGAGGAGACATCGCTGATCACATCCTTTGTTTTTGTTTCGCGAATGGCAAATTCATAACAGGAAGTGTCAAAGGATTTTACGAGTTCGACAAATGCTTTGACGGCAAAAGAATAGTGCTGCGTGGAAACGCCGAATTTCTTTTTCAGATTGTTCGGATTTCCATATTTTTCAATAAGATCTTCATACTGCCCGTAGATCTGCTTTGCATATTGTAAGAACTCTATGCCGTCGGCCGTCAGCGTAACGCCCCGTCCGCTTCGATGAAAAATCGTGATCCCGAGTTCTTTTTCCAGTTCCTGCATGGAACTGGTCAGCGAAGGCTGTGCAATATATAAAATTTCGGCAGCCTTGTTGAGCGAACCGCTTTCGGCGATCGTGATGGTATAATGTAACTGCTGCAGCGTCATGACAATCCTTTCCTCGCTTCACTTATAGGTTTTGTAGGCTTGAAAGCCTGTTCGATCTGTGTTATGATGAGGCATACGATGATAAGGGGTCTTTCTATATGAAAATATCAACAAAAGGGCGTTATGCTCTCCGGATGCTCCTTGATCTCGCCGAGCATCGGGAGGAAGGATATATTGCGTTAAAAGATATTGCCAAACGTCAGGACATTTCAAAGAAATATCTCGAACAGATCGTACCTATCTTAAACAGATCCGATCTGCTGCGCGCAAACCGCGGCAACCAAGGCGGCTATATGCTTGTAAAAGATCCCTCGCAGTACACGGTGGGCGAGATCCTGCGATTGACCGAGGGAGATTTTGCTCCGGTCGCGTGCGTCGGAAAAAATCCCGAAGAATGTAACCGTAGCGCCGAATGTCCGACCCTTCCCGTCTGGCAGGGCCTTTACAGAGTGATCAACGAATATTTTGACGGGATCACGCTGCAGGATATCATCGACCGGCAAAACGCACGCGCCATTGACAATTATATGATCTGACCCGACCGCAGCCGACGAAGAATGTCCGGCTGCGTTTTTCTCTCATAAAGATGTTTGCTGAAATAGCGGTCACCGCGGTCCGGCATTTCATCGGTTTTGGCTGTCCTATTGACAAAACAAAGACGGATGCGTACAATAACTCATTAAGTAGATAGGTTTTATATGCTTGAAATCCCAACGTAGGAGGAAGACCCGATATGGCAAAAGAGATCACAAGAGACGAAGCGTGGGGGCTTTTGTGCGAGTGGAACAAAGAACCCTTCCATCTGCGGCACGCCGTCACGGTAGAGGGTGTGATGCGTTATTTTGCACGAGAACTGGGGTACGCCGGAGAGGAAGATTTTTGGGGCATTGTCGGCCTGCTCCACGATCTGGATTTTGAGAAATTTCCAAACGAACATTGCATAAAGGAGCAAGAGATCCTGCGCGACTTCGGCGCAGACGAGCGGCTGATCCATGCGGTCGCCAGTCACGGATACGAACTGACTGTCGATATTCCGCCGGAGCATGAGATGGAAAAAGTTTTATACGCCACGGACGAACTGACCGGTCTGATCGGGGCGGTGGCAATCATGCGCCCATCCAAAAGCGTATCTGATCTGGAATTGAAATCCGTCAAGAAAAAATATAAAAACTTGAACTTTGCGGCGGGCTGCTCCCGAGAAGTGATCGAACGCGGCGTCCAAATGCTTGGCTGGGAGTTGGATGATTTGATCAGCCGCACCATCCTCGCCATGCGAAGTTGTGAGGCAGACTATGAACGGTTTTGATCCGGTTCGGGAACTGGATATCAGGCGCGACTTGTCCGATGCGTCACTGCGGCTGCTTTTGCAAAGCGAACAATGGGATTCTTCTCTGGCAGCCGCAGCTGACGATAAACGTCGAAAGATCTACGGCGACGAGGTTTATCTGCGCGGCCTCATTGAGTTTTCCAACTTTTGCAAAAACAACTGTTATTACTGCGGCATCCGCGCCGGAAACCAAAACGCCGTCCGTTATCGGCTGAGCAAAGAGGAGATCCTCGACTGCTGCACGCAAGGGTACGACCTCGGTTTTCGCACCTTTGTCCTGCAAAGCGGCGAAGATCCGTTTTTTACCGACGCGCTGATCTGCGGGATCGTGTCCGAGATACGCGTCCGTTTTCCCGACTGCGCCATCACGCTGTCGCTGGGCGAAAAGACCAGGGAAAGTTACAAAGCCTATTTCGACGCGGGCGCGAACCGCTATCTTCTGCGCCACGAAACGGCGGACGATACGCATTACCGCAAACTGCACCCCGAAAGCATGAGCCTGCAAAACCGAAAACGCTGCCTTTATGATTTGAAGGAAATCGGATATCAGGTCGGATCCGGCTTCATGGTGGGTTCCCCGTATCAGACAGCAGACTGTCTTATAGAAGATCTGCGGTTTCTGCAAGCGCTCGGCCCCGATATGATCGGGATCGGGCCGTATATTCCGCATAAGGAAACGCCTTTTGCCGCGTTTTCAAGCGGATCGCTGTCTCTGACGCTGCGGCTGATCTCCATTTTAAGGCTCCTGTTTCCCTATGCCCTGATTCCTTCAACGACCGCGCTGGGAACGATTCATCCGCAGGGTCGCGAACTTGGGCTGAAAGCAGGCGCAAATGTGGTGATGCCGAATCTCTCACCCGTCCGCGTGAGAAAACTTTATGAACTGTATGAAAACAAAATCTGCACCGGCGAAGAATCGGCGCAGTGCCGCGGCTGTCTGGAACAGCGGATCGCCGCCGCCGGATACCGGGCGGTCACAGCCGTCGGGAATGTAAAAAAGGAGAAACAAAACGATGACGATTGTTGAATTGCAGAAGGAAATTCTAAAAATTAAGAAAGAAAAGGATATCTGTATCCTCGCGCACAGTTATCAGGCAAAAGAGATCACGGAGATCGCCGACTTTACCGGCGACTCTTATAATTTAAGCGTGCAGGCGAAAAGCGCGCCGCAGTCCACGGTTTTGATGTGCGGCGTTCGCTTTATGGCGGAAACAGTCAAGATCCTTTCACCGCAAAAGACCGTGCTGCTGGCAAATCCGTCCGCAGGCTGCCCGATGGCCGAGCAGATGGATAAAGAACTTATCGAGGGCGTCAAACAACAGTATCCCGATCATACGGTAGTTGCTTATATCAATACGACCGCAGAACTCAAGACGATATGCGACGTCTGCGTGACATCTTCCTCCGCCGTCAACATCATCCGAAAACTGCCGGAGAAAAACATCCTTTTTATCCCAGACTGCAACCTCGGAGATTATGTGGCAAAACAGGCGCCTGATAAAAATCTGAAACTGCTTCAGGGCGGGTGCCCTATCCATGCAAGGGTATCGGCGGCGGATGTGCAAAGAGCAAAACGCCGTCATCCAAACGCCGAGGTACTTGTCCATCCCGAATGTATGCCGGAAGTCCTTGCCTTGGCGGACTTCATCGGCTCTACTTCCGCGATACAGGAATATGCCCGCACTTCGGAAAAGACGGAGTTTATCATCGGAACAGAGATCAGTATTGCGCATCACCTTTCCTACGATTGCCCGAAGAAGCGGTTTTTCCCTCTTTCCAAAAACCTGATCTGTCCGAACATGAAGGCGACGTCCCTTGTCGATGTATTTCGGGCGATATCGGGATCCGGCGGAGAAGAAATTCAATTGGACGACGAAACGATCCGAAAGGCGCGCCGCTGTATCGACCGGATGATCGAATTGGGGTAAGGTATTGCAATCAAAAAGCATGCGTTTTTCCACATTCCATATAGTGTTTGTAAAGCTTTAAATGATGAATTTCAGTTATTGGTGCAAATAACTTCTTTAATTGAGTGCAGAATAGTGCAATAAATCGTTAAAATAAATTGAAAATTGGTGCAAGTTATGATATGATACACATATCATATCCTTGGGGGTTTATCTATGGAACGAATTGCTTTGCAAAAACTGATCGATTGGAATAACAACAAACGCAAGAAACCGTTGATTGTTTGGGGTGCAAGACAGGTTGGCAAAACCTATCTTGTAGAAGAACTTTTCGCTAAAAAATATTATAAAAACAACTACATCTATATTGATTGCAAAAAAGAAGATGAGATCCGTGATTTCTGTTCCAAAACCGCCAATGCAGAAAAAATTATCGAATATATTTCCTTACGCAAAGGAAAACAAATTAACGAAAAGACTTTGCTGATCTTTGACGAAATGCAGGAATGCCCTAATATTATTTCTTCTCTCAAATATTTTTGTCAGGATTACAGAGAAATTCCCGTCATTGCAACGGGATCAATGGTTCGCATAAAACTTCAAAGGGAAACGCATAAAAGAGGTTCAAAGGGAAACGATAAATTCCTTTTCCCCGTAGGTAAAATAAATCAGATCACGATTTATCCTATGACTTTTGATGAGTTTTTAATGAACAGCAATAAAATGCTTTACGATGCCGTCAAAAAGGCTTACGAAAACAAACAGCCGTTGGATCATCAAATTCACGAATTGGCAATGGAGCAGATATATAAGTATCTGCTTGTAGGCGGTATGCCCGAAGCGGTTGAGGCTTATATTGACGGAGATAATCTTCTCGAGGCAAGAGAAATCCTCAAAGTTTTGTACGATAACTATCTTTCTGATATGGAACTTTATCAGGCAAGCCAAGAAGCGGTATTGCGTTCCCGTGTCCTGTTTCAAAATATTTATAGGGAACTGAATAAAGAATCTAAAAATTTCTCTCCCGGGCTTATTGAGGAAAAGAGCAAGACAAGGGATTATGCAACCTCTATTCAATGGCTCACAATGGCGCACGTTGTTAATCAATCCTTCCAACTGAAAGAACATATCACAACGCCGCTTATGCCGGATAACGAAAGCAGTTTCCGTTTGTTCCTCGGCGATATTGGTATGTTCTCATATCAAAGCGGAATCAATGCGGCTTCGTTTGTGTCAAGCGAAAGGGATAATACCTTGTCGGGAATATTTTTTGAAAACTTTGTTGCTAACGAATTGATTGCAAAAGAACATAAATTGTTCTATTGGCGTGGTAAGTCATCCGCTGAGATCGAATTTATTATTGAGTCGAACAACACGCTATATCCGCTTGATGTTAAGAAAGGCAGAGGTACGCTTAACTCCCTTGCCAAATTTTCCAATCATAATAAGTTTGAATACGCTATTAAGGTTTCTAAAAACAACTATGGCTATAACCCCGGGCAAAAACTACTCACCATACCGTTTTACTTCATTCCGTTTGCGGCAAAAGATCTTGCAGACGGAACGATGAGAATATAACCTCTAATAAAAGCAAAAGAGAATCCATACCCTCTTTTACAAAGGTATTCATTAACTTATACCTCTCATCCGGGATAATGGGTATGGAATCTCGGACTACAATTCAGGAATCAGTTCGTATGTTTATTCACCAAACATCTCAACGCACTGCTTCAAATGATCCGTGATCGCCAAATGCTGCGGGCAGGCCTGCTCGCACTGTTTACATTCCACACAGTCGGACGCCCGATGGCCCTCCCCGATGCGCGCATAGTTTTCTTTCGCCTGCGCCGTCTGTCCGTTTCCAATCTGAAGATTTGCCGCCGCAAAAATATCAGGGATCGGGATCTGTTTCGGGCAGCCGTCCGTGCAGTAGTGGCACGCCGTACACGGGATCTCCGCCGAACTGCCGAGGATCTTCTGCGCCTGCCGTATGATCTTCTGTTCTTCTTCACTCAGCGGTTGAAAATCCTTCATATAGGAAAGGTTATCTTCCATCTGCGCCACGCTGGACATCCCCGAAAGCACGGTGATGATCCCGTCCAGACTCGCTACAAACCGGATCGCCCACGAAGCCGGCGACATGTCGGGCGCGTACTCCTGAAACAGTTTTTTGACCGCCGCCGGAGGATTCGCCAACTTGCCGCCTTTCACCGGTTCCATAACGGTAATGGATTTTCCGTGTTGCCTTGCGACCTCATAATTCGCGCGGGACGATACCTTCGGGTCGTTCCAGTCGGCATAATTGATCTGCAGCTGAACAAAGTCCACCTCCGGATGTTCGGTGAGCAGGCGGTCGAGAAGCTGCGGACCGGCATGGAAAGAAAAACCGAAGTGTTTGATCAGTCCTTCCTCTTTTCTTTTCTTGACAAAGTCCCAGATATGGTATTGATCGTACTTTTTATAGTTATTCTCCATGAGCGCGTGCAAAAGATAGTAGTCAAAATATCCCGCTCCTGTGCGCTCCAGACTTTTATAAAACTGCCCCTGCGCCGCCTTCTCATTAGGCGCCATCATAAAGGCGTTGAGTTTCGTCGCAAGCGTATAAGAGTCCCTCGGATAGCGGTCAACCAACGCCTTTTTGATATCCTGCTCGGAAGATCCGTAAACGAAAGCGGTGTCAAAGTAGGTAAATCCCGCCTCCATGAACAAATCCACCATTTTTTTGACTTGCTCGATATCGGTGGCGATCAGCTTCTTTGGCAGCCGCATCAGTCCAAATCCCAGTTTCGGTGTTTCTTTTCCAAAATAGTCCGTCATAATTTTTCCTCCTTCTTTGCCTCCTCATTCCAAACATCCTTTGCCAGACGGAAAACCGCCATGCGCCTTTGTGTTTTCCAGATGGCATGATCTATTCCTCTTTACCACGCAAAAGCGTCTCGTTCATGCTTCCTGTCCGATAGCCCGTCAAATCCATCGAGATATAGGAAAATCCATAGTTTTTGAACTCCGCCACGATCTTTTTCCGGTTTTCCTCCTTGATCAGTTTTTCAAATTCTTCCGGCTCGATCTCGATCCTTGCCATCAGCCCATGAATACGGACCCGAACCTGATGAAAGCCCATATCCAGCAGCAGTTGCTCCGCTTTATCCACCATACCCAGTTTTTCTTCCGTGATCATTTCCCCATATGCGAAGCGTGAGGAGAGACACGCGAAAGATTGTTTCTCCCATGTCGGGAGTTTCAAATATTTTGACAACGCCCGTATATCCGCCTTTGTTAAATGACATTCCCGCAACGGGCTCTTGATCCCTAGTTCCGCCACCGCCAAAAGGCCCGGGCGATAGTCGCCCTCATCGTCCACATTCGAGCCTTCCACGATATGTTCTATCCGGTTTTCATCGGCAATGAGGCGAATTTTTCCAAAAAGTTCTTTTTTGCAAAGATAACATCTGTTCTTTGGATTCTGAGCAAACCCTTCGATGTTTAATTCTTCCGACTCGCACACAAAATGTCTGATCCCTTCCTTCTCACAGAAGGCGGTCGCCTCATCCAATTCTCTTTTTGGAAAAGAACAGGATCTCGCCGTCACGGCAATGGCGTTATCCCCTAATGTATCGGCGGCAACTTTCAATAAAAACGTCGAGTCTACGCCGCTCGAAAAAGCCACCGCGACAGAATGCAGTTCTCTTAGATAATTTCTCAAACGTTCTAATTTTTCCATCTGCTCTCTTGTGATCTGTTCCATATCATTTTCTCCCATCTTGGCCATGCAGGAACCACATCCCGCTTACGGTTCCTCTCTGTCATATCCTTCCAGAAAATAATGCTTCTTTCCGTTTTGTTTGTACGCAACCACCGTATCTATATTCACGTTTTCCATGCTCTTGAAAATATTGCCCTCCACATATGGATTGCCCTGCTTTAATGTTTTGATCAGTTCTTTTATTTCTATTCTTTTGGAAAGGTTTTCCTCATTATCGCAGGCACTGCAGGCTTCGGTAAACCTGCAGGCGCACTGAAGGAAATGAAGTTCGTTGTAGTCCCTCCACGCCTTGATATCGTCTTCCCGGACCAGATACAGGGGACGGATCAGTTCCATTCCTTCAAAATTTGTGCTGTGCAGTTTTGGCATCATTGTCTGTATCTGCGCGCCGTAAAGCATGCCCATAAGAATCGTTTCGATCACATCGTCGTAGTGATGTCCCAATGCAATTTTATTGCACCCTAACTCCTGCGCGAAATGATACAGATATCCCCTTCGCATTCTGGCGCATAGATAGCAGGGCGATTTTTCCACATGATATACGGAAGCAAAAATATCCGTTTCAAATATCGCAACCGGTATATTCAATGCCTTTGCGTTGTCTTCGATCCGTTTCCGGTTCTCCGCGCTGTACCCCGGATCCATGACAAGGAACTTGACCTCAAAGTCAAACTTATTATGCAGTTTTAATTCCTGAAAGCATTTTGCCATAAGCATGGAGTCTTTTCCGCCGGAAATACAAACCGCTATGACGTCCTTTGGTTTTACCAATTCATAGGTGTTGATCGCCTTTGTAAATTTCGACCAGATCGTCTTTTTGAATTTTTTCCGCAGGCTTTGCTCCACGTCTTTCGCCTTGCTCTGACCGCTGTCTTTCACAGAAATATCCATATCAACGCCGCCCCGTTTCTACCCTGCACAGGTCTTTTACCACTTCGCCCGCAAGGATCAATCCTGCCACAGACGGCACAAACGCCACGCTCCCCGGAATATCCCGTCTTTCCGTACACGAATGTGCTGCGTTGGGCGGACAAATGCAGTTCGTCCTGCAACTGATCGTCATATCCTCCAACGGCCTTGTAGGTCCTTCTTCTGAATACACGACCTTTAATTTCTTTACGCCGCGTTTTTTCAATTCCCTCCGCATGACTTTCGCCAAAGGACATACTTTTGTCTGATAAATATCAGCGACCTTAAACCGGCTGCCGTCTAATTTGTTTCCGGCTCCCATACTGCTGATGATCGGTATATTTTTTTCCTGCGCCTTCATAACCAGTTCGATTTTTGCAGTGACCGTATCTATGGCATCAACAATATAGTCATATTCGCCAAAAGGAAATTTCTCCGCATTTTCCGGCAGAAAAAAACTTTTATGCACACTCACATCTGCGTCCGGATTGATCTCGAGTATCCTCTCCTTCATCACTTCCGCTTTATATTGTCCTACTGTTTTTCGCGTGGCGATGATCTGCCGATTCAGATTCGTCAAACAGACCTTATCGTCATCGATCAGATCAAACGCCCCGACGCCGCTTCGTACAAGCGCTTCGCAGGCATAGCCTCCCACGCCGCCAATACCAAAAACGGCGACTTTTGAAGCGGATAATCGATTCATCGCTTCTTTTCCAAGCAATAATTCTGTTCTTGAAAACTGTGTGAGCATTTACGCGTCTCCTCTTATTGGACAAAACCCCGTTTCATCATAGAAAAACAGCGGATGCAATGCACCCGCAAATCATCCATCGCTGCCTCGTTCCAAAGTTCCCCCGCTTTTTTATTGTTTTAACAGTTCAATGATCTTGTCCATCTGCCTGTCCACAAGGCCCGCTGCAAGATCCGCGAACGGCAGAAGATCGCCCTCCACGGCATATCTGTCCAAGGTATTGAAATATTCCAGCCGGTCCTCTTTTGCAACCGATACGGCCGGAAAGCCTCCCGCCATGAGCTGGTAATTCATGAGAAGCCTCGACGTCCTTCCGTTCCCGTCCGTAAACGGGTGGATCTTCACAAACTCCGCGTGCGTCCATGCCGCCAGTTCAATCCGGTTTAATTCCTTTTCCTTCCGTGGCAGATCCGCATAGAAATCCTTGACCTGCCGATACATCAACTCCGGGTGCGGCGGCACATGCCGCGCGCCGGATATATAGACCTGCACATCCCGATATACCCCGCCTGTCTGGATATTCTCCATCAGCAGCGCATGAATATCTTTTACGATCTTTTCATCCAGCGGCTTCCCCTGCCCGACACAGTCCTTTACATAACGGTATGCCCTGCGGTGGTTGACCGCCTCATAGATCTCCCGCAGATCCTTTCCTCCGACGGAGATCCCGTCCTCCAGCAAAACCTTTGTTTCGATCAGGGAAAGCGTATTTCCCTCAATGGCTGTGGAATTGTGGGTATATTCCACTTCAAAGGCCTGCTCATAGGTAAGCATCGTAAATTCCGCAAGCGTTTCCCTGCATTTCTTATACTGTTCTTTCTTCCTGAGCAGTTCCTGATAATCCACAAAAACCCTCCCGCCGTTTTCAGGCTTTTCGCCCGCAGCACTGTTTGTACTTCAGGCCGCTGCCGCAAGGACACGGCGCGTTCGGATAGATCTTCTCCGCGGTCCGCTTCTTCGGCCCTTTGCCTCCGGTCTCGTCTTTATTGGTTCCCGTAGCCTTCGCCACTTCCTCGCGCTCGATCTTCTTTTCAATGCGCACGCGGTACAGCATCTGTACGGTCTCCGTGCGGATCGCATCGTTCATGGCGTCAAGCATATCGTAACTTGCCATCTTGTATTCGTCGATCGGATTCCTCTGGGCAAACGCCTGCATACCGATTCCCTGCCGCAGTTGCTCCATATCGTCGATCTCGTCCATCCACTTGCGGTCGATCACGCGCAGCAGCACCACGCGCTCGATCTCGCGGAACGCGGCCGGATCCGGAAATTCCGCCTCTTTCGCTTCGTACAGGCGGATCGCTTCCTCTGTCAGGCGCTCCGTCAGTTCCTTGACGTTCTTTATATCCGCGATCCTCTCGCGGTTCAGCGGCGCGACCGGAATGACCGGACGCAGCACATGGTTCAACTCCGAAAGATTCCATTCTTCCGGCGCAACGTCGTCATGGCAGAAGTTTTTGACGTCGCTCTCCACGCGGTCGCGGATCATGGAAAGGATCTGATCGCGCATATCCTCGCCTTCCAGCACGCGGCGGCGCTGCGCGTAGATCAGTTCCCTCTGCTCGTTCATGACCTGATCGTATTCCAGAAGGTTCTTGCGGATGGCAAAGTTGTTGCTCTCGATCTTGGTCTGCGCCTTTTCTATCGCGCCGCTGAGCATCTTATGCTGGATCTGCTCGTCCTCCGGCACGCCGAGGGAATTGAACATGGAGATCAGTTTTTCCGAACCGAACAGCCGCATCAGATCGTCCTCAAGGGAAATGAAGAACTGCGACTGGCCCGGATCGCCCTGACGTCCGGAACGTCCGCGCAGCTGGTTGTCGATCCGCCGCGATTCATGCCGCTCCGTGCCGATGATCTTGAGACCTCCGGCCGCCTTTGCTTCCTCGTCCAGTTTGATATCGGTACCGCGCCCCGCCATGTTCGTCGCGATCGTCACCGCGCCGTGCAGTCCGGCATTCGCAACGATCTCGGCTTCCTTTTCATGGAATTTGGCGTTGAGGACGTTGTGGCGGATCCCTTCTCTGGAAAGCATTCGGCTGATCTCCTCGGAAATGTCGATCGTGATCGTACCCACAAGCACCGGCTGCCCCTTGGCATGGGCTTCCTTGACCTCGCGCACGACCGCGCGGTATTTTTCCGCTTTCGTCTTATAGACCGCGTCTTCCAAATCTTTTCTGGCGATCGGGCAGTTGGTCGGGATCTCGATCACGTCCATGCCGTAGATGTCGCGGAACTCCTGCTCCTCCGTCAGCGCCGTACCGGTCATGCCGCTTTTCTTGTCGTATTTGTTAAAGAAATTCTGGAACGTAATGTTGGCCAGCGTCATGCTCTCGCGCTTGACCTTGACGTGCTCTTTGGCTTCGATTGCCTGATGGAGTCCGTCGGAATAGCGCCGGCCCGGCATGATACGCCCCGTAAAACTGTCCACGATCATGACCTGATCGTCCTTGACCACATAATCCTGATCCCGAAACATCAGGTTGTTGGCGCGAAGCGCTAAGATCACATTATGCTGGATCTCCAGATTTTCCGGATCGGAGAGGTTGTCGATATGGAAGAACTGCTCGACCTTTTTCGTACCTTCCTGCGTCAGGCTGACGATCTTGTCCTTTTCGTTGACGATGAAATCTCCGCTCTCCTCCTGCTGGATGCCCATGATCGCGTCCATCTTGGAAAATTCCGGCAGATCCTCGCCGCGCCGCAGCTGCCGCGCCAGATTGTCACATAATTCGTAAAGTTTGGTGGATTTTGCGCTCTGTCCGGAAATGATAAGAGGCGTCCTCGCCTCGTCGATCAGCACCGAGTCCACCTCGTCGATGATGGCGTAATGCAGGCCGCGCTGCACCAACTGTTCCTGACGCACCACCATATTGTCCCGCAGATAGTCAAATCCCAGTTCGTTGTTCGTGATGTAGGTAATGTCGCAGTTGTAGGCCTCCTGACGCTCCTCGCGGGTCATGTCGTTTAAGACGACGCCGACTTTGAGCCCGAGGAACTCATGCACCTTTCCCATCCACTCGGCGTCGCGCTTTGCCAGATAGTCGTTGACTGTCACGATGTGGACGCCCTTGCCTTCCAGCGCGTTCAGATAGGCCGGAAGCGTTGCCACGAGCGTCTTTCCTTCGCCGGTCTTCATCTCCGCGATACGTCCCTGATGTAAAATAATGCCGCCGATCAGCTGCACGCGGAAGTGCTCCATGCCAAGCGTCCGCCGGGCCGCCTCGCGCACGACGGCGTAAGCCTCCGGCAAAAGATCGTCCAGCGTCTCGCCGTCCGCCAGCCGTGAACGGAACTCGTCCGTCTTTGCCCGCAGCTGCGCGTCGCTCATTGCCGCCATCTCATCCCGCATCGCTTCGATCCGGTCGGCAATCGGATAGATCTGCTTTAATTCGCGCTGGCTGTGGGTCCCGAAAATCTTATCTGCTAAACTCATCTGTTTTCTCCTTCAAATAGCAATATCACTAACAACACATTTTATCACTCTTTTTTCTTTGAAACAACACTTTATCTGCGGTATTTTGCTTGAGATACGCGCAAAACGGTGCTATGATTAGGCAAGAAACACACAGGAGGTAGGATATGAGTTATCTGTATAAGACAAAAGGGACCTGTTCGTCCCTGATCGAAGTGGAACTTGACGGCAACATCGTCAAAAACGTCCGGTTCACCGGCGGCTGCAATGGCAACCTTCAGGCCATCCCAAAACTCGTGGAGGGCATGACCGTGGAAGAAGTGGAAAAAAGGATCAGCGGCATTTCCTGCAACGGAAAAGGCACATCCTGCGGCGATCAGCTCGCAAAAGCGCTCCGTGCCGCCTATGAGGAAAACCTCGCGCAGTCTGTGAACTAGCGCGCAGAGGCATAGAAACCTCCAAGTTTTCATAAAGTATGACTAGAAAACTTTTTGGAGGATCTATGAGTAGTATTGCAGGATTTTTTTCGCCTGAATTTCAAAACGCGCAGGCGCACCCGCAGTTGGAGCGCACTGCCGACCGCATACTAAAGCGTATGGCCTACCGCGGGCCTGACTGTTCTTACCGCATGACAACGCCGGACGGCATCCTGATGTATAACGGCCTGTTCACCGATGAAGAAAGCCGTAAACTCGCGCCCGTGCAGGGCAAAGGGCCTTTGTCCCATCTCTACATCTCCTTTCAGGACGGCGTTTACAACTATGACCAGCTGCGTTCCCGCCTGAGCGCGCAGAACATTTCCGCAACGGGCATGACCCACGCGGAGATCCTGCTGCACCTCTACCATCTGTACGGGGAACGCTTCGCCGGTCTGCTCCGCGGCGGTTTTTCCATTGCCGTCGCCGACATCCGCTCGCACAGGCTCCTGCTGTTCCGCGACCCGATGGGGATCAAGCCGCTGTTCTATCATCAGCGGAAGGATCTTTTTCTCTTTGCGTCCGAGATCAAGGGGATCCTCGCCTATCCGGATACCGAAGCGCACATGGATCTGCGCGGCGTCCATCAGGTCTTTACGCTAGGACCCGCGCACGTGCCGGGCGCAACGCCGTACCGCGGGATCGAAGAGGTGCGGCCGGGCTGCGTCGTAACGTTCTCCGGCGGCCATTGCACGGAGACGCCTTTCTGGCATCTGCAGGCGCGCCGTCATGAAGAATCCTATGAGGAGACCATCGACCACGCGGCCTATCTGTTAAAAGAAGCCGTCCGCAAACAGTACCGCGCCGACGCCGCAAACTGCTGCCTGCTCTCCGGCGGGCTGGATTCGTCCGTCGTCACGGCGCTCGTCGACCGCGAGCGGCAGGAGAACACGCCGCTGGCGACCTATTCCTTTGACTTTTCAGAAAGCGGCAGATATTTTTCCGCGAACAGTTTCCAGCCGAGCCTCGACAAGCCCTACGTCCTCGCGATGACGGAACATCTGCAAAGTTCCCACACCTTCCTTGAGTGCAGCGCCTCCGCGCAGGCCGCTCTGCTCAGCGACGCCGTCCTTGCGCACGACGGCCCCTGCATGGCGGACATTTCCTCCTCGCTCATCTATTTCTGCCGTCAGGTCGCGCAGCGCCACCGCGTGGCGTTCACCGGCGAATGCGCCGACGAAGTCTTCTGCGGCTATCCGTGGTACCACAAGGACAACATGCGCCATGCGGACACCTTCCCGTGGACCATGGATCCGTCCCCGCGCAAAATGCTGCTGAAAGAAGAATGGATCGAGCGTCTGTCCATGGAACAGTACATCGATCAGGTCTACCGCAGCGCCTGCCGTCAGGTCTCCTGTCTTCCGGAAGACTCCGCGGATACGAAACTGCACCGCAAACTCTTTGTCCTGACGACGCAGTATTTTATGCAGACGCTTCTGGACCGCATGGACCGCGCCGCCGCCCTCTGCAGGATGGAAGCGCTCGTACCGTTTGCGGATCTGGATCTGGTGGACTATCTCTATAACGTCCCTTGGGAAATGAAGGCAAAAGACGGAGACGTCAAACATCTCCTGAAACAGATCGCGCGGCCGTATCTGCCGGATTCCGTCTGCCAGCGGAAAAAGAGCCCGTATCCGAAAAATTATCATCCGGAATACGAGCAGATCCTCTGCAAGGAGATCCGCCGCATCCTGCACGCTACGCACCAGCCGATCAACGATTTCATCGATCCGCAGAAGACGCTGCGTTTCTGCGACTCGCCGAAGGATTACGGCAAGCCCTGGTACGGACAGCTGATGGCCGGCCCGCAGCTTCTTGCGTATTACCTTCAGGTCAATTACTGGCTCCGCGAATATCACGTTTCCTACTAAAGACGGCAAAAAGACGTCTGTTTGGCCGCAGACGTCTTTTTTCACTAGCGCAGGATCGGCTGCAGCTGCTTCCCCTCCAGAGCCGCCGCGACCGTATCCGCGAGCAGTTCCGTCTTTGCGATCATCGAAGACGGCTTGCTCTGATAATTGTCCTGTCCGAACGGTACGAAATAAATGTTCTTCATGTGCATGAGCGCGCCGATGTTCTTAAAATTTATCCCCAGCGCGTCGTTCGTGGAGATCGAGACGACGAGCGGGCGGTTGTTTCGCATATGGGCTTTGGCAGCCATCAGCACCGGCGTATCGGAAATGCCGGCCTGAAGTTTTGCGAGGGAATTTCCGGTGCACGGCGCGATCACCATGACATCGAGCAGTTTCTTCGGCCCGACGGGCTCCGCTTCGGCGATCGAACGGATTCCCTCGTTTCCCGTGATCTTACAGACTTCGCAGACAAAATCCTCCGCTTTCCCGAAGCGGGTGTCGGTCTGCATCGTCTGATAGGAAAAGATCGGAACGACGTCCGCCCCAAGATCTTTCAGCCTTCGTATCTCCGTTTTGATCTTCTCATGCGTGCAAAAGGACCCTGTTATACCAAAGCCAATGGTACGGTTTGAAAAATCCATCATGTTCCCTTCCTCTAAGATTTCCATTTGTTTTCGCTTGGCTTATAGCCGAAAGGCATGGCTTCTAACAGGATCTCGGCGCTGGTCTTCGGCGCATAGATTCCCGGCAGTCCGAGCGCCAGTTTGCAAGCAACACCCTTCTTTTTGCAGTATCCCATGTCACATCCGCCCGGCGCGGAGGCGATATCCAGCACGACGGCATCCTCTTTGAGACGGTCGATCTCCTTTGCCGTGATCACAAAAGCCGGTATCGTATTGATGACCGCGTCCGCTTCGTCGAACGGGATACAGGCGTCCATCGGATAGTCCATATATCCGTAGTAATGCGCCATGGAAAGCGCCTTCTCGCTCCGCGCCACGACGGAGATCTTCGCGCCCATGCAGTAGAGTTTTTCCGCGATCGGGCGGGCGCAGTTCCCGAACCCCATGACAATGATATGAGATCGTTCAATATTGACCGGCATCATCCTGCTGAGTTCGGCAATCGCCCCTTCCGCGGTCGCAACGGCATTCTTTTTTGCCACCGTCTTATCCTTTAGAACATCCAGCCACGGCACCTGATCCTGCAGGAGCACCTCCTGTAATTCCGTGGGAAATATCCCGCCTATGCACAGTTCTAAGGTCTCACGGTTCCTGTGTATCCTCTGGTACAATATCATCTGTTCCCTGATCCTGCTGACCGGAACGGGAAGGAGCAGGATCTCGCTTTTCCAGATCTCCTCGTCCTCCGGCGGGAGTTCGCCCTCCCGCAGATCCCATGAGCAGGTCCCGTAACCTTTCTCTTTCAACATTTTTTCCATATAGACCTGCCGGTCGTCCACAATAAAAATGCCGGTTCTTTTTTCCTTAGAAACGGTCTGCGATATTTCCATAAGCCACCTCCATGCTTTATCTTATGCCATAAAAAAAAGAATGTGTCCTCACATTCTTTTTCCGTTCGTCCGCCGGATCAGTTCCAGCAGCCGCTTTGCCGCGGCCTCCCATGAATATTCTTTTTCAGCCAGCCGCCTTCCCCGCTCCGCGATTGCTTCCGCTTCCGCGGACTCTGTCTGCGCCAATGCCTCTCCGATCCCGCCTTTCTCCCAGCTGCGGTACGAAAGATAGGTTTGCCCCGGCGTAAAGCCTCCCGCAGCGTCTTTTGACATATCGCTTAGAACCAGCGCGCCGTTTCGCATCGCGGAACTGACGCGGTCATGCACGCCGCTTGCAAACAGCGGATTCACGTCCAGCACCGCGCGGCTGTCGGCCATATAGGCAAACGTCTCCCCGATCTTTTTCGCGCCGAGCAGGGAGACGCGGCGGTTTTCCGCCAGCGGCGTCCCTTCCCAGCCTTCGCCGATCACGGTCAGTTCCGTCTCTTTTGCCGCGTCTTCCAGCACCCGCCTGCGGCGGACGTTGCGGACATACTGATCCGCATGGTACAGCTCGTTCATCAGAAGTGGGAACTCCGAGACGCCGTAGCGCTTTTCCGCGAGATCGTCTTCCGTCACCAGTTCCTCAACGATCCGCTCCATGACGGCCTCGCGCTCCCCGTCTCCGGCAAGCATCCTCTCGATGACCGCTTCGCCGAGGCGCTGCAGGTCCGACGCCCTTTCTGCGGGAAGCAGGCGTTTGCACAATTCGCAAAACGCCTCCATGATCCCGTCCTCATCCTGATACGTTCCGGCAAAGAGCAACGGGATCTTCCGGCTACCGTAAGGCTGAAGCCGCTCCGCGCGCGTAGCACCCACGGGCAGGAACGTCACGCTCTTTAAGTGCGGATAGTACCGCCACATATAGGCGCAGTGTTCCCGATCGATCCCGATCGCATGGTAATCTTTCAGCGGGAAGACAAGGCCCGGGTGATGATACAGGGGATGATCCAGAATATAATTAAAGAACGGGGCGTTCATCCGATCCAGCAGACGCGTCCCGCCGTCCAGAAGATAAGGCAGTTTGGAATTGATATCCACGACGGCGTCGTAAGACTTTCCGATCCGTTCTTCCAAAAGCGCCCAGTCGCGCTCCTCCGGCACGGAAATATATTCCGCTTCGACGCCGAGCGTGCGCAGCGCCTGCGTCAGTTTGCGCAGAAAAAAACTGCCGGAATAATAACAGAGTTCCCGTGTATGGGCGAGTAATATCTTTTCCATCGCGCGCCTCCGTCAGTAGGAAAGGATCTGCGCGCCGTCTTCGGTCACGGCGACCTGATATTCCCACTGCGCGGAATCCTCGCCGTCCAGCGTATAGACCTCCCAGCCGTTTTCCTGATCGGTGTAGATCCGCTGCGTTCCGGCGTTGATCATCGGTTCGATCGTAAACGTCATGCCCGGAACCATGAGCATCTCCTCGCCGCGCTTCGTGTGATAGCCGATCCAAGGATCCTCGTGAAAATCCAGGCCGCAGCCGTGGCCGCCGATCTCCCGCACGACGGTATAGCCGTTTTCCGCGGCGTGCGCAAGGATCACGGCTCCCAGATCGCCGATGAATCCCCACGGCCTGACTTCCTTTAGCGCAAGATCCACACATTCCTTCGCCACGCGGACCAGTTTCTGATCTTCCTCGCTGACGTTCCCGAGCATGAACATCCGCGAGGAATCGGAATAATAGCCGTTTAAGATAGTGGAGCAGTCCACGTTGACGATGTCGCCGTCCTGTAAGATCACCTGTTCCGATGGGATCCCGTGGCAGACCTGATCGTTGACGGACGTGCAGACGCTCTTGGGATAGCCCTCGTAATGCAGCGTCGCGGGGATCCCTCCCATCTCGGTCGTCACGCGGTAGACGATATCGTCGATCTCCTGCGTGGACATCCCCACATGAATCTGCGCGGCCACCTCGTCCAGACAGGCGATGTTGATCTTTGCGCTTTCTTTGATTCCTTCGATCTGCTCCGGCGTTTTGATGATGCTGTGCGACGGCACGATATGTCCCTGCCGCGCCATGGACTCGATCTTATGGTCAAACGCCTCGTGGCACTGTTTGTATTTTCTTCCGCTCCCACACCAGCATGGGTCGTTCCTTCCCAGTTTCATATGCTCCCGTCTTTCCCGGACGCCGCCCTTATTTGAGAGAACGCCCGTTTACGGCGTCCGCGCTCCCGTGGCGCAGCGTCACGTTTCCTACATTGATCCTGTCCCAAAGCGACGTCCTGATCTCCAGGTCCTGTTCTTCCTCGAGCGCTTCGTAACGGCTTCCGTCCCAGTTATACGACGCAAAGGATACGCCTTCTTTCTCCGCGAGTTCCTGCTGGTATTTCTGCGCCAGCGCCGCGCGTCGGATCGCCTCGACGATATATTCGTCGGAGACCGGCAGGTTTTCCTGCTGCCCGTCCAACAGATCCATCCAAAAATCCGTGACCGCGTTCTCACAGGCGCGCTGCTCCTCCGAATCCAAGGCGAGGCCCTCCTGACACGCCTTCTGATAGAACAGCCGGTCGTGAACGGCCATCCCCAGCGCGGCTTCTTTTGCTTTTAACTGCACGAACGTACCGTCCACATGGAGGTTCCAATAGTCCCGTGTGTTTTCCGGATAGTAGATCATGGCCTGTTCTTCCACCACGCGCTCCTCGTATGCGACATAAAAAGCGATCTCCTCCAGAGGCACTTCCTCGCCGTTCAGCGTAAATACCGTTTCTTTTGCACACTCGCGAAAATCCGCTTCTTTGCGGCTCTGCGAGATGGAAAATCCCGCCGCGACGATCGCCGCGCCCAATACGATAAGCAGCAGCGTTTTCACTGCGGCGTCTTTTTTTATTTTTTTCATATCACAACCTGCGTATCGTTATAATGCTGTGGCAGTTGACCGACCGGTTACAGGTGACCCCGTGCGCGGTATCCTGCGCTTCCACGATCACGCCCCCTCCGGCATAGATCCCCACATGACCCGCATAGCAGACGATATCCCCCTGCTGCAGATTATTGTAACTGACCTCCTGCCCGACGCTGCGCCAGCCGTAAGAAGTCAGACGGCCGAAATCATAGCCGAAATGCCGGTACACATAGCAGACAAAACCGCTGCAATCCACGCCCTGCGCCGGATCCTGATAGCCGCCCCAGACATACGGGCAGCCCACGAACTGCTTGGCGTATGCGACGACCGCGGCCCCGTCGACGCCGCCCGCCGGATTTAAGTTGCCGTTGACGCCGCTGCTGGATGCGGAGGACGTCTTTGCGGACGAGCCCGATCCTCCGGCTCCCGCTGCCGCTGCCGCGGCCTGACGTTCCAGTTCCGCCTGACGCGCCGCCGCTTCCTTCGCCTTTGCCAGTTCCTCCTCGACGTCGTCCATCTCGCCTTCTTTTTCGGCGATCATCACGTTCAGTTCTGTCTGGCGGGCGTCAAGGCTGCTCTGCGCGATGCGCAGGTCTTCGCGTTCTTCTTCCAGCGCGATCTTCATCTCCTCGATCTCGCCTCGGATCGCCTGAAAATTGTCGAGTTTTTCCCGATCATAAGTATAAACGGAATTCATGTATTCCACGCGGTTCAGAAAATCCGAAATGCTTCCGGACTCCAACAGCACCGACATGATGTTCTGGTTGCCGTTTTCATACATATAGCGGATCCTGACTTTCATATCCGCGTACTGCTTATCCACGGCCTCCTGCGCGAGTACCAGTTCCTGTTCGGTGGTTGCGATGGCGGCCTCGTTCTCGGCGATCTCCGTCTCCAGTTCGGCGATCTCCGTGAGCAGATCCACAAGTTCCGAATCCAGCGCGTCCAGTTCTTTCTGCAGGTTCTCCTGCTCCTCCTGTATCTCGCGGATGCTGCGGACGGCGCCCGCAACCATCGGAAACGAAGCAAAGCAGAGACATCCCGCGAGAAGCCCTGCCGTTATGGTCCGTATTTTATTTCGTAATTTCATCTGGCCCGGTCTCCTTGTACGTTGTGATCACTCTCTTTTATAATAGGAAAAACAACGGCCAAATGCAAGGAAAAAAGCGGCGGCGTTTGCGGTTTTTTGGATTTTCCGCCGCCTTTTTGCTTTTCCGGCGTCTTATACGTTCATCGGGATGTGTTTCATCACAAGGATCTTCTGTCCTTTCCGCAGTCCCTCCTGCTCAAGGCCGTTTGTTTCCATGAGTTCCTGCTTGGTCGTATGGAATTTCTTTGCGATGTCCCAAAGCCGGTCGTCTTCCTGCACCACATAGCCGATCATGCCCGGCTGTTCCTGCAAAGCGTCCATATCGGGTTCTTTTTCGGTCACATCGTCGGGCAGCAGGATCGTCTCCCTGTGAAACGCCATCAGCGCGACCATGATCTCGCCCCGCAGAAGCAGCCGTCCGCTGTCTCCGAGCGCGCATTGCAGCCGGTACATCGAAGCATCCGCGTCGATATAGTCTCCGGGCCGGATCCGCCCCGCTTCCATCTCCCCCTGAAACGGCGTCGTGATCCTGCCGCAGGCAAACGGCGCGTCTTCCTCCTCGGTGACATAGAGCACCTCAATCTCCCATTCTCCGGAGACGATGATCCGGTCGTCCTTCCACTTTGTCGCGACGCTCTTTAAGACCGCCTCCGTGTTGCACAGGTACGTCGCCTCTTTTCCGGCGGGCAGATGCAGTTCTTCCTCCAGCGGCAGCGACATCTCGTTTTTCATCGCCATCTGCCAGAGTTCCTCCTCGTGGCAGTGGATCTGTAATTCCTTGGAAAGACTGTACGCGTCCTTTAACAGTTCCATCTCCTCCTCCTGCCACACGGAGATCCGAACTTCCATATTGCACTCGCCGTGCAGGATCCGCATTTCTCCGTCCAGATCCTCACGCGCCTCGAGCAGCGCCTGCGTACCCATCGGCTTCAACTGATAAAAACCGTTGGCCTTCGGCAGGTCGCAGGCAATGTGTTCGCTGACCGGCACGCTTGTTTCGTACCAGACATAATTCTGCTCGCCGCCGGTCCGATACAGCACAAAGACGGAAAGCATCCCCGAGATCTCCAGCCCGTCTCCCGACTGCCGGATATTGATCTGTTCAAGATGGATCTCCTTCCAGACGACGTTTTGGATGTTCGGTTTTTCCTTCGGCAGCGTCAGTTCCTGCCGGAACCGCACGCGATCCTTCCTCTGCTCCATCAGTTTGAGGACGGTGCGCTCCTCTAAAAGCACCTGTTCGTCTTCTCCGGCCGCCGGCGCGACCGGCAGTTCCGCTTCTTCCCTTCCGATCGAGATCATCTGCAGGCTGCATATGCTCCGCAGGGAGAGTTTGCGGGAATTGATCACCACGACTCCCATATCCTCGACTTCCGCTTTCAGGAACACGTCGTCCTTCCTGCCTGCGTTCTCCGTCACGGCGCGCTCCTGAAACGGCATACTGCCCGTCAGCACGTCGATCTTTCCGCTCTCCCCCTGATACATGATCTCAAAGAACACCTTGCCCTGTATCGTCCACGCGCCTTCTTCCGGCGCGGCGTCTCCTACTTCCACGGTCCCGCGGCACTTCAAAACGCTGACGATATCCGGCTTGTATTCCGGAAGGTTATAATCCTCCTCCGCCACAAAACCGATCGCCGCCGTGTTCCCCGGCATGCTTTTATGTATGCTCCGTCTTTCTATTTCCATACGACACCCCCGCTCCATATTCATCACATTTTATGCGGGCACATCCCTTTTTATACATAAAAAGATCACGCCCCTTTGCAGGAAGCGTGACCTTGCCGCGCGCATGAAAAGTCTTAACACAGTTTCATGCGGATCTCTTTTGTGATAATGTCCGTATAACTGAACGAAAGCAGCTGCGACGGGCGATCCTCGGTGTCGCTCGTCAGGATCGTGAATACGCTTGGATACGCCTCCTGAATCACGCCTTCCTGAATGTCGACTTTGTTGCGGCCCTTATCCAACTGGATGACGACCCTGCTGCCGCACTGCTGCTTTACCGACGCCCTGACTTTATCAAAATCTGAATGTTCCATGAATGATATACCTCCTACCGGCGGTTTCTTGTAAAAACGCACCTTTGCTATTATATCACCGGTATATCCGCTTTGTCAAAGTTTTTTGCAAAGTCCCTATCGGTAGTCGATCCTGCAGTCCATCGCCTCCGTCTTGACAACGATATACGGCATGGTCTGCTTGTCGCTCTTTTCCTCTCCCTCCGCAGGGCCGGTGATCTTGGTGTCGAACACCAGCGTATGTTCCGTCAGATACAGGTCTTCCACGGTGATGTTATATCCGGTGCTCGGCTGCTTCCCGTATCCCCTGACGATATAGAGATACTCGCCGTCGTTATAGGACAGGCGGAATTCCTCCTCGCGGCTCTCCTTGATCTGTTTCCAGAGTTCCTCCGGCAGGTCTTCTTTCGACGTCACCGTATATTCCACGTCGCGGATCTTCTTTTCCTCCGCCGGAAGACTGCACGCGGACAGCAAGAGGCTTAGGCACAGGACCGCCGGTACCAAAATGCGTTTTGTTCTCATCTTTTTCTCCCATTCCGCTTTTTTCGTTCTTGCCGGCAAAAGCGGCAATACTATCTTATATATATGAGAAATACCCTGCGCTTTATTCTTGTAATTTGCCCGCGGATGGATTATGATAAAACAAAAAACGGAGGATCGCTATGTTTCGTGCGCTTGCCGCCATACTTTTCGCCATCTTTTTCCTGATCTTCAGCACGCCGCTGATGGGATTGGAATGGCTCTACCGCAAGATAAACAAAAAAAAGGCCGACCTGTCGAGTCTGCGGATCGTGCAATGGGCGTTTGACGTCATTATCGCGATCTGCGGCACGGACGTCGTCGTCCTCGGAGAAGAAAACATTCCGGAACACCGCCCCGTCCTCTACGTCGGCAACCACCGGAGTTATTTCGACGTCATCATCGCTTACAGCCTGTGCAAGTCCCGCACCGGTTTCATCGCAAAGGATACGTTGGAACAGATCCCGCTCCTCAACGTCTGGATGCGGCGGCTCTACTGCCTCTTTCTGGACCGCAGCAATCCGCGGGACGGCCTGCGCGTGATCCTCGCGGCGATCGATCTGATCAAACGCGGGATCTCCGTCTTTGTCTTTCCGGAAGGGACCCGCGCCAAATCCGACGAGATGGGCGTCTTTAAGGAAGGCACCTTCAAGATCGCTTCCAAGACCGGCTGCCTGATCGTTCCCGTCGCGTTCACCAATACCGACGATATCTTGGAACGCCATATGCCTTTCGTCAAAAAGACCCGCGTGGTGATCCGCTACGGAAAGCCGATCGATCCGTCTTCTCTGGATGCAGAACAAAAAAAGCACATCGGCGCTTATACCCAAAAGGTCATCGCCGATATGCTTGCAAAAGACAAAGCCCTCTTATAGTCACGCTTCTCCCGTGATATCTTTTACTACCTTATCAAAGCCCATAAAGTGAGACGCCTTGATCAAAACGGTGTCTCCTTTTTTTAGGTGCTTTTTTAATTCTTCCGTCATCTCCTCCCTGCCGTCGAAAGAAAACACCTGCGTCTTCGCGCCGAGATCCGCCGCGCATCGGCCGATCTCCCGCGACATCCCGCCCGCGGTAAAGAGAAGGTCGATCCCGTTTGCCGCGACCGCGCGCCCGAGGTCATAATGCAACTCCCTCTCGCGCTCGCCGAGTTCGCCCATATCCCCGAGCACCGCGACCCTGCGCCCTTTCGCGTGGCCCAATACTTCCAGCGAAGCCGCCATGGACATCGGATTGGCGTTATAGCAGTCGTCGATCAGCGTCATGCCGTTGCAGGAGAGGAAACGGTTCCTGCCGCCGATCGCCGCGACGCTTTGGATCCCTTCGAGGATCTCGTCCTTTTCCAGACCGAGACGCTCTCCCGCCGCGGCGGCCGCGAGCGCATTGTAGACATTGTGGACGCCCGGCAGCGGGATCTCCGCTTTTGCGCTCCACTGCGGCGTATGCAGCACGGCGCTGACCGAAGAAAGGCCGCTTTCGATTCCGTCCGCCCGATACTCCTGCCCGTCGAGGCCGAAGTATATGGCCGTCCTTCCGCGTACATCCGCCGCGCGGAGTTTGTCATCGTCTCCGTTTAAGATCAGGACGCCGTCCTTTGGCATATGCGCGATGATTTCACTCTTGGCGCGAAGGACGCCGTCCCTGTCTTTTAAGTTCTCCAGATGGCAGAGGCCGATATTTGTCATAACGACCATATCGGGCCGCGCCATGCTTCCCAGACGATCCATCTCCCCGAAGTCGGAAATGCCCATCTCCACCACCGCCGCGCGGTGTTCTTCGCGAACCCCGAGCAGCGTCAGGGGAAGGCCGATCTCGTTATTGTAATTGCCCGGCGTCTTCCAGACGGGGAAGCGGCGGCTTAAAACGGACGCCACCATTTCCTTCGTGCTGGTCTTTCCCACGCTCCCGACGATCCCGATCACCGGCGCCGTCAGCGTACTGCGGTATTCTTTCGCCAGCGCTTTCAGCGCCTGCGCCGTATCCCTTACAAGGATATACGGTCCCGGCGCGTCCGCCAGTTCCTGCTGCGAAAGCGCGGCTGCTCCTCCCGCGCGCAGCGCGTCGGGGATGAACCGGTGGCCGTCCACCCGTTCGCCCGGCATGGCAACGAACAGGTTGCCTTTTTCCAGTTTCCGGTTGTCGATGACCACGCCGCTGATCTCTATCCCGCCCCAGTCGCGGCTGTCGTCAGGAGTGCGCAGCGTGCCGCCTACGGCGCGCGCCACGCGCGCCAGCGTCATATCTTTCATAGTCCGCCTCACTTCTTTGTATCCGCCGCCAGAGCGACGATCTTTTCACACAGATCCTCAAACGACATCCCGACCGCCGCCGCTTCCTGCGGGAGCAGGCTGGTCGGCGTCATGCCCGGCAGCGTGTTCGCCTCCAGACAGAACATCGCGCCGTCTTCTTTCAGCAGGAAGTCCATGCGGGAATACGCCGACAGGCCGAGCGCTTTTGCCGCCTCCTTTGCATACCCCTGCATCGTTTCCGCAAGATCCGGCGCAAGATCCGCCGGACAGGTCTCCACCGCCCTTCCGGCCGCGTATTTGTTCCGATAATCGTAAAAGCCCTCGACCGGCGCGATCTCAATGACCGGCAGCGCTTCTCCGTCCATCACGCCGACGGAGAACTCCCTGCCTTCGATAAAGTCTTCCACGACGACATATTCCTCCAGCGCAAACGCCTCCGCCAGCGCTTTTTGATATGCGCCGCTGTCATGGACGATGGAAACGCCGATGGAGGACCCCCCGCAGGCCGGTTTGACCACGCACGGGAAACGCTCCGGCTCTCGTATCTCCTGCCCGCGCCGCAGCACGAACCCGTCCGGCGTCGGGATCCCGCGGCTGCGGAAAAATTCTTTTGACAATCCCTTATCCATCGCAAGCGCGCAGCCCAAGTAGCCGTTTCCGGTATAACGGATCCCGTACAGATCAAACGCCGCCTGTATCTTTCCGTTCTCGCCGTCCTCGCCGTGCAGCGCCAAAAAGACCAGATCCGCGCGGCGGCAGATCGCGATGACGTTCGGCCCGAAAAAGCAGTCCGACGAATCCTTCCTTGCGGCCCTGACCGCCGCGATGTCCGGCACCTCGCCGCTCATTGCGCCGACCGTAACAAACGTTTCCTCCGCTCTTTCAAAGATATCGCCGACGTCCGTTTCCGCATCCTGCCAGCCCATAAAAACGTCCAGCAGCAGCGCCTTATGACCCCGCTTCCTGAGCGCGTTGGCGACCATCGCCCCCGACTGGAACGACACGTCGCGCTCCGTACTCAATCCTCCGGCCAGTACCACAATGTTCATAGATCCTCTCCTTTGCTTTTCTTACCTTTTGCTTTTACCATAATATAACATATTGCCAAACGATACAATCATTACCTTCCTCCTAAAGGATGAGGATCGTCCGCTCCGGCCGGTAGCCTTCCACCGGAACGTCGGATCGCAGGAAGTGCGGAAACATGCTCTCGATCGCGCGCAGAAGATGTTCCTGCTCGCGGTACAGCCTTAACCTTCCCCCCGCCTTTGCGATCTCGGCTTTGAGGGAGAGCAGGCGCATCTCCAGAAACACGCCGCCCTCGTAGCGCGCGCCCGACAGGCCGATGTCGCAATAGCGTTCCGCTTCCGGATACCGCCCCATCCCGAGCAGGCAGAGCGCGAGATTATTGCAGAGGATCCCACGCATTTTGCCGATCCCGAGGATCGCAGCCGGCATCCTGCGCGCCCGCTGGTAGAGGTGGAAAAACATCGTCAGGGCCTGCGCCTTACGATCCTGCCACAACATCCCCGCCGCGATATTGTTGACGACCCACATCTCGATCTCATCCAGCGCCATGCGGGGCAGATCGTCCGGCAGACGGCTGCCTTCCCGCCGGATAAAAAAGACGGACATGCAGCGCTGCGCATATCCGCTCCCATCGATGCCGCACAGATGGTACCAGAGCGTCCGCGCCATCTCATAGGCCTGCCGCATGACCGCGTCGTCCTTCTTCATCGACTTCTGCATCCGAAGCAGCGTCTCGTCCAGTTCCTCGGTGATTCCCCGCTCGACATTTTCCATGAATTCCGAAAGCGCAAGGTAAAAAAGATACTCCGTTTCGGTCTGGAAATGGGCATAAGTATAGCCAGGCTCTCCCAGCCGCTCCATCAACAGGCGGAACGTCTGCCGGGAAGGAACCTGGCTTCCGTTTTCGATTTTTGAGAGGGAACTCGCGGAACAGATCCCATCCGACAGCCTTTCCTGCGTCAGTCCGTGTTCCAGTCTGAGACTCCGGATGGCCTCGCCGAACACCCTCTTCTCCACGGTCTTAAAACTCTGGCTCGATCAGTCCGTAGGAGTTGCCCTTTCTCTTATATACTACGTTGACTTCTTCCGTCTCCGCATTCAGGAAAACGAAGAAATCATGTCCGAGCAGTTCCATCTGCAGGCAGGCGTCCTCCGGATACATCGGCTTGATGCCAAACCTCTTGGAGCGGATGATACGGATCTCGTCCTCCTCGCCTTCCGTCTCGCCGCTCAGATATTCTTCGGCGAAGAATTTGTCGGCGCTCTGCTGTTTTGTAACGATCTTGTTGCGGTATTTCTTTAACTGCCGTTCGATCAGTTCCTCCACGACTTCGATGGAAACATACATATCGCTGCTGACCTGCTCGGCGCGGATCGTATTGCCCTTCATCGGGATCGTGACCTCGATCTTCTGTCTTTCTTTTTCAACGCTCAGGGTGACGTACACCTCTGTGTCTTTGGCGAAATATTTTTCAAGTTTGGATAACCTTTCTTCTACTGCCTCCTTCAGTCCGTCGGTAAGTTCAATGTTCTTTCCAGTGATTGTGATCCTCATAGCGCCAACCCCTTTACCTCTATATTTGATACCGGAAGTATCATAGGTTCATTATACCACATTCTCCCCTTCGGGCAAGCAGTTTTCAGAAATATATCGACATTTCCCGCGAATTGTTCATACATTTTTGCCGCTGTATCGCTCCAGCACTTCTTCCAGATATTTCCGGTAAGCGTCCGCCGTCTCCTTCGGCCCTTCGATCGCCACCTGCGGCCCGAGGCCGGTCAGCCATCCGTAAAACTGCGGGCTGGTCTCCACCTCGATCCGCACCAGGATCCCGTCCCCTTCGCTGCGCATGGTCACATACGACCCGAATCGGTCAACAAAAACGCCGGCATAGCTTTTCGGCGCGCGCAGGCTGACCGACTGCGCTTCTCCGGCGTACATGCCGAAACGCTTTCTCGTATAGTTCTCCCGCCGTACGCCGGAGGCGTTCTTTTTCCAAGTGCTGTCGCGTTGCGTTTCCTCCGCGTCCGCGATCTTGTCCACGCGGTAATGGCGGATCTGTCCCGCCGGTTCGTCGTAGGCCACAAGATAATAAAATTCGTTATCCCAGACAAGGAAGCCGGGGCTGACCCGATAGATCCGCCCGCCGTGCCGCAGCACCTGCCGCTTGTTCTCGTTCCATTCCCAGTAGCGGAATTCCATCTGATGGCGGTTGTCGATGCAGGTATAGATCTGATCGATCGTATAGTAGATCCGTTCGTTCGTGCTCTTGACGCGGTCGGAGACCACCACCTGCCGCTGCAGCTGCCTGCCTTCGTGAATGCTCGCCAGCGTTTCGATCTTGCGCACCAGTTCCCGCGATTTCTTTTCCGAGATGAACTTGGACGCCGCCACGGCGTCGACCAGCAGTTTGAGTTCCGGCAGTTGAAACTCTCGCACCGCCAGATAATAGCCGCCCGTGCCCCGCTCGATCTCCATCCCGTATTCCTGAAGGACGCCGATATCGCGGTAAACGCTCTTGCGCTCCGCGCTCAGCCCCTCGTCCTCTAACCTGTCCTCGATATCCGCGACGGAAAGAGGATGCTGCGCGTCGCTCTCCTTTAAGAACATCTCCATGATCTTTAAGATCTTCAGTTTTTGGTTCCCGACATTCGCCATTGTACCCTTCCTCCGCGATATTTTCTTTTATTATAGCATGGCGATCCCGTTTTTTGTATTTCTATTGTGTGAAAAACACAAGATATGGACATAAAAATTTTTGCGAAAAAATTTTCATTTTTTTGTTGTCAGATAACTTTTATGATGCTATAATATATTCATAAAGTTCATAAATCACCAGAGAAGAGAGCAAGGTAGATTAAGTGAAGCGAATTCACTTTGTTTTCCTTGCTTTTTTTGCGCCGCATCGCGGACGCAGTTCTCAAAAAAGAAAGGAGTCGTTACATATGTATGATGTAGCAATCATCGGCGCCGGCGTCGTAGGAAGCGCCATCGCAAGGGAATTATCCAGGTACAAGGTCAACGCCTGTGTCATCGAACGGGATGAGGACGTCTGCTGCGGCACGTCCAAGGCCAACAGCGCCATCGTCCATGCCGGTTTTGACGCAACGCCGGGCACGCTCAAGGCACAGTTGAATGTCCGCGGCAACGAAATGATGGATCAGTTGTCCAAAGACCTTGACTTCCCTTTCAAGCGGAACGGTTCTCTCGTCGTCTGCACAAAGGATCAGGATCCTTCCCTTCTGGAAGAACTTCTTGAAAAAGGAAAGAAAAACGGCGTTCCGGATCTGAAGATCATCGACCGCGAAGAACTCCTCAAAATGGAGCCAAACCTCGCGGACGACGTAGTCAAAGCCCTCTACGCGCCGACAGGCGCCATCGTCTGTCCGTTCCATCTGACGATCGCGCTGGCCGAAAACGCCGCCGACAACGGCGTGGAATTTTTCCTCAACACCGAGGTCAAAGAGATCAAAAAGGCGGACGGCCATTATGTACTGACGACCGAAGGCGAAACGATTGAAGCCAAAACCGTCGTCAACGCCGCGGGCGTCTACGCCGACAGATTCAACAACATGGTCAGCGATAAAAAACTTGAGATCATCGCGCGCCGCGGACAGTACATGCTGCTGGACAAGGACGCCGGCGCTCACGTCAGCCACACGGTCTTCCAGCTGCCGGGCAAAATGGGCAAGGGCGTTCTCGTAACGCCGACGGTGCACGGCAACCTGCTTGTCGGCCCGACCGCCGAAGACATCGAAAATAAAGAAGGGGTTAACACCACGATGGAAGGGCTCGATTCTCTGGCCGCCACTTCCTCCCTTTCCGTAAAGAACGTTCCGCTGCGTCAGGTCATCACTTCCTTTGCCGGCCTGCGCGCGCATGAGGCGGGCGGCGACTTCGTGATCGGTGAAGCCGAAGACGCGAAGGGCTTCTTCAACGCCGCCGGTATCGAATCGCCGGGACTTTCCAGCGCTCCGGCCATCGGCGAGATGGTCGCCGCTCAGGTAGCCGCTTCCCTCGGACTGGAAAAGGATCCTTCCTTCAACGGCACGCGCAAAGGCATCTTAAATCCTGCCGGCCTTTCCATGGAAGAACGGAACGAACTGATCCGCTCCAATCCGGCTTACGGCCAGATCATCTGCCGCTGCGAGTCCGTCTCCGAAGGCGAGATCCTCGACGCGATCCACAGAACGCTCGGCGCACGCTCCTTGGACGGCGTCAAGAGAAGGACCAGAGCCGGCATGGGCCGCTGCCAGTCCGGTTTCTGCTCGCCGAAGGTCATGGAGATCTTAGAGCGCGAAGTTCCGATGAGTATGTTTGACGTCACGAAAAACGGACATGATTCCAAGATCGTTTTCGGATACAACAAAAAGATTTGAAAAGGAGGGCTTACAAAGTGAAGTATGATTTAGTCATCGTCGGCGGCGGTCCTGCCGGACTGGCAGCCGCTATCGCCGCAAAGGATAATGGGATCGACAGTATTCTGATCATCGAGCGCGACCGCGAACTCGGAGGCATCTTAAACCAGTGCATCCACAACGGTTTCGGCCTGCACACCTTCAAAGAAGAACTGACCGGCCCGGAATACGCTTCCCGCTTCATCTCTCAGGTCAAGGAGCGCGGGATCGAATACAAACTCAACACGATGGTCATGGACATCGCAAACGACAAGACCGTCACCGCCATGAACTCTGAAGACGGCATGTTCACGATCGAGGCGAAGGCCGTCGTTCTGGCGATGGGCTGCCGCGAACGTTCCCGCGGCGCGCTGAACATCCCGGGCTATCGTCCTGCCGGTATCTTCTCCGCAGGAACGGCGCAGCGTCTGGTCAACATTGAAGGCTATATGCCGGGCCGCCGCGTTGTCATCCTCGGTTCCGGCGACATCGGACTGATCATGGCGCGCCGCATGACGCTGGAAGGCGCAAAGGTCCTTGCCGTTGCCGAACTCATGCCGTACTCCGGCGGACTCAAGCGTAACATCGTACAGTGCTTGGATGACTTTGACATCCCGCTGTACCTGTCCCATACGGTCGTAGACATCGAAGGCAAGGAGCGCGTGGAAGGGATCACGATCGCCGAAGTCGGCCCTGACCGCAAACCGATCCCGGGAAGCGAGATCCACTACGACTGCGACACGCTGCTGCTCTCCTGCGGCCTGCTTCCGGAGAACGAACTTTCCAAGACGGCGGGCGTGGAACTGAGCCCGATCACTTCCGGCCCGATCGTAAATGACAGTCTGGAAACTAACATCGAAGGCGTCTTTGCCTGCGGCAACGTCCTGCACGTTCATGATCTGGTCGACTTCGTTTCCCAGGAAGCGACGAACGCCGGAAAGAACGCCGCAAAATATATTCTGGAAGGACATCCGGCCGCTGCGAAGGAACTGGAGATCCTTCCGGTCGACGGCGTCCGCTACACCGTGCCGAGATACATCCGTCCGGAAGTCATGGACGATACCCTGACCGTGCGTTTCCGCGTGGGACAGGTCTTCAAGAACTGCGCCATCGCCACTTACTTCGGCGATCAGCTGATCTCCAAGAGAAAGCGTCCGGTCATGGCGCCGGGCGAAATGGAGCAGGTCATCCTGAAGAAGTCGCAGCTGGCGGAATATCCGGATATCACAAACATCACAATTAAGATCGAGGAGGCGTAACGAATATGGAAACGAGAGAATTTACCTGTATCGGCTGCCCTCTGGGATGCAGCCTGAAAGTTACCCTGAACAACGGCGAAGTCACGGAAGTCACGGGAAACACCTGCCCGAACGGTGACAAATACGCCAGAAAAGAATGTACCAATCCGACAAGGATCGTGACCTCGTCCGTCCGCGTCAAAGGCGGAAAGATCGCGATGGTCTCCTGCAAGACCAAAGAAGACATTCCAAAGCGCCTCATCTTCGACGTGGCGCACGCGCTGGAAAACGTCGTAATGGACGCGCCGGTCGCAATCGGCGACGTCGTGCTTTCCAACGTCTGCGAGACAGGCGTTGACGTGATCGCTACAAAGAGCGTCGAGGCAAGATAGAGCGCCTTTTAGGAGAAGATCGTACAATGGGGAGAGGAAGCCGTCGAATAACGGCTTCCTCATTTGACATCATTTGACATGGAAGGAGCAGCAGACATGAAAAAAATCTATCGGGACGCGCTGGAAGTTTCGCCGATCATCGCGGCGGTCAAAGACGATGACGGGCTGCACGCCTGTCTGGATTCCGAAACGCAGATCATCTTCATCCTTTACGGAGACGTCATGACGATCCCCGACATCGTTGACACCGTCAAGAGCGGCGGCAAACTCGCTTTCGTGGACATCGACCTGATTCAGGGATTGAGCGCAAAAGAAGCGGCCGCGGAATATATCGCCCGCCGCACAAAGGCGGACGGCGTCATATCCACAAAGGCCGCTCCTCTGCAAAAAGCCAAAGAACTTTCCCTCTGCACCGTGCTGCGGTGCTTCGTAATCGATTCCATGGCCTACCGCAACATTGATAAACAGTTGCAGAACATCAGGCCGGATATTCTGGAAGTCCTGCCGGGCCCGATGCCCAACGTCATCCAGAAGATCTATGAAATGTTCCGCTATCCTATGATCGCCAGCGGGCTTATCAGCCGGAAGGAAGAAGTCGTCGCCCTGCTGAATACCGGCATCGACGCCGTATCAACCACGAACCAGAGTCTCTGGTTTCAGTGAGTCGCCGCCGTTACGATCCTTAAATACCATCTTTAACAGGATCGGCGTCATCAGCGTCGTGACGATGACCACGAGGATGATCGGCGCAAAGAGTTTTTCATCGATCAGCCCGCACTGGCGTCCTTTTTCCGCCACGATCAGCGCCACCTCGCCGCGGGAGATCATTCCTACGCCGGTCTGCAGGGACTCCGACCAACTGAAGCCGCAGAGTTTTGCGCCGAGGCCGCAGCCGACCATCTTGGACAGGATCGCGATGACCGTAAGGATCACGGCGAAGAGCCAGATATGCAGGCCCATGCCTCCCAGCGTCACCTTCAGTCCCACGCTGGCAAAGAAGATACAGGAGAAGAAGACCGTAGATACGTCGTGGATCTTAAAGTCCACATATTCCCTGATCTTGGATCGGCAGAGCATAACGCCGGCAAAATATGCGCCCGTGATATCGGCGATTCCAAATCCCACCTCGGAGATATACGCCAGAAGGAAACAGAACGCGATCGCGAAGATCGTCGCCCTTCTCTTGTGGTCCGTCTTTTCGAGCACGAACTCCAGACGGCTGATGATCATCATCAGTATGACGATCAATACCGCGTACAGGATGATCTTGACGAACACGGTCGCCGGTTTGACGCTCGTATCTTTCATGCTGGATACCACGGCAAGCACGACCATGCCGAGGATATCGTCGATGATCGCCGCGCCGAGGATCGTCGAACCGACCTTCCCCTGAAGTTTGCCCATCTCGCGCAGCGTTTCCACGGTGATACTTACGGAAGTCGCCGTTAAAACCACGCCGACAAACAGGGATTGCAGCATTTCGTCATAGTTGGAAAAATCCGCGCCGAAATACAGCCCGTATCCCAAGAAGCCGCCGACCAGCGGCACGATAACGCCGATCAGCGCCGTAACGAACGAAGCGCCGAGATTGTTTTTCATCTCCTTCAGATCGGTCTCCAATCCCGCGGAAAACATCAAAAAAATCACGCCCAGTTCGGCCGCATACTCAAGGAACATTCCCGAGTCGCCGTTCATAGACATGAGATTCAAACAGGACGGCCCGAGGATCACGCCGGCCACCAGAGCGCCCACCACTTCCGGCAGGTTGATCGCCTTGCAGAGCAGTCCCAAAAGTTTGGTAGAAACGAGGATCAAAGCGATCCACAATAAAAATTGATAATTCATCTTACTCACCCGTCTTTCCCAGTACTTATTTTCTTTTTTAAGCCGAACCTATTTTACTCCTCCTGTCCGGCTATTGCAAGGTCGGATGTTGCTTTTGGTCATATTTGAGAAGACGGTAAAACAGCGCTTCTTTTTCTTGTGACTTATTGCTGTTTTCAAAACGGATCGTCCCTTCTTTTTGTGTATTTTTACAAAGCAGATCCGCCGCGGCAAGCCGCCGTTTCATTTCTTTTGCCGTACCCACGCCGCCGTCAAAGATCTCCGTGCGCGGGCCGAGGATGTCCTCGATGGCGCGCCGCACAAACGGGTAATGCGTGCAGCCCAAGACCACGCCGTCGACATTTCCGACATAGGGATAGAGCAGATCACGCAGGAAGCCGTAGATCTCCGGACTGTCGATGTTGCCCGCTTCCACGAAGTCCATCAGCCCCGGGCAGGCCAGCGGGATCACCTGCGCCTCGCCCCCGTAACGCTCGATCAGATGGCGGAGTTTTTCTTCGCGGATCGTCACGGGCGTCGCCATGACAAGGATACGGCCTTTTGGATACGCCTCCACGGCGGGTTTGACCGCCGGTTCGATCCCGACCAGCGGAACCTGCGGATACATCTGCCGCAGTTTGCGCACGGCGGCGCTGGTGGCTGTATTGCAGGCGATCACGACGCCCTTGACGCCCATCGCAAGAAAGTCTTTGGTGTGGGCGATCGTCAGCGCGCGCACTTCTTCCGGACTCTTGGTTCCGTAAGGCGCGTTCAGGGAATCACCGAAATAAAAAAAATCCTCGTTCGGCATGACCTTTCTCAGTTCGCGGAGCACGCTCACGCCTCCCAGACCGGAATCAAAGACAGCGACCGGCATCTCTCTTGGTTCCATGTTCTTTCACTCCCTCCCGCGCTTTTGCAAAAATTTTAGCATTTTCTTTTATCTCCTGCAATCTTTTGCTATAATAGGAATATAGAGTCCCTTTTTTATGACAAAGGAGATGAACGCCTATGTTTTACCATGAACCTCCAAAGCGGCGCGTCTGCGCGCGGTGCAACCGTGCAATGCCAAAAAGCATCCGAGGCGACGTCTGCCCTTCCTGTCAGGACGAAATGCTGTTTCAGGAAGTCAAAGATTACCTTCATACGCATCACGCGACGGAGTTGCAGCTTGCGGAGCATTTCCATATCCCTCTCCAGAAAGTCCGCGGCTGGATTCGCGCCGGGCGCATCGAATACCGCGAACTTCATTAGCCTTTGACAGCCGCGTTTACGCCGGAAGGATCTCCGTGTAGTTGCCTTCCGGCATCCGGCTTTGATGACAGGTGAAATAAAGGATCTGCCGGTCGGAGGCGATCTCCTGAAGCAGTTCCAAGCCCCGCCCGATCTTGTCTATGTCGAGATTCGTAAACGGGTCGTCCAGCACGATCATCGGCTGCTCCTTATGATACAGCACGTCGACCAGCGCAAATCTTGCGCACAGCGCGGCAAGATCCTGATATCCCCTGCTCAGATACTCGCCCGAACGGGTATTTCCGTTACTCCTGACCTGCACGGAAAGATCCATCGTGATATCGATCTCCATGCCAAGGGACGCGCTGCTGCCACCGTCCAGCATCGACATATAACGTTCCATGCCTTTATGCAGCGGTTCCATATAAACGGAAAGGAATCTCTCTCTTGCGATCTGAAGATAATGTTCCGTCTTTTCCAACAGTTCGACCTTTTTCCCGCACTCCCTTTGTTCTTCCATAAGCACGTCGCGTCTGCGTTCCGCTTCCTCCACGGCTTCCAGTTCTTCCGAAAGCTGCGCGAGCCTTTCGCCGTCTTTGACAAGTTCCTGATTCACTTCCCTGATCTGATCGTCGATCTGCGCCTGCCGCGCCTGAAGTTCCTCCACCGGAACGCTTTCTTCTTCGGCTTCCTCCATGCCCTCGAACGCCTCGATCTCTTTTTGGGAAGCGGCGATCTCCTCCTGCAGGCGGCCGTAACGTTTCAGATCGTCCGCGATCACCTTGAGGTTTTCCGACGGCGGCAGCGTCCTATCCAGCGGGAATCGGGACAGATAGCCGTCTATTTGCATTTTCTGCTGCTTCTTTGTCGCCTGTAAAAGTTCATACTGCGTTTTATGATACGCATATTCCTCATAGGCTTCCATGTCTTTATTGAGCCGCTCCAGAAGCGTCGTCTCGCATCCCTCGTGATAAAGATCCATCCCGTAGCACTCCGCGTAATGGCCGAGCAGCGTATAGAGTTCCATGCGAATATCCGAAAGTTCTTCGACGGCCTCCGTCGTCTGTTCCGTCGATTTTTCTTCTTCCTCCTGCAAATGCCGGTACTTCTCCAGATGCACCCTGATCTCATAGATCATCTGCTGCATCGATCCGCCCGGCGTCATCCGGAAATGCGAAAGGAACGCGCCGCACCGATCCGCCGCGGCGTTCTTCTCCTCCTCGCACTGACGGAGGCTTTCGCTGAGTTCTTCCGCCTGCCGCGCGATCTCCCTGCGCCGGTTCTCCCGCGTCGTTCTGACACGCAGAAGGTGCATGACCAGAAAAGACAGCACGAGCGCCGCGCCTCCGAAGCAGGCGATCTGCAGGCTCGTATTGACGCTGCTGCCCGGCGTCAGAAAACGAAACGCGAAGCCGCCCGCAGCCAGCGCGAGCGCGAGCACGGCCAGCAGGATCACGACGCCGTTTCCCCTGTTTTCGTCCTGCTCCTCCGCAACCTCCCGACGGGCCTTTAGATTGCGGTACCGGTCGCTCAACTCGACCATCCTTCCTTCCAGTCGGGAAAGTTCCATCGCATCCTTTTCCACCTGCGCCAGTTCTTCCTCGGTCGGCTGCTTCTCGGAAAAGAACCGGCGGTATTCTTCGATCTGTTTTTCCGTATCCTCCGAAAGTTTGGCGTGCTTTCCCTGAATTTGAAGTTCCTGTATCCTCTGCGCCTTTTCGTTCCAGAGTTCTGTCTCGCTCTTTGCCGGAACGCCGTCCGCAAAAAGTTCCTCCCACCGGCCGATCTGCGCCTCGTCCGGTATCTTTGCCATCAGTTCCTTTTCCGCGCGGCAGTTCATGTCATACTGCCGTTCGGTCTCCTCGACCGCTTCCTGCTCGCCGTCCTCCGGTATGCCCGCGGCAAAAAAATCATCCAACCGCGACGCTTCTTCCTGCTGTTTCTCCAGAAACTCCTTCTGCTTGCGGTACGCGCCCCGCTCCTGCTCCATCAGGCTCTGCCGCCGGATGCGCTCGGCGATCCCGCTTTTTTCCTTTTCCATCTCTTTGAGCCTGTCTTTGTTTTTCTCCTGCTGCCGCGTCTGTATCTCAAAGCCGTTTAAGATCGCCTCTTTTTTATCGATCACTTCCGCGCAGCTGCGGATCTCGTCGCGGATGACGTTCAGCCGCCCGTTGTTGACCGCGCTCTTTCGCAGATAGGATTTCTTCGCTTCCTGCACGCGGCCCAGCGCCGCGTCAAAATTGTTGATATCGTCCTTCGCCGCCGCCAGATCGCCCATCTTTGCATTCAGACTGTCCGTCATCGCGGTCTCCGGCGCGGCCTGCGGGATAAAAATGCTCCGCTCAAAAGATTCGCGATCCACTTCAAAGAGTTCCTCGCCGATCTTCTCCGAATAGGCGTCGCTCGCCTTTCCCGTCGTATCGTCGTACAAACAGAACGTATCCGCCTTATCGCTTTTCCCAAACGTCCGCTCGAGGCGGTAGACCTTCCCGTCCGCCTCAAAAACGACGCTGCCGCCGCAGACGCCTCCGTCCCACGGCAGATAGTGTTTTCTGTCGTTCAGCGCCTTGCTGCGGGCGGAATACTCCATCCCGTAAAACATCGCCTTGAGGAACGCGCAGAACGACGTCTTTCCCCAGCCGTTCTCACGGCACACCGCGGTCAGCCCGTCCGAAAAACTGCATCCGTATTCTTTTATGGTCCCAAACCCCGTGATATAACAGGAAATCAGTTTCATGCTTCCAAGTCCTCTCCCATGATCGCGCGCAGTCCCAGTTCTATGACCGCGGACCGCTCCTCCTCTGTCATCTCGCTGTTTTCCATCAGGCGCACGAACTCGCCTTTTAGCGATTTGTCGTTCCGGAAACTCTCATAATCCACCGCCACGCTCGTCCGGTCGTACGCCTTGACGAAAAAGAACTCCCGATCCAGACTGCGCAAAAGCCGCCTGATGTCGACGTCGTTCTGCATGGCTGTCCTGCCCGTCAATATGATCTTGACCAGATCGTCCGACGGGATCTTCTCCAGCGCGCTTTTTGCAGCCGCGATCATCTCCGGCATTCCCATCTCCGGCGTTACGCCGACATTTACCTCGTGCAGGCAGCGGCGGCAGAACGGTACGAACTCCGTCTCGATTTTGCCGTTTTCGATCTCCAGCATGACAAAGCCTTTTTCTCCGCACTCGTCGAATCCCCTGCCCTCGAGGCATCCGCTGTAACAGTAAACGCCGCGGTCGTCCAGCCGCTCTTTTTTATAACTGTGGATGTGCCCCAGCGCCAGATAATCGATGTTTTTATTCCGCAGCAGCGTAAGGTCGACGACCTCGGTCTTGTCCGTTCCCTGCCGCTCCGCTTCCTGTCCGTGCAGCATGACGATATTCAGCCGGTTCTTATCAAGCAAAAGATTCATCCCCAGCGTGGCGGCATTTTCCTTCGTGAGTTCCATGCCGGTGACGGTCGCCTCGCCGTAATCGTAAGTCGTCCACTGTCCGGAGCCGAACGTCCTGACGTTTTCCAACTGCCCGCCGCTTTCGATCTCCTCGAAGATATCGCAGTTGTCGTGGTTGCCGCGGAGATAACAGAAGTCGATCTGCGGATGGCTCGCAAACACTTCCATGACCCGATTTTTTGCACTTTTGCGGATATGCGGCTTGTCAAAAAGATCGCCCGCGATCAGGATGGCGCGCACGCCCTGTTCCTCGGCAAATTCCGCCATCTCCTCGAACGAATCCAGCAGTTCGTCCCGCCGCAGGGCCGCCAGTTCCCGATCCAGATTGCTCTCCATCTTGGAATCCAGATGAAGGTCCGCGCAATGTATGATCTTCATTCCGTCTCTCCTCTCTGTCCGCTTTTATAGCGCTCCATCGCCGCTTCGTTGACCCGCCGGATCTCCTGTTCCAGTTCCGCGGCGGACATCCGGCAGGCGCCGCTGCCTAAAACGATCATCTGTTCCAGCCGGTCGGATGTGGCGACCGTTACGCGCCGCCCTCCCGCAAGTTGGTGCGTCGTCCTCTCGATATAAGCGTCCGCGGTCTCGGCTTCTCTCGTATAGACCACATGGATATTCTGATAGTCTGTGACTTCCTCGCTGTGCCCTTTCCGCCGGTAGGCGTCGAAGACAAGGATCACCTCGCCGCCGATATGGCCGCGGTAATTGGTCAGGATGTCCGCCAGTTTTCCGCGCGCCGCCTCCAGATCCGCTTCCGCGAGCGCGCGCAGTTCCTCCCACGCAAAGATGATGTTATATCCGTCCACCAAAAGATAAGACGGCGCTTCCGATTCTTTTTTCGCGCCCTTTTTGTGCGTCAGGTCATACTGCTCTCTGGCGGCGCGGATATTTTCCTGTCTTCCGTATTCCCGCAGGCTTCCTTCCGTCTGCGGCGTCCTCGGCTTTTCTTCGCCGTAAGTGCGGCGGAAGATCTCCTCGAGTTCCGCTTCCATCCCGCCGACGCCGCCGCTCCTTGTGCCGTGGAACTGCGCCGCTTCCTTTCGCTCCCGCGCCATCCGCTTCGCCTGTTGGATCATCGTCTCGCCGCTTTCTTCCTCCGTCCGCGCGGCAAGGGCAGGCGGCAGATCCATATGCTCCTCCGTTTCATACCACGGCACGATGTACCCCGCGCCCTTGGCGCAGAACACGGAATCGCAGGGGCGTTCCACATCGCGGTCCGGATTATATCCCGACGCGGCGACGACATCCTCCTGCGCGTTGCAGGGAAAATATCCGGCGGGCGACAGGCTCATCCTGCCGCGGTCTTTTGTATAGGACGCCAGTTCCGCCGCGTAATTCTGCACCTGCGCCACCGGAGCCTGTCCGCGCAGCAGCGCCGTATCGCCCGACTGTTCCGGCGGCGCGAACGTCCCGTTCCTTCGTTCCATATCCGTCATCGCGCGGCCGATCTGCTCTACCGGCACCTCAAGGCAGACCTGATAGTACGGCTCCAACAAGATACACTCGGCCTTCCGCAAGCCCTGACGCAGCGCGCGGAACGCAGCCTGACGGAAATCGCCGCCGTCCGTGTGCTTCGGGTGCGCCCTGCCAGAAAGCAGCGTCACGCGCATATCCGTCAGCGGCGCGCCGGTCAAAACGCCCGGATGCACCGTCTCTTTCAGGCAGCCGCAGATCGACCGCTGCCAGCGCGCTTCCAGAAGGTCCGTCGGACACTCCGTCGCGTATTCCATTCCGCTGCCCTGCGGCAGCCCTTCCAGACGCAGATGGACTTCCGCATAATGCCGAAGCGGCTCAAAATGCCCCACGCCTTCGATCTCGCCGCGGATCGTCTCTTTATACCGCACACGGCCCGGACCGAACGTCACGAGGAATCCGGCGTTTTCTTTGATCTTCCGCTGCAGGATCTCCGTCTGCACCGCGCCCATAAGGTTGACATAGATCCCGCCGGTCTCCGGCTCCCACTTGACGTGCAGCGCCGGATCCGCTTCCTCCTCGCGCCGCACGGCCTCCAAAACCGCGTTCAGATTCACGCCGTCCGGCGGAAGCACCTGATAGGACAGTACCGGTTCCGTCACGCAGCGCGCCGGAGCCGGACAACTGCCGAACGCCATGCCCGCCTGCGTTTTGCTCAGCCCGAGCACCGCGCAGATCTCGCCCGCCTCCGCCTCGCCGCTTGTTTCATAATGGTCGCCGTGATATAAGCGGATCTGGCTGATCTTTTCGGTGATCTCCCCGCCGTCGCAGCGGTAGGTGAGACTGTCGCGGACGCGCAGACTGCCGCCGGTCACGCGCAGATAGGTAAGGCGGTTCCCCTGCCGGTCGCGCCCGATCTTATAGCAGACCGCTCCCGTCTCTTTTCCGGCGCTTGCGGCTTCCATCCACTCGCCGAACGCCGTTTGCAGCGTTTCGATCCCCTGTCTTTTTAAGGCGGAACCAAAAAAGACCGGAAAGACCGCGCGGCTGCGTATGGCCCTGCGGACCGCGCCCCGATCGAGCGATCCCGTTTCCAGAAACGTCTCCAGCAGATCTTCTTCGCACATCGCGACCGCTTCTGACGTTTCTTCCAAAGAAAAGCGCTGCGTATCATAAAATCCCATGAAATTTATGCAGGAATCGGACAGTTCTTTTTGCAGGGAAGCCAGCAGTTCTTCCTCCCCGCGCTCCGCAATGTCCATTTTGTTGACAAAAAGAAAGCACGGCAGGCGGTACGCCTCCAACAGTTTCCACAGGGTGCGCGTATGCCCCTGCACGCCGTCCGTGCCGCTGATGACAAGGACCGCATAATCCAGAACGGAAAGCGCGCGTTCCGTTTCCGCCGAAAAGTCCGCGTGCCCCGGCGTATCCACAAGGATAAACTCTATCGCGTCCTCCCGATCCCCGCAGGTAAAGCGCGCGGTCTTGGAAAATATGGTGATCCCCCGCTCGCGCTCCATCTCATCCGTATCCAAAAAGGCGTCCTGATGATCCACGCGTCCAAAGGAACGGATCGCTCCGGCGCCATATAACAGCGCCTCGGATAAGGTTGTCTTTCCGGCGTCCACATGCGCCAAAATCCCGATCGTGATCTTTTTCATTCCGTCTGCCCCGCCGCTTGCCTCATTCTTTCTCAAAGTGCTGGTAGTCTTTGGTGCCGTTCCAGTCGCCGCCCCAATCAAACCCGTGCTCCGTAAAAAGGCGGTAGCAAAGATCGTCGTGGTCGATCATATGCGCCTTATCGCGGCTGCGGTCCGCATAGATCTCAAAATCAAGATAAGGGCTGTCGGAAGCGCTCATGGTTTGCAGGACATAAGGGTTTTGCAGCGGATTGACGTCTATGGCCATCCCGAGGGCGTGGTTGGACAGCGCGCTGCCGCCGATGACCGTGCGGTAATGAAACGCGGACGTATTATTGTCATTGATCGAATCCGTGTCCGCTTTTTCCGCGGCGTCCGCACCGGCGGAAGAATAGTAGCGGTCCACCAGATACATGGAATGGATCTCGTAGCCTTGCCGGAACAGTTCCGTAAAGATCTCCAGACAGTCCCGCGCGATCCGGCGGTTGACAAGCAGTTCGCCGACTTGGATCTCATGGTCGAAATTGTAATGCAGGACGGTCAGATAGGACAGTTCCTCCAGCGAAATATCCGGATTCTCGCGATAAGACTTTCCCGTGATCCTTTCTGCGACTTCGGAGCCGACGGGCTCCTCCGTAAAATAGCGGGACAGATCGTTTTGATCGATCTGCTCCGCGCGCAGGACCGTTCCCGCCGGACATCCCGAGAGATCCTGTAACGCTTCCGGTTCCATGCTTATCTCCTCCGATCCTTGGTCCTTTTTCTCCGGCTCCGCGTTTCCGTCGTCACGGCACAGAAGCGGAACGCATAAGAACAGCGCGAGCGCTGCCGCCGGAAGAAGAAACGGCGTCCATTTCGTTTTCCGTGTCTTTTTCCTGCCGTTGTCTTCCATCCCGCATCTCCTTTTTTAACATTCCTGCCGCAGGACGATGGCCGAATACGGCTCCATCTTGACCTTCAAAACGCCTTTTTCCACCGGACAAGCGAGCGGCATGATCGAATATCCTTTCGCGGTGGTGTGCATGGCGCGGTACATGACGCCGTCCTCCACTTCCGCCAGATAGACCGGAATCTCCACTTCGTCCCGCATCGGCTCCGCGCCGATGTAAACGGCGACCACATATCGCTCGGCGTCGTTGAACCGCCCGTAACTTACGAAATTGTAAAGGCATTTCAAAAACAGGAACGAACCTTTCCGCAGGGCGCTGCTCATTTTATGTACCATGATCATGTCGCGGTGGAAATCGATCAGCTGGTAGTTGGCGCAGCCCCACGGGAACGTCCTCCGGTTATCCGGATCCGTAAAGCCGCACTGCCCCGCTTCGTCTCCGTAATACAGGGTCGGCGCGCCCGGCCATGTCATCTGCATAACGACCGCCGTCTTGAACAGCGGGATATTGATCCCCTCCGACGCCGCTTCGCGGCCCAGATCGGAAACGCGTCCGACTTTTTGATTCGTCCGCGTCAAAAATCTTGAGTGATCGTGGTTGGACAACTGGTTCATGGAACAGTACAGCGAAGGCGCCGTAAACTTTGTCATGAAATGCAGCATCGTATTCTTAAACCGTTCCGCATCGCCCTGCGCGTACGGCTCGATCGCATCCGAGTGCTTCTCCATGCCGGTGATAAAATAGGAGACCGGCTCCATGAACGCGTCGTAGTTCATGATCGTATCCCACTCGCCGCCGGAAAGCCATCCGGAAGCGTCGCCGTAATGCTCCGCGAGGATGATGGCGTCGGGATTTGCGGATTTGACCGCTTTGCGGAAATCGCGCCAGAAGCGGTGGTTGAACTCCCCGCTGTGTCCGAGATCCGCAGCCACGTCGAGCCGCCAGCCGTCCGCGTTATACGGCGGCGATACCCACTTCTTCCCGATGGAGAGGATATAGTCGTAAAGTTCTTCCGAACCTTCGTAGTTCAGTTTCGGCAGGGTGTCGTGTCCCCACCATCCTTCGTAACTGTTGTTATGCGGCCACGCGTTCTGGTCGTAAAAAGCAAAATAATCGCGGTACGGACTGTCGGCGGACTGGTACGCGCCCGGCGCATAGCCGTTCTGCGCGCTGTATATCCCCTCGCGGTCCAGCCATTTGTTAAAGGAGCCGCAGTGGTTGAACACGCCGTCAAGGATCACGCGGAGCCCGCAGGCGTGCGCTTCCGCGACAAAGTCCGCGAAGAACGCGTTGGAGGCTTCGAGATTTTCCGGATCTGTCACGCGGCAGATGTAGCGTCCGGCCCGGCTGTTGTCCCATTCGCCGTCCGAAAGGAGTTCGCCCTCGTCCTTTACGATCTTCGCGTAGTGCGGATCGATATGGTCGTAATCGGCAATGTCGTATTTATGGTTGGACGGCGAAACGAACAGCGGGTTGAAATAGATCACTTCGACGCCGAGGCTTTTTAAGTAGAAGAATTTTTTCCTCACGCCTTCGAGATCGCCGCCGTAAAACTCCGCCACGCTGAAATCCTCCGGCGGTTTCGTCCACTCTTTGCTCTGCGTACTCAACGTGCGGATGTAATGATACTCGTTGTCCAACACGTCGTTGGACGAATCGCCGTTGGCAAAACGGTCCACAAGAATCTGATACATGATCGCGCCCTTGGCCCAGTCCGGCGTGGAAAAGCCGGGGATGATCCGGAAAAAATATTCCGGACGCAGCGTATGGCTGATGCCGAACCTGTCGTAAAGATAGCCGCCCATGCCGTCCTGAATCAGGAAATAGTAGGAAAAGATCTTATCCGTCAGGCGAATCCTCGTTTCGTACATGTCGAACCATTCCCCGAAAGACGCGCAGTGCAGGTCGTAGATCTGCTGTTCCTCCGTGATCAGCTGCACGCTGACATCGTCGCCGTGCGCCACCCGCAGGCGGATCGTCACCATGCTGTTTTCCTTTGGCTCCATCGGAGAAACATATTTACCGGTCCCGTCGCTATATATCGCTTCTGTATTCATAACCCTGTCCTCATATATTTCTCTTTTCATCCCCCGAAAGTCCTGATCGCAGAACTTCCCGAAAAGTAAAAAAGACAGCTTCGATCGCTGCCTTTTTTAGGAGAAGGTATTTTTACTATGGGGTTAGTAAAAATAATTATATAATGTATTGGGGGGTTTTACGATATGTATTATATCTCGTGTCCACTAAGAAGTGTTCACAAACTTCACAACATTCGTAAAAAATTTTTATGCAATATGCACAATTATATCCCCTCTACCACTACACCCTTCTCATCCGGCTGCGGAATCGGATCGCCCGAAAACAGTTCCTCGAACTCCTCCCGTCCGATCTTTTCTTTTTCAAGCAGTAACGCGGCGCATCTGTGCAGCACATCCTCGTACTGCCGGATCAGTTCCGTCGCTTTTTGATAGGATTCTTCGATCAGACGCTTCACTTCGCTGTCGATCGTGGAAGCCACCTGCTCCCCGTACCCTCTGGTATGCGCCAGATCCCGGCCAATGAAGACTTCATCTTCTTCGTTATTGTAATTGATCGGCCCTACCTGCGGGGAGAAGCCGTACTTCATGACCATATCCTTCGCTGTCTGCGTCGCCTTCTTGATGTCGGAAGACGCTCCGGTCGTGATGTCGTCAAAGATGATCTCCTCCGCCACGCGGCCGCCCAGCGATACGATGATATCCTGCTGCATCCTGCCCTTGGTATTGAACATCTCGTCCTTTTCCGGCAGCGGCATGGTATATCCGGCCGCGCCGTATCCCGTAGGAATGATGGAGACGGAATACACCGGACCTACGTCCGGCAGCACATGGAACAGGATCGCGTGGCCCGCCTCATGGTAAGCCGTGATCTTCTTTTCCTTATCGGAGATGATCTTGCTGCGCTTTTCCGCCCCGATCCCGACTTTCACGAACGACCGCCGGATATCCTCCTGACAGATGTAAGCGCGCTCCTCTTTCGCCGCGACGATGGCGGCTTCGTTCAGAAGATTTTCCAGATCCGCTCCGGTAAATCCCGACGTCGTCTGCGCGATCTGGTGAAGATCCACGTCGTCGCCCAGCGGCTTGTTTCTGGCATGGACGTGCAGGATCTCCTCGCGGCCGCCCACGTCGGGCCGTCCTACGAACACCTTCCTGTCAAACCGCCCCGGACGCATGATCGCCGGATCGAGGATGTCCACGCGGTTGGTCGCCGCCATGACGATGATCCCTTCGTTGACGCCGAAGCCGTCCATTTCAACAAGCATCTGGTTCAACGTCTGCTCGCGCTCGTCGTGGCCACCGCCCATACCGGTACCCCTGCGGCGCGCTACCGCGTCGATCTCGTCAATGAAGACGATACACGGCGCGTTCTTCTTTGCCTCCGCAAACAGATCGCGGACACGGGAAGCGCCGACGCCGACAAACATCTCCACAAAGTCGGAACCGGAGATACTGAAGAACGGCACGCCCGCTTCGCCCGCTACTGCCTTCGCCAACAGCGTCTTTCCGGTTCCCGGCGGCCCCACAAGGATCAGGCCTTTCGGTATCCGCGCGCCGACCTGCGTATATTTGAACGGATCCCGCAAAAAGTCCACGATCTCTTCAAGTTCTTCTTTTTCTTCTTTGAGCCCCGCCACGGAAGCGAAGTTCACGTCGATCTTATCCTGCGTCGTCATCCGTGCGCGGCTCTTGCCGAAGTTCATCATCTTGGCGTTCGCGCCGCCTCCGGCCTGCGCCGATCCGTTCACTATCATGAACAGGATGAAGACGGTCGCCGCCACGATCAGCATCGGCAGCAGATTTTCCATCCAACTGTCCTGCGGCACGTCGCTGATCGTATAGTTGATTCCTGCTCCTTCCAAGTCCCTTCGGATCTCGTTGACGTCGGTCACATACATCCGAAAACGTTCTCCGGACTGCATGGTCAACTGCACCGAACCCGTCGGCACCTGCTCGTTCTGGCTGATCGCCGCGGCGATGATCTCCTTTCCCTCCAATGCCTCATGAAACTGCGACATGGTATATAATGAGGAGGTCGACGGCGTGGAAAGCAGATACCATAAGCCGATGACCACAATAATCAGCACCGCGTACACGCCAAACCCAATATGCCTCTTTTTCACTTTCTGCCTCCTATGATATGTCCGTTCCTAAAATTCCACAACGCCGATATACGGAAGGTTGCGGTATTTCTGATCGTAATCCAGACCGTATCCCACTACAAATTCGTCCGGTATCGTAAAGCCGACATAATCCACTTCGACATCGACTTCACGGCGGTCCGGTTTATCCAGCATCGCGCACAGGCGGACGCTCTTTGCGTTCCTCTCGCGGAAGACGTCGGAAAGAAAATGCAGGGTATGCCCGCTGTCGATGATGTCCTCGACGATCAGCACATGCCGCCCCTCAACGGAAAGTTCGATATCGTTTTTGATCGTGACTTCTCCGCTGGACGTCGTGCCGGAACCGTAACTTGACGTTGTCATAAAATCGATCGTGACCGGAACTTTGATCCGCTTGGCCAGTTCGCATCCGAAAAAACTGGCGCCCCGCAGGATACACACCAGAAAGACGCTCTCCCCTTCGTAATCCGCGCTGATCTGCCGGCCCAGTTCCTCGATCCGCGCCGCGAGATCCGCCTCCGGGATCATTTCTCTAACCGTTTCACTCATGATCTTCTTCCTCCAATATGCGTACTTCCAGAATCTTTTCCGTTGTCTGTCTGATCTTATAGTATGCGCTGATCCGGTATCCTGTCACCCAGAGCACATGGCTGCCGTCGCAAAGCAGCAGAATCCCGTCCCGCAAGTCCTGCGGGATCTTTTCGTTGACCATGTAATCCTGAAGTTTTTTTCTGCCGCCGTCGCCGCGGATCATCAGATAATCCCCGGGCCTGCGGCTTCGGATCGCAATATCATTCTCTATTCTATCATAATCAAACCATTTCGTGTAGGCATTTCTTGGAAAATCCCGAACTTCTTTCGCCTCAAACACGCGCAATGCCAGTCTTTTCCCTCCGAAGTCCGCGGCCGTTTCCTCTCCGCCGTCCAGATCGGCCTTCGCAAGAAGGAGGCAATGCCCTTCCCGCGGCGTCTCCTTCGGCTCTTTTTGAATCTTCAAACCGCGGTAAGTGCGGCGGATCCGCCAGCCGTCCGGCAGCGTCACGCTGCTTCCGACCTGCTTTTGTTCCAGCGCCGCGGCCGCCTCCAGATGCGCGGATGAAAGATCCCTGCGCGACGGGAAGAACGCCTCCAGCCACAGGCGGATCGTCTCCCGCCGGACAAGCGACGGCTCGCCCTCCCACGCCTGCACGCCGATCTCGTCCGGCGCAATCTGCGCGACCGCAAGAACGGCGGCGGATCTTTGGCGCAGATCTGCGTCCATTTCACGGATCAGAAGCGCGTTCTTGCAGATATGGGAGACCGCCTGCGGATTGATCTTCTGCAGTTCCGGCAGAACGCGGTGGCGGATCCGGTTCCTGTCGTACGCCAGATCGGCGTTGCTTGCGTCCGTGCAATAGTCCTGCCCCAGCTGCGAGAGATACGCCTCGATCTCCGCGCGGCTTTGGTACAAAAAAGGCCGGATCACGCGGCCGCGCCGAATTGGGATCCCCTGCAGCCCGTCCAATCCGCAGCCGCGGGCAAGATGGAACAGCACGGTCTCCGCGTTGTCTTCGGCGTGGTGCGCGACCGCGATCCTGACCCTGCGGCCGGTCTTTTCCTCCCACCGCTTTGCCTGCGCTTCTAAGGCTTCATAGCGGAGTTTCCTCGCTTCTTCTTCTGAAGACTTTCCGTTTTTTCCCTTTCGCAGACGCTCTCCGAGGGAGACCGCCGCAAACGGCGCGTCCAGCCTGCCGCATAACTCCCGCACAAACGTCTGATCGCTTAACGAACTTTCGCCGCGCAGTCCGTGTTCGACGTGGACGCAAAGAAGGGACAGGCTCATCCTTTCACGGATCCGGCAGAAAAAGCGCAAAAGCGCGACCGAATCCGCACCTCCGGAGACGCCGACCGCTACGCCGTCCCCCGGAAGCAGGAGATGTTCCTGTTCCATCCGTTCCAAGACCGTTTCCTCAAACTGCCGACTGTTCATCTGCCTACCTTTCCTGCGCGATCAGGACAAGTACGGTCATATCATCCCTGACTTTTCCTCCGGTAAACATGATCATGCGTTCCATGATCTTGCGCGAAAAAGACGCGGCGTCGTCAGGCGACATTTCCCGTATCAGTTCCCGCATCGTCTCTACGGGATCCTCCGTATGCAGATATTCTAACACACCATCCGTTACCATGACAAGGCAGTCGGACGGCGACATATAGCACCGGCTCGGCGTTACGTCCACTTTTTTCCACGCGCCCATCGGCAGGCTGCGCGCGTCTATGACCTCGACCCCGTCCTTATGGCGGAGGAACGAAACGTGCGCGCCGATCTTATACATCTCGGCGATTCCGGTATAAGTGTCCAGCAGGCAGACGTCGAGCGTGGAAAAGCGTTCCTTCTCCGCGCCGAAGACCATCGCCGCGTTCATCAGCCGCAGCGCCACGTTCATGGCAAAGCCCGCCTCCGCGAACTTCATGAACAGATCCACGACCGATTCGCTCTCCCTGCCCGCCGCTTCGCCGCTGCCCATGCCGTCGGATAACGCCATCACAAATCTGCCGTCCTCCATCTGCAATGCGCGGAAACTGTCGCCGGAGACCTGCTGCCCTTCCTGTATCATTTTCGCCACGCCAAAATCACATTTGAGTTTCGCCCGGGAAACAAAGACGTATTCTTTTTTCTCCCTGCCGACGATCCCGCGGTTTCCGGCTGCCGAATCCATCGGCGGCATGAAGCAGGCGTCGATCGCCGGAAGGAGTTCCCGCAGCGTGATACAGTTCTTGTAACGCGCCGAGAGTTCCATCGAAAGTTTGAACGAACCGTTCTTCCTCCGGTAGAGATGCGCCTGCCCCGTCCGGACGCCCATTTCCCGCAGGCGGAATTTCAGCCGCATGATCCGCCACGCCTCTTTCTCGTCCAGCAGGACGTCGCGTTCCATGCAGTCTTCCATGACCATCGCAAGGGAATCGATCTCGCCCGCGATCAGTTCCCGATGTTCGCATAACCGCCGGTGCCACGACCGGTTCAGTTCCATCTTCTCGAAGACGTTGACCGCCTCCCGCAAAAACAGTTCCGCCCTCTCGCACCGCCGCTCGATCTCGCCGCGGAGCGTTTCATCCATCGCCTCGCCGCGCGCCATGCTCTCCGCAAGGTCGTCCAGCACGAGCGCCATGCCGTTCTCCGCCGCGAAGCAGTTCTCTCTCTTTCCGCAGTCCCGGCAGATCTTACGCCGCAGTTCCTCCTTCATCCGAAGCACGCTGTCAAACGGCGGCGCGGCGCTGCTTTCCAAAAAGCCCTGCAATTGCCGCGAAAGTCCCGTCATCGCCTCCTGATAGCCGCTCATCTGCTCTGCAGAAAAACTCTGGCGGCGTTTTTTCAAAGACGGTTCCCATTGCAGGAAAAGAGACGCGGCACGGTAGGCAAACAGGCTTCCTCCCGCCACGAGCATCCCTTCCAGCGCCGGAAACGGATCGCCCCTCCATCCGCCGCGGACGATAAATTCCCCGCCGTAGGACACCAGCGCAAGGACGAGCCCCGCCAATAAAGAACGGTAAAAGCCGGAACGCCGGATCTGCATCCTGCGCGCGATCGCCAGAAAGACCATCCAAACCAAAAAAGCGACCCCGTAGCGGAACAGATCGGCCATCGGCAGCCAGAGCGCCATGAACAGATAGGTAAACCCGATCCATGCCGTCGTATAAAATTCCGTCATATACACGGCCGCGAAACAGACCGCCGCAAACGGATAATTCCCCAGAAGCGTGACGTGACAGCACAGCCCCTCCAAAAGGATCAGCAAAAACAGTTTCCAAACATCTCTTTTCATGATACGCCTCCCGCAAATTCCGTGGACTTGTCCACTGATGACGTAAGCATTATAGAGATGACGGCGGAAAATATTTGTCAAAGGAAAGCCGCAGTTTGATTTTTCTTTCGTCAAATCTCTGCTCCGTTTTCCGTAAATAAAAAAAAGACCACAGGAAGCGACACCTTTTTCGGCGCGCCTCCCGCGATCCGTTTATTTTTCCCGAAAGATGATCTCGTTGTTGTAGATCATTCCGAGTTTCTGCTTGGCCGTGTTCTCAACATATTCCTGAGAATTGATGTATTCCTCGTATTCCGAAAGTTCCTGCCCCTTGGCCTGCTCCTCCTCGAGTTCCTGACGCAGCGCGTCTTCCTGCGACTCGTACGTTTTGTTCTTCTGATAGAGGCGCGCCATCTGCACGGACAGCACCAGTACCAGAATGACCGAGATCGCGAAGATGTAGTTCCGGTTAGCCGGCCTCTTTTTTTTCCGCCGGTTCGTTGGATTTCTTTTCATGCTTTTCTTTCCTGCCTGCAAGTTTTTTCCGCTTTACGGAGTTCAGGCGTCCTTCCGCTTTTTGAAGGAGAAGATCCGCCCTTCTTTCTATATATCGGTAAATCTTCGCAATTTGTTTAGCGATAAAATGAATCGGCGTGTAAACGGCAAAGATCACCCAGCGGCTTATCATACTATAATAGAAAAGCATCCCGAGGGCAACAAAAAACAGTTGGCAAAATCTGACAACGCCGTACACGGTCTCATTCTGCATCTCCCACAGCAGCAGGATGACAAGCGGCCAGTAACAAAAATCCGTCACCTGCACAAAAAGGCGGCTCACCCGAAACAGCCGGCGGAAGATCCGCAGCAGATCGTACAAAAGCCCCATCGCCATGCCGAGAAGGAACATCTCCGCCAGAACCTTTCCCTGCAGGACGACGAACGAATAGACCTGCATTATTTGAACAGGCGTTCCAACAGATGTTCTCCGGCAGCCTTGGCGGAGACGACGTCGGCATATTGCAGGACGTCCACGCGCCCCTCCACGTTCACTTCGCCTTTGTCCACCGACAGGTGGTTCATATGCAGGTCGTTCCCTTTGATCGTCAGCATCCCGTCGGCGGTCTCAAGCAGGATCTCCTTTAGATCAAAAGAGATCACGTCCAAAACGCCGCTCAACTCAAGCCTGCTGCGCCGGTCCAGAAGCAGTTTGTGACTGCCCGCCATTGGTTTTTCTTCCATCTTTTCCCCTTCCGTTCCTTTGTTTCCCATACGCTATCCTATGAGAACAGGCGGCGGAATATGACGGAAGCCGTCCATTTACAGATAACAGAACAGTTCTTTTGCCTCGTCCTTTTTTGTGGTCTCCTGAATGTCGAGCACCTTGACGCGCACGGTCTTGTTGCCGAAAGCGATCTCGATCACATCGCCGACCTTGACGTTTTGCGACGCCTTCGCCTGCTTTCCGTTCACGCTCACGCGCCCCGCGTCGCACGCCTCGTTGGCTACGGTCCGTCTCTTAATGAGGCGGGAGACCTTCAAAAATTTGTCTAATCTCATCTTTCCTCCTGCAATAAAAACAGGCTCAAGACAACTTGTCCTGAGCCTGAACATCTTACAAAATATGAATTAGTTCATCATATCCTTCAATGCCTTGCCGGCCTTGAACTTAGGAGCCTTGGATGCCGGAATGGTCATCTCTGCGCCCGTCTGCGGATTGCGGCCTGTTCTTGCTGCTCTCTCAGATACTTCAAACGTACCGAAACCAACCAACTGGATCTTTTCGCCCTTCTTCAATTCTTCTGCAACAACATCCGTAAATGCCTTCAGTGCTGCCTCAGCGTCCTTCTTTGAAAGATCTGCCTTGCTGGCCATTGCTGCTACTAATTCTGTTTTGTTCATATCAACTTCCTCCTCTAGGATGATAAAGATATTATATCAGAGGTGTTCCTCCAAAATAACTACATTAACATTTATACTTGTTTTGTCTGCGGTTGTCAAGGAGAAAAACCTAAAAAATCAACGTTTCCCCACTTTTTGACATTTTCCACAATATCGCCGCGGTTCTTTGTGGAAGAATGACGGCATTTATAAGAGTTCCTGCACCAGAGCGTCCACCGCGCCGCGCATTTCTTCTTCTTTTGCGTCGGCGTCTTCCAGAGACGCGCCGCGGATCCCGAAATAGAATTTGATCTTCGGCTCCGTGCCGGACGGGCGCACGCATACCCACGCATCATCCGTCAGTTCGTAATACAGCACGTTGGAAGCCGGAAGCCCCGTCGGCCGCACCTCTCCGCTCGCGGTCTCTGTGATCGTATCCTTCTGATAATCGCGCACAGCCGTCACGCGGTAAGCACCGATCTTCTCCGGCGGCTTCTGCCGCAATGCCTGCATGACCGCTCCGATCTTTGCAATCCCTTCCATGCCCTTTAAGGTGACGGAGAGGATACTGTCCTTATAATAGCCGTAGCGCTCGTACATGCCGATCATCGCATCCCAGAGCGTCATGCCCTTGGTCTTGTAGTATGCGGCCGCTTCACACAGCGCCATGGTCGCCGCCACGGCGTCCTTATCCCTCGCGTAGGTGCCCGGCAGACAACCGTAACTTTCTTCCATGCCGAAAAGATAGGTTCCCTTGCCGGTCTTTTCAAACTCGAGGATCTTTTGTCCGATGAATTTGAAACCGGTCAGGACTTCGACCAGTTCGATCCCGTAATATCCGGCGATGGCGTCCGCCATGTTCGTAGACACGATCGAACGGATGAACGCGCCGTCAGACGGCAGCCCTTCGCGCTCTTTCTTCTGGCCGATCAGATAATCGCCGATCAGGCAGCCCGACATATTGCCGGTCAGGCAGTGGTACTCGCCCATACTGCCATCCTTTACGTAAACGCCGAGCCGGTCGGCGTCGGGATCCGTCGCAAGCACCAGATCCGCATCCACTTCTTTTGCCAGCGCAAGACCCAGCGCGAACGCCTCCGCCGCCTCCGGGTTCGGATAACTGACCGTCGGGAAATCGCCGTCCGGCTTCTCCTGCTCCGGCACGACGTAGACCTGCGTAAAACCGAGTTCTTTCAGGACGCGGCGAACCGGAATATTGCCGGTGCCGTGCAGCGGGGAATACACCACCTTTAAGTCTTTTCCTACGGCGTCGATTGCGTCCTGATGCACCACGAGTTTTTTTAATTCCGCGATGTACGGATCGTCGATATCCGCGCCGATGACGCGGTAGAGCCCCTTCGCCTCGGCTTCGGCCTTGTCCATTTTTTTGCAGACGGCGTAGTCCGTGATCTTTTTGACTTCTTCCATTATGCCGCCGTCGTGCGGAGGCGTGATCTGCGCGCCGTCCTCCCAGTAGACCTTATAGCCGTTGTATTCCGGCGGATTATGGCTTGCCGTGATGTTGATACCGGCGATCGCGCCGAGGCGACGTACCGCATAGGACAGCTCCGGCGTCGGCCGCAGCGATTCAAACACATAGGCTTTGATTCCGTTGGCTGCCAGACAAAGCGCGGCAACGTCGGCAAATTCCGGCGACATATGGCGGGAATCGTAGGCGATGGCCACGCCGCGGCTGCTTCCGCCGACTTTCAGGATGTAGTTGGCCAATCCCTGCGTCGCCTTGCGCACCGTATATTCGTTCATACGGTTGGTTCCGGCGCCGATCACGCCCCGCAGGCCCGCCGTTCCAAATTCCAGTTCCGTGTAAAAGCGGTCCTGAATCTCCTTTTCATCTCCGGCGATCGCGCGCAGTTCGTCTTTTGAGGCAGCGTCGATGTCGCCGCTGTCCAGCCATTGTTGGTACCGTTCTTTGTAGTCCATAAACTTCTCCTTTTTGTATGTGTCAATCCAACAGGTTCCCTAACATTTCGGATATGGTCGTCAGATAATCCACTTCGGCGTCCGTATCGTCGTCATCGTCGTCTGCGCCGGAAGAAGAAGCGCTTCCGCCCGAGGATGTTCCGCCCGAAGACGTGCCGCTCGAGGACGCGCTTCCCGACGTTGTGCCGCCCGACGTCGTTCCGCCTGATGTCGTGCCGCCGGAACTTTCCTCCTCTTCTTCCTCGTCCGCCAGATCCAGCGCGATCGTCGCGCTCGGCGAATTGACGATCAGCGTCTTCTGCCAGTCGTCGTACCCCGGCGCCGTCACTTTCAGGACATGCGCGCCGTAAGTCACCTCGAGCGCCTGTCCGACCGGAACCGGCGTGCCGTCCACCGTCACCTGCGCATCCGCCACCTCCGTCGTAAAGGTGATGCTGCACTTCTTCGGACCTTCCCCGCGCAGCAGATCCAGATCCACCGTCGTGATCTCGTTGCGCGCGACGGTATAATTCGCCGTGCCGCCGTACCCCTTGTTCGCCACCGTGATATCATAGGAGCCTTCCGGCACTTCCATCACGGTATCTCCAGTGAGTACGGTATAAATGCGGTTCCCGATACAGACAAGGCTGTCCCGAAAAAGATCCGTATTCACAAACTGCAGATAGCCGTGCCCCGTCGTCACGACCACGGACAGGATGTTCCTGTCCTTGCCGATGACCAAAAGCGTATCGTCGCTCCCGATCAGATCCAGCGAGATCTGCGCCAGATCGGAAAAGGCTTCCGTACTGCCCGTGATCCGGTACTTCGTCTTTCCGATCGTCAGGACGCCTTTCTCAAGATCCAGCGCGTAGTTTGTGATGTCGCTGTACGTCCAGACCTGATCGGACAGGCTGACGGAGCGCAGGACCGACTGCTCCGTGGCTTCGCCGATCTGTACGATCTGCCCCGGCGTAAAACAGGTGACGTTGCTCCTCTCTCCGTAGCGGTCTAAAAATTTGGTCGCAAGATCGTAGGAATAACGCACCCGCCTTCCGGAGGACAGGGCGCGCATCGTGATCGTCCCTTCCGCCATATTCAGTTCTTCCAGCCTGTATTCCGCGGCCTCCGTTTCCTTTGCCGTATCTTCTTCCTTCTGCTGCACCGGCGTCCGTTCGGTAAAGACTTCCGGTTCCTCTTTTTTTGAGCAGCCGCAGCACAGCAGCAACACCAGAAGCGGCAGGACGGCGGCCCTCCTGATCCACGTCCGTTTCATGAGTAGATTATATACTAATTCCTTCGATTATACAATATTTCAAGAAATTCCTGACGGCTCTGTTCCACGCCCAGAAGATGTTTTAATTTCTCCCCGTCGCGCTTGGACGCCCACGCTTTTTTGCTGTTATTATAGTGGTTCGCGATCTTCCAGAATTTCTCAGGATAGGCCATCCTCACATAAAGCTGCCTCTCCTCGTCCTCCGTCAGCGGCAGCAGGCGCTCGTACACCGCAAGCATCCCGACGCCGAGTTTTGCGTTCCACCGGTTTTTCTCCAAGACCTTGCGCAGATATTTGGATAAGTCCGCCACGGGCTGATCCATGCGCATCTTTTCGTAGTGCAAAACGCGGCTTCGCTGCCCGCAGTCAAAAACGTTGTGGTGATGATAGTCCCCGTGGCACAGTTGCGTCCTGATCCCGTCCGCTTTCTTTCGCAGGCTTTGTTCGTATTCTTCAATCCGCTGCGCCTGTTCGTAGAAATAGCCGTAGGCCTTTTCATACATTTCTTCAAATTCATTTTCTTTTTTCTTTTTGCGTATGTAATTCCTGACGTTTCGCAGTTCGCGGTTGTGCCGTCCGATCTCCTCGCCCAGTTCGTGTTCCGCCAGCAGAAACGCCTCCGGCTTTTCCGGATGCACCTGCCGCAGCGCCAGATGAAGATCCGCGAGTTTTCTGGCTCCTTCCATGACTTCGATCGGGTTTTTGACGTCACATTCCCTGCCGCCCGCGTAGGTCTTCAAAAGGTAGGCCGGCCCGTCTTCGTCCCTGACCCAGAGTTCCCCTTCCTTTGTGGGAAGGATCCTTTCGTTGGCGGGATCCCATGACTGAAGTTCTTCCAAAACGCGCGCGATCCCGCTGATCTTTTCCGCCGATCCCTGAAATTCGCGGAGCATGAACGTCCCTTCCGCGGCGCGCACGATCAGGCTGCCCCGTCCCTTAACGACAGATTCGATCTCGAGATCGTAGCGATACAACAGATGTTCCCCCTGTCCGTATCTCGGTATGACATTCTGTTTTCCCTCTGCGCACTCCGCCATGACAAAACCCCTCCACATCAACAGATAACTGTCCGTTCTGTTCATTGTATGAAGGGGTCGTTTACTTTATGCCTGAGAGCCTCCGTCGGGGCCCGTTTGGTTTTTGATATAGGATAAGGCCTGACGCGTCAGGTATTCCTTGTTGTTTTTCTGCGGATCGTCGACGACCATGACAAAGAGTTCCTGCAAAAGTTCTCCCATCTTCTCGCCCTGCGGCATACCGAGCGCCATCAGATCCCTGCCGTTGATCCGCAGATCCTTTTTGCTGACGCACTCGCCGCTCTGTCGGATCTCGCCGCAGATCCTCTCAAACGCGTCGATTTCCGCGAGTTTTTCCTGCCTGCGGTAATCGCTCTGCGCCAGCGTGTCCGCGCGTTTGAGCGCGAAGATATCCGGAAAGCACGCCGGCCCCATCGCCACCATGGCGCGCCGGACCGCTTTCCTGCTTTGCGCCGGACGCTCGTCGTGCCAGCGCACCAGCGCCCGCACCTTCGCGATCGTATCGTTGTCCATCTTTAACCGGCGCAGGATTCGTACCGCGATCTGCGCGCCGCGCTCCTGATGTCCGTAAAAATGATCCTGCCCTTTTTCATCGGTTGTCCGCGTCTCCGGCTTTGCCACGTCGTGGAGCAGCGCCGCGAGGCGCAGGTCCTTTTGCGGCGCGACGTTTTGCAGGACGCGCAGCGTATGTTCGCCGACCGTATAACAGTGGTGCTTCGTGTTCTGCGGCGTTTCCATCATGCGGTCGAACTCCGGCAGGATATACGCCGTCAGACCCGTTTCGTAAACGCTGCGAAAGCGCTGCGGGTGCTCCGACGTCAGAAGTTTCACCAGTTCCACCGTGATCCTCTCCATGCTGACCGCGGTGATATGGGAAGCCAGTTCGCCGATCGCCCGATACGTCTCCCGCTCGATCTCAAAATCCAACTGCGCCCCGAACCGCAGCGCCCGCAGCATCCGAAGCGCGTCTTCCGAAAAACGCTCCTGCGGGCTGCCCACGCAGCGGATCACGCCCTGCTTGAGATCGCGCGCGCCGCCGAAAAGATCCACAAGGCCTTCTCTTTCGTTATAGGCCATGGCGTTGATCGTAAAGTCGCGGCGCTTTAAGTCCTCCGCAAGGAGCGGCGTAAAGGCGACGCTGCTCGGATGGCGTCCGTCCCGATACTCGCCGTCGATCCGATAGGTCGTGACCTCGTATCCCCTGCCGCCAAGCAAAACGGTCACGGTGCCGTGGGCGATGCCGGTATCCACGGTATGAAAAAACAGTTCCTTGACCTTTTCCGGAGGCGCGGACGTCGTAATGTCCCAGTCCGACGGCGTTTTCCCTAAAATGCTGTCGCGGACACAGCCGCCCACCGCGTAGGCTTCATGTCCGCAACCTTCCAGTTTTTCTATGATCTTTTTGACGTCTTCCGGTAATACCATCTTCATCTTAATATGCCTTGCCCCAGACCACGAGTTTCTTCGCCGGCCTCTGACAGCAGACGCATACGTCGGAGATCTTCTCCTGCTCCATCGGCATACACCGGCTCGTGGCCGCGGTATCTTCTTTGATCTTGTCTTCGCACGCCTGATCGCCGCACCACATCGCGCGGACAAAACCGACCTGCCGTCCGATCAGATCCTGAAATTCTTCATAGGTAACGGCGTCTTTGGTGTGCGCGTCACGGTGCGCGCGCGCCCTCTCGAGCATCTCCTTCTGGATCGTATCAAGCAGTTTTGGAACGGCGCTTTCCAGTTCGTCCAAAGCCACCGTCGTTTTTTCTCCGGTATCCCTGCGGACGACAACGGCCTGTCCCTGTTCGATGTCCCGCGGCCCGAGTTCGACGCGCAGCGGGATCCCGCGCATTTCCTGTTCGGCGTACTTCCAGCCCGGGCTCTTGTCGGAATCGTCCGTCTTCACGCGCACGCCCGCGTTTCGCAGCATTTCTTCCACTTCGGCCGCTTTTTCAAGCACGCCCTCCTTCCGCTGCATGACCGGTATCACGACCGCCTGCACCGGCGCCACCGCAGGCGGCAGCACGAGGCCGGAATTGTCGCCGTGCACCATGATAAGCGCGCCGATCAGCCGCGTCGTCAATCCCCACGAAGTCTGGTAGACATATTTCAGACGGTTGTCCTTGTCGGCGTACTGGATGCCGAACGCTTTCGCGAAGCCGTCGCCGAAGTTGTGGCTCGTGCCGGATTGCAGCGCCTTCCCGTCGTGCATCAGCGCCTCGATCGTATACGTCGCCTCCGCGCCGGCAAACTTCTCCTTATCCGTCTTTCGTCCCATGATGACAGGGATCGCAAGAAATTCCTCGCAGAAATCGGCGTAGAGTTTGAGCATCAGGATCGTCCTCTCCTGCGCTTCTTCCGCGGTCGCGTGCGCCGTATGTCCCTCCTGCCAGAGAAATTCCCTTGAACGCAGGAACGGACGCGTCTCCTTCTCCCAGCGCACGACGGAGCACCACTGGTTGTATAACTTAGGGAGATCGCGGTAGGACCGGATCTCGTCTTTATAGAAATCGCAGAATAAGGTCTCCGACGTCGGCCGCACGCAGAGACGTTCCTGAAGCGGATTCAGCCCGCCGTGCGTCACCCACGCCACCTCGGGGGCAAAGCCTTCCACGTGCTCCTTCTCCCGCTCCAACAGGCTCTCGGGAATGAACATCGGCATATAGACGTTTTCCACGCCAGTCTCCTTAAAGCGGCGGTCCAGTTCGTGCTGGATGTTCTCCCACAGCGCATATCCCGCCGGTTTGAAGATCATGCAGCCCTTTACGCTGGAATATCCCATCAGATCCGCCTTCTTTACGACGTCCGTGTACCATTGGGCAAAATCTTCTTCCATGGAGGTGATCTCCTCCACCAGTTTCTTATCGTTCGCCATGCTTCTCGCTCCTTTTTGTCTGTTCCATCCTCTCAAATTCCGTTATGGGCTATTCTAACAAAAAGCGCCGAAGGTTGCAAGAGCCGCGCCGCCGATCTTAGGTAAAACGGTAAATTTCCCAAATCAAAAACGCGCTCGCCGGGCCGAGGACCACGCCCCAGATCCCGTAGATCTGCAGGCCCAGATAAATGCTGATCAAAACGACAAGGGGATTGGCTCCCACGCGCTGTCCGATCAGTTTCGGTTCCAGGAACTGCCGCAGCAGGCTGGTCAGCCCCGCCAGAAAGAGATAGTAAAGCCCTTTGGCAAAGTTTTTCCTAAAGAACATGACGGCCGCCCACGGCAGGAAGACCAGAGACGTCCCGATAAACGGGAGGGCGTCGCAGATCCCAATCACGATCCCCTCCAGCAGCGCGTAAGGGTTCCCGACCAGCCACAGCGATACGACGCAGGTCGCCGTCACGATCAGCATGATCTGCCCCTGCGCCTTCAGATAATCGCCGCCCGCCACGGACAGATCTTTGGCGAGCGAGACGATGACATGGCCGATCGTGTTTTTTCGCAGGAATTCCTGCAAAAGATCGTAGTCTTTGACCATCAGCGCCGCCGCCACAAGCGTGACCGCCACCGCGACGAAACCGCCGAGCGCCCCGCCCGCGCCGTCGAAGGACGTTGTCAGCCGCTCCGCCAGCTGCTCCGTGATCTCCTCCGCCGAGAACTTTTCGATCAGTTTGGTGTAGAGTTGTCCGACCAGCCCCGAAGACGCCGCGCCCTTCCATTGCAGCAATTCGTTCCTGCGGCTCCAAAGTTCTTCAAATTCCCTCGAGAGGAAATAGCAGAGGACGCCGATGAGAAACAGGACAAGCGCCGCGATCATTGCCGTGACCACCAGCGGCCAGCGCTTTTCTTTTTTCTCGCGCTTGATCAGGCACGCCAGAAAATAGGCGATAAAAAACGGGAGCACCATGGGCAGCGCCCACTTCATGAAAGCGAACACCACCAGCGTGATCCCGATCAGTTTGATTCCGTTTCGGATGATATGATGATTCTGCTCCATACAGGAAGTATGCGCAGTTTTTTGCAAGTCATACCGGAAACAGTTCTTCTTCCCGCTCCGAAAAAAGTAAGAATCCTTCGCCGCGCGGCCGGATCCGAAAGCGCATCTCCTCGCCCGTGCGCGGATGGCGGAACGAAAGTTCGCAGGCGCAGAGGCAGAGCGGCACGTCCGAAGGCGATCCGCCGTATTTTTTATCGCCCGCGATCGGCGATCCGCGGTGGGAAAACTGCAGGCGGATCTGATGGAACCGCCCCGTCTCCAAAACGATCTCCACCAACTGCCTGTCCTCTGTTTCCGCGAGCACGCGGTAACGCAGTTTTGCATGTTTGGCCCCCGCGCTTGCGCGAGGCAGGATCACGGCTCTCCGGTTCTTTGCGTCCTTTGCCATGTCGTCTTCAAGCACTGCCTCCGGCGGCAGTCTGCGCCCTTCCGTAACCGCGTAGTAACGCTTGGTGAAGCGGTCGCCCTGCAGTTCGCGGCTGAGAAACGACGCGGCCTCCTTTGTCTTGGCAAAGACCAGCAGGCCTTCGACCGGCTGATCCAGACGATGGACGATCCCCAGATACGCGTCCTCCCCGCGCGCCGCGCGGCGGTTCTTCAAAAGGCTCTCCATGTCCGTCCCGCCGACCCGCGCGGTCTGCACGGCAAGCCCCGGCGGCTTATGGCAGACGAGGATATCCGCATCCTCCCAAACGATCAATTCTTCGGCGTTCCAATTTTCCTGCATCGCTTATACCCGAAACCGGTAGCCGACGCCCCAGATCGTTTCGACATACTGCGGTTTGTTGCTGTTGAGTTCTAATTTTTCGCGGATCTTCTTGATGTGGACCGTGACCGTCGCGATATCCCCCACGGACTCCATATCCCAGATCTCCTGAAAGATTTCCTGCTTGCTGAACACGCGGTTCGGATGGCTCGCAAGGAAGACCAGAAGTTCAAACTCTTTGGTCGTAAACGGCACTTCCTCGCCGCGCACCCAGACCCTGCGCGCCGTAACGTCGATCCGGATCTCGCGGATCTGGATCACGTCGTTCTTCTGCGCGGCGGCGCTCCCGATCAGGCGGTCGTACCGCGCCAGATGCGCCTTGACCCTTGCGACCAGTTCGCTCGGGGAAAACGGCTTGGTGATGTAGTCGTCCGCGCCGAGGCCGAGGCCGCGGATCTTGTCGATGTCTTCTTTTCTGGCGGATACCAGAAGGATCGGCGTGTTCTTTTTACTGCGGATCTCCTTGCAGATGTTGAACCCGTCCATATCCGGAAGCATGAGATCCAGGATAAAGATGTCGTAATCGGACTCCAGCGCCCGCTTGCAGCCGCTCTGCCCGTTCGTCTCGATATCCACCGAAAAATCGCTCAGTTCCAGATAGTCCTTTTCCAGTTCCGCGATCGCCAATTCATCTTCAATGATCAGAACTTTTCTCATTTGCCGCCTCCTGATATTTACGCAATACAAAATGCATCGTCGTGCCCGCGCCTTCCCTGCTCGTCGCCCAGATCTTGCCGCCGTGATCCTCTAAGATCTTTCTTACGATGGAAAGGCCGATCCCGCTTCCCCCCGCCGCGGAATTGCGGGATTCGTCCGCGCGGTAAAACCGGTCGAAGATATGGGGCAGATCCTTCGCGGCAATCCCTTTGCCGTTGTCCCCGATCTCGATCTGCACAAAATCGCCGACGTCCCTCACCCGCAGCGTGATATAGGACGGCTCCGCCGCGCGCATGTACTTGACGGAGTTGCCGATGATGTTGTGGATGACCCTGCTCAGCTGCTCGGGATCGGCGATCATCATAACGTCCGCATCCACCTCGTTGCTGTATGAAAGGCGGATATGCTGATTTTCCAGATCCATTTCCAGCGCCTCGACGCAGTCCGAAAAATAATCCTGTACGTTCAGTTTGCAGAAGTTGTACGGGATCCGGTTCGTGTCGATGTCCGCATACAACGTCAGTTCGTTGATCAGCGTGTTGAGTTCATTGGCTTTGTTGAATATGGTGCGGATGTAGCGCTCCTGTTTTTCCGGCGTGTCCGCCACGCCGTCCAGGATCCCTTCCGCGTATCCTTTGATCGCGGTGATCGGCGTTTTGAGGTCGTGCGCGATGTTGGCGATCAGCGCCCGCTGTTCCTGCTCCGCGTCGAGTTTTTCCTGCGCGTTGCGCTGCAGGCGGCGGCGCATGGCTTCAAAACTTTCGCTGAGTTCGCTGATCTCGTCCCCGCCCTTTGTATCGATCGTAAAGTCAAGGTTGCCTTCCCGTATATTGTCCGCCGCGCGGTTCAACTGGCGGACGCGGGAAATGATCCCGCTGTATGTCCAGATGATAAGGATGATCGCGGTGATGACGAGGATCACGACCACCGCGGTGAACATATCCGCGGCCAACTGCTGAAAGCCGGGAAGTCGCCGGATATATTCGTATTCGTTGTGCGTCTTTGCGATATCCAGCGTCGGCAAAACCGCCGTCACGGCGTAGAGAAGCCCTCCCGCCATTATGATCGGAAGAAACAGGATGATACAGAAAGAAATAACGAGCCTTGTCCGAAGTTTCATATCAAAAACCCTCTGTCCGTAAAAAAACCGCGGGATCTTTACCGATCCCACGGTCATTATAACACTTCTTTCGGACAAATGCCCCGTTTGTCCGCGTTTTCATGAAAATTTAAGATTTATAAATATTTTTTAAGGGCTTCCGCCTTATCGGTCAACTCCCACGGCAGATCCAGATCGTTCCTTCCGAAATGTCCGTATGCGGCCGTCTGACGGTAGATCGGGCGGCGAAGGTCGAGCATCTTGATGATGCCTGCCGGACGCAGGTCGAAATTCTCACGGACGATCTCGACCAGTTTTTCATCTGAGATCTTTCCGGTGCCGAAGGTATCGACCATGACGGACGTCGGTTTTGCGACGCCGATCGCATAGGACAACTGGATCTCGCACTTGTCGGCAAGGCCTGCGGCAACGATATTCTTTGCCACATAACGCGCCGCATACGCTGCGGAACGGTCCACCTTCGTGCAGTCTTTGCCGGAGAATGCGCCGCCGCCGTGGCGCGCCATGCCGCCGTAAGTATCTACGATGATCTTTCTTCCGGTCAGTCCGGCATCGCCGTTCGGGCCGCCGATCACAAAACGTCCGGTCGGATTGATGAAGAATTTGGTATCCCTGTCGATCATCTCCGGCGGAAGGATCGGATCAAAAACGCACCGCTTGATATCCTCATGGATCTGCTCCTGCGTCACATCGTCGTCATGCTGGGTAGAGAGCACGACCGCCTCAAGACGCTTCGGCTTTCCCTGCTCATCGTATTCTACGGAGACCTGCGTCTTTCCGTCCGGACGCAGATACGGCAGCGTGCCGTCCTTGCGTACCTTGGCAAGCTGCAGCGCCAGTTTGTGCGCCAGCGAGATTGGATACGGCATATATTCTTCCGTTTCATTCGTCGCGTAACCGAACATCATTCCCTGATCGCCCGCGCCGGTATCCAGATCGTCGCCCAGAGAACCTTCCTTTGCTTCCAGCGCTTTGTCAACGCCCATCGCGATATCCGCGGACTGGCGGTCGAGCGCGACCATCACGGCGCAGGAATGTCCGTCGATTCCTTTTTTTCCGTCGTCGTAACCGATCTCAAGGACCGTCTTGCGCACGATCTCCGGAATATCGAGAGAAGCCTTGGTCGTGATCTCGCCGGTCACAAGGATAAAACCGGTGCAGGCCGCCGTTTCGCAAGCAACGCGGCTCATCGGATCCTGTTCCATGCAGGCGTCCAGAATAGCGTCGGAAACAGCGTCGCAGACTTTGTCCGGATGTCCTTCCGTAACGGACTCAGACGTAAATAATAACTTTTCCATTGTTCCTTACCTTCCTTTATCAAACTGTTTTGTGGCTTTTTTCAGAGACGACTTTACACCTCAAAAGCCGCGCTTGTCAACCCGACAAAATACATTTTACCTTAATTGTATAGCAATTTTGACACTTTTAACGAATCGTGCTATTCTATTAGGTGGAGATTTGTATTTTTACAGTAAAAATAATCAGATTGCGGCGGGTGATGAGGAATGATAAAAGTTTCTACTTCAAAATTAAAATCCGGAATGGTGACGGCCAAACCGATCAAGTCAAAACACGGGCAGGAGATCGCGCCCGCGCAGGTCACGCTCACATCGCAGATGATCGCGCGCCTTACCTTTTACCGGATCGACGCTGTCTATATCACCAAAGATTCCTACAACCGCTGCAACGCGCCGGATCCTTCCGCCGCCGCGCCTATTGAACCGCTTCCGGAAGAAACTCCGGCGGAAGAAGCCCCGCAGGATGCTCCCGAAGAACCCGCGCCCGCGGCCGTACCGGAAAGTTCCACGCACTTTTATTCCCAAAGGATGCAGGCTTCTCCGAAATTTCAGGCGTTTCAGACTAGTTATTCCCAGAACATCGTCAACCTGATGAATAATTTCAACGAACTCATCGACGGAAACGACTCGCCGAATCTCTGCAAAGATCTTCTGGACGATGCTTCCGATATGTTTGCGTCGAAGACTTCTCTGGAGATCTTCGACATGATCCACAATAACAATATCCGTTCCGTGGACGACACGGTCTACGCCCATTCCCTCAACGTGGCGCTCATCGCGCGCGCGATCGGGAAATGGCTGCATTTTTCGCTTGGCGATCTGGATACGCTGACCCTTGCCGGACTGCTCCACGACATCGGCAAGACGCAGATCCCGCCGGAGATCCTCAACAAGCAGGACTCTCTGACGGATGAAGAATTTGAAACGATCCGCAGCCATGCAAAACTCGGCTACTCCATCTTAAAGCCGACGCGTCTGGATACGCGGATCAAACTTGCCGCCCTCCAGCACCATGAACGCTTCGACGGCTCCGGCTATCCGCGCCACCTTTCGGGAGACGAGATCGACGACTTCGCCTCCATCATCGCGATCGCCGACGTCTATGACGCGATGACCGCGGCGCGTTCTTACCGCGCGCCTTTATGCGCGTTTCAGGTCATCTCCGCGTTTGAGCAGGACGGCTTCCAGAAATATAACCCGCATGTGATCTATACCTTCTTGAAGCGGGTCGCAAACTGCTACAACAACAGCCGCGTCCTCCTCAACAACGGCACGACGGGTTCCGTGGTCTTCCTGAACGAGAGCAAACTCTCCCGCCCGATCATCAAGACGGACTGGGGCGATCTGATCGACCTCTGCGATCCGGAAAACAAAGAACTGTTCATCCGCTCGATCCTGTAAGCCTCCTGTTTGGTCTGCCATCTTATCCGGCGGCCTTACAGATTCAAGCTGTTCGCATCCAGAAGGAAATTCCTGACGCCGACGGTCACGATTCCCTGATCGTTTCTGCGCGCCCTGATCGGATCGCGCACGACGATGATCTTCTTAAAGGAGTCGCCGATCGCGTTGAGCGCGCGCTCTTCCTGCTCTCTCTTTTCTTGGGAATCTATGGCAAACGCGGACTGGATATAATATTTTTCACCGCCGCGGGCCGCGACAAAATCCACCTCAAGTTTCTTTTTTACCGTTTTATTTTCGCTGTTTCTGCCGAACTGTTCCACCAGCCCCACGTCCACGCGGAATCCGCGGATACGCAGTTCGTTATAGATGATATTTTCCATGATATGGTTTTCTTCCATCTGCCGGAAGTTCAGCCTTGCGTTGCGAAGCCCCGAGTCCTCAAAGTAGAACTTTGCCGGAGAACCGATATACTTTCGGCCCCTGATATCGTAACGGGCCGCCTTGCTCACCAGAAAAGCGTCCGTCAGATATTCCATATACTTATTCAGCGTCTTGTCGCTGATATTTTTTTTCTTAACCGTTTTGAAAGTATTTGAAAGTTTCGTCGGATTGGTCAGCGATCCGACGGCGGAAGCAAGGATGTCCACCATTTCATCCAGTTCTTCGCGGTTGCGCACCTTATGACGGTCGACGATGTCGCTGAGATACACTTTTTGAAACAGCGATATCAGATATTCCGCTTTTTCCTCCGGCGTTTCACGGGTAAGGATCAGCGGAAGGCCGCCGTAAGTAACATAATCGTCCCACGCTTCCTCCTCGCTGCCCGAATAAACAGAGCAATACTCGCGGAAGGAGAGCGGATGGATGCGTATCTCATCTCCGCGGCCGCGAAATTCCGTCACCAGATCCGAGGAGAGGAATTTGGAATTGCTGCCGGTCACATATACATCCGCATTGCGGATATGCAGAAAACTGTTCAGCACGTCCTCGAACTCGGCAAGAAGCTGCACCTCGTCCAGAATAATATAGTAGGTGTCCCCATCAACGATCCTCTCTTTTACATAGCGCAGCATGTTGTCGGGATCCCGCAGTTCTTTATTGCTGCGGTCATCCAGAGCGACCTCGATGATATGGTCTTCGTTCACGCCCTGCGCCAGCAGATGATCGTGGAACAGATTGAACAGCAGATAGGACTTGCCGCACCGGCGGACGCCCGTCACGATCTTTATCAGCCCGTTCTTCTTGCGCCGGATCAACCGATCCAGATAGATGTCGCGCTTGATCTCCATATTGTCCTCCCTATTACGGAAAATATTGTATTGCCACCTTTTTTCGTAATAATTATGCGGCCGATCCGCGCAAAAGTCAAGATTACTTCTCACATTCCAAAAAACTTTCAAAAAAAACGAGCCGACCCGCAGATCGCCTCGTTGCTTTTTCTATTCTGTTTGCCGTGCCGCGCTTACGATACCTGAAGCATGAATTTCTGGATCTCCTTTTCGCAGCAGGTACGCTCGATCTGCGCCCCGAGCTGCCGGAGTTTCCCTTCAAAATTCTCATAGCCGCGCTGTATGTAATGGATATCGTCCACGATCGTGATTCCGTCCGCGGCAAGCCCCGCGATGACAAGCGCCGCGCCCGCCCGCAGATCCGGCGCGCAGACTCTTGCGCCCGTGTATCCTCTGACGCCGCGGATGATCGCGATATTGCTTTCCACCTGAATATCCGCGCCCATGCGCGCCAGTTCGTCTACATATTTGAAGCGGTTCTCAAAAATGCTCTCCGTAACGGTGCTCGTGCCCTCCGCCATGCCGAGGACCGCCGTCATCTGCGGCTGCATATCCGTCGGATAGCCCGGATACGGCAGCGTTGTGATCTGCGTATGCACCAGCGGGCCGTCGCAGATCACGCGGACCGCGTCGTCAAATTCCTGAATCCGGCATCCCGCCTCGACCAGTTTTGCCGACGTCGCCTCCAAGTGCTTCGGAATGACGTTTTTGACCAGTACGTCGCCGCGGGTCGCAGCGACCGCGCACATGAACGTCCCCGCTTCGATCTGATCCGGAATCACGGAATAATCCGTTTTGTGCAGTTTTTCCACGCCGACGATACGGATCACGTCGGTACCCGCACCGCGGATATTCGCGCCCATGCTGTTTAAGAAGTTCGCCACATCTACGACGTGCGGCTCTTTGGCCGCGTTTTCGATGACCGTCTTGCCCTCGGCGAGCGCCGCCGCCATCATCACGTTGATCGTCGCGCCGACGGAAACTTTATCCATATAGATGTGGCTGCCCGTCAGCCGATCCGCCTTGACCGAGATCAGGCCGTAACTGATGTCCACATCCGCGCCCAACGCCTTGAAACCCTTCACATGAAGGTCGATCGGGCGGCTCCCGATCACGCATCCGCCCGGCAGCGCCACCTCGGCGGAACGGTACTTCCCGAGCAGCGCTCCGAGAAGATAATAAGAAGCCCGTATCTTTTTGATATACTCGTAATCCACGCTCAACTGCCCGATCGTCGAACCGTTGATATGCGCGGTGTGCCGGTCCACCCGCTCCACGACCGCGCCGATATCGCTGAGCGCATCCAGCATGATATTGATATCTCTGACGTCCGGCAGATTTTCCACCGTGACCGTTTCATCCGTCATAATCGCAGCCGCCAGAATGGCCAGCGCGGCGTTCTTCGCTCCGCTGATCTCCACCTCGCCGCAAACGGCGTTCCCGCCTTTAATCACGAATTGTTCCATAAAACACCTCGGTAAAAGATATTGTCCTGATGCACTCATACCATTATATCATATATATAGTATAATATGCACCACAAAATATTGCGTTCCCGCTCTTTGACCGCTCCTTGCGCGAAAGATCAGTCTTCTTCCGTCTCTTTCTGGCGGAACAGGGAATCAAATTTTACCTTCTCCCACTGTTTTTCATTGACCTTGAATGTGGTCTCCTCCAGCCAGCCGTCGATCTTATCCTGCAGATACTCGGCTCTGGCTTCGCTTTCCATGGATTCCATCTTGTCGGCCGTCGCTTCCTCGTCAAACTCGCTGTCCAGCCGGAGTACATAGTAGCCGTCGCCCTCCACTTCGATCACCGGCGAGATCTCGCCCTCTTTTAACGCATCCGCCGCCTTTATCACGGCTTCCGGCATCGTATCTTCATCGTCGCCGCCGTAGGAATGGGTCGTCACCGTCGCGCCGGCCTCCTTGCCTTCCGTTTCCAGATCCGCCGCGTTTGTCAGGGCTTCCGCCTTTTCTTTCAGCGCTTCATGCTCCTCGTCCGTATAATACGCGGTGTTGCCGTTGTCGTCCGTGTACGTCATGGAATTAAAATACGCGTAGGTGAAGGTGCGCTGCGCCGCTTCTTCCTGCGTGATGTTGACCTCGGCCTCCGCCTGTACGGCTTCCCGCACTTTGGAGGCGATCGTCGTCTGGGTCAAAAACTTCGTTACGGTCTCGACGTCGGCGCTGAGCACTTCCAGCGTTTCTTCGCTATTGTCCCCGATAAATTCCTCCGCCGCTTTTTTGACCGCCGCTTCCTCGTCCTCAGTCAGCGCGATATCGTATTCCTCTGCGTGCTGATTCAGCACATATTCCTCTTTCAGGGAATCGAGGATATTATCCTTAACGGACGTCTCCGCCGTCTCGCCGCTTTCTTCCTGACTCCAATAGTCCGTTCCGTAATAGGACAGATAAACGCTGTCGTACAGCGACTGCGTATAGCGGGCCGCGAAATTGGCGTAACCCAGCGTGATCGTTTCCTTCCCGCCGTCGATCTCCATCAGCACCGCGTCGCTGTTGATCTTCCCGCATCCCGTAAACAGCATGGCAAGGATCAGCCCTGCCGCCGCCGCGCTTTTTGTCCTCTTTATGGTCTTCATATTTCTTCTCTCCTTCTTGTTTCCTGCGCCCGCGCCAGCGGCACGGTACGCTCCAACGTCCTTATTATAATCATTTTCTACCGTTCAGGCAATAAATCCTGCCGTAATTGCTGCATTTCTTTTACAAGCGCCATCAACATCTCCGGAATATCCCTGCTGCGCACCCGCGTATTCATCCGGTACGCCAGACGAAACGCCGGCCGCCTGCTGTCCGCCGTGAACTTGAGGTACGGCGCGTGGCGGGAAAGGAACTCCGGAATCGCCGTCACGTCGATGGACGCCCGCTCGAACATCGTCAGCACGATCTCCTCCGGCTTCTGGCTGATATCGACGATATACGCCTTATGCGCCTCCATCCGCAGCAGCGCGAGATAGAGCAGGTTCATGACCGCCTTCGGCGGCTCCCCGAACCGGTCGATCATCTCGTCCATGATCTCGTCCTTCTGCTCCCCGGAGCCGATCTCCGAGATCCTCTTGTAGAGATCCAGACGCTGCAGTTCTCCGGCGATATAGTCCTCCGGCAGATAGGCGTCCATATCCAGATCCACCGCCGTTTCAAACGATTCTTCCACGATCTCGCCTTTTTCCCGCTTGACCGCCTCGTTTAACATCTTGCAGTACAGATCATAGCCGACCGCCTCCATGTGGCCGTGCTGCTCCCTGCCCAGCATATTTCCCGCGCCGCGGATCTCGAGGTCGCGCATCGCGATCTTAAAGCCGCTGCCAAGATCGGTAAATTCCTTGATCGCCGCAAGGCGCTTCTCCGCCACTTCTTTTAACATCTTATCCTGCCGGTACATCAGAAACGCGTAGGCCGTGCGACTGCTCCGCCCCACGCGCCCGCGCAGCTGATAGAGCTGCGAAAGCCCCAACTGATCCGCGTCCATGATCATGATCGTATTGACGTTTGAGATATCCATACCGATCTCAATGATCGTCGTGGAAACCAGCACGTCGATCTCGCGGTCGACAAACCGGTACATGATCTGCTCCAGTTTGGACTCCGCCATCTTGCCGTGCGCATACGCGACTCTGGCTTCCGGCACAAGTTGCTCGATCGTGGCCGCCACGTCCGCGATCCGGTTGACGCGGTTATAGACATAGTACACCTGCCCGCCGCGCGCCAGTTCCCGCACGATCGCCTCCCGTATCATCTCCTCGTTGTAAGCGAAGACAAACGTCTGAATCGGCTGCCGCTCCAGCGGCGCTTCCTCGAGAACGCTCATATCGCGGATCCCGATCAGGCTCATATGCAGCGTCCGCGGAATCGGCGTCGCCGAAAGCGACAGGACGTCCACGTTCTTTTTCAACTGCTTGATCTTTTCCTTATGGCTGACGCCGAAGCGTTGCTCCTCGTCGATGATCAAAAGCCCCAGATCCTTATACGCCACATCCTGCGAGAGCAGGCGGTGCGTGCCGATCACGATATCCGTCGCGCCGCTCTTTAATCCGGCGATCGTCTCCTTCTGCTGCGCGGGGCCGACGAAGCGGCACAGCAGTCCGATCTTGACCGGATAGCGGCTCATCCTCTGTAAAAACGTGTGGTAATGCTGGTTGGCAAGGATCGTCGTCGGCACGAGGTAGACCACCTGCTTGCCCTCCTGCACGGCCTTGAACGCCGCGCGGATCGCGATCTCGGTCTTCCCGTATCCGACGTCTCCGCAGATCAGACGGTCCATGATCTTCGGGCTCATCATATCTTTTTTTACGTCCTCGATCGCCTGCAGCTGCCCTTCCGTCTCCTCATAAGGAAAGGTCTCTTCAAATTCCCGCTGCCATACGGTATCGGGGCCGTACACATAGCCCTTGTCCTGCTGACGCAGGGCGTACAGATCCACGAGTTCCTTCGCCACGACGCCGACGGCGCTGCGCACCCGTTCCTTCGTGTGCGTCCACTCCTGCGTGCCCAGCGTATTGAGTTTCGGTTTCTTTCCCTCCGCGCCGCTGTACTTCTGGATGGCGTCCAGCTGCGTGACCGGTATGTAGAGGTGGTCGCCTTTGGCGTAGGCGATCTTGATATAGTCCTTGATGACCTTGTCGACCTGTATCTTCTCAAAGCCCTGATAAATGCCGAGGCCGTGATTTTCATGCACGACGTAATCCCCGACCTCCAGATCGGTAAACGAGGCGATCCTTTCCCCTTCGTAGCGGACCGTCCTGCGCCGCTTTTTCTTTTTGCCAAACATATCCTGATCGGAAAGGATGACAAACTCCGCCTCGGGGAACGCATATCCCCGCGCCAGATCGCCGGGCGCGACCATGATCTCCCCCCGATGGATCCCGTGGTCGTAATCCTCCGTATAGAAACACGGAAGATCCTGATCCTGCAGGATCTCCGCGAGATGCTTTCCTCTCGTCCGGCCGGGCGTAAGCAGAAGGATCCGGTATTTTTTCCGCCGGTAGTCTTTGAGATCCTTGAGCAGAAGGTCAAAACGGTTGTTGTAAGCGCCGGAGGATACGGCGCGCATCGTGATCCCGTCGGCGGCCTTCAGCGGCCCGCTCTGCCCGTCCAGTGCGCAGAACATCATCCCGTTTTTTTTCTGCAATCTCGCAAAGACCTGTTCCGTCGAAAACAGCATATGCACCTGCCGCGGGAGGCAGTAACCCTTTTCAAGGCGGCGGAGCATACTCTCCGCAAACTCCTGCTCGACGGCCTGTCCGTGCTGCTTCAGGCGGAGCGGTTCGTCCAGAAAGACCATCGCCTCGTCGGGAAAATAGGAAAGTATGCTGTCGCCTTCTTCCATAAAATATTCCAGATACGTCTCCAGTTCGCTTCCGATCCCCCACTCGCGGCTCTCCTCCGCCACGCGGGAAACGGTGCTGCGGATCCGGTAGGCCTCCTCGGTCTTTCCCTCTTTCCGGTATTTCTGATAGAGGTCTTCCGCCTCGCTTTCCATGGCCTTTAAGCCCGCGCGCACCTCGTCCTCCGTCAGCACGAGTTCCATCGCCGGATAGACCGTTATGCTCTCCAGATTTTCCAGAGATTTCTGCGTCGCGCGGTCGAAGGCGCGCAGGGAATCGACCTCGTCTCCCCAAAATTCTATCCGGACCGGATCTTCCTCGGTCAGCGGGAAAAGATCGACGATCCCGCCGCGCACCGCCATCTCGCCCGGGTGCTCGACCATCGTCACCGTCTCGTAGCCCAGCGTCGTAAGCCTCTCCCGCAGGAAAGAAAGGCGCAGCGTATCCCCCGCAGCGATCCGAAAGATCCCGTTCTTATAAGAATCGAGCGACGGCGCTTTGTTCATCAGCGCGCCGATCGTCGTCACCACCGTAAGCGGCTGCCCTTCGAGCAGCGCGCGCACGACCGCAAGCCTCTCGCGGGTCATCGCGTTCCCGTGGATATCCGACTGGTAGAACAGAAGATCGCGCGCGGGATAATACAGCACGTTCTCCTCAAAAAACCTGCAATGCTCCGCGAGGCTTTTTGCGCGCAGTTCATCATAGGTCACGACCAGTTTTACCTTCCGGTCATGACCCATGCCGTAGATCAGGTGCGGTTTCAGCGCGTCGATCACGCCCGCGATCTCATACAGTTTCCGCTCTTTCCTGCTCTTTTCCAAAAGCCGCGCCACATCGGGCATTTCTTCCAAAGGCGTCAAAAATACTTTCATTCTTCACTGACTTTCCCATTATACAGATTCATCGCCGTATCCACATCTTCCGTCAGGATACACGCCACCGCTTTCACCGCGCGGCGGCAGGCTTTCTCTAATATCGGCCGCTCCTCCGCGGGCAGCCTTCCCAGCACATGTCGGATCATATCGCACTCCGGCGGCACATGGCCGACCCCGACGCGCAGCCTCGGAAACTCCTGCGTGCCGCAATGTTCAATGATATTCTTCAGGCCGTTGTGTCCGCCCGCGCTCCCCTTCCTGCGGACGCGCAGCATCCCCACGTCAAGCGTCACGTCGTCGGAAATGACGAGCAGATCCTCCTCGGGATCCGCCTTGTAATAATGCAGGATCTCCGCCACGCTTTCGCCGCTGAGGTTCATAAACGTCTGCGGTTTGACCAGCAGCACCGGAACGCCTTCGATCCGACCTTTGCCGATCTTCGCCCTGTGCTTTTCCTGCGCCGTCTCTATCCCATAGGTCTCTGCAAGCAAGTCTATGACGTCAAAGCCCGCGTTATGCCTTGTTTTTTCGTATTTTTCTCCCGGATTGCCCAGGCCGACAATGATCTTCATCCGCTTCCTCTTTCCAAAAAATCCTTTTAACAATATAGCAGAAAACCCTCCCTTCGTCCACCGCCGTCACGGCCGCCGCAAAAAATCTTTCCTTCGGCAAAGAAAAAAGGCTGTGCCGCAGACCTCGTCTGCGCACAACCTTTTGTTTTTTATGGTATCACTCTTCCTGTTGAAGCAGCTGCTCGTTATACATCTGCAAAATGGAATTTTGGATCTGCTCTCTCGTCGAAGATTTGATCGGATGCGCGATGTCTTTGTATTCGCCTTCCGCCGTCTTCCGGCTCGGCATCGCGATAAACAATCCCTTCTCGCCTTCGATGATCTTGATATCGTGCACCACGAACTCGCCGTCCAAAGTGATCGATACCACCGCTTTCATCTTTCCTTCCTTTTCCATCTTGCGGATCCGCACATCTGTTACTTCCATACCATTACTCCTCCCCGTTCATCTCTTGTGCCTCATATCTTTTTTTCTTTTCTGAGATGATCATCACTCCTTCCTCTCCAATATAGGTGCTGCCGCTCAGCAGCGTTTCTGAACTTTCGACAATGCAGTTTTCGATATGTACGTTGTCCCCGATATAGGATCCGTTCAGTATGATGGAATTTTTGATCACGCTGTTGTTTCCTACGAAGACCTTCTTGAAGAGCACGGAATTTTCCACCGTACTGTTGATGATGCACCCGCTCGCCACAAGGCTGTTGGTGACTTTTGATCCTGCATTGTATTTTGCCGGCGGCAAATCATAGGTCTTTGAAAAGATCTGAGGCTCCTGGTGAAAGAAATACTCCCTGACTTCCCGATCAAGGAAATCCATGTTGGTCCGATAATAACTGTCTACGGATGAGATATTGCTCCAATACCCCTCCAGCATATAGCCGTAGATCTTCTTAAGACCTTTCTGACGAATCAGTATATCTGTAACAAAATTGTATCTGCCTTCTTCGTTGCACTCCTCGAGCAGTTCGATCAGCACCCTGCGCCGGATAACGTAAACGCCGGTGGAAACGATGTCCGACTTGGCGACCATCGGCTTTTCTTCAAATTCGACGACCCTGCCGTCCATGTCAAGCTGCACCACGCCAAACCTGCGGGCGTCGTCGCCCTTTGGCAGTTTCGCGCAGACCACGGTGATATCCGACTGCCGCTGGATATGGTAATCCAGCACTTTGTTGAAGTCCAGTTTATAGACGCAGTCGCCGCTCGCGATCACGACGTACGGCTCGTGGCGTTTTTTGAGGAAGTCGATATTCTGCCACATCGCATCCGCCGTTCCGCGGTACCACCAGCTGTTGTCCGTCGTGACGGTCGGCGTGAACAAAAACAGGCCGCCCTGCTTCCTTCCGAAATTCCACCATTTTGAGGAATTGAGATGTTCGTTCAACGAGCGGGCGTTGTACTGGCTCAGCACCGCCACCGTCTGGATGTTGGAATTGGTCATGTTGCTCAAAACAAAATCGATACAGCGGTAACTGCACCCCACGGACATGGCGGATATGGCGCGCTTCTCCGAAAGGTTCCTCATTCTGCTACTGTTGCCGCCCGCTAAGATAATTCCTAATGCTTTCATGCTTCTTCACCTACCTTAATGATGTATCCGCCGCCGGCCAGTTCGCCGTTTGGATAATCTTCTTCTGTCGTCCTGCCCTTGATCGCGGTATTCTTTCCGATCCTGACATTTGCGGGGATCACCGTATCTTCACCGAGCGTCGCAAGACCGAACGCATAAATGCTGGCGTTCAGACGGCTCGGCGCTTCTTCGCCCACGCCGATCTGCACGCCCTCTCCGATGTCGCAGTTTTCCGCAAGGATCGCCTTGTCGATGATCGCGCCGCGCCGGACCCTTGTCCCTTCCATGAGGATCGAATCCCGCACGACGGCGCCTTCTTCGATCACGACGCCCGCGCCTAAGACGCAGCTCTGCACTTCGCCGTAGATCTGCGCGCCCGCACCGATGATCGCGCGTTCCACCTTCGCTTCCGCGGATATGTACTGCGGCTCTATGATGTCCTGCTTGGTATAGATCTTCCAGAACTCCTCATAGAGGTTAAACTCCGGAATCAGATCGATCAGTTCCATATTGGCTTCCCAATAAGAACCGAGCGTTCCGACGTCCTTCCAGTAGTCGTTAAACTCGTAAGCAAACAGGCGCTTGCCGTTCTCGTGGCAGTACGGGATGATGTGCTTGCCGAAGTCGCAGTTGCTCTGATCCTTCATCGCGATCAGCGAGTCCTTTAACACCTGCCAGCTGAAGATATAGATGCCCATGGACGCCAGATTGCTGCTCGGCATCTCCGGCTTTTCTTCAAATTCCTTGATCTGCTTCTGCTCGTCCGTGACCACGATACCAAAACGGCTCGCCTCCTCCATCGGCACCGGAATCGCCGCGATCGTCACGTCCGCTTCGTTCTGCTTGTGGAAATCCAGCATCGCCTCGTAATCCATCTTGTAGATGTGATCCCCCGAAAGGATCAGAACATATTCCGGATTGTAACTCTCCATATACTTGAGGTTCTGGTAGATGGCGTTGGCCGTGCCGGAATACCATTCGCTCGAATCGCTCTTTTCATATGGAGGGAGGACGGCGACGCCGCCGTTATTGCGATCCAGATCCCACGGGATACCGATCCCGATATGGGAATTTAAGACCAGCGGCTGATACTGCGTCAGCACGCCCACCGTATCGATTCCGGAATTGATACAGTTGCTGAGAGGAAAATCGATAATACGGTATTTTCCGCCGAAAGATACCGCCGGCTTCGCCACATCGGAAGTCAATACCCCCAGCCTGCTGCCTTGTCCTCCCGCAAGCAGCATGGCGATCATTTCTTTTCGAATCATAGTCTTTCACCTCACGTCTCTTTTCAGGTATGCCAATCCTGAAAGTTTTTCCTCAAAAGGAACATATTGTATATTAAAGTATAGCATTATGCTCTTTTTTCCGCAACAATATACACAAAATTATTTCCGTTGTCAGAAATTTCTTGGACAATTTATACAACTGCGGCCTTCTCCTTTTTTCGCCCCGCGCCGTCCTGTCGACAGTAATTTTCTTGCAAAATGCCATGACGCGATTATAATAGAAGTAGGTAACTTACCAATAACAAAGATCACGGATGGAAACCACTATGTACGAAATCGATTTTTCAAAACCTGCGCGCGTGCATTTTATCGGGATCGGCGGCATCAGCATGAGCGGCCTTGCCGAGATCCTCTTAAAAATGGGCTACACGGTCACGGGTTCCGACACAAGGGAGTCCGATCTTACCAAACGGCTTGTCCGTCTTGGGGCTTCTATATCTTATTCGCAAACAGAAGAAAATATAACCAAAGATCTGAATTATGTCATATATACCGCGGCGATCCGTCCCGACAATCCGGAATACGCCAAAGCGTCGGCGCTCAAGATCCCGATGCTGACCCGCGCGGAACTCCTCGGCCAGATCATGGAACGCTACGGGCGCTCCGTCGCGGTCGCGGGCACGCACGGAAAGACGACGACGACTTCCATGGCCAGTCAGGTGTTCCTTGCCGGAACCGACGACCCGACGATCTCCGTCGGCGGCATCCTCCGCTCGATCGGCAGCAACATCCATGTCGGCGATTCCGACCTCTTTATCACGGAGGCCTGCGAATACACGAACAGTTATCACTCCTTCTTCCCGAAATACAGCGTGATCCTGAACGTGGAAGCGGAGCATATGGACTTTTTTAAGGATCTGGACGATGTGCGCGCTTCCTTCCGCAGATTTGCCTCCAACACAAAACCGGACGGCGCGCTCATCATCAACGGCGAGATCCCTTCCTATGAAGAACTCTGCGCCGATACGGACTGCCGCGTGATCACCTTTGGTTTTTCCGAGGACTTTGACTGCTATGCCAAAGACATTTCCTACGACAAGGGCTGCGGCGGATTTACGCCGGTTTTCTGCGGCGGCGAACTGCCCGCCGTCCGGCTGAACGTGCCGGGCCGCCACAATATCGGCAACGCGCTCGCCGTAATCGCGCTCTGCCTGACGATGGGGCTTCCGTGGGAACAGATCGCCCTCGGCCTCTCCGGCTTCAGCGGCGCGGACCGCCGCTTCCAGTATAAGGGCGACTACCGCGGCGCGGTCGTTATCGACGACTACGCGCACCACCCGACCGAGATCACGGCTTCGCTGACCGCGGCAAAGAATTACGGCAGGGACCGGATCATCTGCGTCTTCCAGCCGCACACCTACACCCGCACCAAAGCCTTCCTGAAAGACTTTGCCAAAGCCCTCTCCCTCGCGGATATCGTCGTGCTGGCGGATATCTACGCGGCGCGCGAGCAGGACGTCTACGGCGTCAGTTCGCAGGATATCCTTTCCTTATTAAAAGAAACGGGCACGGAGTGTTATTACTTCCCGACGTTTGCGGAAATCGAATCGTTTTTAGAAAAAAAATGTATGAACGGCGATTTGTTGATAACTATGGGGGCGGGAGACGTTGTAACGATTGGGGATCATCTTTTAGATCTTTGATTGTCCACTTTATCCACAATTGAAAGGGCGCACTTATCTCCTTTCTCTTGTGGATTTTTTATGCCCGAATTTTGGCTGTTTTTTCCACTTATCCACAAAATCGCATTCCACCGCAACCCTTGATTCTACTGGGATTGGGGATTACTTTTTACTTCTCAAGGGCAACGTTGTATGCTATAATCCTTTTGCTAAGAAGAGAGGATCTGACTGACTATGGGAGATATTGTTCTGCATACCGACCGCGGCCGTCACACGACCGCCGTGCCGAATATTTTCATCGATCATTATATCCAGGACGCTAACGGGGAGTTCGTAAAGATCTACCTGTATCTTTTGCGCCTTCTCCAGCAGAGCGGGGGCCGTTTTTCCATTTCCGCTTTGGCGGACAAGTTCCACTACACGGAAAACGACGTGCATCGCGCGCTCGCCTACTGGGAGAACCTTGACCTGTTAAAGTTGGAATACGACTGCGATTCCAACCTGACCGGAATCTGCTTCGTTGAGCCGGAAGCGTCGTCCGTTTCCGCGCTCTCCGTTTCCGCGCCGTCCGCGTCCCCTGCTCCGGCTGTGATCTCCGCGCCCGCCGCGATTCCTGCGCCTGCTGCACCCGCGGCGCCCGTTTCGCGTTCCGAGACGCCGGTCTACTCCGCGGACAAGATCCTGTCCTTCAAGTCGCAGAACGAGGTCGGCGATCTGCTCTACGCGGTCGAGACTTACCTAAAGCGGCCCCTGACCTCAACGGATCTCAATACGATCTTCTACTGGTATGACGAACTGCATTTTCCATTCGATCTGATCGAATACCTGATCGAATACTGCATTGACAAAGGGCATCCGAATATCCGCTACATGAACAAGGTCGCGCTGAACTGGGCGGACGAAAACATCCGCAGCGCGGATGAGGCAAGACAGTCCGCAAACATCCACTCGCAGACCTATTACGCGGTCATGAAGGCCTTCGGGATCTCCGGCCGCAGCCTGATCGATAAGGAGATCGCCTTCATCGAAAAGTGGACGGGCCTTTACGGCTTTACTCTGGACATCATCACGGAAGCCTGCGCCCGCACGATCAGCAACACCGGCAGGGCGAATTTCAGTTACGCCGACTCCATCCTGACCAGTTGGCATGAAAAGGGCATCCGCCATCCGGAAGAGATCCGCACGCTGGATCAGGCGCACGCCGCCTCCGCGCAAAAGGCGAACGCCTCCCTCAGCGTCCGTCCCGCCAACAACCGCTTCCACAATTTCCATCAGCGTCCGCAGGACGATGATTATTACGAAGCGTTAGAACAGCAGTTACTACGCAAATAAGGAAAAAACCATGGCACTCACCAACACGCAATACGACGCGCTCATGCGCGGTTATCAGGAACGGCAGCAGCAGCGCCGCCGTTTGATCCGAGAACGGGAAGAAGAAGTCTATCTCCGCGTTCCCGAACTTGAAAGCCTTGATCAGAAGGTCGCCGAACTCTGCGCCCAAAGCGCCGAACAGTTGTTATCCGGCGACGCTTCCGCGGTCGATCACATGAAACGGGAATTGCAGGAACTCCGGCAGAAGCGCCTCACGCTCCTGTCCGGCTCCGGTTATCCGGCGGATTACCTGACGCCGCCGTACCGCTGCCCCGACTGCAAAGACACCGGCTATATCAACGGACAGAAATGCCACTGCCTGATTCAGGCGTCGATCGATCTGCTCTACGCCCGCTCACGGATGGCGGATCTGCCTGACGGACATGATTTTTCGCATTTTCGCTTCGATCTCTACGACGACGGCGCGCGGGACGAAAAAAGCGGCATGACCTCTTTGGAATGTGCCCATAATGCCTTCGATTCCGCACAGATCTTTGTGCAGAATTTCAAACGCTGCGGTGGTAATCTATTACTCTACGGCGATACCGGCACCGGCAAGACGTTCCTTTCCCACTGTATCGGAAGGGCGCTGCTGGATCAGGGATGCTCCGTCATCTATTTTACGGCGTTCCAACTCTTTCGGATCTTCGAGAAGAACGTCTTTTCCAAGGACGCCGACGCGTCGGAGACCCACGAACAGATCCTTGACTGCGATCTTCTGATCATCGACGATCTGGGCACGGAGTTCTCCAACTCCTTTACCACGTCGCAGTTGTTCCTCTGCTTAAACGAGCGGCTGCTGCGCGGCGGATCCACCGTGATCTCCACCAATCTCGATATGAAAGAACTTCGGGATCTGTATTCGGAGCGCACGTCGTCCCGCATCATCAGCAGTTATACGCCGATCCGCTTCTTCGGAAGCGATATCCGGATCAAACAGACTTTAGCACATAAACAAGAAACAAAGGAGTAGTGAGTTATGCCAAACGATGAAATTTTCCTGACCGAAAGCACGCCTGTGGGAAAACTTGGGATCATCCCTCTCAAAAGCTGCATGGAACTGGGCTGCAAAGTCGATAAGTACCTTGTCAACTGGAGGGCGGATCGGGAAGCCGATCATCTGGATCACATCACCATGGCCGGCTATAAGAGCAACAGTTATATCGTAGACGCCGAGGTTCCGCGTTTCGGTTCCGGCGAGGCAAAGGGCACGATCCTGCAATCCGTGCGCGGCCTCGATATCTTTTTGATCGTAGACGTGACGAATTACAGCCTGACCTATTCCCTGTGCGGCCATACGAACCATATGTCGCCGGACGATCACTTTGCCGACCTCAAGCGCATTATCGCCGCGATCGAAGGCAAGGCAAAGCGGATCACGGTCATTATGCCGTTCCTCTATGAAAGCCGCCAGCATAAACGCTCCTCCCGCGAGTCCTTAGACTGCGCGATCGCGCTGCAGGAACTGATCTCGATGGGCGTCGACAATATCATCACCTTTGACGCGCACGATCCGCGCGTACAAAACGCGATCCCGCTGAACGGTTTCGAGACGGTGCAGCCCGCTTACCAGTTCATTAAGAACATCTTAAAGAACGATAAGGACTTAAAGATCGACAACGACCATCTCATGATCATCAGTCCGGACGAGGGCGGCACGAACCGCGCCGTTTACATGGCGGGCGTCCTCGGCGTAGATATGGGAATGTTCTATAAGAGAAGGGATTACAGCCGGATCGTCAACGGGCGCAACCCGATCGTCGCCCATGAATTTCTCGGTTCTTCCGTCGAAGGAAAAGACGTCATCATCGTGGACGACATGATCTCCTCCGGAGAGAGCATGATCGACGTGGCGACGGAATTAAAAAAGCGCAAGGCCAACCGGATCTTCGTCGTTGCCACCTTCGGCCTGTTCACCGACGGGCTGGACAAGTTCGACAAGGCGGTGGAAAGCGGCGTCATCTACCGGCTCGTCACCACCAACCTGACCTATCAGACGCCGGAACTGCTCGCGCGTCCGTACTACATCAACTGCGACATGAGCAAATACATCGCTTACATCATCGACACGTTGAATCACGACTGCTCGATCAGCGGCCTGCTTGATCCTTACGAGAGGATCCACAAACTTGTCAAGCGTTACAACAACGGGGATTTCTGATCAGCGGGTCTTACGCAGGATCTCCATCATCTCTCCCATGCGTTTTTCAAACGTATGGGAGTTTTTTACTTTCTCATAGCCGTTTTGCGCGATCCTTTCCCGCTCCGTCTCATGACTGAGATAAAATCCCGCCTTTTCGATCAGGTCTTCTTCGTTATAATAGCAGACCATATCTTTGTCCGGCTCAAGGAACATCGCGTATTCCGCCTGATAATTGGAGAGCAGGAACCCGCCGCACGCCATGATATCCCATGCGCGGAGCGGGATCCCTGTCCGGATGTTTGGGATCGTCATGTTGAGATTTATCCTGCTTCCCGCAAAGACATGGGGCATCTCTTTCCAGTAATCCACGCTCCCCATCTTCTTCGCAAGCGGGATCTGTTCCGCGGGGCTGGCGCTGTACAGCGCGACCTCGTATTGGCGCGAAAGCTTTTGCAGGACGCTGATCCGCTGCTTCTGCGCGATCTTAAAGCCCAGCGTCGTCACGGAAAACACGAGCCCCAGATCGGAGAACGATCCTTCCGACGACCTTTGCAGCACGAAGTATTCCTGAAGGCGTTCAAGGATCTCCGGCGTCAGCAGGCCGTCGATCACGGAAACGCCCTGAAGGTCTTTCTGCGCTTCCATCAGCGCGTCAAAATAGCCGCGGAGATACTCCGGCAGTTTCGGTTCCAACTCATCGTACGCGTTTTTCTCATACAGGCTTCCCACAAAACTGACGTCGTGCTTCCGAAACGCCGCGCCCGCGCCCCGCACTTCCCGCAGGACGTACTGCATACGCTGTGCGTTCGCCGCCAGCGGCAGATGATAGATATGCTCCACCCCCATCGCGCGAAATTCTTCGTAATTGATCCGGTCAAACACAAAGATCCGGTTCTCCTCATAGAACACCGAGCGGTGGTACATGCTTATCATCGGGCTGTCGCAGCTCCACGAAACGTAAAGGAGCCCGCGGCTGTGGCAGACCTCCGCCAGCAGCGCGAAGTAGTTGACGGAAAAGACGAACGCATACGTTTCCTGATCCAGCATGTCATGCAGCCGCGCGGCAAACGCATCGTCCACATCATAATTATAAAGTTCCTGATGAACTTCAACGACTTCATAGCCCATCCGGATAAACTGCTCGATGATATCCGCGTAATTGTAGGCTTTCCAGCGGTACAGCAGGATCTTCTCTCCCATCGCATTCCTCCTAGCACTCGATCGCTCCGCGCTCGATCGACGGCGCTTTGGAACGCAGGCGCTTCATCTGTTCGCCAAACGCCGTGCGGTCGCGCACAAACAGCGAGATCTCCTCCCACGCGTTCCCACGCAGGTCTTCTTCCCGAATCCAGCCGTCTTCCATGCCCTCGGAAAGCGTCTCCCAAAACCACTCCATCGTCTCCGTCAGGATCGGGTCTTCCGTATTATACTTCACCGCGCGCAGGACTTTTTTATATTCGTGCAGAAACGCCCCCGCCAGCCTGATATAATATCCTCTCAGATCGTCGACGCCGCAGGCCAAAAGGATCTGCCTGCTTCTGGAAAATTCGACGTGGCAGTAAGAAAGCACGCGGATACTGTAAACCGACGCTTCCTTCCGGTCGATCCGGTAATGATAGAAGCACTCCGGCAGATACATCACGCGCTGCGCAAGATACAACGTCTGAAGGACAAAGCCGATGTCCTGAAACGCCGCGCCCGGCGTCTCGCTGCACCGGATCTGACGCGAGAGCAGGAACTGCCGCCGGTACAGTCCCGTCCAGATCATGCTGTCCTCCGGAAAAAGCGCATAGAGGTGCGCGGGATCTTCGATCACTTCTTTGTATCCCGCCGGACGCAGGGCCTCAAACGCCATCCGCTTGCGGTCCTCCTCCTGCCCCTTTCGGGAGGAATGGAAATAAAAGCCCGCCTTGACCACATCCAGCCGCTCCCTGACGACGGCTTCGTACAGGGTCTCATACATCTGCGGTTCCACAAAATCGTCCGTCTCGAGGATCCCGATATAATCCCCCCGCGCCAGACGCAGCCCGAGGTTGACCTGATAGCCGTAACTTTTCATCTCGCTTCGGATCAGGCGGATCCGTTCGTCCTTTGCCGCCAGTTTCTTTAAGATCTCCCATGTGCCGTCGTCCGAGCCCGCGTCGATACACAAGATCTCGAGATCTTTCAACGTCTGCTCCTGCGCGGACATGACGCACTTGCGAATATACTTTTTGACGTTGAGCGACGGCAGGATCAGCGATACTTTTATCATCCCCACACCTCCTGTAACTACCGTATTCAGAGCGCCGTCAGCCTTTGTACGGCTTTTTCATAATCCCCCGCCAGGGCGTAGTAGCGTTTCGCCCGCTCCGTATCGCCCAGACACTCGCTGATGACGCCCGCGTTATAATACGCGAGATAGGAATTTGCCCCCTTCATCGCGGACGTTTCAAACGAAGCCGCTTTCTCAAACTCGCCGATGGCCTGCGGGTATTTCTCGTTGTTCATGTAGATCAGCCCCATCAAAAAGCAGAAGTCCGCCCTGCCGCAGAAACTTTCATAGACCGCTTCCAACTGCATCGCCTTTTGCGCCTGCCCGCTGTTGATCAGGGCGTATCCGTAGGTCTCCACCATGTCGATCACATATTCCAGACGCTCGTCAAGGTCGAAGGAGAGGCCCAGTTCAAAATATTCCGCCGCCGCCGCATAGTCGCGCTTCATATAATAGGCTTTCCCCAGCTGATAGAGAAGATACGCCGCCCGCGTCCGTATCCGCGGCGGGGCCGCAAGCAGATCCTCTCCGTCGTTCTCCTCAAGGAAAGCGTCCAGTTCCTCCTTGAGCATAACGATATTGCGCTCGGTCTTTTTCTTCCGTTCTTCCTCATTGAGAAGGTAGCCGTCGTGCAGCATCCCGATCCGCGTCTTGAACGTTTCATACGGCTGCCCGTCGATCCGCTCCAACTGCTCGTGGATCCGGCCTTCGTAGCGGAAGAACCTCCGGTCAAAAAGACGGTTGATCCATTCTTCTCCTTCCTGCCTTTCACCATCGCCGAAGATGTTGACCCTTTTGATCCGTCCCGCCGCCCGAGGGTTTGCAAGGATCGCATCCTCCGCTTTTTTTACATCCATCTCCACGACGTATTCATCCGAATCCACTACGAGCACGACGTCCGTCGGCGCTTTTTCCACCGCGAAATTCTTCGCCGCAGCAAAATCCCCGATCCACGCAAAGTCATACACATGCTTTGTATAGGCTTGCGCCACGCGCCTGCTGTCGTCTTTCGATCCCGTATCCACAACAACGGTCTCTATGGGAAACTCGCTCAGGTTTTGCAGGCATTTTTCCAGTTTATCCCTCTGGTCTCTTGTTATGATACATGCTGTAATCATTCAGTTTCTCCTGTATACCGCGCCGGAAGGTCCATTTGCACTCTCCGGCGACGCCGCGGATCTTTTCGGTATCCGGATCCAGCCAGAACGTCCTCGCCGGATCGCTTTCCTTCGCGCCGAAAGCGAGTTGTTCCTCCGGCGCGACGATATCCCTGATCTCTTTTACAAACTCCGCAAGAACGCGCGTATCCTCCGACGCGACGTGATAGATCCCGCTTTGCGCGCGCTCGGATTCGCCGAGTTCATGAAGCATTTTCGCGCAGTCGTCAATATAAAGGAAATTCCACATATTTTCACAGGAAGACAACTGCGGTGTTTCCGACCGCAGCAGCGAATCGACCACATAACTGACGAGCGTACCCGCGTTTTCGCCCGCGCCGTAAACGCTGTATATCCTTGGCCAGATGAACGTCATCCCCAGCTGCGCCGCAAGCGTCCTTCCCATTTCATACGCCGCAAGTTTCGCCGCCCCGTACATCATAAAGGGATGCGGCAGCGTCCTGTCTTCATGCGCCTTTTTGCGGATCACGCCGTATTCCGCCTGACTGCCCGCGCCGATAAAGCGGCGGCACCCGCAGGCTTTCGCCGCACGGATCGCCTCCGCCGTATAGGCGATATTTACATACTGCGCGTCAAAATCCTCGCGCTCTCCGCCCGCCGCGCCGTTCCACGCCAGATGGAAGAACACATCCGCGCGGACACCGTCGATCTCCCGCAGTTTCCCGATCTCCTCCAAAGGAAGTTCTATGATCCGCAGACGCCCGCTTCCTTTTTGCAGCCGTTCTTCTTCCGCCCGTAAATTGTCCAGCCTTTCGGAGCGCGGCCTTACGACCGCCGCGACGTCGTTTCCCGACGCCAGCAGTTCCCGACACAGGGCACGTCCGATAAAACCGGTCGCTCCGGATACGATATATCTCATAGTTCCCCTCCGTTGTCCATAATCTTCGCAAACAGTTCTACCGCGCCTTCGATATCCTCTACGCCGTATTCCGACGCATCGAGGACAAGACCTCCTCCGTCGTGTCTGCCGACCGTATAGGTGCGCTTCGGCTTTTTGTCTTCTTTGCCGTCCGGCAGATAGCGCGGCTTCATCATGACCGGATAGAGCGTCTGCTCGAACCATTCCGCAAACCCGCTTCCCACTTCGGTCGCGCAATAGTACATTTCATGCGCCTTCCTGTCATAGGTGAAATCGCGGATATCCAACTCCTGCGCCAGATTCAGGTACCACTGTTTCCAGTCGATCACATGATTCAGATAGGCGTCCGGAAGGATCCCGATCGAAATGCAGCGCAGGACGCAGGTATAGAGCGACCATGTATCCGTTCCAACCGTCGGCAGCAGGCACTCGTAAAATGATTTGCAGTAGCCTCCCACATTTCCGTCCTTTTTGACGCCGTCCATGACCTTCTGATATTCTTCCCGCGTTTTCGGCGCTTTCTGCGCGCCCGCGCCAACCGACGCGCTGCTCATCCCCGCGATGGTCAGCGGATATTCCATGTGCAGGATCTTCTCGTTGATGATCGAACTCACCACGCCCATATAGATATCCTGACAGGGGCCGTCCCACAGGCGTCCCGTTTTATCCAGAAGCGTCTGCATATACGACCGCTTAAAACAGGAATTGATGTATAACATCGGAAGGCTGTACATACTCTGCCGCTCCTTGAGCGCCATCGCCAGATAGTCGATCCCCTGCGTATGGGAAACGTGATAGTCGTTTTTTACATACCCCCTTGGATACACAAATTGATTCTGCTGTCCGCCGTTGAATCCCGGCCATGCGTAAAAGCCCCGTTCCCAGTGGACGATCTCGTCTTCGGGATGTTCCGCGATCACCTCGTCCAGCACGGACAGAGCCCACGGCAACACGCCGTCGTCCGAGCCGAGCCCGAGCACATATTCGCCGCGCGTATGCAGAAACGCGTATTCAAAACTTTTCGGCAGATGCAGATTCCGCGGCGTCCTGATATAAACGATCCGCGGATCGTCCAGTTTTTCGCACAGATCAAAGACCTCGGTGTTCCCTTCGTTGGAGTTGTCGCTGATGATGATCTCGTAATCTCCCTGATAGTCCTGCCGCAGACATGTCTGCACGGTATGACGCAGCGTCTTAGCGGAATTGCGGGCGGGGATCACGACGGAAAACCTCACGGAAGGCTTCTGCCGCAGCATTTCCCTGCAATCCTTGCCATAGATCTCGGAAAGATAATCCATGTACTCCCCGTAATAGGAAAACGCCAGATGTACGTCCGTCCTTCTCGTACCCGCTCTGGTCAGCCGGAAAAACCTGCGGCTGAACAGCAGCGACATCCGCTCCGCGTCGCGGCCGGACGAGATCACGGACAGGCTTTCCCCGTAATGCGCGGACAGATAGGCAAGGACATGGCCGAGATTGGTCTGCACTGTGCCGTCCGCATAGCGGATCTCGATCGGAAGTACCCTGACGATATTCCCTTCCTGCGTGATATTTTCTACGGTAAGCGCGAGCGTATCCCTGATCTCGATCGGATTCACCGCGTCCTCGCAGATCGCCTCCTCGATGATACAGGCGCGTTTTCCCATCGCCGCGAGCCTCTGCGCGAGGCACTCGATCAGCGGCCCGTTCTTTTCATCTTTGACGAGAACGAAACTGCCGCCTTCTTTTTGCAGTTTTTCAACAAAAAAGGATAAATTAACGATCGTCGCCGGATCGACGATCTTTTTGACCGCATATCGTTCGCGTTCTTCCTCGGAAAGGGATTCGTAAAACAAAACGACGCCCAGAAATTCCGATGACGTATAGAGCGCTTTGTAGATCTCGGAAACAGTTCCCGTTTCGCAGACGGCGTATAACTCGTCGAGGAACGACAGATCGTCCTGCAGGAGACGGATCTGTTTGTCGAGGCGTTCCACCGACCAGAAATGGCGGCGGTACTCATGCGCTTTTTGAATCAGCTGCAGCGCCTCGAGATTGTGCCCGTAATCGTACTGAAGCGTATATTTCCCGCTGACCGGCGCAGTCAGAGGCACCCCGTCTTCCGGCGACTCCAACCGGCGCTGTACTTCCGCGTTGCAAAGCAGCAGCGACTCCGGCTTGTACTTTTTCAGTTCGGCAAGTTTTTTTTCGTCTTTTTTCCTGACTGCGGTCTTGATCTGTCTGATATACTCCTCATAATTCATAATGCAACCTCTCCGCTGCCGAGGCTTAAAAAAGATCGGCAGGAACAATATATGCGTTTTTCTTTTTCATCGTCGGCCAAAAACGGCAGGTCTGGCACGGCACCCTTTTTTCGCCCTCGTCCTTCTGCCTTCCCGTCACCAGCCCTTTGGCAAAGTTTACGTTATCCGAATGGTACACCGGCAGGAAGCCCTTTTCAAATACATTCTCCGAATCGGGATACAGATCATATGCCGGACAGCAGCAGCCCACAAAACGTCCGTCCCAGTTGATCGCCGGTCTTGTAAACAACTGCAAACAGGAAGTGTTATACATCAATTCATTCTTTGCGTCGTATTCCTTTCTGGAAATGCAATCCAGTCCCGTTTCTTTTTTGATCCGCTCCGGATCGGCCGGCGCATAGCCATAATCCCATGTCAGCCGAAACGAGATCTCCATACCCAGTTCTTTCGCCATTTCCTTTGCCGCGGCGATATCGTTCTCCGTAGACGGCATGATGACAAACTGCCACGTCAGCCGCGGATACGGCGACCCATATTTTTCTTTATAGGCGTTTAACTTCCGGATGTTCTCGATCACTTTGTCAAAATCGCCCTTCCGGCGGTAGATCTTGTAGGTTTCCTGACTCGCCCCGTCCAGTGCGATAAAAAGTTCCCGAAAGCCGTACTTCACGAGATCTTCCAGCATACCGTCCGATACGGTATTAAAATTCACGCCGTTCCACGCGGTCAGCCTGACGTTCTTTTCGTAAGCGTAAGCAATGATCTGATCCAGTTCCGGATTCAAAAAGATCTCGCCGTTGTTCGATAGTTCGACGGAGCGGATGAAAGGGTTTTCATCGATCAGTTTCTTAAAATCAGAAAAGCGCAGATATCCCGCATTATAACTCAGATTATTTCCTTTTCGCATATAGCACTGCACACAGTCCAACTGGCAGAGCGTACTCGCTTCCAGTATCACTTCGCCCGGCTCCCACTCCCCGTCGATCAGTTTCTGCGTTATCAGCCGGTCGATGGAGACGATCCGATCTTCACCGATGCCGTGCTGTTCCATGCACAACCGCTTGATCTCGTCATACTTTTGCACCGCCGCGATCACGATCTTATCAAACGCATAGTTTTGGATCTCCTCTTGCACAATCACCCTGCGTCCGTACCATTCCTGTATTACCCCCCCGCGTGCGTCTATAAAGCAGACCGTTTCTTCAAGAATCTGCGGATAGCAGAACAGCCGGTCGTCGCAATGCTTTCCTGTTCCCCATATCAGATATTTCATGTCTTTCTCCTTTCCGCCGTTACAGCCGCTCTTTGATCTTTAACAGTTTTGGATCGTCTTCCAACGTCGGATCTATCGCCAGCGCCAAATGCAGATAGCGCCTTGCAAGGCTTTTATCTTCTGCCATCGCCTGCGCGCACGCTTCCACGATCCTCTCGCCCAGCCGTCTGCACGCCCCTTCAAAAACGTCTTCTTCCATTCGCCGGTCAAACGCGATACATTTTTGCACCCACGCGATCATCAGCGTATACTGTTCGATAAAAAACAGAAGTTCCTGATTGGTCAGACGCTCTTTCTTTTCCTTCCGCCGCATATAGCCTTTCTCCAGAAACACCGCGTTTGATTCAAACGCGGTCAGGAACGCGTCGTAAGTCTCCTGAAAGTCCTCGAATACATAGCAATTCCTGTTTGCCACCAGCATATCTCTCCTTCGGTAGGCAGCCTCCCCGATCCGCAGATCGGAAGGATCCGCAAACAGCGCTTCCTGAAATTCCTTCCCGCTGACCGCGCCCTGTTTCAACGAAGACAGCGCGACCACGCCGACGCTGTCGTCTTCAAATTCTTTGACGATCCGCTCTATAAAATCCTCGCGCAGAACGCACTGCGGCGACATCACATAGACATAATCCCCTTCCTCATGGTTCATCCCCATGATCTTCGCGTTATGATCGGTCAGCCTCCGTTTCGGATAATCGACGCTGTAATAGATCCCGCTTCTCTTAAATGCCGGCTGGAAAGAGAGTATCGTCTCATAGGTAGCGTCCTCCGACGCATTATCGATCACGATCACTTCCATATTGCGGTAGGTCTGCGCCAAAATACTGTTTAGGGATTCTTCGAGATCGTCCGCGTCGTTATACGCCAAGACGATGATCGTTACCAATTTCTCGTTCATCTCATTCTCCTTCCAGTTCTATGCTGTGTTCCGGCGGATCGTAGGAGACGGTCCTGCCGCTGTATGCGCTTGCAAACGTGCCCGACGATTCTTCCCCTCTCAACAGGCGTCCGATCTCCCACCCATACTCCTGATACGTCGGATCGTTTATGATGTCTTCATCAAACACCGCCGCCAGTTCCATATAGCGTTTTGCGGTCGCATACCGCCGCTCCCTGACCATATGCTCCGCATATCTTACGCACATTCCGCCGAGTTTTTTTATCGCTTCTTCTCTGCGTCCCGCGGCCTTTTTATATCCAAAAATGTCCGCAAGTTCTGCATAATAATTGACCAGCGTATAGTGTTCCATCACCGCGAGCATATTCCGTTCCGATTCGCTTGTTTCATTTGATGAATGTACGCGATAAAAACACAGCGGATCCTTGATGTAGGCAACGTCGCCGGAAAGCGCGTAGATAACATTATTCATCCAGTCGCCCGCCACCTGACAGTTCCGCATATGTTTATTCTGTTTTAGGGTAGTCGTCCGACGCCGCATACACTGGGAGGGGATCGCAATGCCCGCCATCATAAAGACCGCCAGTTGTTCTTCCGCTTTGACGACGCAGGACGTCCGATAAAACGGCGGCGTTTCACTGACCTTCCCGTTCTCGTCGATCTCTTTCCGATGCGTCATTACGCAGTTGACCGACGGATACGTTTCAAAGACATTTACGCACCGCTCGATAAACGTCGGCTCCACCGCGTCGTCCGACGCCAGAAAATACATATATTTTCCTTCGATATACTGCAAACAGATCCTGCTGTTGACTTCCGATCCCATGTTCCTTTTGTTTCTGCCGACACGGTAAAATATGTTCTTTTCAAGGAATTTTTTTCTGTACGACAGCGCGATTTCATAGGAATCGTCGGTGGACGCATTGTCATTGAAGATTACTTCGATATTCGGATATGTCTGATTCAGCACGCTCTCCAGACAGTTTTTTAGATATCTGCCGTAATTGTAATTCGGAATCGCGATACTGACCAGCGGCAGTTTTTGTTCCATCTCATCCTTCCTCCAGCGCATTTCGCAAAAATGCTTTCGACCGTTCGATCTCCCTTTCCAACGCCTCCACGCAGGCGTTATCATAACGATCCCCGGTCTTTTTGCTCCCAAGATCAAGATCCGGACAAAGCATCCTGTCTTCCAGCCCGATCCTTCCGAGCAGAGAACCTGAACGCGATTCCGCGCCGCCCGGGCAAAAGGTATAAAACGGTTTCCGATACACCAGCGATAACGTCGTTCCGTGGAATGAAGAAGTAAAGACCATAGAAGCGTTACGCAGATATGTCAGAAATTCCCCGATCGTTGCAAACGCCATCGTCTTGTCCTTCCCGCTGAACAGATAATACGGCGCGTTATAGATAAAATGCACGACTTCCATATTTCTTTCGATCGCCAGACGGTTGACCATCTGGTGTACATAATGCGTCGCGGCGTTGTCATAGTTGACCCAATAGACCAAAATATATGGGGATTTCGGCAGATCCGCCGGTTCTTCCAAAGGCTCGTAGTCCTCCCTCGACAAAAGCAGCGTCGGGTCTAATACCGTTTCCGCATGTCTGCCGGTCACCTTTTCGATCGTCTCCGCGAGATATCCTTCCCTGACGGAGATCGCATCAAAATCTTTGAGGTACTTTCTGAAACACTCCAAATGCCGTTCCGTCATAAGCGCCCGCTCCGCCGTCGAAGCCGCGTAAGAGATCTTTTTTGTTCCTTTTGGAACCCAGCCCAGAAAATATGACTCGTCGTTGTTCTGGTTGATATCCCAGACCGTATCGCTGCCGACGATACAGGCGTCGTAATCCGCTTCTTCCGCCGTCAGTTTCTCGATCCGCTTCTTCCGGCACCCCAAGATCTCCTGCTGAAACGCATAAAACGCTTCGATCCTCCGGTCGTAAGCGGCGCGCAGTTTTTCTCCCGAAAATCCGTTGACCGTTTTGTCTATCGGAAGATACATATACGGAATCACTTCCACCTCATGATCTCCCATCGCTTCTATGGCCTGTTTCAGCGCAAAACATTGCAGCGCCGTACCGTAATTATGCGTCGCATAATACGTCAGTAATCCGATCTTTTTCATCCCGCTCTTCATAAACACGCCGCCGCGATCAGTTCTTCCGCAGAAATGATCTGATTCATGCGGTATCCTTTCTGTAACAATCCCTTTGCAATGTCATTGAACCGCAGCATATCGTTGACTACGATGTAGTGGTCATAATACGTCGACGCGTTAAAACGTTCGACGGAAATGACGCGGACGCCGCGCCCGATCTGCCGGTCAAACTTCTCTACCTTGTTATCGACCGCAAAGGCGGGGATCACGCCGCACTGCGCAAATTCTTCCACTAACAGTTTGCACAGATCGCCCGCGCCCCAAAGGATGATCTTCTGCTCTTTCAAACCTTTCAGCGGTTCGCAAATCCGCCGGTTCCCCTGTTTGAGCTGCGCGAACAAAACGAGCGCGCGATAGCATGAGGCATATTCTTCTTTTCCGATATCGCAGGCGTCTTTGTATTTATCGCTTCCGCGGTAATAAATATCATACAAGGCCCGTCCCTCCTCTCTTTCGACGCGCCTCTTTGTCCTGCGGCTCTATAACTTCCCTGCAACAGAAAAGACGTCGTCGGCTGTCATATACTCCAATCCCATTTCTTTGATCTGCCGTTTCAATCCCTCGCCCTTTTTTACAAAAAGCACGATCAGATCGCCTTCCTGAAAACGGAACGACGCGGGATCTTTGCATAATACCCCCCCCCGAAGGATCGTCCCTGACGTTTCGGATCGGAATCCAATATCGCCGCCGGACGCAGCGCCTCGTTCCATTTGAAATAGAGATAATGGTCGCGGAAATACTCTCCCGTTCCCCAGACGATCACCCGCTTTGCCTTTTTCAGACGATTGAACTGCTCCGCGGCGGCAGGTTCCAATTTTTGTTCCGTCGTATCTTCTTCCAACGCCCTTTGCAGTTTTTGGGAAGGTAACATTTCCAGCGGAACCGCACCCCCGCACGCGTTACATAAGCTGTGGATCTCGTCGTCATCCCAACTTGCGCGAAACTTTTTATATTCTGTTCCCGCGGCAATCTCCTCCCATGTCTGGCGGATCAAATTGCCAAACTGATGCCGCATCCCATAGTCGTTACAGCAGGCAACCAGCGTACCGTCCGGCAGCATAACGGGAATCCATACGTTCACGCTGTCTTCAAATCCGTGCACGCAGAGAAACGGCGCTGTCCTCGAGATCTTCTTTCGCCCGATATCGAGATTTCCGGCGCGGTCAGTCAAATGCAGACTTTCGACCTTCTCCATATCGATGATCTCCGTAAGTTCATGGTGTACGTCGCCGTGTACGCAATAGGTATAGGTTTGGAATGTCTCCTGCATTTTTTTCAACAGTCTCTTGTATTCCGGCGTAATGGAAAAATGGCATTTTCCCTGTTCGTCCGCGATATGCAGTTCAAAAAAGTCCAACTGCACGTCCTTGATCTTTTCAAAATCCGCGTCCGTCATTCCCATGAGCGTGGTAAAAAGATAGACCCTGTATCCTTTCTCATACGCATATTTTATCATGTCGGCGCACTGCGGATTGTGAAACGGTTCCACCATGCCGCAGAAAGAAACAAAACCGCCTTCCTCTACGGATTCTAACGCCTTATAAAACCCTTCCATCGTCAGGAACCGCGCCCGCTTTTTATCTTCTCTGTAATAGGTCGACAAGAGCAGTTCCTGCGGACAATACGCGCAGTTCAACCGGCATCCCATAGCGGTCGAGATCTCCAGTCCCCTCAATTTTTCCATGGTCCTTTCCTCCTACATCAGCGGCGCGTTCAAAACCGCCTTTGTCATTTCCAGTCTGGACGAGGAATCCAGTTTGTCCAACATCAGAAAATCCGTACCCTCGCGATAGCCAAACTCATTGGCAAGTTTTGCTGCGATCTCGCGTCCGTTTTTCTGATAGTATCTGTCGACCGCGACGATCACGACCGTATGCTCCCGCTTTCCCGCGAGTACGGAAGGTTCGTAGATCGGGAAACCTTTGATCCGCTTTCCCGCAAGGGCGGGCGCGCCGTCCACATAATAGCAGTCTCTAAAACGTCCGATCTCCTCCTGATAGCGATTCAAAAAGTACATTCCTCTGTCGCCCGCGCCATAGATAACAAGATCGCACTGTTTCAAATCTTTGCCGCAGATATACGCGATCATGGAAGACAATTTTTTTTGATAAAATTCGCACTTGGCCTCATGGGACAGATATCCGGCGTTCTCACCGCTATAATAAGGCGCGTATCGTTCCGGAGTCAGATACGCCGTCAGCGTTTCCCACCTCTTTGCGTATTGCCGGACGAACTCCGTATCATATGCGGCGCCTTCTCGGATGGCGTCGACCAGTATTTTTGTATTTTGCGCAAGGAGATCCTTGATCCATTCAACGTCCGGCACGTCGGGATCCCAGTCGATCCTGTCAAACTCGTCCGGCATATAGAGCGGAAACAGTTTTTCATATCCCGTATAGCGATCCGTATTATCGCGGTAGCCCCTTGCAACGACTACGGGGATCCCCATGGCAATACAAGGCAGCGCGCAGTGCAGCCTCGACGTAATGACAAGCCGCGCTTTTTCTCTGAGTTCCGCCAGCCAGCGGTTGACATAAGCCGTCGCTTTTTCGTCCGCCTGCCGATCGTCTTCCGAAAAGAAGAAGTTGTCATGCTTTTGGAAAACGGCGTCTTTCCATAATTCTTTCGGAATATGCGGCTCTAACTCCTTTACGACGTCCACGCAGTAAACCTCTCCTCCGTTGACCGGCGGCTTCTTACGCCTCTCCTGCACCAGAGAATAACACCCCGTCAAAAAATGCGGTGTCTGCGGAAAATTTTGATCCATAAACCGATAGGTGGCGTAATCCCGGCATCCGAAAAACGGAAGCCGGATCTGTTTTAAGTCCTCCACGCGCTTGTCGTCGGTACAATGCGTACTCAGGAAAAACGGATGTTCCTTCTCTGTAAACGGAAACAGTTCCAGAGGATATTGATAATCATAATATCCGTAAGCAATATACCACAATTCCCGCTTGGGTCTTTTGCGGTAGCCGTAGACGACGTCCTGCTCCGAAACGCGGATTCCAGCGCGCGAAAGAGCGTTCATAAAACCGACGCGCTGTATCTGATCTCCTATGTTGCTCATCATTGCGCCGAAGGCGAATACAGAAAGGTCATTCATGTCTTTCTCCCGTGTCATGAAATTTCGATCGGCTTTTTGAAATCCATATACCCCTGCTCCGCCGCTTTGGACGTCAAGCCCTGCATACCGGCGCAGTGGCCGCAGACGCGGTAATACGGCTGATCCACAAAAGCGCGGATCTGTTCTTTTCTCTCCTCATCGGAAACCGCCTGATCCAGATCGATATAGTCCGTTTCATATTCGCCCAGATGCAGACTGTACAGCGCCGTGGCAAAATCGCACGGGTGCAGTTTGCCGTTTTTGATCTGCATACAGCGCGGCGGCTGTATGCAGCGCGCCTTTTTCTTTGTCATGGTCTCCTCGCTGTCGCCGAGATCATATAACGTCGACGGCACGCTCCATTCGGGGATCGTAACGCCCACGGTATAGGAGATCCCCTTTGCTTTGATCTTCTCGATATTTTTATACATCAACTCGACCTGCCCCGGCGCGATCGCGTGTTCATAATTGGAGAAACTGACGTTGACCCGCGGGTCGTCGAGCCCTTCCAGCTGCTCGTCTTTGATTGGAAAAGTTCCGGATGTGGCAATGGAAACAATACCGAAGTTCTGCTTTGTCAGAAGTTTCTGAATGATCTTTGCGATATCCGGATGCATGAACGGTTCGCCGCCCATCACCGTGACCGTGCCGACCGAATCCATCGCGTCGAAAAACAGATCGATGTCTTTTTCGATCCGCTCCAACGGAATATCTTTCCGTTCTTCGACCGGATATTCATTCATATAGGACGTACAGCATTTGCAGTGAAGGCTGCACCGCTGATTGACGATCACCGTGATCGAAAACATATGCAGCGGGTCTTCTACCGGCTTTCTGCTCTTGACGATGTTGCTCAGACGGTCGCAGAAGACCGAGCGGCAGCACATCGTCCCCTGACACTGCGACGATTCGATCCCCGTTGATTTGTCAAACGGACAGATCGCGGCCATATAAAGATAATCTCCGCGGAGAACGTTTTTATATCCCTTGTCGCGGAGTTCTTTCAAAAGCAGACCGCGGATCACGTTATTTCCAATACAGAAAATAACCAGCGTGTTTTCTTTGTCTTCCGTGGAAAACGGCTGCCGACATTCCACGCCCTGTACCTCTTTGATCGTGTCCGCGCGAAGATCCCAATAATTTGTGATATGGACGCCGTTGCTTTGCAGATATTTTCCTACGGCGTTTCCAAGATAAGAACCTCCCCAGCATACGACCTGACGGAAACTTTTGATATAGTCGAGTGCTTCCGCATTATCGACCCGATCCCCCGACTTCGCTTTTTGATAGTATCCTTCTACATTAAACATCCTTTCCCTCCTATCAGACTCCATAACAGACGGTCTCGCTGACCCACCATTTCGCATGGTGTCTCATATATATTTTATACTCTCTGTGAACGCTTTTAAGATAACGTGGAATCTGCCACATATCTTCCAGCCGGTGATAAACGCAGACGGCCATCTTTGGCGACTGCGTCTTTATGATCTTTTTGCAGCCGCGCAGCGCTTCCATTTCCGCGCCTTCAATATCCATCTTTATCAGAGAAACTTTTTTATCTTTTAGGCAGTCGTCCAGCGCAACCACATGCGCCCGCTGCGTCTCTCTTTGGTTGTAGATACTGTAACTGTCCGAAGAAGACATCGTCCCATACGTCATATCTCCGGTCTTCGACCACACGCCGTAGGGATACGGCGTTACATAGGAAAATCTTTTTTCCTTGGCCTTCTCCTGCAGCTTCCCGTAATTTTCAGGATCAAGTTCAAAGGCATAATAAGCCTCGCACTTTCCGCCGACAAGTTCATGGAAGGTCTCCAGCGTGTCCCCGATATAGGCTCCGCAGTCCGCCACATTTTCCGTTTCGGACAGTTTCATGATATCCGCCGGAAAATACTGCGGTTCTTCAAACAGTTCTTCATAAGAAGCCGTTGCCAGATGCGGCGCGATCCTGAGACAGATCGCGTTGGCATAGACCGATCTCGACTTTTCGTCTTCCAGCAGATCAAATGTTTCCAGCATATCTTCCCGCTGGCCGATATAATAATCTTCGTCATGTCCCGTGCTCATTAGATCGTCCAAGATCAGATCGTTAAACGTCACGATCTTTTCCGGACTGACATATTGCCGCAGTTGTTCGATCGCGCTTCTGGGATCTCCCAGCATAAGGATGACCGCCGTATCTTTCATCTCTTTTAACTTCTCCGGAAGGATCAGTTCGGCATCCATGCCCCCCCGTTTCCGAAGTTCTTCCAGTCTCCGGCTGCTTCTGTCGCACAGCCAGCGCACAGAAAACCGCTTCCCGATCTCCTGTCTGAAGAACGCGTCTTCAAAATATTTTCCCAATCCGTAGACGCAGACGTTCTTTGAATGTCGCACGATATCCGTCTTGGTAAATGTATGGTGTTGTTTTGCGTAATCAAACGCCTCGATCAACTGCTCTTTCATATGTTTCCTTTACAAAGCATACAGTACGGTCTCCATACCGCTGCTCTGCGAATGGTGCCGTAAATAGATCCGGTAACTCTCGTCCAACTGCTTGATATAACGGGGCAGTTCCCAGAAGTCGCTGGTCTTATGGTACACGCAGACCGCGAGTTTCGGCTTGCAGGTCTTGATAAGAGTTTCCGCTCCTTTGAGCGCGCGGGCTTCCGCGCCCTCGACATCTATTTTAATAAGAGAGACCGGAACGCCTTCCAGCACGTCGTCCAGCCGTACCACTTCTCCGCTGTTTTTCTTTGTCGCTATGTCGGCTTTATGAATACTCGCACTTGCCCCCGATTCATGCACGCCGTCCCCGAGGGAATAGCTGACTGTCGTGTTCTGATCCCAGACGCCTTTTTGAAACAGCGTGATATCATGATCGCTAAAAAAGCGCGCGGCGCACTTCTGGAAATTGTTTTTGTCAAGTTCAAATCCATAGATATGTCGGTATCCGCCCGTCTGACCGATAAATTCCACGATCGTATCGCCGTCGTAGGCTCCGCAGTCTACATACGTCTCGCCATCGGACAGCGGCAGGACGTCCGTCCCAAAATATTCCGGCATACTGCACAGTTCCTCATATGTCTTTTCCGCCAAAGGATAAGCGATCCGGCGGGCCAGACATTCCGTATAAATCTCTTTGGAGCGCTCGTCTTCAAAATCGTCAACGCCGTCTATGATCCTCTCCCGCTGCAAGGCAAACCACTGCGGATCCTTGCAAAGACCGAGTTCATCATCGACCGTCAGTTCCTCATGCGTCACCCAGCGAACGCCCAGTTCATCCATCTGCTTTTCGATCGGCAATGGATTTCCCACCATAATAATAACAACCAGATCTTTGATCTCTTGTAATTTTTCGGGGGCGATCACGGGCAGCCCCTCTTTGCAGCCCCCCACAGTTTAGGATCGTTGTCCGACAAGAGATTGACATGATAGGTCTCCTTTACATTTTTAGAGACGAACGCTTCCCTAAAAAACGTTCCCAACCCGAAAACGCAGACATTCTCCGCCTGCCTTACCACGCGCGCCCTGTTAAACGTATCGTGTTCTTCTGCATACTCTGTAATGTCGCGCAATCGCTGTTTGAACTCCATATCTTTCTCCTGTTTTTTCTTCTAATCCACCGATCCTTCTTTATCCGTTACATCAAGGATCTCTTCTGTGAAATTCAAATATCGCTGATCGATCTCTCTCTCCAAGTCTACTTCCCATGTCACATTTTTGTGTAATACTTTTGCGGGTACACCGCCTAATGTGCAATTATTCGGAAACCGTTTCGTCACGACCGCATTTGCACCGATGACACAGGCAGCGCCCACATCGGCTCCTGAAAGGATCGTTGCCTTTAAGCCAACCCATACATGATCGGCAATTGTTATTGTTCTGCGGCGGTTGATCTGTTCTTCCGTTGCAACATCAAAAATAGGATGACTGTCATTATTAAAAACAGATACAAAAATGGAAGCCAGAAAGCCGTCTCCTATTTCAACCACTCCATCAAAAAATGTTACGCAATAAAAAAAGCGGTTTACGGCACATTTCTTTCCCATTTTTAAGATGCTTTTGCTCCTAGATGCCAATAATGAATTTGCCATAAAAGAACACTTGTCTCCCACTGTCAGAGAGGATTCCTCATAACATGCTACCCACGCATTCAATCCAAAGTTCACCTGTGCTCCAATAGAAATGGAACCGCCGCTATAACATTCCAGCAGGAAATTATCACCAAATCGACTCTCCGCTCCAATTTCTATTTTTCCACCCTTATTCCCAAAAATCGTTCCTTTCCCAAAGGAAACCTTTTCGTTGATAACAATTGTGGAATTGCAGACAAAAAAGCCGCAGTCAAAACTGACGTCTGAATCGATATGTATCTTGCAATTATAGGCTGTAACAGGAACCCTCGTTCCCGCATCGCCTTCCCACTCATTCCCATAAATATCTACATACGGTTGCTGCGATTTTATCACAGTGGGTTTATGAAACAAAAAAAGGTAATCTTCTGCTTCTGCATAGCCCCCCCGAATCAAAAAATCTTCAATGTCCTGTTGAAATTCTTTAATAGCAATAATGCAATAGACCTTTCCCTTTTTTCCCTTCAGATGATCCGGCTGCTTTATCTCAATATCATGCCAGACCTTCACCGTTGTATCTTTATCTATCACACCGGAGATTTTATAACCCTTTTTTTGCAGCGCATCAAATGTTTTTTCACCGATCGCGCCCTTGCCCCAAATAACGATATCGCGATTTTTCGCATGTTCCAAAAAATGTTCAAACGGAATATCATCAATAAACTCTTTTAATCCATCCACCATTTTTCTCAATCTCCTACGGCGTCATGTCATACAACGGCCTTGACGCCATCTGTCCGTCTTCTTTCATGTAAGAGCGCTGCTTCGGCAGCACCTTCTGGCTAAGATCCGTATGCACACGGCACACCACGGGACCGTCGTACTCAAGGACCGCCGCCACGTCCACCGCGAGATTGTCCGCGTTTTCGATCGACATCGCGCGGATACCGAACGCTTTCGCGACCTCCTCCATGTTCGGGAGCGTGAGTCCGGAGTCCCTGTTGCATCCCGTGAGCCGATGGAAGTTGCCGTTTTGCGATCCGTAGATCATTGCGTACCCTTCGTTGTCGGATACAAAGATCTTGACCGGCAGCCGGTATCTTTTGATCACTTCCAACTCCTGCATATTCATCGCCACGCTGCCGTCTCCGGTCACGCAGACGACCTGCGCTTTTTCGGACGTCGCCCTGACGCTTCTGTGGCTCTTATCCAGCCGCGTGTCGGCTTCCTGCAGCCGCTTATTGGCAAAAGCGCTTCCCACGCAGGCGGGCACGTCGTAGCCCATCGCCGCAAGGCCTTTGTTGAGGAATGCCCTCTGCCCGCGCTTGATCCGAAAGACTTTCATCGCGATATCTACTGTCGTTCCGGAACTGGTGAACTGGTACATATCGTATGGCTTCATCTGATCGGAGATCTCCTCGATCAGGTCGTAATTGCTCACATAACCTTCCCGCGCGTCCTGCTCTCTGATCCTCACCGGAGCGCTTTCCCAATACTGCCTGCACTCCTGCAGCCATTCTTTTTTCGCGCCTTCCGGCAGCGTGATCTCCGGCAGTTTTTCCAGAAGTTTTACGATAAAGGAATTTGCCGACGAAACGATCTTTACGTCGGGGTGGAGCGACTTTTTGTTCATCTCGTTTTCGTCGATGTCCACCATGACGTGGACGGCGTTTTCGAGGAAACTTCCGTAATCATACCCCGTCGCCAGCAGATTGAACCTCGTGCCGATGCTGATCACAAGATCCGCCTTGTGCACGATGAGATTCGCCGCCTTGTGTCCGACGCCGCCGGGCCGTCCCATGTAAAGCGGATGGTCGCTTTCGATCAAATCGACGCCGTTCCACGACGTGACGACCGGAATCCCAAGGCCCTCGTACAACTCCCTTGCTTTGCGCACGCTGTGGTCGAGCCGGATCCCGTGGCCGAGATAGAGAAGCGGCCTCCTGCTTTTGCCAAGGAGTTCTGCGACCTTTTGCACGTCCTCGTCTTTTGCCGCGTACTCCTGCTCAAAATCCGCGCCGCAAATGCTGTACCCTTCCGCGTATTTGTGCGGATGGTAGCCGTCGTGGAAGCGGGCGCAGGCCTCCGCGTCGATCTCGCCCGCCTGCACGTCGAGCGGCACGTCGATCCAGACCGGCCCCGGCCGTCCGTACACCGCCATAGCCGCCGCCTTTTCCATCTCGTAGACGATATCTTCCGGCGCCGCGATCTGCACGGCGTATTTGGTGTAGGACTGCACCATGGACATGATATCCACTTCCTGAATACCAAACTGCCGGATCCCCTGCTCGCCGACAAGGTCGTCGCGCTTGACCTGTCCGGAAATAAAAATGACAGGGATCGAATCCAGATACGCGCCCGCCAGTCCGGTCAGCGCGTTCGTCGCGCCCGGGCCGCTGGTGACGATACACGCGCCGTATCCGTCCCTTCCTCTGGCATACGCCTCCGCCGCGATCGCCGCGCCCTGCTCAAAGATCATCGAGACGGCTTCAATATCCGGATTCGCGCCGAGCGAATCGTTTAAGTGCATCGCGCCGCCGCCCGGCACATAAAACACGTCCTGAATCCCCAGAGACGCCAGATATTCAATGATAAAATCCGATACTTTTGTCATAACCGCTCCGTTCCTTTTGAAAAATAACTGTCCGTTAAAAACCGTATCTTCATCCTGCCCTCGTCCGACACGACAAAATCCTGATACATCTCGCGGATCTCCTCGTTGAGTTTCTGATAGTCGAGATCCGCTCCCAGCGTCGGGAGGGAGGCGTCCGCATAACTCTCGTTGTATTCGTTTTTGAAACCGTCGAATCCGGCGATCGCGACCGACGTAACGCCAAGCGCCTGCAGAAGCCGCAATGCGCACATGACCGCGTTGTCGAAGTGCTCCCATCCCCTCTTGATCGCGCGGTTGAAATTCACGATCATCTCTTTTGCATCCGCCGCCGCCTTGACGTTGGAAAGCAGGATCTTCTCGCAGGAAGCAAATTCCTTTTCATAGACCGCCGCGGCGTAGTCGTATCTGACGCGGTTGGAAAAAAAGAGGTAGTCGTAATCATAGCCCGAAAGGATCGCGTTGACCGCGACGCTGATAACGTCTTCTTTTTCTGCCGCTTCTTTTATCGCGGACATCTCGCGCAGCGACGATCGGCCCGGCGCGATCAGCAATACCGTCTTGTCGGCAAAGCGTTTTTTAAGGTCTTCCATCACGGCCTGATCCTCGACGAGGCGGCTCTGATTTTCGATATATTTTTCCTCCAGCAGGTCGTAATCATACTTTAGCCGGTCCGCCGGAGAAAGCGAGGCGATGATGTTTCGCATATCCTTCGCGGAAGACCGGTGGTGATCCAAAAGATAGGCGATGTTGTTGACGTGGCAGCAGTAAGCGCCGGCAATGAAATACGGCGTGGAATAGCCCCAGTCGTATTTTTCCTGAAAGCCGACCATATAGGTGTCGATCGCGTCCAATATCTCGTCAAGGTCGTAATTCTTGTGATGCCTGCGATCCAGAAATCCGGTCAAAAGTTCGGTCGTGGCGTTCCCCGCGCCGCGTCCCATCCCGCACAGGCTCGCGTCGATCATGATATCCCGCGCGCCATCGGCAAAGCGGTTCGCAAACGCCATGCTGTTCGCAAACGCCATCTGCTGGTTGTTGTGCGAGTGGAACCCGAGTTTGATCGACGGATCCAAATGCTTATCAAGGATCCCCGCGATCCGCATCAGGTCTTCTTCGTACATCGCGCCGAACGTATCGACGATCGAAAGCCCGTCGGGACGGCACCTGTTGATCCTCTCCGCCAGTTCAATCAGATCCTGCTCTTTATAGGCGAGGGTGTTCGCTGCCTGAAAATAGATCCGGTAGCCCTTGCCGCGGATCCGCTCCCCGATCTCGATACCCTCCTTTGCCCTTCCGTAAGGAAAGACCACGCGCACCGCGTCAAGCGAAGATCCGTCGTTTTTTGGAAGCACGCTGTCGTCGTAGCGGTCCCAGTCGATCATCGCGACATAGGTGCTGCCCTTTCTTTTTTCGCCGAGGTACACCCGAAGATCCGAAGGGAGATGATAGAAGGAAGATCCTTCGACGTGCGGCGCGTCTTTCAGCCAGCCGCACTCGATCAGTTCCACGCGGGCGTTTTGCAGTTTTTGGATCAATCCTTTGATAACGCCTTGTCCGAATTGACCGTTTACGATGTACGCGCCGTCGCGCAGCGTACAATCCAGTACTTCTATCTTAGCCATTCTTTCCTCGCAGACTTCCGCCCCGTTACGCCGTCACGGCCTCGGTGATCACGCGGATCATTTCATCCATCATTTCTTTGGTGAGTCCCGGATAAACGCCGACCCAGAACGAATCGTACATGATCCGGTCGGTCACTTCCAGACTTCCGGCGACCCTGTAATCCCTGCCCTCGGCCAGCATTTCAAAGCACGGATGGCGGAGGATGTTTCCGGCAAACAAATTTCTCGTCTGGATGTGGTTCTTTTCCACAAGATCCACGACCTCGTTCCTGCCCCGCTTACATTCCGGCTTTACCGTCATGATGAAGCCGAACCAGCAGGGATCGGTGTCCTTTTGTTTTTCCGGCAGGATCAGGAATTTTGCCGCGCCGCTTTTCTCAAGCCCGGCGCGCAGATAGTCCCAATGCTCCCGCCGCTTTTCGACGAACGTCGGCAGTTTACGCAGCTGCGCGCAGCCGATCGCCGCCTGAAGATCGGTGATCTTGAGGTTGTAGCCGAGATGGGAGTAGACGTATTTGTGATCGTAGCCCTTCGGCAGCGTGCCGAACTGCCCGTCGAAACGGTGGCCGCAGAGATTGTCCTGCCCTCCGGTGCAGACACATTCCCGTCCCCAGTCCCGAAAAGAGCGGATCGCCTTGTGCAAAAGCGGGTCGGACGTATAGACCGCGCCGCCCTCGCCCATCGTCATCTGATGCGCGGGATAAAAACTCGACGTGCCGATGTCGCCGATCGTGCCCGTCTTTTTCATCACGCCGTCGATCTCGCAGACGCCGCCCAGCGCGTCGCAGTTGTCCTCGATCAGCCAGATCCCGTGCTCCCTGCAGAAGCGCAGCACCGTCCTGACGTCGAACGGATTGCCGAGGCTGTGGGCGAGGAAGACCGCTTTGGTCTTTTCCGAAAGCGCGGATTCCAATCCCGCGACGTCGATGTTATAGGAAGGGATCGTCACGTCCACGAACACAGGAACCGCGCCGCATTGGAGGATCGGCGCGACCGTCGTCGGGAACGCCGCCGCCACCGTGATGATCTCGTCGCCTTTTTTGAGCCTGCGCTCTCCCAGAAGCGGCGACGTCAGCGCGGCGACCGCTAGGAGGTTTGCGGACGATCCGGAGTTGACCGCAGACACATACGGCACGCCGAGATACTCTGCAAGGCCGGATTCAAATTCTTTGGTGAACCTGCCCGCCGTCAGCCAGAACTCCAGCGCGGAATCCACCAGACTGCACAGTTCGTCCTCGTCGTAGACGCGCCCCGCGTAGCGGATCGGATCACCCTTTTGATATTCCTTCTGCCGATGGTGTTCCGCGGCATATTCCTTTACCATTTCCAAGATCTGTTCTTTTTCCATTCCGTTCCCTCAGTCCTTTTCCAATTTTGAAAACATATAGCGGCAGTCGAAAACCGGCTGATCTCCCAGCGACGGGACGTCCGCAAACTCCTTCCACGCGGTCACGACCGCGACGACGTCCGAACGCTCGCAGACTTCCCTGCGATCGGCTGCGTAGTCGATATCCAACTCCGGATAGCGGCGCGCAAACTCCTCCATCGCGGCGGGATCGTAGGCGACGATCTTCTGACAGCCTTTGTCAAGGAGCGCCCGAATGATCTTATAGGCGGGCGTATCCCTGACGTCGTCCGACTCCGGCTTAAACGAAAGCCCGAGGATCCCGACCGTTCCGCCCTGTGGGACAGAGGCCGCGATACGCTCCGCGATCACGCCCGGCCGCTCGCGATTGGTGCGGATGACGTTCTTTAAGATCTGCGGTTCAAAGCCCTTTGCCGCGGACTGCGCGAGAAGCGCCGCGGTATCTTTCGGGAGGCAGTATCCGCCGTAGCCGCAGCCGGGATAGACATAACTTGTCATGTCGCAGCCGTTCCAGCGCTTATCCATATGCAGGATATGAAACGCGTCCGCCACGTCGATCCCTCCGATCGCGTCCGCCACCGCGGCCATCTCGTTCGCGTAACTGATCATTGTCGCCAGCAGCGTGTTGGAGAGATATTTGATAAATTCACCGGTAGAATGTGATACGACATAGACCGGTATCTCCATCGGCCGGTAAAGTTCTTTGAGCATCTGCGCCGATACATCGTCGTTGCACCCGAGGACGATCCGGTCCGCGCCGATAAAATCTTCCCAGCAGTGTCCTTCGCGCAGGAACTCCGGATTGTTCGCCACGCCGATATGTTCCGCCGCGCCGCCCTTCGCCCTGACGTAAGGCAAGATCTTTTCCGCCGTGGTGGACGGCGGGATCGTGGACTTCGTGACAAGCACGCGCCGCTTGTCCGCGGTGTTGCTCTCCTCAACGGCTTTGATCGTCGCGTCGATCGCGGAAAACAGAAACGTCAGATCCGCGCTTCCTTCGTTGCCGTAGGGCGTGCCCACGCAGTAGAAGATATATTCCGAATCCGCGACCGCTTCCTTTACGTTGTCCGTGATCGAAAAATTGCGGCCCAAATGTTTTTGCAGGACGTCTTTCATATGCGGCTCCAAAAACGGGATCTCCCCGCCGCGCAGCGTCGCCTTGCGCGCTTCGTCCACGTCGACGCCGTACACCTGATATCCCAAATGCGCGAAACCGAGCGCCGTCGTCAGGCCTACGAACCCCAAACCGAATACCGTTACCATATCAGATTCTCCTCCGGACTTTCTTTGATGAACTGCAGGAACCGCCGGACGCCTTCCTCCACTTCGATCTTCGGCAGATAGCCGAGCGTCTTTTTCGCCTTTGTGACGTCCGGACAGCGCCGCTGCGGATTGTTGGTGAGGTAATCCTTGTCCTCGGATACGGCGTATCGGATCGTTCCCTGATAGCCGAAGATCTCTGCGCCCGCCTTTGCATAGATCTCCGCGAGTCCGGCGACCGTGATCTCCGGCCGGTCGATCCCGATGTTAAAATAGCCGTACTCTCCGTAAAGCAGCACTTTCAGATATCCGGCGACGGCGTCCGCGATATAGCAGAACGTCCGGCTCGGCGAGCCGCTTGAGAGGATCGTGATGTCCTTGCCCTCGACGATGTCCTGCGCAAAATCCGCGGGCACCCGACGGTCGTTGATCTTCATGCCCGGCCCGTAATTGTTGAACGGCCTCGCGACGCCGATCGGCATATGGTACCGGCGGGCGAACAGCATACACATCGTTTCGCCGAAGCGTTTCGCTTCGTCGTAGCACGCCCGCGGGCCCGTGGCGCATACGTTTCCGTTGTAACTCTCCGGCGTCGGGACCGCGTCGTCCGCCGGATCTCCGTAGATCTCGCTGGAAGAATAAAACAAAAAGCCCCTGACGCTCCGCTCCCTGTAATAGTCCAACAGACGGCGCAGCCCCCAGACGTTCGCGTCCAGCGTTTCGATTGGATACTGCCGATAAAAGATCGGCGAAGCGATCGAGGCCATGTGGATGATATAGTCCGCCTCCGCCGCTTCTGTAATGCTTTCGATCCCGTCTTTGATGATGTCGAACTTTTTGACAACGAACTTCGGATCCGCCGCCATCTTGTCGATCCACTTCGGATAGCCCAGCATGAAATTGTCCAGGCAGATCACTTTTTTCAGGCCGAGTTCTTCACGGAAGCGGTAGAAAAAGTGGACGTAATAGAAACCGAGGAACCCCGCGCAGCCTGTGATCAGGATGGTGCTGTCCTTAAATTTTTTGATCTCTTTTTCGGAAAGTTCCCCATAGGTATACAGAAGATCCTGTTCCAGTTGATTTGTTATCATGCGCTTACTCCCATCTTTTCCATTTTGCCAGACCGCTCTCCCAGAGGTAGTCCAGTTCTTCCTTGTCGCGCAGCGTGTCCATGCACTTCCAGAAGCCGTTGTGCTTATACGCCGCCAGCTGCCCGTCGTGCGCCAGACGGCTCATCGGCTCGCGCTCGAAAAACGTAGCGTCGCCGCCGATATAGCGGATCACCTCCGGCTCAAGCACCATGAAGCCCGCGTTGATCCAGCCGCCGTCTTCTTTTGCCTTTTCCGAGAACTGACGGACGTCGCCCTCGCCGTCGATATCGAGCACGCCGAAACGTCCGCCCGGCTGCACCGCGGTGATCGTGGCGAGTTTGCGGTGCTGCCTGTGGAACTTCAGCAGCGCGTTAAGATCCACGTCGGAAACGCCGTCGCCGTAGGTCATCATGAACGTGTCGCCGCCGATATAGTCCGCCACGCGCTTGAGGCGGCCTCCGGTCATCGTCTCATACCCCGTATCGACAATCGTCACCTTCCATGGCTCCGCCACGTTGTTGTGGATGATCATTTTATTGTCCGCGGAAAAATCAAACGTCACGTCGCTGCGGTGGAGATAGTAGTCCGCGAAGTATTCTTTTATGACGTATTGTTTGTAGCCGGCGCAGATGATAAATTCTTCAAATCCGTAAGACGAATAATATTTCATGATGTGCCAGAGCATGGGCGAACCGCCCACCTCGATCATCGGCTTTGGCTTGAGGTGGCTTTCCTCGCTGATACGCGTTCCGAGCCCCCCGGCAAGAATTACGACCTTCATTTTTCTTCTCCTCTAACATATACCTCTATTATATCTTATTTTGCGGCATATATCGATAAAAAAAATGATATTTATTGCGGCAGCAGGAAAAGCGGTACGCGCACGGCGCTCTTTCCGTAAAAGAACTCCCGCGTCTTTGCAAGATCGTCTTCCGAAAACCGCCGCAGGCGCGCGTCCTCCGGAAAGGCGAAGACGCGGAAACGGCTGCTTTTTTCTTCCTCCTGCAGCGCCGCGATCAGATCCGCCGCCCGGACGCGTTCCGGCGCATTCTCCTCCGACGCGATCATTTCGGCAAACATCGTCTCCCGCAGTTTTTCCTTCGCCTCGTTTTCCGAGAGGCGGTCGATCGGGGCGATATCGACGCCGACGATATGCGCGCACCCGTGGAAGCGCTGTTCGTACTCCCCCTCCCGCGTCCGGTAAGCGTCCGTGATGATATAGGCCCGAAGATCCGCGTGCTCCGGCGTATGGAGCAGATCCCTGTGGTCGAACCACGGATCAAGTTCCTCCGGCAGCCGCGCGAGAAATTCCCGAAAGTCTTTGCGCGGCATCAGAAGGTGCGGCTCGTCCTCTCCGGTCGCATAAAGCGAAAAGCCATAGATCGCGCAGATCCGCTTGATCTCCTCGATCACTTCGGATTCCGCCGCGCGGATCGCCGCTTCTTCGGAGGCGGCATCTTTTGCGTCCGCCCGCAGTTCTTCTTTCGTATAGGTCAAAACCGGTCGGCTGCTCCTTTGCAGGAACTTTGTATAAAAGCCCGCCGTGGCCCTTTCCATGCGCCGCACGTTTTCGGCAAAATCTTTGCTTCCTTCCACGCCGAATAAGCGCTCATACATTTTCTTATAAGAAGGTTCCCTGCCGCCGTCCGGCAGGCCGCTTTGCGCCGCCGTCTCATAAGTATCGCCGTATTCTTTTTTCAGCAGCGCGTCGTAACCTGCCGGCGCAGGGATCTTCAGCATTTCAAACGGCAGTTCCTTCGCGCTCTCGTAATACGCGGCGGGCACGACGTCTTTTTCCGTGCTTGCCGCGGTCGTGCAGACAAGCCCGCGTCCCGTCCCGTCGCGGTACGCGCCCTGCACCTCGTCCAAAAGGATCAGCAGTTCCCGCAGCGGCGGGATCTCTTGGTCAAACGTCACGCCGCTGCTTTTGCCCGCCTCGGCGATCGCCGCCCGCAGCGCGCGCACCTTTCCAAAATATCCGTCCGCCGCCGGATCCTCTTGCTTGATCTTCTGATACAGCAGCACCGCGAGGCGGCAGTTCTGCTGTGCAAGGAAATACTCCCGCCGTTCTTCTTCATCGTCCGGTACGACGTCCAGCGGGAACACGTCGAGCCCCGCCGGAAACGGAAAACCGTAAGCGTCTTTGAGATCGTCGCGCGCCGTCCGCACGCCCCGTCCGCAGACGATCCGCCCCGCCTGCATTCCGTAGGACGGACTGTTGTAAATGTCCGCGGCAAAAAGCCCCGGGCACGCTTCTTCGATCAGATCCGCAACACGGTACCAGTCGTTTCGGAACATGCAAACGGAAATGCAGTCGGCCCCCGCGAAGCCCTGACACCTCGCCGCGCCAAGCAGCGTAGTGCCCGCCAAAAAATACGGGATCCCATAAGCGCGGCACAGCGCGTCAAAGCGCCGCAGCACTTCCAGTTCCAGCGCCCGCGCGCATTTTGTCATCGGCTTCACGCCGCCCTCTGCGCCGTCCGCGTCCTCCGCTTCAAAAAATCCCGCCGGAAACGCAAGCATTTCTTGCAGCGCCGCCGTAAGACTTGCGCTGTTTTCCGCGCCCAAAACCGCCGCAGGTTTCGCGCCGTTTCCCGCGCCGCTCTGCGGGCGCAGATAGACCGCGCCGCCGTCGCCGCCATCTTCTCCGATCATCGCCTCCAGCGTGAACCGATAGACGGCATCTTCCCGCAGGCTTGTTACGACGTCGGAAAATTCCTTCTGTCCAAGGAGCCGCTCCGTTTCTTCGGAACTTTCTTTTTTTGCCGCCGCCGTTATCATCAAAAACATTGCGGCGATGGCGTCCTTCTGCCAGAAATCGTCGCGAAGCAGCTGCCCCTCGTCAAACGAGGCGGGGTCTTTGCGATACGCCCTGTAAAGCCGCAGCGCTTCTTTCGCCGCGTCAAGCAGTTCGGGATAGCGCCGCAGGTTCCAATACGCCTGTATGAGATATTGGTACACGCCGAAAAGGTCATACGGATAGAGCCGTTTTTTTGTGTACGCCTGTCCTCTTTCGGCGATCTCCTCCCATTTTCCCTGCTTTTGCAGGCAGTACAAAAGATTGGTGTGCAGCGCGTCCCAGTACGCAGAATTGCTTTTGATCCTGATCCCTTCCTCGGCGATCGCGATCGCGTCGTCCCACAGCTGCAGCGTAAACGGGGCGATCGACATCTGATAGCGCATACGCATATCCTTCGGGTGTTCTTTGACCTCCAACTCAAGCAGTTCCCTGTTCCGCAGGTATTTGCTGCGCTTTTCTTCTTCGCTGCGATAGGCGTATCCGTAGTGATGGACGAAACAGCCGAGGTCTTTTTTGATTCCGATGTCCTTTCCGTTGTAGGTGTACGCCTCGTGCACGCGGTGTTCAAAATGCAGATCCGGCGTGATCCGCAGGACGCGGTCCACATGGTGGTCAAGAAACGTCTTTTCGCTTCCGGGCGCGCCTTCCGGCCGCATATAATTGCGCTGGGTATAGTATGCGACCTTGTATCGTTTGCTCTCGCCGGAGAGGAAAAAGCGCGCAATGCCCTCGGTATCTTCAAACCACTCGTCGTCGTCGAGATACAAAAACCACTGCCCCTTCGCCTCCGCGAGCCCGGCGTTCCTTGCCGCGGAAAAGTCCTTGCGCCACGGGAAGTCGATGATATGTTTTGTATAACGTTCTATGATCCCGCGCACCTTTTGCCCGCAGCCCGTATCCGTCAGTATCAGTTCGGACGGAACTTTTTCCATCAGCGGGCGCACGGACGAAAGACAGCGTTCCACCGTCTCGGGCCTGTTTGAGATCAAGATCGAAATTGTAAGGATCGGCTGCTGCATCGTTTTTACCTTTTTCTTTACGAAAAGGGCTACGGAAAACGTAGCCCTTTTGATTCTTAGGATATTTATGTGACTGTGCGTTACTGAAGCAGTGAGAGGACGCCCTGCGTTGCCTGATTTGCCTGTGCCAGCATGGACTGTCCGGCCTGCGTCAGGATGTTGTTCTTGCTGTACTTGACCATCTCGTCAGCCATATCGGTATCACGGATACGGGACTCTGCTGATGTTACGTTCTCAACTACGTTGTCCAAGTTGTCGATCGTATGCTCGAGACGGTTCTGGATCGCACCAAACTCGGATCTCATCTTGGATACGGACTCGATCGCTGCGGAAACATCGCTGAGGAGCTGCTTTGCTCCGGCTGCATCTGAAAACTCTTCATGGATCGATGTTGCGACCTCGTTCAGGTTCTTTGCGCTGATCGCGATGTTGTTGTCCGCGTTTTCCATGTATCCGACGAAGATCGTCGTATCGCCGCCGTCTTCCTTCAGCATGAACTTGCCGTTGAAGTCCGTCGTATTTGCGATACGGTTGATCTCTGTCTTCAACTGCTGTACTTCATCGCTGATGGACTCTACGTCCGTCGTGGAGTTCGTGCCGTTGGCCGCCTGTACTGCCAGTTCGTTCATACGCTGTAACATGGAGTGGACTTCTGACAGCGCGCCTTCTGCGGTCTGCACTGCGGAAACGCCGTCCTGCGCGTTTGTTGAGGCACGGTCAAGACCTCTGATCTGCTTGCGCATCTTTTCGGAAATGGAAAGGCCTGCTGCGTCGTCCGCTGCGCGGTTGATCCGATATCCGGAAGATAACTTCTCCGTGCTCTTCATCTGCTGGTTTGCGGTGATGTTTAATACGCGGCTTGCGTTTGCCGCCTGCATGTTGTGCTGTACTACCATAATCTTTTCCTCCTTGAAAGGCAACTTCCTGCTGCCCGCTCTTGTTTATTTTTCCTTCCCGAAGTATCTGACACCGGTTATCATTACGATACTTCTGTAAGCATCTCCTTTGCTTTACACATTGTATATCGGAGAAAAATCCGATCACTTAACCCCTTTTTTTAATTTTTTTATTTTTTGCGCCCTATTATCCGCCCTTTTGCACGGAAAAAGGGCTATACCTTTCGGTATAGCCCTGCGCCAAGTATTGTGTACGAATACTATCGTTTCCCTTGTAATCCTGTGATTACTGAAGTAATGCCAGTACGCCCTGCGTTGATGTGTTAGCCTGAGCCAGCATTGACTGTCCAGCCTGCGTAAGAATGTTGTTCTTACTGAACCTAACCATCTCGTCAGCCATATCGGTATCACGGATACGGGACTCTGCTGCGGTTACGTTCTCAACAACGTTGTCCAAGTTGTCGATCGTGTGCTCCAGACGGTTCTGTACGGCACCAAATGTAGATCTCATCTTAGATACGGACTCGATTGCTGTGGAAACCTCACCAAGAAGTGTCTTTGCTTCGCCTGATGTTGAAAAACCTTTAGTAGCCGTGCCGATATCGGTGGCAACCTTGTTCAGATCCTGCGCCTTGATTGAGATGTTGTTTTCGCTAGCTGTCGTATAACCAACGAAGATGTCGGTATCGCCGCCGCCCTTCTGCAACATGAACTTGCCGTTGAAGTCGGTCGTATTTGCGATACGGGTAATCTCTGTCTGCAACTGCTGAACTTCGTCGCTGATGGAACTGATGTCCGTTGAAGAGTTCGTGCCGTTGGCTGCCTGTACTGCCAGTTCGTTCATACGCTGTAACATGGAATGAACTTCTGCCAGCGCACCTTCTGCGGTCTGCACAGCGGAAACACCGTCCTGTGCGTTCGTTGATGCACGGTCAAGACCTCTGATCTGCTTGCGCATCTTTTCAGAAATGGAAAGACCTGCTGCATCGTCTGCTGCACGGTTGATCCGATAACCGGAAGATAACTTCTCCGTGCTCTTCGCCTGCTGATTTGCGGTTACGTTAAGTACGCGGCTAGCATTTGCTGCCTGCATGTTGTGTTGTACTACCATAGCTTTTTCCTCCTTGAAAATGATCTGTCATCCTTGGCAGATGTGCTAAAAATGATTTGGTTACCGTGGACGCCAAGGCCGTACACTCCGAGGCATCCACTCTCGGGCTTTTTGTGCCCTTGTACCTTTTATATCGGAGGAATCCTCCGATACTTTATAGCAAAAATAAATTTTTTTGAAAAAAATTTATTTTTTACTATCCATGAATTGCGGATCGCTTGCCGCGTTCCTTGTCATGTTCTGATAATAAGACGTGACGGCGCGGCTGCTCTGGCGGAGTTCTTTGATCTGCGCGCGGACGCTGCCGAATTTTTGTTTGGCGAGTTCCTTATTGCGCTGCTCCTGCACCTGAAGCCTCGCGCTGCGCTGCGTGATGTCGCGGATCATCTCCTGCATCCTCGCGATGTTTTCGCGGTAAGTTTCGCGGTGCTCCTCGAGCGCGCCTTCCACCCGCTGATACAACTGTTCAAAGCCGTCGTCCATGGCCGCGAGTTTTTGGATCATCTGCTCCTTGCGTTCGACGTTCTCCTCGAGCGCTTCCGGCGTCGACGCCGGATCTTCGAGGATCTCCTTCTGTTCTTCGCAGAGCACCTGCAGCTGCCGGAGGATATCGATCTTTTTTTCCAGACTGTCCTCCATCATCTGTATATAGTTCTTTTCCGACATACGCACCTTCCTATGCGACGACCGTTCCGTTCTTGGTCTTCTGCATGACTTCTTTCCAGGTATCCCGCATGGTCCTCAAATGCTTTAAGACTTCTTCGAGGATCTCCGTGTCTTTTTTCATGTTCGCGCGGATCAGCCGTTCCATAAGATAACTATATACGTTATTAAAGTCGTTGGCAACCTCATATTTGAAATCCAGCGACGCCTGAAATTCTCCGATGATGCGCTCCGCTTTCTGGATGTTGGTGTTGGCCTTCGCATAATCCTTGTTCTCGATCGCGACGATCGCGATATTGCAGAACTTGATTGCTCCTTCATAGAGCATGAGCGTCAGTTCCGCAGGCGACGCCGTCATGATCTTGCTGTTTTTGTATGAGGAATATCCGTTTGCCTGTGTCATACGTTACCTCCCTGTATCCTACTTGTTGCCAAACAGAGACGTCAGAGAAGACGTCGCGTTCTGCATTGCCGCCAGCTGCTTCTCCATATTGGAATACTGCTTGTAATAGCGATCCTCCATCTCCTGGATCTTCTTCTCCCAGTCCTTGATCTGCTTTGTATAACTGCTGTACTCGGACGCCATCTGCTTGTCGTTGTAGATCGTGTAAACGCTGCTGAGGTTGGTGCCCTTCATTTTTTTGTCGAGGCTGTCATAGAGTCCGCTCGCCAGCTGCTTCATAAAGTCGATCACGGCGTCCGGATCCTGCGTCAGCGCCGCCATGAGTTTGTCTGCGCTTCCGGCGGAAACGCTGTCCTCGGAGTCGCCCGCGATGTGGTACGCGTAGTTCTCATTCTTTGCCGCATTCAGATAGCCGAGCGTCTGGATACCGAAACTTCCCAGCGTATAGGTCTTTCCGTTTACCGTGTAGGCCTGCATCATCGCGTTCGTCATCGCGTCCATCACGCCGCCGATCGTGGAGTCGCGCCGCAGCAGCGAGTCTTTGATCTTCTGCTCCCATTTTTCAATGTCGGAGTCGGACATCTCGGATTTTTCCTCGTCCGTCAGCGGTTCGTATCCGGATGCGGAATCCGCGTTGTAGAGGCTCGACAGTTCGTTGATGAGCGAATTGTATTCGGACAGGAAATCTTTGATCTTGTCGTAGAGTCCCTGCGTATCCGTATCCGTGGAGATCGTGATCGTCTGTCCCGGCGTCGTCTCCGCGGTCGCCTTGATCGTCAGGCCGTTGACGGTAAACGTGTTGGTGGACGATGTATAATCCGCGCCGTTTAAGACGATCTGCGCGTCCTGCGCGTCTACGCGGGTCGCGCCCGCGCTGATCGGGATCTCCTCCTCGCCGGTCGCGATACGCTTGCCGAGCATGATCTTGTCGGTGATGGAAGACGCAAGTTCGTCGATATCCACGCCCGCGTAATTTCCGATGTCCCAATATCTGTTGGTCGGATCGTTGATAACCGCCTGATTTGCTTTCCGCTCCTGCGCGATCTGCGTCAGGCGTCCGTCTTCTGCGGAGAGCGCCTTGCGTCCTTCTTCATCGATGTAATACGCCTGCTTGTCGTCGTCGGTCAGAACGGCGTTCTTGTCGATCGCGTCTGCGGTCGTGACGTTTGCCTGCAATTTGTCGAGCGCGCTGCGGTCCTGCGAGGTCGCGCCGAACTCGTCGGTCTCCTCGGTGATGAGGCCGAGGTCTTTGGCAAGTTCCGTGATCTTATCCTGTACGGAAGTTCCGGCGTGGTATTTCTCGTAGTTCTCGGTAATGCTGCCGTCTTCTTCCACGTAACTGTATTTTTTATTGTCGACGCTGAGGAGAGAGACCAGCTGCTCCGCCTTGGCTTTTTTATCCGGATCTCCGGCGTTGTCTTCGAGGAAACTGTTGATCGCGTCCTTTGCTACGGAATAGTTGATCTTTTCCTGAATTTCGCGCTGCTCGAGGTCGAGTTCCGCATTGCTGTTATAAGCGTTTTTTAAGTTTTCGAGGATCTCCTTGATCGACTGCTCCGTTGCGCCGCGGATCTGCTCGTCTGAAAGGTTCAGATCTTTGAGCGCCTCGTTGATCTTTGGGTTGCCGTCCTCGTCATAGACCAGATTGCCGTCCTTATCCAATTCAAAGTAAGAGACGATCCGGCCGTTGCCGTCGATCGCGGTCAGTCCCTTCGCGTAGGAAGCCGCCCTCGCATAGGCCGCGTTATTGGCTTCGGATTCCACGCTGAGTCCGGCGGCCGCCAGAGCCTTGAGGCCGGATAAGTCGGACGCGGTCAGGGAAAAATCGTTTGCGGTACCGGTCTCCTTCGCGCTGACAAAGATCCGGCTGTTGCCCGCGTCAAAACTTGCGCGCACGCCCGCGTTGTTTAAGGAAGTCACCAGCTGGTCGACCGTCGTATTCTTTCCGATCTTGATGTCTTTCGCGCCGTCCGCGGTCCGCACCGTGATCGTCGTATCCTCGCCGGTGTAGCCCAACTGGCCGAGCGTCGTGGAAGACGTCGTGCCTTCGCTTAATTTTGCGCCGGTCAGATAACCGGAGCGCGCCAACTGACGCACTTCGAGCGTCTGCGTGCCGTTGATCGCTTCACCGCTCGCCGTGATCGTCGCCTTCGTCGGATCGGAGACCGTAGTCTTCTTCATGCTGTATGCGGAAGAAAACCGCAGATTGCCGATCTTGCTGTATAAACTGTAAACCTTTGCGTTGATTGCCTTATAGGCGTCCTGCTTCCAAGAAAGCAGCGTCTGTGATTTTTGTAATTTTTCTTTTTTGGCTACCCGGGTCGCAACCATCGCGGATACGATCGCTTCCGTATCCAGCCCGGATATCATGCCTGACATACGAATTGTTGACATAGTCCGCCTCCTATCTTCTCTCGTCCACCATGATACCTGCCATCTCCCAGACCTTCGCGATCATGTCGAGGGTCTTTTCCGGAGGAAACTCCTTGATGACCTGTTTCGTCTGACGGTCTACGATCTTGATCGTCACGCGGTTCGTTCCTTCGTGGATGCCGAAGATGGCCTCCTCGTTGCGCGTGTTCTTGTTGATCGTGTCCACCGCCTGGCGGATCTGTTCATTGCTTGCCTGCCCTTCTTCGCGCTTTGCCTGCGGATCCGCGATGTCGTAAGCCGCCGGAGCCGCGCCCGCTTCCCAAGCGGAAGATGGCCGTCTCATTCCCTGTTTTTCCGGAGCAGAGGACGATGCCTGCTGCACGGATGCGGTTCCCTGACTTCCCTGTCCGGAATAGTTGCCGCTGACGCTGTTGATTCCTTCTACTTTCATCTTTCCACCTCCATGTGCGTTTATCCCGCCGAACGGATCCGGCGCGTACAAATGCATAGTTGACGTTATTTCTATCATGTATATCGGACACAAATTTGGATTTTTAACCCCCAAATAAAAAAAGACCCCAAAATCTTTTTGATCTTGGGGCCGCTTTTGTTAAAAAAGTTCGTTGAGCGCGTCCACGCTTTCGACGTTCATTGCTTCCCGCGTTTCTTCCTGAATCTGCAAGTAGACTTCCTGCCGGTAGACCGGAACTTCCTTCGGAGCAGAAATACCTACCTTAACCTGATCGCCGCGGATCTCGAGGATCGTCACCTCGATGTTATTGTTGATGATAAGGGACTCTCCCTTTTTTCTCGTTAATGCCAGCATTCTTACTCACCACCCTTCCCTTCTTTTGCTTTCTTTAAGACTTCATAGATCGGGAAGCGGATCGGCGCGTCTTCGTCTTCCACCATGATCTGGCCCGCGAGCATCGTTTCCGTATTGATTACGAGCGGCGCGCGGAGGTTGACCGTCATCTTCTTCACGTCGGCCGGTACGGTCAGCGTCACGAGCACAAAGAGGTTGTCCTCGCGCAGTTCTCCGAGCGGCAGCAGCAATTCGTCGTTGACGACCGGATTGTATCCGATATCCAAAAGGTTCGGATCGAGCACCGGCATCGCGAACTGCGGCTCGTCGAGAGACTGGAACCACATGATATTTCCTTTCTTTTCTTCGTCAAAGATCAGCGTGAATTTTTTCATGTCGGGAAATCCGATCAGTCCCGCCGGCAGCGTGATGATCTTTTCGTCTTCGATAGCGATCTCCCCAAATAATCTTGTTTTTACTCCCATGGCCTGTCCTTTCTTTTTCTTTGTTTCATTTTATAATATTATCGGATGTAATTCAACAGTGTCATTTCGCCGAGCCGTGACGCCGCCGTCAGGGAGGCGTTGTAGGCGTTGTACGCGGCGGTGTACTGGATGATGATGTCCGAGATCTCCATGTCGTCGTTCTGCGACTGCAATTCCTGAAGCGTCTCGTCCTGATTGCTCACGCGCACCTCGGTCAGGCGCAGCTGGTCTTCCGTACAGCCGACTTTTGTCAGCGCGAGGTTGAGGTTTGTCAGATAGCCGTCGACCTTGCCGAGTTCCGCGCTATACATCTTTTGCAGATTGTCGTCGGCGTAGTCCGCTTCCTTCTGCGCCGCGGACAGCCACTTTTGCAGCCGCTCCTGCGAAGCCGGATCGTCGTACTGCGTCTCCTCCATCATCGACTTGATATTGTCGAGTTTGTCATGCGCGTTAAGCGCCCGCGTCACCGCCGCGATCATGTCGTCCATATCCCGAAGGATGTCGCCGCTGAACGCGTCGGACGCTTCGAGATTGACGGTCAGCGTCTGGTTCGCGGAGACGGTGTAATTGATGTCGTAGCCGATCTCGTTTCCGTCGGCGTCGAATTTTTCATAGTCGATCGTGTTCAGCGGATCCGTCTGATCCGTGCAGTTGAAGTAATATTCCGGCCGAAGTTCGCCTTTGTTGAAGCCGGTCTTGTCGTAGGTCATGGTGATCTGCGCGTGGTGGGATTTGAGTTCCGCCGCCACGTTATCGCCGACGATCAGATCGCCGGTCTCCCTGATGAAGACGATTGCGTCCGGATCCACTTCCTTGAGGCCCGTTGCCGCCGCCCAGTCGTCTTCGGTATCGTAGGAAGTGACCGTCGGCGTCGTCGTCGCGCCGTCGTAGGTATAGGAGAACGAAGTCAGTTCGTCCACGTCTTTATACGCCGTGCGCAGGCGGTAGTACGAAGTCTTGGTCGTATCGGAGATCGCGTTTCCCATGACCTCCGCTTCCGTCGTCGGCACCTTTACGTCTCCGGTAAAGTAACTGAAACTCTCAAGGTCGGTTCCGTTAAACCGCTGCTCGATCGCGTAACTGGTCGTTTCGTCGTTCTCCGTAAAGACAAGGTCTTTGTTTGTGCGGAAGCCCGTAAACACGGTGCGGCCCGCATAGTCCGCGTTGCCTTCCGCAAAGATCTGCTGCTGAAGTGCCTTGAGCTGCGCGAGGATCGTGTTGCGGTTCTCCTGCGTCAGCGTGTCCGTCGCGCCGTTGACCGTCTGCGTCCGCATATCCGTCATCAGCGTCTTCATGTTCAGGAGCGCGGTCTCCGTAACGTCCAGCCATGATTCCGCGTCCGGTATGTTCTTTTTGTAGTATTGGCTGACCCGATCCAGACTCGTGTTCAGCCGCAGGGAACGGATCGCTACGACCGGATCTTCCGAAGGACGGCTGATCTTTTTCTGCGTGGTCATCTGGTTTGCGGAAGTGTTGACCATTCCCTTTGTTCCGTTGATGTTGTAAGAAGAATTCCGCATGATCATATTGTTGGTAACTCTCATCTGTCTACCTCCTATCGGTTTTCTTTCCTACGTCCGTGTATGTGCCGCCGGATCCCTTCCGGCGTATTAAACTCCCGTGTTCAGTATCAGTTGGTCGTAAAGTTCATCCATCACCGAGATACACTTTGACGCCAGATTGTACGCGTTCTGGAACTTGATCAGATCGAGTGCCTCCTCGTCCTCGTCCACGCCGGAGACCGACATCCTCTGGTTGGAGATCTGCTGCCCGATGCTGGTGAAGTTGTCGGAGAAGATCTGACATTCCTGCGTATCCACCGTGATATCCGCGTAGATACATTGCAGGAAGGTGTCGCCGCCGCCGCCGCGGAACAGCGTCGTCCTGCTCTGCAGGCGCTGCAGCCTCTCCACAAGGTCGTTGGCGTCCACGCCGTCCGATTCCGTATTGGTCGCGGTCGCGAAGATCCGCGGGTCCTTTAACGTCTTATCCGCAACGGCTACGCTGTCCGCCGTCAATTTGTAGTAGGAATTGGACTCGGACGTCAGCGCGCCGTCCGCGCTGTTCTTCGTCCTTCCGAGGACCGACTCGAGCATGCTCCGCTCCGAACCGTCGAACTTGTTGTCGGAAACGAAGAACGCGTAATCCGCGAGGGAATTTCCGTCCAGATCCACGCCCTCCTGTTCGATCTCGTTGAACGCGCGGCAGAAGGCGCGCAGGAAGGTGTTCATCTGGTTCATATAGTACGGGATGCCCATGTAATCCACCGTGTCGCCCACGATCAGCGATTTGCCCCCGAGTTTCGCACGGTCCGCGGAGGAGAGCGTGTTTTCCAAATTAAACGTATAGGACGTCACGTTGCCCTCCGCGTCCGTCTCAAAGGAGAAAGAGTCGTAATAATAGTACGTGTTGTTCACAAGGATCGTGCCCGACTCCGGAAGGTTCATGAAGTCGATGTCGCTGATACTGGCGTTTGTGATCGTAATGCTTCCCGCCGTCGTCGAAGTCACGGTGCCTTTTAAGTTTTCCCTGTTGTTGCCGTCGCGGATCTCAAACATCGCCTTGAGTTCGCCGCTCATCGTGCTGGCCGTCGGGTCGAACGTCGCCCCCGTATCCGCCCAGACGATATCGTAAAGCCCTTCGATGTCGGACTGGTTATAGCGTTCTTCGCGGCTCTTGACATCCAGCGTGTTATATTCGTAATTGTCGACCAGAAGCTGGCCGTTCACCTTGACCGTATAATAGGTCGCGCCCGTATATTGGTCGCGGAAGTTCGTGTTGACCACCTGCTGCTCGTCGATCGTCACCGGCATGATCTTGGAAAGTTCGTCCACGAGAAGCGCCCTTGCGTCGCGCAGTTCGTTCGCGTGGCCGCCCTCCATCTCGATCGTATTGATCTGCTTGTTCAGCATGGAGATCTTTTTCGCGATCGCGTTGATGTCCTGCACCGTCGTCTTGATCTCGTCGTTGATGGAACTCTGGAGTTCCTTCATCCTTTGCGCCGTGCTGTTGAAATAGGTGCAGAGTTCCTGCGCGTCGCTGATAAATTCGTTGCGCACGGAGGAGTCGCCGGCGTTGTGCCGTACCGTTTCAAGCGCGTTGAACATCTTGCTGTATATCGTGGAGAATCCGGCGGACGTCGTGACGGAGAGATTGCCGTCGGCGTAGTAATTCTCGATCTGCTGCATATAGTAGTATTTCTTTTCATACAGTCCGAGATCCGCCTGATTGTTCCAATATTTCAGATCGTAATAGCCGTCCCGCGTCTGCGTCACGGAATCGACCGATACGCCCATCCCCGTGCTGCCGTACCGCTGATAGCAGCGCAGCGCGGACGCCGCGACGAGATTTACGCTCTGGCGGCTGTATCCTTCCGTCTGTACGTTGGAGATATTGTTTGCGGTCGTGTTGATGGAAGCCTGTGCGGCGTTCAATCCCGAATATGCTACGGTCAGTCCGAAAAATGATGAAGGCATAGGCCCCTCCTTTCTATGGTGCGTCCGCCCGTTAATACAGGGACGTCAATAAGTGTTCGATCATGCTGCTTACAACGGAGATATAACGGCTCGCCGCGTTATACGCCGCCTGGAATTTGATCATGTTCGTCAGTTCCTCGTCCGAAGATACGCCGATCACGGACTGGCGGTTGAAGTCGATACTGTCCGTCGTGTCTTTAAGGCTCTGCGCCGTCGTGTTGTAGATGGAACCGACCGTTCCGAGTTCGCCCACCATCTTGGTGTAAAACTCGCTGAACGTACACGGCGTTTCGTCGCTCGGGTTCAACTTGTAACTGTTGTCGTCCCAGACCTTTTCCAGTTCCGCGCCGAGGTCGTATCCGACGTTGTCGTTCTGTGCCTTGTGCGGCAGCAGGCTCTCTTCTTCGACCAGATCCGGATTGACGTTCGTGCTGTGCACCGTATAGCACTTCGCCGTGTCGCTCGGGTCTTCTTCGTTATAGATGTAAACGGTCGTGCCGTCGGGCAGCGTTGCTTCCGTATAGCGTTCGCAGCCGTTCCTTACAAAAAGTTCGTGCGGCGGGATCCGGTCGTCGCTGCCAAGAAAGCAGTTGTCCGTATCGAGAATCAGCGTGTCTTTCGTGATCGTGATCTCGTTCCCGTGCGCGTCCGTCGCGGTCACGTCCGCGCCGCCGTAGGCTTTATTCGGGCAGAGGACGTTGTTGATCGCGGTCACGATGCTGTGGCAGAGTTTGTCGATCTCCGCCTCCGCGTTCATCATCACGGAATTGGCAAGCCCTCTCTCGTAGTCGTACTGGCTCAGTCCGTCCATGTCCAGATAGGTCGCCCAGTGGTCGCCGCGCGCCATCAGGAGCGCCTTGACCTCTCCGGAGTCCGTGTTCTTCGTCGCGTCGATGTTGTCCATATTGAAGACTTCGTAGATCTCGTCGCGCTCAAGGTCGGAAAGTTGCGGCCAATACGGCGTCTCAAATCCGGTTCGCGCGTCGCGGTGGACCGCCATCGTCATGTAGCCGGTCTCCGTAACGAACTCGACGCCCTCCAGCTGCACCTTGACTACGCCCTCGTTCGTTTCGGTCGTGGAGATCTTCGCGAGGGAGGAAAGTTCGTCCAGATAGAGATCCCGCATATCCCGAAGGTCCATCGCGGTCTCAATGCCCGCCGACTCGACCCGCTGTATATTCAGATTGAGTTCGGAGATTTTTTTGCCCAGTTCGTTGATCCGTACAACGTCGTCGCTGATCTTTTTGTTGATCGTCTGCTGGTATTCGCGCAGTCCGTTGTCCAGATTCCGCGTCCGCGTGATGAACAGCGACGCTTTCTGCATGACCAGATTTTGATTGACGGCGTCCGCCGGATCCTTGGAGAACTCCGCGAAGGCTTCGTAAAGATCGTTCAGCGCCGTTTTGAACGCGACGCCGTCGCTTTCCTGCAGATACGTCTCCACTTCCGATACGGCGTCGTAACTGGCGGCATAGAATGCCTGACGTCCTGATTCGGACCGATATGCTTTATCTAAAAAAATATCCCTTGCATGGACAACGTCCCCGATGGAAACACCGAGACCCAACTGCTGGGTGCTGACCGCCGCCGTTGCAAAAGGGGTATAATCTACATCCGCAAATATGACCTGTTGGCGTACATAGCCTTTGGTATTTACATTTGATAAGTTGTTCGCTACAACATTGAGCGCATTCTGTTCTGAACGTAACGCCGACGCTCCCACATATAAGCTTCCGAATCCGTTAGCCATAATAGATCCTCCTCAAACTCATTCAAAAGCTTCTTGATATTATTGGGATGTGTCAAAGCTGCCTCCGCCCAAAAGACTGCCGGTATTGTACGCGTCTTTGTTGTAATTCGCTGTTTCCGGCGCCTGTTTCAGGCTTTTGAATAATGTAAGATCAAACTCCACCATCTCCAGCGCCTGCTGCAACAGGATGTAATTCTGCTGATTTGCCATCTGCAGGCGGGACGCCGTCTCTACCAAGAGGTCGCGGGCCTGAGTTAATGCGCTTTGTTCTTTCGGCTGGCTGCCCATCAGTTCGATGATGCCGGTAACGGTGATGTTCTCGCCGTCATGTCCGAGCACGACCGCCATGTCCCGCAGTAGAGATACCCGCCGGTTTTCCAGCCCCTTCAGCGCGCTGCCGAACTGTTCTTCTCTGGCGGTGAGCGCTTCCAGATCCTCCGCCTGCCCCTGAATGATCAGGCGTTTCTTTTCGTCGGAAAGCGCCAGCAGGTCTTCGTAGACCCGTCTTTCTTCTTCCAGATCGTTCAACAATTCCTCTACTAAACTCGCCACATTAACTCTCCCTTACAGCGCTGTGTGATACTTTTCCAACAGCAGACTAGCAAAATCTCCGGTATCCACCTGGTAATCGTTATCGAGTTTTTTCTTCATCTCAGCAACTTTATCTTCCCTGATATCCGAAGCTTCTGCGACTGCCTTTTTTGCGACCTGGTAATCGCGGCCGAAAGATGAGATCTGTACTTCATCCCGCCCGATACCGGCGCTGCCGGCTGTCTTGGCGCCTGAAGTCCGATTCGTCTTATAAAGCTGCGCTACCTGATTATATGCCTCAATACGCATAGCGGCACTCTCCTTTCTTCCATGAAACATGAAGCTTTTTGCTTTTACAATATGATTATCGGAGATTTCCCCGAAAATATTAGCGGATTTTTCAAATTTTTCAAAATCTCTGCGTTTTGCGCCGTAAAAGGCGCGAAAAAAGCCCCGCGCCGCCCGTGGCGGCGCAAGGCCTGTCCTGTCGTTTTCTCCCTTACCGGGCCTTGTCGGTCTTTTCCGAAAGCACCTTTTTTCGATCTTTTCCGGAAGCGCCTTTTTAATTTTCGTCGGAAGGTTCTTCCGGCGCGTCCTCTCCTTCCGGCGCATCCCCGCCTTCGCCGCTGCCGACGTATTTATCCAACTGCTGCGAAACCGTGAGCACCTGCTCGAGAAGGTCTTTCGTATTGTCGGCGTTTTCAAGGTTGCGGTTGCTGATCCCTTCCGCCTGTGCGGAGGACGCCGTCACTTCCTGCGTCGTTGCCGACAACTGCGTGATACTGTCGACGATCTGATTGTTGGCTTCCGAGAGATCCGTAAGCATCTTGTCGATCTCCTCGATGTTCTGCGTCAGTTCGCCGACGTTCGTATTCATTTCTTCAAAACTCTCCGCCGCGCGGTTGATAAATTCATCCTGCTGCTCGGCAGCACCGACCGACTGCGCGACCGCGCCGACCGCTTCTTCGGCGTTCTGCGAAAGTTCGCCGAGGATCGCGGCGATGTTCTCGGTCTCCACCCGCGTCTTTTCCGCAAGCTGCCGGATCTCGTCCGCAACGACCGCAAATCCCCTGCCGGCCTCTCCGGCTCTCGCGCTCTCGATCGAAGCGTTCAGCGCCAGAAGGTTCGTCTGCGCCGAAATTGCGAAGATCGTATCCGCAATGCCTTTGACGTCGTGGGCGCGCTCCTGAAGGGACTCCATCCGCTCCGCCACGTTCGCGTTTGTCGTGGAGATCACCTTGGACTGCTCCTTGATGCTCTTCATGATATCGAGGCTCGCGTCATTTAATTCTTTGGACTTGTCCGCGATGCCGACCATCGCTTCGGAACGCTGCAGCGTCCGCTCGATCGCGTCCTGAATATTCTGCGTCATGACCGTCTGGTTCTGGATGTTTTCGGCGGTCGACTGCGTACTGTCGGAAATGTCCTTGACCGCGCCCGTCACGACGCCCGTAGATTCGTTGAGTTCGTTCATGATGCTCATGGCGCTGCGCGTACCCTTGCGGACTTCGCCCGCCACATAGATCACATCATTCATCATAGTCTCCTGCTGATCCTTTTCTTCTTTGATGCTTCCCATCATATCGTTCTGGAAAAGATTCGCGGACTTCTGCACGATCCGCAGCAGGATCAAAAAGAAGATCACGACCGTCGTCGCGCACGCGATATCGAGGAGATCCACGCCGTCCGAGCCGAAGATGAACTTCGTCACGGTCGTGAGGACCTGTATCACGCTCATCGCGATGACCGAGATCTGCATGAACCGCTTGTCATAATAAAGGATATAGACGACCATCGGGGTGACGACGCCGAACCGCAGGTAGTAACTGGCAAACGCATAGGTCGCCAGAAATCCGATCATACACAGCACGACCAGCGAGATCCATTTGACTTTTTCAACCATTTTCTTTGAGCGGCACGCCAGAAGCAGCACCACAAACCCCGCCGCCGCGATAAAGGTAAACGCCGCCGTGTAACCGGCCGTCCGGTAGCCCCTGATAAACGCGACCAGAATGATGAGGACCACGCCAACGGCAAACATGCCGTATGTGATCAGCGCCAGCTGATTGACTTTTTTGATCTGTTCTTCCCGATCGGCGTAGATAAACTTTTTCTGTTCTGCCATCGATGTCCCTTCTTTCAAATGAGGCGATCTCAGTGAGATGCAACGCTCTCCATATCCGTTGCGATCACGTTGATCTCATTCAACAATTCGTTCATATTTTCAAGAGCGTGCAGCGTCGCGTCGCTCAGAGACAGCGCCGTATCGGTAGACGCCGCAACTTCTTCTCCGGTAGCGGAAAGATCCGTAATGCTGTTCATGATGACCTGATTTGCGGCGATGATATTCTCCACGGAAGAATTGACCTGTCTTACGCCGCTGTAAAGCGCGTCGGTGTCGTTCTTGATGTCGGTCAGTTTGTCGCCGGTCTCGGTGATGAGTTCGTTCTGCTTCTCCGCGTACTCTGCGGATTTTGTCATACTGTCGGCCGCGCTCTCCGCGTCTCTTGTCAGTTTTTCGATGATCGCGCTGATCTGTTCCGTCGCCACGCGGGTGTCTTCGGAAAGATTGCGGATCTCATCCGCAACGACCGCAAATCCCTTGCCGGCTTCTCCGGCGCGGGCAGCCTCGATGGAGGCGTTCAGCGCAAGGAGGTTTGTCTGGCTGGAAATACCGAGGATCGTTTCCGTGATCGCTTCCACGTCCTTGATACTCTCGTTAAGTTTCTGCGTGATCGCGCGGGTCTCGGTGTTGATCTTTGCGACCTCGGTCGCCTGTACCTTTAACTGCTCGATCAGGCGCACGCCTTCTTCCACCGTTGTATTTGTATTCTCGGAGATGTCTCCCATGTTCTTCGCCTGATCGCCGACGTCCTGAATACCGGTCTGGATATCGCAGGTCTGCTCGGTCTGCTGCGTGATTGCCTCGGCGTTGACACGCGTGCTCTCCGCGATCTCGGATACGGCGGTGTGGCTGTCGTCCATGGAAACGTTGAGGTTTTCGGAAACTTCTTTTGCCATCTTGAATTTCTGGCTCAGGTCTTCGGCAAGTTTGACGATCTTATTTGACGTCTCCGCCTGCGCCTCGGCGCCCTCGCGCACCTTGTCGAGGTTTTCCTGCATGTTGGTATCCTGCAGCGTCGTGATCTTAGGAGCCAAAAGGCAGATGATCACGATCAGGGAATATCCCATGATGAGGTCGTTCAGGCTGAGCGTACCCTTCAGATAATGCGCGACCATGAAGATAATGCCGGAGACCAGCGCATAGATCGAAGCAAACCGCGTCAGTTTTTTGTCCTGAAAGATCAGCAGGAGTACCGCGATCACGAAGATGTAGATATACATGGAGCCGACCCTTGATACCGCAAGGGAATAGGTATAGACCGCCAGCATGCTCAACCCGCAGACATGCCGGTATTTGTCCGAAAACTGCATCTTTTTATATAATGCCAATACCAGGATGATGGCGGCGATGCTTAAGATCGTCCGTCCGAGATTCAGCGTGCGGACCATGCCGGTCTCCGTCAGCACCAGCAGGATCGCAAAGACGCCGAAATCTGCAATGACCGCGATCGACATGATACAGCCAAGTTTGTTCATTCTCGCCATCTGTTTTTGTTCAAGGTCCATAAAACTTACCCCCGTTTCCGTCGTGATTGTGAAAATATTACCCAACTATGTGTTTATTTTACTGCAAAATAATCGCCGCGTCTATCCTAAAGTTTCCGATTTTCGACAAAATTTTCGGATAATTTTCACTGTTCTTCCAAAAATACAATAAAAAAGGAAGCCTTTTCCAAAGACTTCCTTTTTTGACTTTCCTTTTGTAAACTATTTCTTTGCGCTCCGTTTCTTCCGCACGGACATGATGACGCTCTGCACGACGAGGAAGATACACAGCATTGCCGCGATCGTGATACCGGTCCACCATGACTCGCCGAAACCTGCGGAAGCTACGATGTTCTGGATCGTACTAAGCGACAGCACGCCAAACAGCGTACCGATGATATTTCCGACGCCGCCCGTCAGCATCGTACCGCCGATGATCGAAGACGCGATCGCGTTCATCTCGGCCCCGCTTGCATGGGTGACCGCTCCGGACCCGACGTGCAGGAAGTAGACGTAACCGCCGATCCCTGACAAAAGGCCGCAGAGCACATGAGAGAGGAAGCGCGTCCTGCGGACGTTGATACCTAACATCAGCGCGCTCTGGCTGTTGCCGCCCACCGCGTAGAAACTGCGGCCGAGTTTCGTCCAGCGCAGCATGACAAACAGCAGCAGGACGACCAGCAGCGCCACGATCACGCCGAGTTCCACATAGGCGTCCACATAGCGGCCGAGACGGTTCACCGAACCCATGCCCGGCACGATCACACGCGTCTCTTTCAAAGCGACGAACGCCGGATTCTCTACGTTGAACGGGTTGGTATGCACGATGGTCGTCATGCCCCGGGCAAAGAACATACCCGCCAGCGTTACGATGAACGGCTGGATATCGAGGTAAGCGACCAGAAATCCCTGCACCACGCCGAACGCAAGGCCGATGGCCAGCGCAATGATAACGGACATCAGGACGTTGCCGCCCTTATAGTCGAGATAGACCGCGCAGCACATACTGATGAGGCCGGTCACGCCGCCGACGGAGATATCGATTCCGCCCGTTATCATGACAATGCTCAATCCGCAGGAAAGGATGATGAGCGCCGCGTTCGCGTTTAAGATATTGAAGAAACTCTGCGGCTTCAAGAAGCCTTCCCCTTCAATCAGAATCGCCGCGATATACATTGCAAAGAAGACGACGATCGTAATGGTCAGCAAAAGGTTGGTGTCTGTCATGTTTCGGATTTTTTCTTTGATCTTATTCATGTCAGCCCACCTCCTTTACCGCCGCGTGCGGCCGGAGTTTTTTCCACATATTCTTCGCCCACGCCTGAACCGTCGGCGCGCTCATAACGACCAGAAGGATCACGACGACCGCCTTATATGCGGAAATGGCTGCGGAGGATACGTCCATCCGATACAGCGTCGTTGTCAAAAACTGGATCACATACGCGCCCAGAATGGAAGACGCCATGTTGAACTTACCGCCGCTAAGCGCGTTGCCGCCGAGCGCGACCGCGAGGATCGCGTCCATTTCGATGTCCTTTGCGAACGTCGAATAATTGATCGTGGAAAGGCGGCTGACTTTGATCCATCCGGCGATCGCAACGCACACGCCGAGGATCACGAAGGTCAACAGTTTGATCAGTTCCGGATTCAGTCCGTTCAGACGGGAAGACTCCTCGTTGATACCGACGGACTGCGTATAAAGCCCGAGATTGGTGAACCGCAGCAGCAGCGCGATCACGATCATGCAGATCACCGCGATAAAGATCGGCGTCGGGATCGGGATTCCCGGGATAAAGCCGCCGGCATAACCGAACTTCGGATCGTCGATGATCGGCAGTTCGTTGTTGTTGATCCACGCGGCGATGGAACGTCCCGCCGTAAACAGGATCAGCGTCGCTACCATCGGCTGGATCTTGAAGAACGCTACCAGCGCGCCGTTAAACGCGCCGAATAACATCGCCACGACGATGCTCACCAGAAGCGCTACGATGATCGGCGTATGTAATACGGACGTCTGCGTCGTTTCTCCGCAAAGCACCCGCAGCATGATACTGCCGCTGATCGCCATTGCGGCGCCCACGCTGATATCCTGTCCGCCGGTCGCCGCCGTCACAAGCGTCATACCGATTGCAAGGATCGCCAGCTCCGCGCCGTAGTCCAGCACCGTGACAAGGTTTCCTGAAAGCACCGGATCGCCCTGACTGTTGACGCCCAGTGAAATACTGAAGAAGGACGGGTCCACGATCAGATTGAAGATCGCCAGAATCGCGAGAGCGATCAGGGGGATCAGGATCTGGCGGCTGCCCGCCTTTTGTTTCTTTTCTGCTTTACTCATTCTTACTTTCCCCTCCTGCAATCGTGCTCATGATCTTGCTCTGCGTCAGGTCGTCGCCGGACAGTTCCCCAACGACTTTTCCGTCTCTCATAACGACCAGACGGGAACAGGTACGGAGCATCTCGTCCGTTTCGGAAGAGATGAAGGTAATGCTCATGCCCTCTGAGGCAAGTTTTAACACAAGTTTCTGGATATCTACTTTGGTTCCTACGTCGATACCGCGGGTCGGCTCGTCAAGGATCAGGTATTCCGGATTCATCAGAAGCCAGCGCGCAAGGATACATTTCTGCTGATTGCCGCCGGACAGCGACTTGATCGGCGTATCCGCGGACGCCGTCTTGATATCCAGAAGTTTGATATAGTCGTCGGCGAACTTCTCCGCCTCCGCCCGCGTAAACGGCTTGAAGAAGCCTTTTCTTACCTGAAGCGCAAGGATGATGTTCTCCCGCACGGAAAGGTCGCCGATGATACCGTCATTCTTGCGATCCTCCGGCAGATAGGCGATCCCCGCCTTCATCGCGTCCAGCGGCTTGCGGATCCTGATCTCTTTTCCGTTCTTTTTGACCTTGCCCTGCGTTACGCGGTCCGCGCCGTAGATCGCGCGCACGCACTCGCTGCGGCCGGAGCCCAGCAGTCCGGTGAAGCCGTTGACCTCGCCCTTTTTAATATAGAAGTCAAACGGTTTGATACCGGCGACGCTCGCCAGCTGTTCCGTCTCAAAGACCGGAACGTCAGACGTCTTTTCTTTGGTCTTCGTCTCTCCCTTGATATCGGAGAGGTCGTCAAGTTCCTTGCCCAGCATTTTGGATACCAGTTGTACGCGCGGCAGATCCGCGATCTCGTATTCGCCGACCAGACTTCCGTCGCGCAGCACCGTGATCCGGTCGCATACCTCGTACACCTGATCCAGAAAGTGCGTGACAAAGATGATACCCACGCCCTTCTTTTTCAGATCGCGCATCAGGCGGAACAGTTTTTCCACTTCCTGTTCGTCCAGAGAGGACGTCGGCTCGTCTAAGATCAGCACCTTGCAGTCCATATCGACCGCGCGCGCGATCGCCACCATCTGCTGCACCGCGATGGAGCAGGTGGAAAGCTGCTGGGAGGCTTCCGCCGGTATGTCCAGAGATTTTAAGATGCGGGTCGTCTCCCTCGCCATCATCTTCCAGTCCTGACGGATCCCTTTCGTCCGTCCGATAAACATATTCTCCGCTACGGAAAGGTTCGGACAGAGCGTGATCTCCTGATATACGGTACTGATTCCCATGTTCTGGGCATCCTGCGGAGAGCGGATCGTGACCTCCTGGGAATCCGTTCCCAAAAAGATCTGTCCCTCGTCCTTTCCGTAAACGCCGGTCAGAACCTTGATCAGAGTGGATTTTCCCGCGCCGTTTTCTCCCATCAGCGCGTGGATCTCGCCTTCGCGCAGTTTGAAATCTACGCCCTGCAGAGCCTTGACGCCGGGAAAACTTTTGTGGATGTTTTTCATTACCAGTACGGCATTTTCTTTCACAGGCACATTCCTCCTTCAAAAAGACGGCGCAGCGTTATGATACGCGGCGCCGCCAGATCACCTCGGTTATATTGGTAATGAGGTTATTTTATTCTTCTGCTTCTTCGTTGCCGATACCATACTGCTGAACATCATCATCCGTAATGGTCGTTGCGTCAAATCCCTTCTCCTCAAGGATGATCACTTTCTCAGAAAGCGTCTCGCCCTTCTCGAGTTTGTCAATAACGTCTTTGATGTATTCGCCCTGGAACGGGTTGCACTGTCCGTCGTAGTTCCAGTTCTGTGCTACCAGTTCTTTCAGCGCCCACTTGTTGCAGTCAAAGCCCATAACGATGACGTCTTTGCCTACGCCGTGTGAGATGTTTGCCTTGTCAAGAGCGGCAACTGCGCCTCTTGCCATATCGTCGTTCTCTGCATAGATTACGTTGAAGTCCTTGCCTGCGTCGATTGCAGACTGTACGATCTGCTGTGCAACCTCTGCCTTCCACTCAGCGGTCTGCTGCGTAACGAGGTTCCAGTTGTCGTTGTCTTCTACCATCTTCTCCAGCGCGCCGGAACGTCCCTTCTGTGCTGCGGAACCCATAACGCCCTGAATGTGGATGATGTTGTACTCGTCAAGACCCTGGCTCTCCAGCCATTCACATGCCGTCTGGCCTTCCTTATCCATGTCGGATACGATGGAAGCCTCGTACAGGCTCTCGTCAGCGTCGATCGTACGGTCGAACAGGATAACGCGAACGCCTGCATCCTGCGCGTCCTTCAGTACGCTGTCCCAGCCGGCGGTGTCCGCTGCGGAAAGGAGAAGGTAATCAACGCCGTCCTGAATGAACTTCTGCGCTGCTGCGATCTGCTCCTCGTTCTTCATGCTGTAAGCAAAGTCAGCGTCAAAGCCGTTTGCTTCCGTGAAGGTCTCCTTTAAGTTCGCATCGTTTGCGGTACGGTAGCCGGACTCACTCGGATCATTGTTGATGATGCCGACTTTGATAAGTCCGCCATCGGATCCGTTGTCCGTGCTTGCGGAGTCGCTCTTGCTGCCGCCGCACGCCGTCAGGCCAAATACCATAGCCAGTGCCATGACAAGCGCCAAAATACTTTTCTTTTTCATTCTTGTTCCTCCCTTTTTGATTTTGTGCGCACGCTCGTGTGCGCCCCCGATAGTTTCATTATATGAGTCGGCGGGGAAAAAACCATGCAGATTACTCCCAGTTTTGTTAAAATTTATCTTAAACGATTTTCGTGGGTTGATTTTTTTATGATTGCGGTTGAATCTTTTCGTTTTCCGTTTCGCCGTTCCGATACATGGTCGGCGTCATTCCCTGCGTCTTCTTAAATAGGAAGGAAAAATAATGGGAATCCTTGTAGCCGACCTCCGCGCCGATCATGCTCGTCTTCTTGTTCGTGCAGCGCAGGAGTTCCTTGGCCTTTTCCATACGGTAATCCGTCAGATACTTGATGAAGGTGCTTCCGGTCTGCTGCGAGAAGATCATACTCAGGTGGTTTGGCGAGAAATTCACATGGGACGCCACGCGGTTCAGCGAAAGCTCCTCATCCCCGTAATTTTCCGCGATGTAGTCCGCGACCTGCTGCACCACGCCGGAATAGCGGTCGCCGGACGTCCTGCGGCGGCATTCGAGCGCCTGATCGATGATCCGGATCAGATAGCGCTTGGTCTCCTCCGCGCCCTGCATGGCCTCGGAATTGAGATCGAACGTCTCGATCTGCGTCCGGTCCTGCTGCAGATCCTGCACAAATTCCGCCACGCAGAAATACGCGTCCATCAGGATATACTGACGGAACATCTTGGAATCCATCGCGTCCATACCGAGGTTATGTAAAAATTCCTCGACGAAGTAGACGGTGTCCCCGGGCTCGCCGACGCGTAAGAATTTTTCGATCCGGCTGCGCTGGAGTCCCTTTGGATCGACCGTAAGAAGGTTGAACGCCTCCTCCTTGCGTTCCTGCGCCTGCGGCAGACGGTAAAGGATATGGCTGCCGTCGATGAAGAAGCGGTTCGCGAAGATCCGGCTCGCGTTTTCATAGGAGGACGGCAGTTCCATCAGACGGTTTACCGGCCCCCCCACTCCGGCAAAATAGCAGATGCCGGGGCACTGATCGAGTTCGGTTCTGATCTCCTCAAGGAAGGTTTCCTGAAATTCGAGAAGCCCTTCTTTGGTCTCGTCCTTAAAGAGCATCGCGTATCCTTCGAGATTGCGGTCAAAGAGGATGACCTTGCCCGGACGGATCTTCTCCCGTATCTTTTCCTCCGCCAGAAGGACGGGGTCGGAATATTCTTCCGGCGTCTGCCGGTTGGACTTGACGGACAGCAGGACAACGTCGTACCAGATCGCGGAAATGTCGATCTGAAGCCGCCTCGCCTCGTCGTAGAGTTCCGCCACGGTGCGCCCGCCGGAGATTAGATGCCGGAAAAATTCCCGACGGCCCTGCCGGTCCTCCGCCGCCATCTCTTTCTGATAGCGCTCGCGGATCTCTTTCTCCCTGCGCTTTTCCAGAATCCTGTCACGGACGCCGTTTAAGGAGCGCAGCAGTTCATCCGCGCTGATCGGCTTTAAGAGATATTCCGCGACGCCGAGGGAGATGCCCTCCCTTGCATAGTCGAACTCCTCGTGGCCGGTCAGAATCATGATCTCCGTCTCCGGCATCGTCTCCCGTATGAGGCGGCTCAGCGCCAGCCCGTCCATAAACGGCATACGGATATCGGTCAGCACGATGTCCGGCTTCTCTTTCTGAATCATCGGATAGGCAAGCTCGCCGTCGCCCGCCTCGCCGCAGAACTGATAGCCGTTGGCTTCCCAGTCGATATCATTCTTGATCCCTTCGCGGATGACGTATTCATCTTCCACTAAAAAAACTTTGATCATATACGCGTTCCTTCACCACAATATTCTTGCTTACCGTCTCGCCGCGCTCCAACGCTTCCAGCGTCATCCAGATATAAGGCCCCTGCAGCGGATTGCACTCCACGTCCACATTGATCCGCCCCTGCTTAACCAGTTTCAACGCCTCGTCCACGGCGTCAAAAGAGACCACCGCCACGTCGCCGTCGACGCCCGCTTTGATCCCGTGGTCGTCCATCGCCTGCAGCGCGCCGAAGGTCATGTCGTCGTTCTGGGAGATCAGCACGTCGATCGACGGGTAGGTATCCAGCAGCCTGTCCATGACTTCCTCGCCCTTTGCCGTCGTATAGTCGGCGTAGGGTTCTTCAAGGATCACCCAGTTTTCGTGGGCGTCCGCGATCTGGTGGAAGCCCTTTGTCCGCTCGATCGTGGACGTCGCGCCCTCGGTCCCCTGCAGCACGACGATCTCGATCTGCTGCGATTCCAGCTGATTTTCTTTTTCGTAGTTCTCCAGCCAAAGGCCCGCCTGCCGCCCTTCCTCGGTCATGTCCGAGCCGATCCACGCGGTATAGAGGCTGCTGTCCGCCACATCCACCTTGCGGTCCACAAGGATCACCGGAATACCGGCTTCCTTCGCCTCCTGCAGCACCGTATCCCATCCTTCCTCCGTGACCGGAGAAAACAGGATGTAGTCCACCCTTTGGGAGATAAATTCGCGGATGTGCTTGATCTGGTTTTCCTGCTTCTGCCTTGCGTTGGCGAAGATGAGGAAGAAGCCGTTTTCCTGCGTCAGTTCTTCCTGAATCGACGCGGTATTCTTAGTTCTCCAGACAGATTCGCTCCCGACCTGAGAAAATCCGACGACGATCAGGTCTTCCTCCTCTTTGGCGGGTTCTTCCACGTCCACGTCAAACATGCCGCAGCCGGAAAGCAGAAGGCAGAGAAACAGCACCGCCGTCAGGCTACGCCTTAACTTCTTCATTGGTTACCTCCTTCGCCGGAATCCTTACCATGACCTTCGTACCCTTTCCTTTCGCGGAAAAGATCTGAAGACCGTACGCCGATCCGTAGTTCATCCGCAGCCTTTCATTGACGTTGGCAAGCCCGAAGCCCTTGGCGGTCTCCTTGCACGGCTTGCTGATCTCCTCCCGCAGCGTTTGCAGTTCGTCCTCGTCCATGCCGATCCCGTTATCCTCGACCTCAAAGATCAGAAGGTCGTCCCTGCGGTAGCCGAGAATGATGATCTTGCCCATCGCGCGCTTGTATTTGATCCCGTGGTAAAGCGCGTTCTCAACCAAAGGCTGCAACGTCATCTTGAGGATCTGGTACTGATGGATCTCCGGATCCATGCGGATCTCGTATTCTAAGATATCCTGATAGCGCACCTGCTGAATCTGTAAATAACTGCGGATATGGTTCTCCTCGTCGCGGACGGTGGTATATTCCCGCCCATGGTTCAATACCAGACGAAAGAAACCGGACAGGGAGACCACCATGTTCTTCGCCTCCTCCAACTTCTTCCCTTCGATGAGCCAGACGATCGTATCCAGCGCATTATAAAGGAAGTGCGGGTTGATCTGCTCCTGTAAGAGCCGCAGTTCCGCGCCCCGCATCTTCCGTTCGTTTTCTTTGATCTGTTCGACATAGTCCTTCAGGCTGCGCGTCATGTCGTTGATCGCGGAAGACAACTGCGCCAGTTCGCGCACCTGCCCCTTCTTTGCCTGTCCGATCCGCGCCTCGAGATTTCCCGTGGCGATCTGCTGCGTCACTTTGACCATGCCGTTGATCGGTTCCGTGATCCCGCGCGAGATATGGGTGATCCCCAGCGTGACCAGCACCGCCAGAAGCACGACCATCAGGGAACTGACCACGATGAAGGTATAGACCCTGTGGTTGAGCGCCACCTCCAGACGGGCGATGCTCTGCGTCTGGTAGTAGATGTAATTCTGCATATCCTCCTGAATCAGTTCCGTAAGGATATAGATATTGTCGTCGAGCATCCGGATATTTTCATCGTAGTGGCCGTCCTCGGCCAGATTGTCCCGAATGTCGTCCTCCCTGTCGCGGAGCGTCCGCAGGTTCCGCAGCAGGCTCATCAGCCAGACGCGGCTTTCCGTATCCGTCGTCACGCGCATCAGATCCTGCGCGACGCCGCGCAGGCCGTCGATCATGCGGTACGGGTTTTCCAGCGCCGCGTCGTCGTCGATCGTTTCATACGTGACCGCACCCACGACGAGCTTATAGGTGCTTTCATCCACCTGTTCCTTAAAAACGAGGTTGTAACTGTTCGCCACCGTGATATTGTTGATGATCTTGTCGTACGCCCGGCTGTAAGCCGACAGCGATATAATAAGGAAGGCGGAGATCGCGATGAACGGGATCGTCGCCATCAGCGCCAGCGCGATCACCATGCTGCGGAAGGACCGCGGATGATTTTTCTGTCTTTGTAAACGCATACTTTTTTATCCGATAACGATCAGTTCCGTACCCGTCAGTTCCGCAAACAACGCGATGTCCTCGCGCGTCAGCGCCGTGGATACCACGGAATGGTGCGCGCCGCCCGCATAGCACCACTCCACCGTTCCCGTGGCAAAGTCCGGCTTGTGGCGGTACATGATCCGCGCGACCGGAAGGTTCGGCATTTCCTGCGGCTGCTTCACAAGTTCGATGTCGGCGCAGATCATCCGAAAATGCGTGCCCATATCCACCATTGTGACCTGAATGCCCTCGCCCGTCACGCCGTCAAAGACAAGGCGCGCCGGATCTTCCTTGCCGCCGATTCCAAGAGGGTGCACCTCGATCTTCGGACGGGACGCCGCAAAACTCGGCGGGACTTCCAGCATATGGGAGGCGAGTTCCAGTTCTTCGCCCTCAGTCAGGTCGTAGGTATAGTCCTCGATGAAGCCCGTAGCGCCCTGCCGTCCTTCCGCCATCTTCATCAGGACGGCGGAAAACGCCGCGATCTTGTAGTCGCCCTCCGGCCCGAAGCCGATTCCCTGCGCCATTAGATCCTGTACGGCAAGCCCCGGCAGCTGACGGAGGCCGTGAAGATCCTGAAAGGTATCCGTAAACGCGCCGATCTCGTTCTTTTCTATGAAGCGTTTCAGGCCGAGTTCGTATTTTGCCTGTTCCCTGACCGCGTCGATACGGGAAGTCGCCATGGTATAGGAGGCTTCGTATTCCGCCATCTGCGCGTCGATCTCGTCTTCCGTGACCTTTTCGATCTCGTCCGTCAGATCGCCGATCCCGTAATAATTGACTTCCCAGCCGTAGCGGATCTGGCTTTCCACGCGGTCGCCGTCCGTCACGGCGACTTCGCGCATATTGTTTCCGAACGCCGCGACTTTCAGATCCTTGCCGTAAGCCATCGCTTTCGCCACATCGGCGAAGCGGCGGATCCTCGCAATCACGGAAGGATTGCGGTAATAACCGGCCGCCACTTCATGCCTGATTCCCATGCGCGCGAGAATGAAGCCGTATTCACGGTCGCCGTGCGCGGACTGGTTCAGATTCATAAAATCCATGTCGATCGTATCATACGGCAGGCGTTCGTTCGCCTGCGTGTGCAGATGCAGCAGCGGCTTTTGCAATTCCTGCAGGCCCTTGATCCACATCTTCGCCGGCGAGAACGTGTGCATCCATGTGATGACGCCGCAGCACTCGTCGTCGTTGTTCGCCGTCCGGCAGTCCGCGATACAGGTCTTGGAATCGATGACCGTCGGCAGCAGTTCCACCGTAACGTCGCCGGAAAGCGCGCCGTTCAAAAATTCCGTCATTTCCGCAGCGTCTCTTGCGACCTGCGCAAGGCACTCCTCTCCGTAAAGATCCTGACTTCCTACGATAAAGTATAATTTGCTCATGTTTTCCCCCTTTTTTGTTTATGTTCTTCTTGCGCTCCAGCCCTGCCCGTCAAACACAAAGACGGACGCGTCGCAGTTGCGCTGTAAACCTTCTCCCCAGAAATGCGCGATATCGTTTCCTTCCAGATGGCACATCAGGCCTTTGTTGAGCGCGCCGTGCGCCACGACCATGAATCGCCCGCTCTTTTGTTCTAAGATCTCCCGCGCAAAATCTTTCGTCCTTTCGCAGACGCTTTCGAGCGTCTCTCCGCCTTCCGGCGGCCGGTAGCGTTCCGGCGCTTCAAAGAAGCAGCGGTAAGGCGAGGCGGGATCGAGCCATTCTTCATAGGAAGCGCCCTCGCAGACGCCGAAGCCGAGTTCGCGCAGACGCTCGTCGCGGACGATCGGAATATCCTGCCGTCCGCGGATCAGACACGCCGTTTCGTAAGCGCGGATCAGCGGCGACGAGTAGATCCCGTCAAAGCGGATTCCGAGATTCTCCAACTGCTCCCCGAGGGCGATCGCCGCCCGCCGGCCTTCGTCGTTTAATTCGATATCCGTCGTTCCCTGAAGGCGTCCCGCGGCGTTCCACGCCGTGCAGCCGTGTCGTATGATATATACCTCCACGTCAGAACCCCCATTCTCCGTTGATCAGGATCACATGGATCCTGTCCTTCTGCCGGGAATATCTGGTGATCAAAAACTGGCAGCAGATCGTATCCGGCGATTTGCAGTCCATGCACATTCCGGTCTTAGCGCAAGGCGTCTGAAGGCCGAATCTCTGCACGTTGATCGGAGCGGCTTCGTTGCGGGCGCGCTTCATCGCGCTGTCTGTATCGGGCGCGACCTTGTTCATGCCCGCGAGGCAGATCACCTTTTTCGGGCCGTAGGCGATCGCCGAAACGCGGTTGGCGTTGCCGTCGATATTGATCAGCACCCCGTCCGCCGTCAGCGCGTTGACGCCGGTCAGAAAGACGTCGCTCTCATAGGTCATCCGCTCGATCGCGGCCTTGTCCTCCGCCGTTTCGCGATCCAGAAAACGGTAATCGCCCCCGCGCACCGCGTCCAGCAGCCCGATCTCGCTGACCGTGGCGGAGCCGCCTTTTGCGACCGTGCCGCCCTTCGGAATCAGCGACAGGGCCAGATGCAGCGCCTCGTCCTTATCCGCGGCGTAGTAGCCTTTCATGTTCCGCGATTCCAGACCGCGGATCACCGTCCGCGCCAGTTTTTCATTCCGTATGTTCCGCATTTCTTCCATGATACGCCTCCTTTTTCTTATTCCGGCTTTCCGAAATAATATCCCTGAAACAAGTCCACATCCATCGTCAGGAGAAACTCGTATTCTTCTTTTGTTTCCACGCCTTCCGCCAGCACCGTCATTCCTTTTTTCGTGAAATGGGAGATGAATCCGGCGCAGTTTTCCTGCTTGTCCCTGTGCAGATGGATCTCCGAGATCAGCGAGCGGTCGAGTTTGACGATATGCGGCATGAAGACGTCCACGGCGCTCATGTCGTTATAGCCCGCGCCGAAGTCGTCGATCGCCAGCCTGACGTCGCGCTCGTCCAGCATGTCTTTTTTCTTTTGCCATGCCTCCATCGTAGAGAGCGGATACTCGAGGATCTCTACGATGCCTTTCTTTTTCGTGTTCTCAAAATACGCGTTGAACACTTCGTTTTCCTCCTCCGTAAAACATTCGGACGGGAAGGAATTGATACAGACGTAATCTTTCAGCCCGCGCTCCTCATACGCCGTCAGCGCGCCGAAGAACGTCGCGACCTCCAGCACATGGAGTTTTCCGGCCTCCTCATACTCCGCGATCAGATCGACGATGTTTTTGTTTTCCGGACGCATCAGCGCTTCATACGCGTATCTCGTCCTGCCGTCCCTGCGGTAGATCGGCTGAAAGGCAAAATCGATCCGAAGTTTCTGTAATTCGTCTTTGATCGGCGATCCCAGCGGGATCTTGGAAAAATCTATCATAGGCGCGCCTCCTTTGTGTGATATTTATTCTATCATGCCGCCGCTGTTTTTTCCATAGCGCAGCCGTTTTTTCTTACCTGATCCCTTCGCTCAGATTATGTACCCATCCGCCGCTTCTGACGAGGAAGTAGCCGATCACGCACTTAATGATCTCAAGCGACTGGCAGATCAGATACATCGGCAGGATCGGCATGTCCGTGGCGTACGCCAGCGCGAGCGCCGACGTGACGCAGACCGCCCACTCAAAGCAGCTGTCGAAAAGAAAGGTGATCATGGTCTTCCCGCCCGAACGCAGGATAAAATAAGAAGCGTTCGTAAACGCGCCGAAAGGCATCAGCGCCGCCATGATGAAGATGAAGCCGGTCGCAAGCGACCGCACCTCGCCGGTCGTCTGATAGAGCAGCGGGAAAAACGGCGCAGCAATTGCCATAAGCAGCCCCGCCGCCGCGCATAAAAGGACCGAGAAGACGATCATCTTGCGCGCGGTATCCCTCGCTTCCTCGAACTCTCCGGCTCCAAGCTGCTGGCCGACGAGAATGGACGCGGCGCTGCCTCCGGCGATCATCGCGATCTGGAAAACGTTGTTGATCGTATTACAGATGTTGATCGCGGCGACCGTCGCCAAGCCGCGGGTGGAGTAGCACATCGTCAGCATCGTCACGCCCGCCGACCACAAAAACTCGTTCAGCAGCAGCGGCGTCCCCTTTCGTATCACCTGCGCGACGATCTCCTTTTGTATGTAAAATCCGCGCAGCACGCGGTTCATATAATCGAAGCGCTCAGCGTTTTTCTGCGTGAAGACGACCACGATCGCACATTCCACAAACCGAGCCGTCACCGTAGCGATCGCCGCGCCCTCCACGCCAAGCGCGGGCAGGCCGCATTTGCCGTAGATCAGAAGATAGTTCAGGCAGATATTGACCAGCACGGAAACGATGCCCGCCTTCATCGGCAGGATCGTCTCGCCCGTTTCCCGCAGCGTGCTCACATAGCACTGCGCATAGGCAAACGGGATCAGCCCGATCTGCACGATCCGGATATAGCGCAGGGCGTATTCCAAGGTCAGGTCGAGATCTCCCGTCATGCTGCCGTCGTGAAGAAACTGCATGATAAGCGGCAGCCGCGCCGCTTTTAAGATCGTCAGGCCGGCAGCCGTGATGATCAGCGCGATCAGAAGTTTTAAGCGGAAGACCTCTTTTACTTTTTGGCCGTCGCCTTTTCCGTAATACTGCGCGACGAAGATCCCCGCGCCGGAAAGCGCGCCGAAGATACTCAGGTTAAAGATGAAGATCAACTGGTTGATGATTGCCACGCCGGACATCTGATCCGTTCCGATCCTTCCCACCATCAGATTGTCCACGAGGTTCATGAGGTTCATAAACCCGTTTTGTATCATGATCGGCAGCGCGACCCGTATCACGCGCCGGTAAAACGCGCGGTCGCCGAAATATTGTTTTTTTCGTCCGTATCCTATCAGCATATCCGTCGTTCCTTTTCGTTGTTCCGCGGGGCTTGTCAATCCCCTTACAGAAAGAGTAGAATAGATGAGGTAAGTATTTTGGCAAAAGAGGTAAGTTATGAAACATCCGACATCCAAAGCGCAGGCCGTCTCCATGACGTCCGGCTCCATCCCCCGCGCGATCCTGCTGTATTCCATCCCGCTCATCATCGGGAATTTCCTGCAGCAGTTATATAATACCATGGATTCCCTGATCGTGGGAAATTTTGTCGGCCGCGAGGCGCTTGCCGCCGTCGGTTCGAGCGGTTCCCTGACCTTTCTCCTGATCTCGTTCTGTATCGGCGCTTCGAGCGGCGCGGGTATTCTGATCTCCCGCTACTACGGCGGAAAGGACTATGAGGATCTCGAGACCGCCGTGCATACGACGATCGCGCTCAGTATCGTTCTCGGCGCCGTCATCACCGTGGCGGGGCTCCTGCTGACGCCGCTGCTTATCCGCTTTGTCGGCACGACGCCGGAAGTAACGCCTTCCGCCATCCTCTACCTGCGGATCTATTTTGTCGGCGTAATCTTTAACGCCATTTATAACATGGCGTCCGGAATCTTGAACGCCGTCGGCGATTCGCGCCGTTCCCTTCGCTATCTGGCGATCGCTTCGATCACCAATATCGTGCTGGATATCCTTTTTGTGGCGGTACTGCACTTCGGGATCGCGGGCGCGGCTCTGGCAACGGTCATCAGCCAGCTGGTATCCGTGGTCGCCATCCTGTCGTTTTTAATACGCACCGGCCAGCCTTACCGCGTTCAGTTAAAGAGGATCCGCATGGAGCGGAAAATGACCGTATCCATCTTAAAACTCGGTATCCCAACGGCGATCCAGAACGCCGTCATCGCGTTTTCCAATATGCTGATCCAGGCGGGCGTCAACAGTTTCGGCACTTCCGCCATGGCGGGATTTACCGCCTATATGAAGGTCGACGGTTTCAACATCCTGCCGATCATGAGTTTCAGCCTTGCCGCCACCACGTTTACCGGACAGAACATCGGAGCCGGTCAGTACGACCGCGTGAAAAAAGGGATGTTTACCGTCGTTGCGATGGGGCTCGTTTATACGCTTTGCATGACCGCGGTCATGCTGAGTTTTGCCACGCCGATCATCCGTATGTTTACCCGCGATCCGGAAGTCGTCGAATTCGGCGTTATGGCGCTCTGGAGCCTCGCCCCGTATTACTGCCTGCTCAGCCTGATCCACGATCTCGCCGGTGTGGTACGCGGCAGCGGGAAGACCCTTCAGCCCATGCTCATCATCCTGTTTTCCCTCTGCCTCTGCCGCATCGGCTGGATCAAACTTGCCGCGCCGCTGTTTGACAGTATCCAAGGCGTCTATCTGACCTACCCCGTTTCCTTTGCCGTCGGCGCGCTTTTGATGTGCCTGTACGCATGGAAAGGGCGGTGGATGGAGTTCCGCCGTCTGTGATCCTCACTTCATAAAGGACAGCGGTTCGTAAAGGGTATAGACCTTGTGCAGAAGATGGACGGCGTCGCGCTTCACATCGTAGTGGCCCTCCGCCGGAAGGATATCGACGCCCTGATCCACGCTTCCGTCGTTCTTTAACATCCACTCTTTCATATTTTCGACCGTCGCTTCTTTCGCATAGAAGTAGAGTCCGGCATATCCCTTGTACTGCGGCTGCTTGCGCTTCTCGATCCGGTAGCGGCCCTGCAATGCTTCCCGAATCTCCGGCTCCAGACGGTCGATCCGTTCCTTGGTATCGATCGTGCGGATAAAGGCGACCTGATCCTCTTTGGTATAAAAACCGTCCACATAATTCCGCAGCAGGGAGCGGCGCATGATCCGGTATTCCTGTTCTTCCGCCTGATTCAGATGGCCCTGCCGGTAGATCAGCGTCGTCGTGTCGCGGATCGCGTAGACGCAGTATCCCAGATCCATTTCTTTTAGCGTCCGGCAAAGGAACGCCGCGTCTTCTTTTTCCATGTCAACGATCCGAAGATATTTCTTCTCGCGGAAATCGTAGAGTGCTGCGCCGTCCATGACGATCGCGGGCACGCCCGTTTCCAGCAGTTCCATCTGCGAGAGCACGAACGCGGGCGCCCATTTGCTGACCAGACAGATCTTCGCGCCGTCCTGATATAGGCGGTTCAGAAACGTCATCACGCCGGAATCCACGCGCGCGTAGCGGTCCGGCACCAGATCTTTCAGGCGCACGAAAAAGAGGCAGTTTTCCCGCTTCTTCCGCGGCAGTTCGATCACGTTGACGGCGATCGCGATCAGTATGCCGATCATCGTATCGACGATCCTTTCCCCCGCCAGAAGGAGCGGCGCTTCCACCGCGGGATAGACGAAGACCACAGAGAGGAAGACGATGGATGACAGCGCCGCCGTATCCGTCAGTTTTAAGACGACGGTGCTGTATATCGTTATCATCACGCCGACCGCCATCAGAAAATAGACGATCATCATGTGGTCGGGCAGGCTCGGGAAAAAACTGAAAAAGAGCAGAAAAAGAAGACCCCAGCCCGCTCCGAGCACCGTACCGACAATGCGGTCCAGCGCGTATTTTTTCGTATCTTCGATCTGCGGCTGCATACAGACGATCGCAGCGATCGCGGATTCGATCGCCATCCCTTCAAATCCGAGGATCCCGTGGATCGCCAGACATAAAAAGACCGCCAGACTGGTCTTCATGATACGGTGCCCCAGATAGGGAAGCGGAAAATGGTGTACTACTTTTTTCTCTTTCATAAGTCCTCCCCCCGCGCGCCCCGCCGCGCTTTTTGTTCCCGTCGGTATTCCCGCAGCGTTTCATCGATCGTCGTATAATCCCGCTCAAACAGGAGTTCGCTGATCTGCCGGTGCAGCCGCTCCGTTTCGATCCGCCCTTTTTTCCCTTCGGGATATGCGGTTCTTTCCGCGATCTGTTTTTGCACGAACGCTTTGCTCTTTTCTTTATACCGCGGCATTTGGTTCATCTCCTGCAATACGGACAGTTCCGGCCGCCAGAGAAGCTGCAGTTTTTTGTCCAGTTTGCTTTTGGGGTTTCTTTGCGGCAGCCGCAATTCGTAAAAATCCATCGCGTCCCCTTCCTGTTCCGCCGTGATCACGCCCCAGTATTCCGGAACGTGCTCCCGTATATGCAGGCCGTGGCTGCTTCCCGCCACCACGATGTTATAGTCGAAATAGCGGTCGTAATCCCTGACCTGACGCGCCAGACGTTCGTAGGTGTCGGCGTCGCTCTTGATCTCGATCCCGTAGACCGCGTCTTCCGTCACCATCAGCACATCCGCCCGGGAGCGCCCCATCGTCTTTTCTTCTATGATCCGTATTTTGCCGTATCTTTCTTCCAGAAAGTCAAACAGCGGCTCCCGGATATCCGCATCCCTTAACATATCGCTCTTCCTTATTGCATATTATATGCCTTTTTGCGAAAAATCACTGTTTTTGGAAAACAGTGATTTTTGTTCGTCTTGTCCTGATTTTTCGCACAGAGTGGATTTTTGCGGGAATCTGTGCGTGATATAAAACGGCGCGCTATCTGCCGCCTCCCGCCTTGATGTGATCGCGCCCCGCTTCAAAATGATAGCGGACAATGCCCAGATCGGTCTTGCTGTGTACGCCGCCCAGATCGGTAAACGTGACCGTTCCGTCTTCTTCCAGACAGATCTCAAACTTCTGCTGATTGATCGCCGTCGGCGCGAGAAGCGCCATCTCCACGCCAAAATCAAACCACTCCGGCCGTTCCCCTTTTGCTTTGCTCACCTGATCCTCCGTCTTCGACTTATGATCCTTTCCGGCGTTCTGCCCGTAGCCGATCGCAATGACGATCACGAGCCTCTCGCCGTCTCTGATCTCCGCCATGACGTTTTTCGGATTGAACGTTCCCGCCCAGCAGGTGTTGAGCCCGAGCGTCTGCGCATAAAGGACGATCTTTTCTCCGTAGTAGCCGATCCGCTCCGCCAGCAACTCGTCGTCCGGCCCGACGCAGGCGATCACGCTCGGCGCGCTCCCCAAGCCCATCGCCTTATTCAGCAGTTTGTTAAACGTCTTTCCCGCGTCTTCTATGAATTGCAGGTGTAAATTCCCTTTTTCGTTGCACTCTGCGATCATCGCCTCCAGCAGGCCGATCTTCTCCTGTTCAATGCGCTGTTCCCGATAATTCCTCACGGAATGTCTTGCCCGAATCGCTTCGATCTCGTTCATTGTCCGCCTCCTTCTGTCTTTTCCCTAACGGATGTCATATTTTTCTGTTCTCAGATCACAACCTTCTCAAAATCTGACGCCGGATGTTTGCACAACGGGCAGATGAAATCCGCCGGAAGTTCCTCGCCCTCGTAAACATAGCCGCAGACCTTGCAGCGCCACGCCGTTTTTCCGGTGGCCGGCTGCTGCGCCGGTTTCGGTTTGATCTCGGACTGATAGTACGCATACGTCGCCGACGGATCCGCCGACAGCACCTCCATATCGTCCACGCCCGCGATGAACAGTATGTGGCTGCCCAGATCGATCGTCTGCTCGACCGACCCGCTAAGGAACGCGTTCGTTCCGCCGGTGATATAGTAAAGGCCGTTGGCGCTGCGCTCGCACGCCGCATAGGAGGCGAATTTATCCACGTCCCGGCCGGACTGGAACCCAAAATGCCGGAAGGTATCAAAATCAGCCGCCTCGCTGAGAACGGAAAGATTAAACCTGCCGCTCTTTTCCACGAGTTCCCTCGTAAAATTTGATTTGTTCACCGCAATACTGATACGGTTCGGCTCGCTCGTCACCTGAATACCGGTGTTAATGATACAGCCGCCGTCGCGGCCTTCAAACGCCGAAGTCAGGACGAACAGGCCGTAACTCAGTTTATACATTGCTTTTTTATCCATTGCCGCTCCTCTCTTAATTCATCACCGCGCCGTCCACGCGCAGAACCACGCCCGTCACATAAGACGCCATATCGCTTGCCAGATATAAGAAGGCGTTGGCGACGTCCTCCGGCTCGCCCGGATGGCCGAGCGGGATTCCCGCGGAAATGCGCGCTACCATTTCTTCCGGCAGCGCCGCTACCATGTCGGTATTGGTCACGCCCGGCGCAACCGCGTTGACGCGGATCCCGTCTTTTGCCAGTTCCCTCGCAAGGGATCTCGTTATGCCGTTGACGGCAAATTTCGTCGCCGGATAACCGCAGCCGGACGGCTGTCCGTATTCCGCCACCATGGAACTGGTGTTGATGATACAGCCGCCGTCCTGATCTTCCATCAGGCGCGCGGCAGCCTGCGAGCAGACGAAGACCGCCTTTAAGTTGATGTCGATGATCTTGGAAAATTCTTCCAACGTGTAATCGTATAAACTCGTGCGGGAAGAAATGCCCGCGTTGTTCGCAAGGATATCAAACGAACCGAACTTCTCCTTCACGGAAGCAAACGCGTCGGCCACTTCTTTCGGATCGCAGAGATCCGGCCAGAGCCCCATGACCCTGTCCTTATACTCGCCCAACTGCGCCAGCGCCTTTTCCACCGTCTCCTGACGGGATCCGGTCAGCGCTACGTTTGCCCCGTTCTCCAGATATTTCTTTACGATGGCAAAACCGATTCCTCTTGTGCCGCCCGTAACAACGGCTGTCTTTCCTTTTAGCATATCAATCTCCTTTCCGCATATCCGCTATGCTTTGCCTATATGATATATATTACATACTTTTCCGCATAAATAAAAGACCAAAATCGTATAACCGGCATTTGCCGCAAGAGCGGGAATATCTATCGTGATCCGGCTCAGATCGATCATATAGATGCCGTCAACATTCTTTTCCATGATCTTCCTCCACATGCCCTGATCACTTTCACCGCGCTGTCCGCTCCTTTCCGCCTCTTTTGCCCTGCCTGTATCACAAAAGTTCATGCAAAACCGCGCTGACCTTTGCTTCCCCGCTTGCCAGAAAACGGATGCCGTCCGATTCCGTGTCTGCATAAAGCGCCATGGAAAGAACCTGCTCTCCGTCATTGACGAAGACTTCTGCGCTGAAGCGGTCCAAGATCAGACGCAGCCGGAGCCTTCCTCCCGACTGCCTCACATTGCAGCTTCGCTGATGAACGGCGTCGACCCGCGTACCGGAATATCTCCGGTCGATCTCCACGACCGCTTCATACGGATCATAGCAGACGCACGCATAATTTGCGCCGTTATCAACAAACCGCATTTCAAACCGGCGGTACAACCGCTCTGTATCGGACGGCTCGATATCCACGGTAAGATCCGCCACGCGCCCGCAAATCCCCGGCAGGCTGCTCTCTCCGGAGATTATGATATCCCGCTGCGCCGCCTCCCGTCCGTAATGCGCGCAAAGTTCCCGCACCGGCGTCTGTATCAGCCTTCCGTCCCGCACCGAAAGTTCCCTCGGCAGGCTCATCTGCCCGAACCACGGAAGCGGTTCTTCCGGCCTGTAACCCAGCGTATCCCAGTTCTGCATCCAGCCGATCATGATTCTCCGCCCATCCGGCGCAGCAACCGTCTGCGGCGCGTAAAAATCGATTCCATAGTCGATGGCATGGCAATGCTCTCCGATAAATTCTCCCGACGCATCCAACGCACCGATCATACACAGGGTTCCGTTCCCGCCATGATATTCCAACCCCTCCGGCAGCATTTCCTGCGGACTTGCGATCGCCACCCGCTTTCCGTCCAGCGCAAAGAAGTCCGGACATTCCCACATACGCCCGAAACGGCCGCCGCTGCGGATCAGCGTTTTCAGAAACGACCATGAAAAGCCGTCTTCGCTGGAAAACAGAAGCATCTGTCCGTCCCTTTCCTCGGTACAGTTGCCTGTCACGCAATAATAGCGCCCGTTTTCGTACCAGATCTTCGGGTCGCGGAAATCGTAACGGCTCGCATTTTCCGGAAGATCGTTCTCCGTCAGGACGGGATTTTTCTCCCATTTTTTGTAATCTTTCCCGTCGCCGACCGCGAGGCACTGCACCTGCAACTCCCTACCGCCGTCTTCCGGCCGCTCCGTCTCCACGATGCCCGTGTACATCAGCAGATGCCTTCCGTCCGGAAGTTCGATGGCGCTTCCCGAGAAACAGCCTTTTCCGTCATACACCTGATCAGGCGCAAGCGCGGCGGGAAGATATTCCCAATGGATCAGATCTTTGCTCACCGCATGGCCCCAGTGCATCGGCCCCCACCGCTTGTCATAAGGATGGTACTGGTAAAAGAGATGATACTGCCCCTGATAAAAAGAAAAGCCGTTCGGGTCGTTCATCCATCCCACGCGCGGCGTCAGGTGCAGCAGCGGGCGCGCGCACGATCCCGTCTGCATTTCCGTCTGTTCTTCATAGTCTCTGACTCTTTTTAGCGCCTCTGTCATATCCGCCATCCTCCCATGTGCAGCCCATTCCGTTTAACGCTTTATCTGCGGCGGTCATCTGTGGAGTGTGATCGTCCCGCTGCCTCCGGTCATATAGAAGGTGTCGCCGACGATCATATTTCCCATATCGCTGACCATAAACGCGGCCAGCGAGGCGATCTCGGACGGCATCGCAAATCTTCCCGCCGGAATGGAAGGAGCTGTGATGTCATCGCCCTCATGTTTGCCAAGCATCGGCGTTGCAGTCGGTCCCGGGGCGATCGCATTGACAATGATCCCATACGGCACCAATTTGTCCGCAGCGCCAAGCGTGAAGCCCCTTACCGCCCACTTTGACAACTGGTACGGCGTCCACGCCGGACGCAGCGCCGAGGAGGACGTCACATTCAGAATATGACCCTTGATCTTATTTTTTATCATATGCTTTGCCACCGCCTGCGACATGAAATACGTTCCCTTCGCATTGGTGTCCATAATGCAGTCGTACTCCTGCTCGGTCATGTTCAGAAAACTCGATCGGTTGACTACGCCCGCGGAATTAACAAGAATATCGATTCTGTTTTCCGGAAACATCGCCGCGGCGGCCTGAACCTTCTCCGGCATCGTTTCTACGTCTCTGACGTCAAGCACGAGGTAAGATATCGCCCCCCCGCCTGCCGCTCTTTCACAGCACGCGCGCAGTTTTTCCTCGTTCCTTCCGGTGATGATCACTTTTGCGCCGCACCGGAGGAAGCGTTCCGCCATGGCAAACCCGATCCCGCTGCTGCCGCCGGTGATGAGCGCGACTTTTCCCTGAAGAAGATCGGGAATGTTGATGGGATCCGGAACGGAAACGGTCTTTTCTTCTGTGTTGACATCACGCTGTTGATCCGTATTTTTCATGCCGCCTGCAACCTCTCTTTCATGATCGTTTTATAAAAATCGCTGTCCGTGTTGATCTTGTACATTTCAAACATATCCGCTTTTGAATGAATATTTTATCATATTCTGGCCATTTTCACAATCAGAGCATTGAAGTTAAACAGGAAAAGAAGAAGAACGAAATAACGATCCGTTCAAGCGCTGCGGAATATCTGACCTATGTTGCCTCTGTTGGCGGCGAGGAAAGCAGCGTTGAAATGCGATATGAAGATGAAAATATATGGCTGACGCAGAAGATGATGGCCACTTTGGATTCGCCGGAATATTTTTATCCCCTGAGAAAGTATTCTCTCAGGGGATAGAACTGCAAAACTACTTCATCAACTTTTCCAACTGCTCCTCGTCTGCATAAATGGAGACCTCGCCGCACTTCGGGCATACTGCCGCTTTTGGATAAACGGCTTTACCGGTCAGGCCTTTCTTGCGGATCACATTGCCGGAACCGCCGGTAAACGTAAATCCTTCCACCATTTCCTCTCCGCAACGAACGCACTTTCTCATCTCTCTGCTACCTCCTTATTTTTTCTTTACTATCTTGCGTTACATCTGTTTTCGGTTTTAATCCTCTGATTTTTCCATATCCTCCTTCACTCTAAACTGTCGCAATTTTTGTCAACAACCGGCTCACTGTTTTTTAACTCACAACATATTTCATTGGTGTAAAATGCCGCTACCCCTTCCGGCGCATAATCAGGTGCTTCAACCTGTATAAAAACTTCTAAAGCAACTTTTACAAAGATTCAAGTTTTCCATCCTAAAACTCCAAACTATCTGCATTGAGCAGAAAATATTTCATGCCCATGAACACAAAGCCTTCCTCATTTCTCCAAGGCTTTTTCGTTCCATTCACTATAACGATCTTCTTAAATGAATCCGGAATATTTCGAAATGAATTAAGTTCCTGCGTCTGCTTTTCCTCAGAGGTCATATCATAAGCCACCTGAATGTAATATCTCTGACTGCCCTGGTTCACTACAAAATCAACCTCTAACTGCTTATGAACCCTCTTTCCTTCACTATTCTTTGCAAACACATCCACAATACCAACATCCACATTGTAACCACGCACAAGCAACTCATTATAAACAATGTTCTCCATAATGTGCGTAGGCTCCTGCTGTCTGAAGTTCAGTCTGGCATTTTTAAGTCCAACATCTGAAAAATAATATTTCAGATTTGCACCCACATATTTTCTACCTTTAATATCATACCGATACGCTTTAGAAATCAAAAATGCCTCTTCCAAATAATCAATATGGTTAGATATAGTTTTATTACTATAATTGATACCTCGTTCACTTTTGAAGGTATTTGATATTTTGGTTGGATTTGTAGGGGCTCCTATGGAAGAAGCAAGAATATCCACCAAAGTTCCAATCTCATCAACATTTTGAATTTTATTTCGCTCTACCACATCCCTGATATAAACATTGGTAAAAATATTTTTAAGATATTCAGCCTTCTGGCGTTCTACAGAAAATTGTGCCACTTGCGGTAAACCGCCGTATATCATATATTCCTCCCAAGCGTCATCATAATCTCCATCATAAGCCGCATAGAACTCTGCAAAAGACAACGGATAAATTCTTATCTCATCTCCTCTGCCTCTAAATTCAGT